>NZ_MVIF01000031.1 GCF_002086675.1 Mycobacterium persicum
CCACCCACCCGTGTGGACCCCCCAACCACCACGAGAAAAGGGCTTCGCCGCGGTATGGGATGCGAACCATGTCTTTGTAGCTCGTTTGACGCAGCGGCGGGTACGCCGCGGGCGCCGCTAACACGCAGCAAACAGTCGGCGCCGGTGAAATCCGGGTGCGCTAGCAGCAGCCCTTGAGCCGGACCGCTAGATAATCGGCGACCTTGTCGATCGCGATCCGTTCTTGGGTCATGGCATCGCGCTCGCGCACCGTGACGGCGTTGTCCTCGAGCGAGTCGAAGTCCACCGTCACACAGAAAGGAGTCCCGATCTCGTCCTGGCGCCGGTAGCGACGCCCGATGGCGCCCGCATCGTCGAAGTCGATGTTCCAGCAACTGCGCAACTCGGCGGCGAGGTCGCGGGCCTTGGGGCTCAAATCCGCATGGCGGGACAACGGCAGCACCGCGGCCTTGACCGGGGCCAGCCGCGGATCCAGTCGCAGCACCGTCCGCTTCTCCATCGCGCCCTTGGCATTCGGGGCCTCGTCCTCGCTGTAGGCGTCGATCAAGAAGGCCATGAACGACCGGGTCAGGCCCGCTGCCGGTTCGATGACATAGGGCGTATACCGAGTGTCGTTGACCTGGTCATAGAAGTTCAGATCGGTGCCGGAATGCTGTGAATGTGTCGACAAGTCGAAGTCGGTGCGGTTGGCGACACCTTCCAGCTCACCCCATGGATTGCCGAGGAAGCCGAATTTGTACTCGATGTCGACGGTGCGGTCGGAGTAGTGCGACAGCTTCTCCTTCGGGTGCTCCCACAGCCGCAGGTTCTGCGGATCGATGCCCAGGTCGACATACCACTGCAACCGGGTGTCGATCCAATACTGGTGCCATTTTTTGGCGGTCGACGGCTCGACGAAGAACTCCATCTCCATCTGCTCGAACTCGCGGGTGCGGAAGATGAAGTTGCCGGGGGTGATCTCGTTGCGGAAGCTCTTGCCGATCTGGCCGATGCCGAACGGCGGCTTCTTGCGGGACGTCGTCACAACGTTGGCAAAGTTGATGAAGATGCCCTGCGCGGTTTCCGGCCGCAGATAGTGCAACCCCTCCTCGGTCTCGATAGGTCCAAGGTAGGTCTTGAGCATCATGTTGAATTCGCGCGGCTCGGTCCACTGGCCGGGCTCGCCGGTGTCCGGGTCGCGAATGTCGGCCAGCCCGTTGGGCGGCGGATGCCCGTGTTTGGCTTCGTAGGCTTCGATCAGATGGTCGGCCCGGTAGCGCTTGTGCGTGATCAGCGACTCGACCAGCGGGTCGTGGAAGACCTCGACATGGCCTGAGGCAACCCATACCTCACGCGGCAAAATGATCGACGAATCGATACCCACGACGTCGTCGCGGCCGGTGACCACCGACCGCCACCACTGCCGTTTGATGTTCTCTTTGAGTTCCACCCCCAGTGGACCGTAGTCCCACGCCGACTTTGTACCGCCGTAGATTTCACCAGACGGATAGACGAAGCCACGCCGTTTGGCCAGGTTCACCACCGTGTCGATGACAGACGCCACGTGGTACCGCACTCCCTTCCCGAATCGGGCAACTGCATGCAGCGGGTAATCACTGCGCACAAACCTCAGTCATGGTAGCGATCGGCGGCGGTTCTTTGACATGCACCATCACGCATGTGACAGTGGAGGACAGCCGCAGGTGTCCGCGATCCTTTCGCGACAAGCGGCCCTTCTGCCGGTACGTCTCGAGGTGGTTCAGATATGGCGACGTCCCCCGCTACGCCTGTCGCCGTCGACGACCTGGTCGGTCATCATGAGCACGGCGCCCGCAGCTCCTCGGGACATCCTGGCTCCCCCGCACCCCCACCGCGGGAAATTCTCGACGCCGCCGGCGAGTTGCTGCGTGCACTGGCCGCACCGGTACGCATCGCCATCGTGCTGCAATTGCGCGAATCGCAACGTTGCGTGCATGAACTGGTCGATGCGCTGGGTGTACCGCAACCGCTGGTCAGTCAGCATTTGAAGATCCTCAAGGCAGCGGGCGTCGTCACCGGGGAGCGGTCGGGCCGGGAAGTGCTGTACCGGCTTGCCGATCATCACCTCGCGCATATCGTCGTCGACGCGGTCGCCCATGCCGGTGAGGAGTCGCCGTGACCGGACCCAGTGTCCGGTCCACCCGCCAGCGGGCGGCGATCTCGACGCTGCTGGAGACGGTCGATGATTTCCGGTCGGCACAGGAATTGCACGACGAACTACGCCGCCGCGGCGAAAACATCGGCCTGACCACCGTCTATCGCACCCTGCAGTCGATGGCCGCCGCAGGCGTCGTCGACACGCTGCGCACCGACACCGGTGAGTCGGTCTACCGCCGCTGCTCGGAACATCATCACCACCATCTGGTGTGCCGCAGTTGCGGCTCCACCATCGAGGTGGCCGACCACGAAGTGGAGGTCTGGGCCGCGGAAGTGGCTGCCCGGCACGGCTTTTCCGATGTCAGCCACACCATCGAAATCTTCGGCAACTGCGCAGACTGCCGGGCCTGACATTCGAAGCGCCGACGTCGATCCCGGCGTCAGGGAGCCCCGGCGAGCAACGCTTCGCGTACCTGGACGCCGGTGTCGAGCACCAGCAGGATCAGGGTGCGCAGCGCGTCGTCGCTCAGCCCGGCGCCGGGAAAGTTGTACCGCAGCATCACATCCGCGGTTTTGGACGCTGTCTTGGCTACCGTCGTGGCCGTCTGGGCCGCACCCTTGGGCGTGGTCTTCTCCAGCACGGTGACCGCGCCGAAGTTGACGTCGCGCGCTTGCTTGGCCGCCCGATCGCGAATCTTCCTGTTCAGCGGCAGGTCCCACGCCAATATCTGGGTGAGCGACACCAACTCGAGGCCCTCGACGATGCTCACCACCCGCAACGACGCGAACGTGCCGTTATGACGGACCGTCAACGCGCCGTCGAGTTCCTGCTCGACGGAAAGAACGTCGCGCAGAATCGATGCCAGCCGCTGCTGCAGTGAGGGCACTAGGCGCTCCCGAACCGTCGATTTCGGGAAGCGTACTCCTCGCAGGCCGCCCACAAGTCGCGGCGGTCGTAGTCGGGCCACAACTTGTCCTGGAATATGTACTCGGCGTAAGCGGCCTGCCACAGCATGAAATTGCTGGACCGCTGCTCCCCCGAGGTCCGCAGAAACAGGTCGACGTCGGGGATGTCGGGGCGCTGCATGTACCGGGAGATGGTGGACTCGCTGATCCGCTCCGGGTTCAATCGGCCGGCTGCCACGTCGCGCGCGATTTGCCTTGTGGCGTCGGCAATTTCGGTGCGTCCACCGTAGTTGACGCAGTAGTTGATGGTGATGACGTCGTTGTACTTCGTCATCTGCTCGGCCACCGCCAGTTCGTTGATGACGCTGCGCCACAGCCGCGGCCGTGAGCCCACCCACCGGATCCGCACCCCCATCTCCTTGAGGTTCTCCCGGCGTCGTCGCACCACATCGCGGTTGAAACCCATCAGGAAGCGGACCTCCTCGGCCGAACGCTTCCAATTTTCGGTGGAAAAAGCATAGAGGCTCAGCCACTTGATTCCGAGTTCTATTGCACCGCAAGCGATGTCGATCACCACCGCCTCGCCCATCTTGTGCCCCTCGGTGCGGCGCAGGCCACGCTGGGTGGCCCAGCGGCCGTTTCCGTCCATCACGATGGCGACATGATTGGGCAACCGGTCGGCAGGAATTCGGGGCGCAGCCGCCTTCGAGATGTGCTGCGGCGGCCGGCGCGGACCGCCGTCGGGCGACGGCGGCAATGCCGGGAAGACAACCGGCCACGTCGAGGTGTCGGGAAAGGTCGGATAGTCATCCGGTGCGGGGGGCAGCTGTGGGAAGTCGGTGGACGTCAGCACTCGTTCGGCCTTCTTAGCCACACTCACCTACCTGTCTGATCAGCGCGGCGCGACGCTCGGCAATGGTGTGATCGATCCGATAGGTCCGCTCCACCAGCGGTAACGTCTTGAGCTGACGTTCCAGGTGCCATTGCAGGTGCGCGGCCACCAACCCGCTGACGTAGCCGCGATGCGATTGCGGCGCCTGCTCGGCGGCCTCCCAATCGCCGTCGTGCAGGGCCGACATCAACTCCAGCACACCCAACGGCGGTGTCGTCGCACCGGCGGGACGGCAGTGCGCGCAGACACTGCCCCCGGCGGCAATGTGAAACGCCCGATGCGGCCCGGGTGCGGCGCAGCGAGCGCATTCGGTCAGTGCCGGCGCCCAGCCGGCGATACCCATAGCACGGAGCAGATAGGCGTCCAACAGCAGGTCGCGAGGACGACGTCCCTCGGCGACCGCCCGCAACGCGCCCACCGTGAGCCGGTGCAGGGCCGGGACGGGCGCCCGCTCTTCACCGGCAAGGCGTTCGGCGGTTTCCAGCATCGCGCAGCCGCAGGTGTAGCGGCCGTAGTCGTTGACGATGTCGGTGGCGAAGGCATCGATGGAGACGACCTGGGTGACGATGTCGAGGTTGCGGCCGGGATGCAGTTGCGCGTCGATGTGCGCGAACGGCTCCAGCCGGGCACCGAATTTGCTGCGGGTGCGACGTACCCCTTTGGCCACCGCACGAACCAGCCCGTGGTCGCGGGTCAGCAGGGTGACGATCCGGTCGGCTTCGCCGAGCTTGTGCTGGCGCAGCACAACAGCCCGGTCTCGATATAGCCGCATCCCCATAGTTTCGCACCCCGGCGCGACATCGCGGGTATCCGCGCCGATAGTCTCGTACCCCGTGGTTGGCGCTTCTGAGTCCGCTTCCGGGGCCGTTTCCGGGTCCGGTAACCAGCGCCTGCCCACCTTGACCGATCTTCTCTATCAGCTGGCCAACGGCTCGGTGACCTCCGTCGAGCTGGTAGGCCGATCCCTGCGCGAGATTCAGGCGAGCCAGTCCACGTTGAACGCATTCCGGGTGGTCCTCACCGAGTCGGCGGTGGCCGACGCGGCCGCGGCAGACCGGCGACGGGCTGCCGGCGACACCGGGCCGCTGCTGGGCATCCCGATCGCGGTCAAAGACGACGTCGACGTTGCTGGAGTGCCCACCGCCTACGGCACCGAGGGGTATGTCGCTCCCGCCACCGCGGATTCGGAGGTCGTCCGGCGGCTCAAGGCGGCAGGGGCGGTGATCGTCGGCAAAACCAACACGTGTGAGCTGGGTCAGTGGCCGTTCACCAGCGGGCCCGGGTTCGGACACACCCGCAACCCGTGGGCGCGCCGGCATACCCCGGGCGGATCGTCGGGCGGCAGCGCGGCCGCGGTGGCCGCGGGCCTGGTCACCGCGGCAATCGGCTCCGACGGGGCCGGCAGCATCCGGGTTCCCGCGGCGTGGACCCACTTGGTGGGCATCAAACCGCAGCGTGGCCGCATCTCCACCTGGCCGCTGCCGGAGGCGTTCAACGGCATCACGGTCAACGGCGTGCTGGCCCGCACGGTGGCCGACGCGGCGCTGGTGCTGGATGCGGCGTCGGGCAATGTCGAGGGTGATCTACACCGGCCGCCGCCGGTGACCGCATCCGACTACGTCGGCATCGCCCCCGGCCCGCTGAAGATCGCCCTGTCAACCCGAGCCCCGTTCAACGGTTTTCGGGCGAAGTTGGATCCGGAGATCCTGGCCGCGACGCGTCAGGTGGGCGAACAGCTTCAGCTGCTCGGCCATACCGTGGTACGCGGTAACCCCGACTACAGCGTGCAGATGTCGTGGGATTTTCTTGCCCGCTCCACCGCCGGATTGTGGGAGTGGGCCCAGCGGCTGGGTGACGGCGTCACGCTGGACCCGCGCACGGTGTCCAATCTGCGCACCGGACACATGCTTTCCCAGGCCATCCTGCGCAGCGCGCGGCGCCACGAAGCCGCCGCGCAGCGTCGCGTGGGCTCGATCTTCGACATCGTCGACGTGGTGCTGGCACCGACTACCGCACAACCCCCGCCCTTGGCCCGCGCGTTCGACCAGCTGGGCGGGCTGGCCACCGACCGCGCCATCATCGCGGCGTGCCCCTATACCTGGCCGTGGAATCTACTGGGCTGGCCCGCCATCAACGTGCCCGCGGGGTTCACCGTCGAGGGCCTGCCGATCGGTGTCCAACTCATGGGACCGGCCAACAGCGAAGGCATGCTGATCTCGCTGGCCGCCGAGTTGGAAGCCGTCAGCGGCTGGGCGGCCAAGCAGCCGACGGTCTGGTGGGACGAGGGCACCGAAACTCCCGCCCCGCACAGCGTCCGGCCGCCACAGCGTTAGCAGCGCTGATCCGTTCGCCGTTCAAAAGCCCAGCCGGCCAAGCTGTTTAGGGTCGCGCTGCCAGTTCTTTGCGACCTTGACGCGCAGGTCCAGATAGACCTTGGTCCCCAGCAGCTTCTCGATCTGACCGCGGGCCGCGGTGCCCACCTGTCGCAGTCGGGCGCCGCCCTTGCCGATGACGATCCCCTTCTGGCTGTCCCGCTCGACATACAACACCGCGTGCACGTCGATCAGGTCGTCGCGTCCGTCGCGGGGGCTGACGTCGTCGATAACCACGGCCAGCGAATGGGGCAGTTCGTCATGGACACCCTCCAAGGCGGCCTCGCGGATGAACTCCGCCATCAGGACCTCTTCGGGTTCGTCGGTCAGCTCACCGTCGGGGTAGTACGCCGGGCCGGGCGGCAAAGCCCCGGCCAGCACGTCGACCAGCACGTCGACCTGCGCGCCGGTCAGGGCCGACACCGGGACGATTTCGGTTGACCCGGGCAGGTTTTCCACCAGCTCGCCGACCGCCACCAGCTGCGCCGCCACCCGCTCCTTGGGCACCTTGTCGATCTTGGTGACGATGACGGCCAGGGTTGTGCCGGGTGCCACGGAGCGAATCTGTTCGAGGATCCACCGGTCACCCGGTCCGATCGCTTCGTCGGCCGGAATACACAGTCCGATCACGTCGACCTCGGCGTAGGTGGCCCGGACCAGGTCGTTGAGCCGCTTGCCCAGCAGCGTCCGCGGCCGGTGCAGGCCGGGCGTGTCGACCAGGATGATCTGGAAGTTCTCTCGATGCACGATCCCGCGGATGGTGTGCCGAGTGGTCTGCGGCCGCATCGACGTGATCGCGACTTTGGCACCCACCAGCGCATTGGTCAGCGTTGACTTTCCGGTGTTCGGCCGTCCGACCAAACAGACGAAGCCGGAACGGAATTCGGCCGTCATAACGGGGTTTCGGCGCGGTCGGTGACGATCACCAACGCCATCGGCGACAGTTCGCGTAAGGCCGCGATGCCCGGATCGTCGACGGATCCGGCGACCAGCGCGGCAGCCTGCAGACCGATCGCCCCGCTGGATACGGCAGCAGCCACCGCCGCCTGCAATCCGGTCAGCCGTAGCGCCGACAAGTTCACCGGTACGCCCACATAGGTGCGCCCGTCGCGGTCGCGTACCGCCGCCCCGCTGTCGGCCTCGGCCCGCGCCATGGCCGCCCGCGCCAGCACCACCAGCTTGGCGTCTTCAGGATCCGCCGGCTCAGCCATCGGAATCACCTTCACCCCGGCGGTCCCCGGAGCCGTCGATTGCTACGGTTTCGCCCAGCTCTACGGGGCTCACCAAGACGGTGCCGATGCGCATCCGGCCGCGGTGGTCGCGGCCCCCCTCAGCCTGCAGGCGCAGACCATGGGATACCACCTCGGCACCGGGCAGCGGAACGCGGCCCAATTCCAAAGCCAGCAAACCGCCTACGGTGTCGACGTCGAGGTCGCCATCGAATTCCATGCCGTACAACTCACCCACATCCTCGATCGGCAGCCGCGCCGACACCCGAAATCGTTTGTCACCCAGATCTTCTACCGGCGCCGTCTCGGCCTCGTCGTACTCGTCGGCGATCTCACCGACGATTTCCTCCAGCACGTCTTCGATACTGACCAAGCCGGCGATGGCGCCATATTCGTCGACCAGCAGCGCCATATGGTTGCGGTCGCGCTGCATCTCCCGCAGCAACGCGTCCAGCGGCTTGGAGTCCGGCACGAACACCGCCGGGCGCATGACGTCCGCCACGGTGCTTTCCCGACCGCTGTCAGGCGAGAAGAAGGTCTGGCGCACAAGGTCTTTCAGGTACACCACGCCAAGAATGTCGTCGACGTTCTCGCCGATCACCGGAATGCGGGAATGGCCGCTGCGCACGGCCAGGTTCATCGCTTGAGCCGGTGATTTGTCCCCCTCGATCCAGATCATCTCGGTGCGCGGCACCATCACCTCGCGGGCGGGGGTGTCGCCGAGTTCGAAGACCGACTCGATCATCTTGCGTTCGTCGGCGGCGACCACGCCGCGCTGCTGCGCCAGGTCGACGACTTCGCGCAGCTCAACCTCGGAGGCGAACGGCCCGTTGCGAAACCCACGGCCCGGGGTGAGCGCGTTGCCCAGCAGCACCAGCAACCGGCTGATCGGCATCAACAGCCATGAAATCACCTGCAACGGAACGGCGGTGGCCAGCGCGATGGAATAGGCATGCTGGCGGCCGAGCGTGCGCGGACCCACACCGATAACGACGAAGCTGGTCACCACCATGACGGCCGCGGCCACGAACAACCCGCCGTTGAGGTTCAGATTGTGCCGGAAAAACACCACCAGGAACGCGGTGGCGGTGATCTCACACACGATCCGCAGCAGCACCACCAAGTTGATGTAGCGCGGCCGTTCGACCATCACCTTGAGCAGTGCCACCGCTCCCGGCCGGGCCTCGCGCACCAGCTCCTGCACACGGGCCAGCGACACCGTGCTGAAGGCGGCGTCCAGCGCCGCGAATACACCGCCGAGTCCGATCAACACGATCGCACCGAGCAGCTGAGCAAGACCGGTCACGACTCGTCGAAGTACCTGGACTTGTCCAGCAGCCGGCGATCTCGTTCATGTTGGCGGTCGTGCTGGTAAGCCTCGACCTGGGCGGCCACCCACTCTTCCAGCAACCGCTGCTGCAGGGCGAACATCTCCCGCTCCTCGTCCGGCTCACCGTGGTCGTAGCCGAGCAGATGCAGCACGCCGTGGATTGTCAACAGCGCCAGCTCATGTCCGAGGCTGTGGCCCGCCGCGGCCGCCTGCTCCGCCGCGAACTCCGGGCACAGCACGATATCGCCGAGCATCGCCGGGCCGGGCTCGGGCGCGTCGGGGCGCCCCCCGGGCTCTAGCTCGTCCATCGGAAAGCTCATCACATCAGTCGGCCCGGGCAGATCCATCCAGCGCATGTGCAGGTCGGCCATCGCGGCGGTGTCCAGCAACACCATCGACAACTCCGCGCCCGGGTTGACATCCATCTTGTCGATGACAAATCGCGCGACGCTGACCAGCTCGGTCTCGGAGACGTCGATGCCCGACTCGTTGGATACTTCAATGCTCATAGATGCTCATAGATGCTCATAAGATTGCTCACGAGAGTTCTCACGCACTCATCATCGACGACCACGCGCGCCGGAGGCCCGCCGAGCCGCCCGGTTCATCCCGGAGCCGGGTTCCTCGGACCGGGCGTAGGCTTCGACGATCTCCGAGACCAGTCGGTGACGCACCACGTCCACGCTGGTCAGCTCCGCGATGTGAATGTCGTCGATGTCCTCGAGGATGTCGACCGCGGCCCGCAGGCCGGACTTGGCGCCGCCTGGCAGGTCGATCTGGGTGACGTCCCCGGTGACGACGACTTTCGACCCGAACCCCAAGCGGGTGAGGAACATTTTCATCTGCTCGGCGGTGGTGTTCTGCGCCTCGTCGAGCACGATGAAGGCGTCGTTCAAGGTGCGGCCACGCATATACGCCAGTGGCGCCACCTCGATAACCCCGGCGGTCATCAGCTTCGGGATCAGCTCGGGATCCATCATGTCGTACAGCGCGTCATACAGCGGCCGCAGGTACGGGTCGATCTTCTCGCTCAGCGTGCCGGGCAGAAACCCAAGGCGCTCACCGGCTTCCACCGCCGGACGGGTCAAGATGATGCGGGTGACCTGCTTGGTCTGCAATGCATGCACCGCCTTGGCCATCGCCAGATAGGTCTTCCCGGTGCCGGCCGGGCCGATCCCGAACACGATGGTGTTGGCATCGATGGCGTCGACATAGCGCTTCTGGTTGAGCGTCTTGGGCCGGATCGTCTTGCCGCGGCGCGACAAGATGTCGAGGGTGAGCACTTCGGCCGGCGACTCGTTGCCCGCGCCGAGCAGCATGGCGACGCTGTGACGCACCACCTCCGGCGTCAACGACTGTCCCCCGGCAACAATCGCGACCAGTTCGGAAATTGCGCGTTCGGCCAGCGCCACATCGGCCGGTTCGCCGGAAAGCGTCACCGAATTGCCACGCACATGCAACCCGGCGGTCAGGGTGCGTTCCAGCGCGCGCAGGTTTTCGTCTGCCGATCCGAGTAAGCCCACGACCAAATCAGGCGGAACATCGATGCTGCTGCGAACCTGAGATGAAGCCGGTAAGGCGTCAGCAGCCTTGGTTTCGCGGGGCGTCACGTGGTTTCTGATGCCTACTTTCTGGGTTCGCGGGCAACGACAGCCGGTAGTCAAGTCTACCGCCGGGTGCGCCTCGCGGGCCTGGTCCAGTCGAAATGCCGCCCGGGAACCGACGCCCCTGAACAGTAAGGGCGCCCGGGCCGCTAGATCCGTTGCGCGGCGACGGGCACCTTGGTGACCACCGCCGGCACGCCACCCTTGACCGGCCACGGGAGCGCAGGGTCGTGTTCGGGCGCCCAACCGGCGTGGAGCTGTATCCGGAACCGCTGATGAACCTGGGCGAGAAACAATTGGGCCTCCAGGTAACCCATGGCCGCACCGAAGCAGCGGTGCGGCCCGGCGCCGAAGGGCAGGAAAGCCAGATTCGGCCGGGCGGCGACGATCTCCTTGTCGTAGAACCGGATCGGCTCATAACTCTCGGCGTCGGGTCCCCACCAGCGTGGATCGCGCTGCAGCGCGTAGATCGGCAAGCCGATCAGGGTGCCGCGGCGGATCCGGTAGCCACCGATGACGTCGTCGATCATGGCGAACCGCGGCTGCAACAACAGGCCCTGCAGGCGCTGCCCCTCGTCAAAACACGCCTTGGCCCACTCGAGGCGGTCAAGGTCGGCGTAGCCGGGCAATGCTCCGCCGAGTTGGTCGACCTCGTCATACAGTCGCTGCTGCGCCTGCGGATTCTGCGGAAGCAGCGCCAGCGTCCAGGCCAATGCGGCGACCACGGTTTCATAACCGCCGCCGATCAGCATGATCGCTTCGGTGAGCACGTCACGCCGGCTGATGGGTGTGCCATCCTCGTAGCGCGCGTCCAGAAGTATCTGCAGTAGGTCGTCGTGGGAACGGGAGTCGGCCAGCCTTTCCTCGACCCGCCGCTGCACCCAGCGCCGCATCCGCAACCACGCTTGCACGGGGTTGCCGTCTCCCGGCAGCACCCGCGGCGCAGCTCCGAGCAGCAGCGGTGACGACGCGCTCTGCATCAGCGTGCGGACGTCGACGTCGAGCCGATGCAACTCGGCATCGGAGAGCCCCGTCGTGAACATCGCACGCATGAACGCCGGAATCACCACGCCGTTGATCTCGTGCTGCAGATCGATCGGTTCGCCGGTCTGCGCGAACCGCTCCCATTTGGTCAGGCGGTTGGCGAATTCGTCGGCGACGGTGGCGGCGACCCGGCTCAGCTGTTGGCGGCCCATCATCGGTGTCAGCGGCTTGCGCCGGCGGCGAAACTCGGCGCCCTCCATCATCTGCATGGAAGCGCCCAGCACTTTTTTCGCCGCACCCGCGGCGGGGCCGATCAGGCTGTACTCGCCGTCGCGGTGGCTCATGACGTGACGCACGTGGTCGGGATGATTCAGGACCACCACGTCGTACAGCGGCAACGGCAGCCGGTAGATGTCGCCGTAGGTCGTCCCCAGCTGGCGCAGGTATGCGAATGGGTCGGACTTGAGTTCGGGAAGGACCCCGACGAAGGGCCGCCCGCGCGGGCCGGGCGGTCGCGGCGCTCGATGGTGGCGCCGCGCACCCAGCGCGTCACGCGCGCGGCCGACCGGGTTTCGAGTGACCCAGAAGGTGTCTCGTTTGGTCGTTGTCATGGACTACATCTCCAACGGACTCGCCGGCGCCGGTCGCCGGCACGGATATCGAAAGACGGGACGACTCACTCGTTTTCGAAGCAATACAGCCGATACGAGCTCTCGCCGTTCTGCAGCCCGCGACAGATCTTGGCGTTCGACGCCGCTACGGCGTCGCGGACCAGGCCACGGAACAGAGCCGGGGTACGTCGAGTGAACATGTTCTGCGAGCGCGGCAGGCTCTTTTCCAGCCCGCGCACCACCTGCTCGTTGATGATCTCTTTGGAACGCATCCGCAGCGGCGCGTCGGCTAACTCGGCCTCCCACTCGGCGACGTGGTCGCTGTGCCGGACGTCGGCGTAGAGCAGCTGCCCGCCCGGGCGCAGCACCCGCGCGACTTCGGTGAGAAATCGGGGCACCGACGGATAGCAATGCGAGGCTTCGATATTGACGACGACATGGAAGGAATTGTCGGGGAACGGCAGGTTCTGGGCGTCCCCCTGGACGAAGTCCAGCCCTGGTAGCCGATGGGTGCTGCGGCAGACCTCGATGCCGGCGGGGTTGAGGTCCAGGCCAATGTAGGAGGCCGGGTGCAGCGTACGCATCAGGTAGGAGGCTCCGCCGCCGTGGCCGCAGCTCACCTCCAGCACCTGCTTTCCGGCGATATCGGCCTGGGTTGCCGTGCGATGGTAGAGCTGAATGCAATACCGGTCCGGCTCGTCCGACTCCGACAGCGGGATGGCCATCGGCGGGTCTTCCTCGTAGCCAAGATTCAGCAACGCCACGTCGTCGGCGCCGTGGCGGGTGATGAAGGGGTAGTAGTACTTGGCGAAGACTCTCCAGGCAGGGGTCGACACCAGTCTGGTTGCAAGGCCCATGGTTCTGGTATGCCCACTAGTCGGGGGAATACACACCCCACTGCTGCCCGTGGTCCACGTAACGGCGGGTCAATTCCTGGCGCGCCACCGGTTCACGCGGGGCGTAGCAGCGTGTTGGCGGGCAGGTCCTTGTCCAGGACCTTGTGCGCTTGGGCCACGCCGGTGACCGGCAGCAGGTCCTCGGGCAGCAGCCCGACCTGCACCAGCAGCGAGGCCTGATCCCAATAAATCCGTTCGTAGGCGACTTTTGGTTCCCGGGAGTCCGGGTCGACCTCGAATCCCATCACGACGACGACGGGCAGCATTACCGCGCGGCCGGTGGGCGCCACGTTGGGCAAAAAGGTCGGCATCGCGATGTCGTGCGTGAACGACATGATCATCTCGTCGACGACACGATCGGCGCCGACGGTACGACAGACCGGGATGATGCTGGTGTCTTCGGGCCAGTGCCCGATGAAGTACTGGCCGTAGAACTCGGCCACCCCGGCGGCGCCGACACCGCCCATCATGGTGGGCACATGGTTGACGTAGGGATCGGCGGTCATCGTCGCCATGGTCGCGGCGAGGTTCTTGGCGACGAACTCGTGAGCGACGTGTTCGTCGAAGATTGCACCCAGGTCGCGCGGAGTATGGGTCATGGGGCACGCTCCTTTCGCACCCGAGAGTCCCACGCCGGCAACGGTGCTGCGGGAAAATCGCCGGCTCGACGCCGTGTCAGCTCTGAAGGTGGTGGAGCTGCCCGATCACGGCGACGTCCTCAACGCCGGGGTCGGCGTGGCGGTTCTTGGGTGTCAACGGGATTGAACTTGAGCCCGGATTCGATGTGGACACTGCCGAGAAGTTGATGTACGAGAGCGCAGCTCGTGCGCTGCCAGGCCAGACGGTGACCGGTCACGCGAGTGCCAGTGCGGGCTTAGTCCCAGCGCGGGGTCAGCACTCCGAGCGCGCCCAGCGCCACCGCGGCCGCGGTCGATGTCCGCAACACCGTCGGGCCCAGCCGGACCGCGACGGCTCCGGCGCCGGTCAGCGCGTCGATCTCCGCCGGCGCGATACCGCCTTCGGGGCCAACCAGGAGCAGCAGTGAATCCGCTTGCGCCACAACGCTATCGGCAAGACGGTTGGTCGCCGACTCATGTAGCGCCAGCACCATCGCACCGCGGGCCACCTCGTCACGGACGCGCACGGTCAACGCGGCCGTGGACAGCGGGCCGTCGACCGGCGGGATATAGGCCCGCCGTGCTTGCCGCGCCGCGGAACGCGCGACCGCTCGCCACCGGCGCAGACCCTTGTCGACGCGCGCACCGTTCCAGCTCGCCACGCAGCGCGCCGCCTGCCACGCCACGAACGCGTCCGCGCCGGCCTCGGTGGCCAGTTCGATCGCCAGTTCGGAACGCTCGGACTTGGGCAGGGCCTGCACCACCGTCACCGCCGGCCGGGCCGGCACGGCGCGCCAACGCTCCAGCACCCGGGCGGCCAGGCCGTCGCGTCCGGCCCGCTCCACCCGGCAGCGGGCCAGGTCGCCCTCGCCGTCGCCGAGCACCACCTCCTCGCCGGGACGGATCCGCCGCACGGTGGCGGCGTGAAAACCCTCGTCTCCGTCCACCACGGCCAGCGCGCCGGTGTCGGGCAGCGCGTCGACATAGAACAGCGTCGCCACCATGTGCGCGCCGCCTACCGGCTAGCGCCCGGTGAAGGTTTCGCGCAGCCGACTGAACAGCCCGCCGCCGGCGCCGTGCGCCGACCGTACCTCGGCCACGTCGCGGCTTCGGCGGTTCTTGAACTCGCGCAACAGCTCGGCGTCGTGGTGGTCCAGCCGGGTGGGGACCACCACCTCGACGTGGACGTGCAGGTCTCCGCGACTATTGGAGCGCAGGTGCGGCATCCCGCGGCCCCGCAGTGTAATGACCGAACCCGGTTGGGTCCCCGGCGGAACGACGATCTCGCTGTGGCCGTCCAGGATGGCATCCAGGGTTACGGTGACGCCCAGCGCCGCGTCGGCCATCGGCACCGACACCGTGCAGTGCAGGTCGTCGCCCTCACGCGCGAAGATGTCATGGGCCTGCTCGTGGACCTCGACGTAGAGGTCGCCCGCCGGCCCTCCCCCGGGACCGACTTCGCCTTGCGCGGCCAGACGCACCCGCATGCCGTCGCCGACACCGGCGGGAATCTTGACGGTGATCTCGCGGCGTGCCCGCACCCGGCCGTCGCCCATGCACTGATGGCAGGGGTCGGGAATGACCACCCCGACACCGCGGCAGGTGGGGCACGGGCGCGACGTCAGCATCTGCCCGAGCAACGAACGCTGGACGGTCTGCACCTCGCCGCGGCCACCGCAGGTGTCGCAGGGCACCGGCGCGGAATCGCCGTGGGTGCCCTTGCCCTGGCAGCGGTCACAGAGCACCGCGGTATCGACGGTGACCTGTTTGGTGACACCGGTCGCGCATTCCTCGAGGTCCAGCCGCATGCGCAGCAGCGAGTCCGAACCCGGGCGAACGCGGCCGATCGGGCCGCGCGACGCTGAACCGCCGCCGAAGCCGCCACCGAAGAACGCCTCGAAGACGTCGCCCAGGCCGCCGAAGCCGGCGAACCCGGAGGCCGACGCGCCGGCGGTTTCCAGCGGATCCCCGCCCAGGTCAACGATCCGGCGTTTTTCGGGGTCGCTCAACACTTCGTAGGCGACGCTGATCTCTTTGAACTTCGCCTGCGCCGCCTCGTCGGGATTGACATCGGGATGCAGTTCTCGGGCCAGCTTGCGATATGCGCGTTTGATCTCTGTTTCGCTGGCGCCCTTGCTGACGCCGAGCAGCCCGTAGTAATCGCGTGCCACGATTGACCTTCCTGTGCCGCCCTAAGCGGCTGTCCACAACCTCTGCAGCGGGTGCGCGATCATCGAGCACCCAGCACTTCGCCGATATACATGGCAACCGCGGCGACACTGGCGATAGTTCCCGGGTAGTCCATCCGGGTCGGCCCCAGCACACCCATGCCGCCGTAGACGGTGTCGTTGGAGCCGTAGGCGGTGCTCACCATCGAGGTCCCGACCATCTGCTCGACCTCCGTCTCATGGCCGATGCGCACCGTCACCTTGCCAGCTTCCTGCTGTGCCGCCAACAGCCGCAGCACCACCACCTGCTCCTCGAGCGCCTCCAGGATGGAGCGCAGCGACCCACCAAAGTCCGCGGCGTTGCGGGTCAGGTTGGCGGTGCCGCCCATGAGCAGCCGCTCCTCGGTGTGTTCCACCAACGACTCCAGCAACACCGTGGCCGAGCGGCCGACCGCGTCGCCCAAACCGCCGGCACCGCTCAGCTGGCCGGCTAGGTCGGCCACCGCGATGGAGGCCGCCGAAAGCTTCTTGCCTTCCAGCGCCTGCCCGAGCAGCTCGCGCAGCTGGGACAGTTGGTGGTCGTCGATGACGTCGCCAAGTTCTACGATGCGCTGGTCCACCCGCCCGGAGTCGGTGATCACCACCATCAACAGCCGCGCCGGAGTCAGCGCGATCACTTCCAGGTGGCGGACGGTAGAGCTCGACAGCGTCGGGTACTGCACCACCGCGACCTGCCGGGTCAGCTGCGCCAGCAGCCGCACCGCCCGGCGCAGCACGTCGTCGAGATCGACGCCGGAGGCCAAGAAGCTCTGAATCGCCCGCCGCTCCGCCTTGGACAGTGGCTTCACGTCGTCGAGGCGGTCGACGAACTCCCGGTATCCCTTCTCCGTGGGCACCCGCCCGGAGCTGGTGTGCGGCTGGGTGATGTATCCCTCGGCTTCCAACACCGCCATGTCGTTGCGGATCGTGGCGCTGGACACCCCCAGGTTGTGACGCTCTACCAGGGATTTCGAGCCGATCGGTTCCTGGGTGGCGACGAAGTCGGCGACAATGGCGCGCAGTACCTCGAAGCGGCGCTCGTCCGCGCTTGCCATCGACTGTCACCTCCTTTGCGCCCGGTCGGCCGGGTTCATTTTACGGTCTCGGAAGTATCCGAATGTCCAGCTGTGGAATAGCACCGCGTCACCGGGGCGGCGCCGGCCGGCGCATTCGGCAGATTCGGTGGAGGTCTGCTTCCACGGCGCCTTTGCGGCTAGCCTGTTCGGCATGATCATGTGCGGCTCCCACGGCGCGTCAGCGACGGTCCGCCAATGATTTTCAAGGGCGTGCGGGACGGTAAGCCGTATCCCGACCACGGGTTGTCGTATCGGGATTGGTCACAGATTCCGCCGCAACAGATACGCCTCGACGAGCTGGTCACCACGACCACGGTGCTCGCCTTGGACCGATTGCTGTCGGAGGATTCCACGTTCTACGGCGACCTCTTCCCGCACGCCGTGAAGTGGCGCGGGGTGACGTATCTCGAGGACGGCTTGCACCGGGCGGTGCGGGCGGCGCTGCGGAACCGGACGGTGCTGCATGCGCGGGTGTTCGACATGGACATGCAGCCGGGCCGCCCGAACTAAGCTCGCTTGCCGCACGTGCCGCCGCCGGATGCGGATCGGCCGGTCACATTCCGATGCCGTCAGGTGTCGATCTAAGAAAGACCACCAATCCGTGAGGAGCACACCATGTCCCGCCTTATCGGGGTCGGTGATCGCGACGCCTTCCCGGCCGCCAAAATCGCCTTCTTCTTCACCAGGCGCAAGCTGGCGAAGATGACCGGACTGCAAACAGCCGCCATGATGGAGCCCCTGCGGTTGTACGCCCATATTCCGAGATTGCTCAGCGCCTACGGCGGCCTCGAGCAGGCCGAATCGAAACTGGATATGCTCAGCCCCCGGGTGCGGGCCCTGGCCGAACTGAAGGCGGCGACGACCGTGGGCTGCGAATACTGCATCGACCTGGGCTCACAGATCGCCCGCGGCCTCGGGCTCGGCGACCAGGAACTGCTGGCGCTGGCCGACTTCGAGCGGGCCACCTGTTTCTCCGACGTCGACAAGCTGGTGCTGCGGTACGCCACGGCGATCAGCCGCACCCCCGTCGAGGTCAGCGACGAGCTGTTCGAGGCGTTACGCGCGCACTTCGACACGCCTCAACTCGTCGCGCTCACCCACATCGTCACCCTGGGCAATCTGCGTGCCCGGTTCAATATCGCGCTGGGCATTCAGGCTTCAGGTTTCTCGGGTAACCGGGTGTGCGCGCTGCCCGACACCACGACACGATGACGGCCGACCCGACGCTGACCGCGCGTTTCGAGGCGGCCCGGCCGCAGCTGGGCGCACTGGCCTACCGGATGCTGGGCTCGGTGGACGACGCGCAGGACGCGGTCCAGGAAGCCTGGTTGCGACTCGGCGCCGGCACGGATCGGGCCGTCGGCATCAACAACCTCGACGCGTGGCTGACCACCGTGGTGGCCCGGATCTGCCTGAACATGCTGCGCGACCGCCACGGCCAGGGCCGCGAGGAGCTGGTCGAGCGGCTGCCGGATCCGATCGTGGACCCGGTCGGCGAATTCGACCCGGAGCACCGGGCGATGCTGGCCGATGCGGTGGGCCTGGCGCTGTTCGTCGTGCTGAATACGCTCCCCCCGGCGGAGCGGCTGGCCTTGGTGCTGCACGACGTGTTCGCCGTCCCGTTCGAGCAGATCGCGTCCATCCTCGAGCGCTCGCCGGAGGCTGCTCGCAAACTGGCCAGTCGGGCGCGGCGACGCATCGAGCGCGCCGACGCCGTTCCCGACCGCGACATCGCTGCGCAGCGCCGGCTCGTCGACGCCTTCTTCGCGGCGGGACGCAGCGGTGACTTCGACCGGCTGGTGTCGCTGCTCGACCCCGGCGTCGTGTTACGCGGCGATCTGGGACCCGGAGCCGTCCGCTCGGCGCACGGAGCTTCGGCCGTGGCCGCACTGGCCCGCAGCCAAGCGGCACCCGAACGCGAGGTGCGACCCGCGACCGTCAACGGCGCGGCCGGCGCGGTCGTCTTCATCGCCGGCCGCCCCGCCGCGGTCATGGGCTTCCTGGTGCGCAACGCAAGGATCGCCGCGATCGACGTGCTGGCCGATCCGCAGCGCATCGCCAAGCTCGATCTGGGCGCGCTGAACAGCTAGGACGGGTCAGTGTCCCGCGGCCTGCAGCAGTTCCATGGCCGAGCTGCGCGACAGCATCCAGCTGCCCTGGTTGACGAACGTGACGTTCTGCGTGACCGGCGACGTCAGCTTGGGGCCGGAAACGGCAACGTCGGCCGTGGCAGTCCCGGCACCGGTTGACTGGATGTTGGACACGGCGAACGACAACGGCAGGTCCCCGTTCTTGGCGGCCTTCTTCAGCTCGTGGTCGGCCAGGCGCGCCTCGGTCCCGCCGATACCCCCCTCGACCAGGTCGCTCTTGTTCGCGAACGAGACGCTGGGATCGGCAAGGCTGTTGAGCAGGCTGGTCAGTTGAGCGGCGGTCGGCAGGTTTGCGGCCGGGGCGGGGTCCTGCGGCATCGGCGCTCCGAAGACCACCGGCTGGACCTGGCTTACCGCCAGGCTCTCGGATGCGACAGACGTCACACCCGCGGCGGCAGCTCCGATTGCGGCCACGGCGGTCGCGCCGGTGATCAGCCTTTTCACGGATTTCGCGGTGTACATAGTGTGTTTCCCCCTTCGATTGGTGCACAACACGACGAGCATCGCCGGTCAGCCTCGTACTGCAGTATGCACTGATCTGTCGTTGAGCAGACGGTCTGCGTTACAGACAGGCTACATGTGGAAAGTGTGGCGAGTCTGTGACGACGCTGTGCGACCGGCATGGATTCGCTCACCAACTCTCCGGACCACGGTCCGGCGGACCGGCAGACCGGCGTGCCGAGTGGAAATTCAGCCCTGAGCCAGCACCTCCTCATCGGTCAACGCCGCGACGTCGAGATAGTGCCGGGCGACCAGGTCCAGGCGCCGCGGCGTGCCGCGCTGAGCCTCCCGTTCTGCCAGCCGCTCGGCCAAACCGGCCACCGTCCGGGACGCAAACAGGTCGGCGACCACGGCATGATCGGTTTCCAGCCAGTCACGCACCCGCGCGATCAGCGTGGTGGCCAACACCGAGTCACCGCCCAGCGCGAAGAAATCTTGCTGTACGCCAACCGAATCCACACCAAGTACCTCCGCAGCGATGTCGGCGAGGGCCGCCTCCAGATCGTTGCGTGCGGCGCTGTGCGCGGGCGCGCTGTCCGCGGGGTGCGGTTGCAGCAGCGCGGCCACGGCGCGGCGATCCAACTTGCCGTTGGGCGTGAGCGGGAGTTGTTCGAAGAACACGATGCGGGTGGGAATCATGTAGCCGGGCAACAGCTTCGCGATCGCCGCGGAGAGGTCGCCGGCCGGCTGCGGATCACCCGCGACCGCGGCGACGAGCTTGGGGGCGCTGGCGCCGACGACGGCGGCGACGGCATGGCGCACCCCCGGCAGCGTCCGTAACGCGCTCTCCACCTCGCCGAGTTCGACCCGGTAGCCGTGTATTTGCACCTGATGGTCTGCCCGGCCGAGGAATTCGATGGTTCCGTCGGGCCAGTATCGGGCCATATCACCGGTCCGGTACCAGCGGAGACCGTCGTGCTCGACGAACCGTTGCGCGGTGCGTTGCGGGTCGTTGCGGTAACCGGCGGCGACATTGGCGCCGCCGACCCATAATTCGCCGGGGACCCAGTCGAGGCAATCGCGGCCCGACGGCGCAACGATCCGGCAGCGGACGTTGCGCAGCGGTCGCCCGAACGGCACCGTCGTCCAGTGCACCGGCGGTTCGCCGGCCACCTCGCAGATGGTGTGATGGATGGCGGTCTCGGTTGCTCCGCCCAGACCGGAGAACCGGCATCCAGGCACCTGCCGTGCCAGCCGGCGAGCCAGGTCGGCACCCACCCAGTCGCCACCGAGGGTGACCGCCCGCAGCGAACGGCCCAGTTGGTGGCCGCCGAGCTCCAAGATCATGTCGAGCATGCTGGGCACACAGTTGAGCATCGAAACCCGATGGCGGCGGATCAATTCCACCCATGTCGTGGCCGCCGCCTGCTGCTCGGTATCGACGGCGACCAATGAGCCACCGACGGAGAACATGCCGAAGATGTCGTAAACGGAAGCGTCAAACTCGAGTGCCGACAGCGCGAGCACTCGATCGGTGCCGCGCACCGCGAACCAGTCGTTGACGGCGTCGATCGTGTTCATCGCCGCGCCGTGGGACACCTCGACGCCTTTGGGCAGACCCGTCGACCCGGACGTGAAGATCACGTAGGCGATCTCGGTGGTGTCGGGGAAGACGGCCTCCAGCAACGGGTTTGGGTGGTTGCGTGCCGCGTCGATGGGCAGGCACGTGATCGCGGAGCCCAGGTCGGCGCCGTCGACGGTCAGCGCCGCGACGGCATCGGCGGTCTGAAGAATCTTGGCACGTCGGGCATCCGGCTGGTCGAAGCCGATCGGCACATACGTGGCGCCGGCGGCGAGCACGCCGAGCACTGCGGCGACCTGATCGCGTCCCTTGGGCAATTGGACGGCGACCGCCTCACCGCGTCGGACCCCGTGGGCGTGCAGCGCCCCGGCGACGGCCAGCGACTGCGTGCGAAGTTCCCGGTAGCTCCAGGCGCCGTCGGCGTTGCCCAGACCCCACACCACCGCGGGCGCGTCCGGATTCATCGCGGCCTGCTCGAAGAAGCCTTGATGCAAGCATCGCCGGCTGACCGGGCCGTCGGTTGCGTTGATCGCGGCACGCACCGTTGCCTGCGTGCTGGGCAACTGCACCACCGCGTCGGCGTCCCAACCCGCATCACCGCGGGCGAGCCGATCGACAGCCTGACGAAACCAGCTGAACATCGCCTCGATCAGTCCCGGCGGGAACGCCGACTCCCGCACGTCCCAGTTGACCAGCAGCCCGCCGCGCAGCTCGGTCACCTGAGCGTCCAGCAGCACCTGAGGTCCCTGCGAAATGATCCACACCGGCTCGCCGAAGGTCTGGATCACCGTGTCGGCGAACAGTTCCCCGAGATCGAGCGCACTGGTGAACACCACCGGCGCCAACATCGCCTCACCGTGGTATCGACCCAGATCGCGCAGCACCTCCAGCCCGGAATAGGCGGCGTGCGAGGCACTCTCGTACATCCGGTGTTGAATGTCTGCGGCCCGGGCGGCAACCGACACGTTTTCGGCGACATCGACCTCGAGCATCACCGACGAGGTGAAGTCACCGATGACCCGGTCGATGTCGGGGTGCACCGACTCACGGTGAAACAGCGGCACATTCAGCAGAAATCGGCTCTGCGCCGACCAGCCGCCGATGGTGTCGGCGAAGAGCGCCGCCAGCGCCATGGCCGGGGTGACGCCGCGGGCGTGAGCCCCGGCCATCAGTTTCTGCTTGGCATCCGGCGCCAGCCAGTGGTGGTAGCGGACCGTGCGATGAGCTGCCCGACGGCTCCCCACCGGCACGGTCGGCAGCTCGGGTGCACCGGGCATCTGGGCCAGCCGCCGCTGCCACCACTGACGATCCCGCTCCCGCGCGGCGTCGTCCGGTTGCCGCTCGGTGCGATAACGGCGGTAGCTGTACCCGGGCGCCGAAACCGCGGCCCCCCGGTACAGCTCGGCCAGGTCCGACATCAGCACCCGGTAGCTCATCGCGTCACCGGCGAGCATGTCGATGTCCAGGTGTAGCCGGTGGCGATTCTCGCCGTACCGGGTCAGCGTGATGTCAACGACCTGACCGTCTTCGATTCCCAGTCGTTGGTGGGTCTTGAGCTCGCGCAGCTCCGCCAGTGCCGATTCCACCTGCGCGGAACTGTGTCCGCGAAGATCGACCAGGGTCAGCACCGGCCGGTCCGGCCTGGGCATCGTTTGCTGAGTCCCGTCGGGCAGGAATCTGGTGCGAAGCATCGGATGGGTTGCGACGAGCTGGGACGCGGCGCGTTGCAGGCGGTCCGGATCAATTGCCGGTCCGGCTGCCGGTCCGTCGAATTCGGCATAGAGGTGCGCGGCGACACCGCCGAGCTCCTGCTCGTCGGATCGACCGATCCAGTACGCGTGCTGCATGCCGGCCAACGGGAACGGCGCTTCGTCGGTGGCCTCGGCCTCGTCGGGCGCGACGGCCGCCGCCGCTGCGGGGCTCGGCGCCGGGTCCCCGCCGAGCAGGGCATACCACGAATCCACCGTCGGCGCGGCCGCAAGTTGGGCAAAGGTGATGTCGGCGCCGCGCTTGCGCCAGCCTCCTGCCAGGCCCATCATCCGGATGGAGTTCAGGCCCAGTTGGATGAGATCGTCGTGATCAGCGAGATCGCTTGCGGGACAACCTAGCTCTGCCGCGATCGCCGACCTGATTTCGTCCTTGCTGATCCAGTTGTCTCCGGGCGGCTCCATACCAATCCTTTCTCGGCGTGCCGGGTGGTGCGCGTCAGGCCGCGGTGTCCAGGGTGGCTGCCAGGAGCGCGATTCCGCGCTGCCACAAATGCGTCAGGTGATCGATATCGGCGGGTGCGAACAGCGCATCGCTCCAGCGCCAGTTGCTGATCAGTTGGGTGCCCTCCGGTGTCGTGGCCACGAACGCGCTGAGGTTCACCGCGAACCGCAACGGCAGATCCGGCTCGGGATCGTCCGGCAGCGCATCGAGGTACGGCCCGGTCAGCAGGGACCACGGTTGATCGGGGACACCACCGAGGTCCAGACGGCCCAGATAGCTGAACTGGATCTGCGGCTCGGCCGCGTCCTGCAGTTCCGGAACCAGGTTCACGTAACGAAGCAGACCGTAATCCAAACCGTCGTTCGGGATTGCGCCAAGATGGGCGACGACCGATTCGACCAGGCGGTGAGCTGCTGTCGAATCACGCTCGGCCTGCTCGATTTCCACCGCGGCCGAACCGGCTCCGAGTCGCACCGGGTATGCACAGGTGAACCACCCGACGGTGTTCGTGGTGTCGGTGTCCAGAACGGCATCAGCGCGCCCATGTCCCTCCAGCGCCACCAGCGCGCCCGCCGCCGGATCCTGCGCACGACCACGGCGCCAACTTGCGATAGCCATCGTGGCTGCGGCCAAAAGAAATTCGCGTACGCCCTGGTTTCGCTTGACCGCGGCAAGTATTCGTCCGGTGACTTCAGCGGGTGTCACCACCCGGGTGACCCGCAGCGTGGACCAGGTGTCGCGGGCCGGGTCCGGCGGCCGCACGCCCAGTGCCGGATCGGGTTGGCGGACCTGTCGCGCCCAGTACTCGCGTTGGGCCCGCGCCTCGGGTGCTGCGGCCCGGTGCCACATCAACTCACACCAGCTGCGGTACGAGGT
Source organism: Mycobacterium persicum (assembly GCF_002086675.1). Lineage (GTDB taxonomy): Bacteria > Actinomycetota > Actinomycetes > Mycobacteriales > Mycobacteriaceae > Mycobacterium > Mycobacterium persicum. The sequence continues at coordinate 24,100 of NZ_MVIF01000031.1, forward strand.
GAACTCCGGCAGCATTTTCGGCGACGCACCCCCGTTGAGTGAACGCCACGCCTCGACGAGATCACCCAACAGGATGTGCCAGGACACCACGTCGACCGCCAGGTGGTGCGCGGTGAGCAGCAGCGCATCTCCCGGGCCCGGGTCCCCGCCACCGCCGGAAAACCAGACGGCCCGTACCATCGCACCGGCGCGGGGGTCGATCCGGTCCATTACGCCACGGGCGCAGCGACTTATGGCCGCGACCAATTCGGCGTCGGTCGGTTCCGGCAGCGGTATCCGGGTGAGGATGTCGCCGGCGCGGACCACGCCGGGTTCGCGAGTGACCAGCCGCGGCCCGGCGGGAGTGTCGATCAGGATCGAGCGAAAGGTGTCGTGGCCGTCGAGCAGCAACTGCAACATCAGCTCTACGGTCGGACCGTCGATATCGGCTGGTAGCCGGAGCAAGACGGTATGGGTGAAGCGCCGAAAATTGCCGTGCTCGTAGAGCCAGGACACCATCGGCAGCGGCAGCACCTCACCGTATTCGGCCTGCCCGACGGTGGTGTCCGGGTCGACCGCCGTGTCGACGGCGGCGGCAAGTTGGCGAATGGTCGGCGCGGTCAACACCATTCGCGGGCTGAGGTTGATACCACGGCGTCGCGCCTTGTGCACCAACGAGATCGCCACAATGCTGTCCAGCCCGAACAGGAAAAGGTCGTCGTCGAGGTGCGGCACCGCACCGTTGAACTGGTCTTCGAGGATTTCACACAGCGCCCGCTCGGTATTGGTGCGCGCCGCCGGCGATTCCTGGCCACCCACGGCCGAGAGGGTTGTCTCCGCCAGCCGCTCCAATGCCTGGCAGTCCAGCTTGCCGTTGGCGTTGACCGGCAGCCGCGGCATTGTCACGACCCGGACCGGAACCATGTACGAGGGCAGCCGTTCGGTCAGCGCGGTACGCAGCCGGATCACGTCACCGTCAGCAGCTTGTTGCCACACAACAAAAGCCACCAGCATCGTGCCGCCCTGGCGGCGCAGCACCGAAACCGCCGCGTCGTGCACCCCGGGGTGGTCACGCAAAGCGGCTTCGATCTCGTCGATCTCGACCCGGTAGCCGCGGATCTTGACCTGGGTGTCGCTGCGTCCCAGGTAGGCGTATCCGCCATGCGGCAGGCGACGCACCAAATCACCGGTGCGGTACATGCGTTGTCCGGGGCGGAACGGGTCCGCCACAAACCGGGCGGCGGTCAGCGCCGGCCGGTCCACGTAGCCGCGGGTCAGTTGCGCGCCGGACAGGTACAGCTCGCCCACCACACCGGTGGGTACCATCCGCAACGCCGAATCCAAGACATAGCCCAGGGTTCCGGTGTTGGCCGTACCGATCGTCGGCGCCGGGTATTCGTCGACGGGGGCCACCACCGCCTCGACCGTCATTTCGGTGGGGCCGTAACAGTTGTATACCGCGGTCGGCGCCAGCGAGCGCAAGCTCTGCCACAACGCGGCGTCGATCGCCTCCCCACCCAGCGCCAGCACCGACAGGCCATAGTCCAGCAGGCCGGCGGCACGCAGCTGCACCCACATGGACGGCGTGGTGTCGATCATGTCGATCTCGTGCGCGGCAAGGCCTTTCACCACCCGGTCGGCGTCACGCATCTCCTCGGCGTCGAACAGATGCAGGGCATGACCGTCCAGCAGTCCGACCATGGGCTGCCACGACGCGTCGAAGCTCAACGACCACGCATGCGCGATGCACAGCGGACGGCCCAGGCGCCTGACCGCCGGCCGGTAGACGCGTTCGCGGTGGTCGGCGAAATACGCGACCAGCGCGGCATTGGTGCCGATCACGCCCTTGGGTTCACCGGTGGAGCCAGACGTGAAGATGACGTACGCACAGTGCCCGGGATCGCGGTGAACTGGCGGCGGCGCGGGCTGGCGGCGCGAAACGCGTTGGGCTACCACCGGATCGTTGATGACCAAGGTGGGGATCGCCGCCCCGGCCAGCTGGGAGCTGCCGGCTTCGGTGATGGCGACCACCGGCTTGGCTTGACGCACAATCGATTCGATACGAGCGGCCGGCAGGCTGGTATCAACCGGCAGGTAGGCCCCGCCGGCGGCGAGCACGGCCAGGATCGCGACCAGGGATTGGGTCGAGCGGGGCAACAGCAGCGCCACGACCGTTTCCGGGCCGACGCCGTGGTCGGCCAGCTCCGCCGCCAATCGGCATGCCGCGGCGTGTAGTTCGGCATAGGTGTAGCGATCGCCGCGGCATGTGGTCAACGCCTGGGCATCTGGTGTGGCGGACGCCTGTTGCTCGAAGATCTCCCACACCGTACCGTCCGGGGTGGTTGCCGGATGCGTTGCAAGTTGCTCGAATTCGGCATGCTCGGCCGCGGTGAGGACGTCGAGCGCGTCGGGAGTGGCGTCGCCGATATCGGGCAGTTGCCGCAGCACGCCGAGTAGTCGCTCGCAGACCTGTGCCGCGGGAAGATGCGGCAACGCATCACGAATCGCCTCGACAACCACCACCAACGCGTCGTCTCTGAGGTGCGAGGCCACCGTCAACGGGTAGTGCGTCAGACTGTCCATGTCGACCGGGCGAAAACACGCCCCGTCGGGAGTGGTCACCGGCCGGATCGCATGCTCGACGGGCGCGTTCTCGAAAACGAACAGGCTGTCGAACAAGGCTCCGCGCCCGTGCGCCCGTTGCAGTTCCGACAGACTCAGATAACCGATGTCGCGCATCGCCGACGACTCACGCTGCAGCCGCGCACAGTGTTCGACCACCGACGCGGCGCCGCTGACCTGGTGTACGACCGGCACGGTGTTGATGAACAGCCCGACCATGCCCTCCACCCCGGTCAGCTGCTGCGGACGGCCGGAGACGACGGCGCCGAACACGACGTCACGACGGTCGGTGAGCCTGCTGAGCAGCACCGCCCACGCGAACAGCACCGCGGTGTTCAGCGTTAGACCGTTGCGCCCTGCCCAGTTTCGCAGCCGGCTGGTATCGGCGGCCGGCAGCAGCAGTTCAGCCTTTTCCGGGACGGCGTCGCGCGCGGCGAGCGTGCCGTCGGCCACCATCAGTGGTCCCGAGACGCCGCGCAGGTACTCGGTCCACCGGGTCATGGTCGCCTCGGTGTCCTGCCGTGCCAGCCAGCTGATGTAGTCGCGATACGGGCGCGGCTTGGCCAGCCCTGCCGGCGATCCGCCGGCCCGGTACACCGCCAGCATCTCGGTGAAGAACACCCCGAGCGACCAGCCGTCCATCAGGATGTGGTGGGCGGTGAAGATCAGCCGGCGCCCGGTCTCACCGGGGGCCGAAAGCAGGATAATGCGCAACGCCGGGCCCCGGCTCAGGTCGAACGGGCGGCGTCGTTCGGACCGCGCGATGGAATCGAATTCTGTTGGGAGCGCTATGCGTTCGACCCACGGCAGCTCGGCCCGAGCGGGCACGATCTGCACCGGCTTGGGAACATCGCGGTCCCAGAAGACGGCCCGCAGGTTCGGGTGCCGGTCCAGCATGGCTGCGGCGCTGCGGCGCAGCAGCTCGGCGTCCACCGGTCCGTCGATGTCGACCCGCAACTGCATGGTGTAGTGGTCGAGGCCGTCCGCGGCCAGCCGGGACAAGGCGAACAGTCCTTGCTGGAGGGGGCTGAGCGCGAGAACGTCCTCGATCTGCGGCGAAGCAATGGTCACGATTTCCTGACTCCCGCCTTACGAATGTTGCCGCCACGACGCGGTGAGCGCAGCCAGCGCGTCGTCGTCAAGACCGGAGGCGCTCATCGGCTCAGCCGGCGCGGGTAGCGAAGCCGCCTCGGCGGCGGGCTGATCGGCGGCCGCATCGACTGCCGCGGCCAGCTCGGCAATGGTCAAGTGCGCGAACACCATTGCCGGGGTCAGCGCCAGCCCCTGCGCGGCGGCCCGAGCCGCCCACTGGACCGAGATGATGCTGTCGCCGCCGAGCGCGAAGAAATTGTCGTCGGGGTCGACGTCACTGATCTCGAGCAATTCCTCCAGCAAGGCGATGAGCACTCGCTCCGTTTCCGCCGAGCCGCCGGTGACCGATCGGCACGGCTGCGGCTCGACCGCTGTCGGCGGTGCCAACAGCTTGTCCAGGTCGGCGGCGGGCAGCAAGTGCACGCCCGACACCGCGGCGTCGGGCGCCCCCGCGAAGGTCTCGAGCGTGGCGTCGAGCGCATCGGCGATCAGTTGCACCGAGGCGGGTTCGTAGAGATCGGCATTGGCCACCACCCGTACGGCGAGGCCCCCGTCGGGTGTCACATCCAGACCCACGTTCAGATCCAGCAGTGAGACTTCGAAATCCATTGACAGCGCAACGACCGTGGTCGCTCGGTCGCCGGTCAGATCCCGCGGCAGCAACGCCCAGTCCGCACCGCGGAAATGGATCGAGTGCTGGAACAGCGGGTGGTTGCGCGACGGCGAGCGCGGCGGGTTGATCGCCTCGACCAACCGTTCGATGGGCAGTTCCTGGTGAGCCAACGCGCCCAGCACGGTACGGCGGCTTCGGATCAGGATGTCGCGCAACGAGGGGTCGTCGGAGAAGTCGCTGCGCAGCACGACCACGTTGGCGCATGGGCCGGTCAGGTGTTCTGCTGCCCGGTCGATTCGCGACGCGACCGGACTGCCGATGACGATGTCCGCCCCGCCGCCGAGCTTGTGCAGCACGACCGCCAGCGCCGCATGGTAAACCATGAATTCCGTGGCGTCGTGGTGTTCGGCAAGCCGGGTCAGGGCCGTCCGGCGTGCCGCGGACACGGTGAAAGTCACTACCGCCCCACGCCTTCCGAGGACCAGCGGACGCATGTGGTCCAACGCTATCGAGATGTCCTCGGGTGTTCCCGCCAGCGCATCACGCCAATACGCCAGCTCGGCTTGCCCCCAGTCGCCCGGTGCGTCGAAGGTGCTTCGTTGCCATACCGCGTAATCGGCGAACTGTAAGGGGGTTTTGGGCCACTGCGGCGGACCGCCGTGCAACCGCGCGCGATAGGCGGTGATGAGGTCGTCGACCATCACGCCCAACGAGCTGTGGTCGGTGACGATGTGATGGACGAGCAGCAGCAACACATTCGTGTCCGGGCCCAGCCGCAGCAGGGTGGGCCTGACCAGCGGCTCGGATTCCAGCGTGAACACGTATCGGCGCAACTCGGCAAGCACCTGATCGACCCGGTCGGCGGCGACTTCGCGGACGGCGAGTCGCACCCGCATTACCGGATGCACATGCTGATACGGAACACCTTTGTGGTCAACGAAATTCGTGCGCAACACCTCGTGGCGGGCTATCACGTCGTTGAGCGCCTCGGCCAGAGCAGCCGAGTCCAGTGGACCGTCGAACCGAAGCGCCAGCGCCATGTTGAAGACGTCGTTGGCGCCTCGCATCCGGTACTGGAACCACATGGCCAGCTGGGAATACGACAACGGCGGCCAGTGTGGGCGAGCCGCGTGGGCGAGTTCCGGGCGGGCGCCCGGGGATCCGGAAGCGTGCACCAACCCAGCGGCCAACCCGGCCGGGGTAGGGGTATCGAACACCGCGCGAACGTTCAGCCGCACCCCGAATTCGGCGTGGATCTGGGCGATCAGCCGGGCCGCCAGCAGCGAATGGCCACCCAGCCCGAAGAACGAGTCGTCGACACCGACGTCCGGGCAGCCGAACAGCCGGCCGAAGATCGCGCACACCCGGCGCTCGGCCGCGTTCGCCGGCTCGCGGTAACGGCGCGCACTGACTTGAGTCGGTGCGGGCAGCGCCCGCTTGTTCAGTTTGCCGCTGAGGCCCAGCGGGATCTCCCGGATCACCGCGAACGCAGCGGGCACCATGTAGTCGGGCAGCATCGCCGCGGCATGGGCGCGGACATCGTCGAAATCGATTCGTGCCGAGGGTCCGTTCTCACCGCCGGCGGGCACCAGGTAGGCGGCCAGCGTCGGCCCGGCCTCGGTGTCTTCGGCGACGACCAGGCAATGCCGCACCGCGCGATGGGTGGCGATGACGGACTCGACCTCGCCGAGTTCGACGCGAAAGCCCCGGATCTTGACTTGCTCGTCGGCGCGTCCGACGAACTCCAGCTGCCCGGAGAGGTTGCGGCGCACCAGATCTCCGGACCGGTACAGCCGCATCCCGGGATTGAACGGGTCGGCGACGAATCGTTGCGCCGTCAACCCCGGACGGCCCAGATATCCGCGCGCCAACTGTGCACCGCCCAGGTACAACTCGCCGACCACTTCGGCGGGCACCGGCTGCAACTCCGGATCCAGGACGTAGGCGTAGACATTGCGGTTGGGTACGCCGATTGGCACCACGCCGCTGCGCTGCGGCCCCGATACCCGCAGATGCGTGGAGCAGACGACCGCCTCGGTGGGGCCGTAGTGGTTGCGTAGTTCCGCGTCGAAGTGGCCGGCGAACTTGTCGGCCAGTTCGGCGGGAAGCGCTTCGCCGCCTACCGGCACGTGGCGCAGTTGCCGCCACTGGCTGACCTGCGGCAGCGCCAGCAACGTGCTCAGCATGGAGGGCACCATGTGTAGGACCGTGACCCGGTGGCGGCTGATCAGATCGGCGACGTAGGGGATGTCGCCGAAGGCGCCGGGCTTGGGCACGATCAGCCGGGCCCCCAGCGACAGCGTGACGAAGATGTCCAGCAGCGATGCGTCGAAACTCACCGATGACGATTGCAGCAACCGGTCGTCGGGGGTCATGCTCCACTCGGCGATGAACCCGTCCACATGCTCGGCGATGGCCTGATGCGGCACCGCCACGCCCTTGGGCCGCCCGGTGGACCCGGACGTGTAGATCACGTAGGCCAGGTTCGCAGGGTGTAACGGCCGAATCCGGTCGGCGTCGGTCAGCGCATCATCGGACAGGTGGGCGGCGGCTTGTTCGGCGGCGCCGAATTCGTGGTGGCCCAGCACCATTGTGGGTCCGGTGTCGGTGATCAGGTAGTGGATGCGATCCTGCGGATAGGCCGGATCGATGGGCAGGTACGCCGCCCCGGCCTTCAGCACCGCGAACATGGCGACGACGAACTCGACCGAGGTGGCCAGGTGCAACCCGACGATGTCGTCGGCCCCGACACCATGCCGAATCAGCCAGCGTGCCAGGCGGTTTGCCCGGCGATGAAGTTCGGCGTAACTCAACTCCGCGTCGTCGGAAACCAGCGCGATCCGCTCGGGCGCGGCGGCAGCCGCCCTTTCGAGCAGCGCGACCATCGTGGCGGCCGGTGTCGCGACCAGCTCGCCGTGCGACTGCGCGAGGACGGCGGCGCGCTCTGCGGCGCCCAGCATGTCCAGGCCCGCGAGGCGATCGCCGGGGGCTCGCAGTGCATTGTCCAGCAGCCGCAGGTAATGGGTCAGCAGCTGATCGACGAGCGCACCGGCCAGCACATCGGTCTGGTATTCGAACTCGACGACAACATGCTCGGGGTCCTCGGGATCGTGCACGACCGCCAGGGCCAACGGCAGCTGCGCGGTGACCGCTCCGAGTTCCAGTTGTCTGCAGGTAACGCCGTCGAACCCGAACCCGGCGAGACTCTTACGCATGCTGAAGCCCAGCCGCGCCACCCGGTCCAGGCCGTCGCGCCCCGCGGTGCGCTCCGGGTTCATGGCGCGGACCACGCGGTCGATGCCCACCGACTGGTGCGCGAAGCCGCCAAGACAGGTTTCGCGAACGGCGTCGGCGAGCCCGGCGAACGTGTCGTCAGCTCCCGAGACAAACCGCAGCAGCAGGATGTTGCCGAAATACCCGATGACATCCTGCGCGGCCGCGCCGCGCTCGGTCACCGGCACGGAGACGAGGAAATCCGATGCGCCGGTATAACGACGCACCACAGCGGCGAAGGCGGCCAGCAATACCATGAACGGCGATGCGGAGTGCTCGCGGGCGAACTCTTCGACCCGGCCGAACAGGGCGGCGGGCAATGCGCGAGTCCGGCGGTCGGCGCGCCGGGAGGGATTCGCCGCGGCCGCACCCGGCAGATCCGGCGGTTCGGGCAACGGCTGCAAGTGGTTACGCCAGTACTCGACGTCGGCGTCGCCGGGTTCACCGGTGTGCCGCGGCACCGCCACCGCGACGAACTGCGGCGCCGGGGTACTCGGGTTCAGACCCTGGTACGCAGCGCGCACGTCGTCGAAGAAGATCTCCCAGGAGTCGTCGTCCCAGCAGATGTGGTGGACGACGAAGAGCAGCACGAATTCGTCGGCGCCGGTGCGTATCAGGGAGATGCGCAGCGGCAGCTCACGGGTGAGGTCGAAGGGCCGGCCGAACTCGTCTCGTGCCATGGCTTCGAGGCGCCGGTTCCGCTCCGGCGCACCAATTTCAGTTAAATCGCATGCACGCCAGGGTATTTCAATGCCATCGGCACCATCGGCAACCACCTGATACGGTTCACCCGATGCGTCCACTCCATAGGTGGTGCGCAACACCGCGTGCCGGGCAACGACATCGCCGACCGCGCAACGCAACCTCCCAGCGTCGAGCGCGCCCGTTAGCCGAAAGCCAACGCAGATGTTGAGGGTGGTGTCGTCGGCGTCCATGGCCTGCAGGAACCACATCCGGCGCTGACCGGTGGACAGCGGATAGCGCTCGCCGGCCCGGACCTGCGTCTGCTCCACCGATTTGCCTGTCGCCAAACCGCTTTCGGCGATCCGGCGACGCAGCAATTCGCGACGGCGTTCCTGCACGGTCTTGGCATCAGCGGCCATCGCCTGTTTCACTCCTAGCATTCGGTTCGCCGGAATCGGAAGTCAAGCCTGACTGCTCAAATAGCCACCGCGGCAAAAGAACTCCTCCCCAAAGTGCTCGGCCCCGGCGGCGTCGCGCACCGCGGTGATGACCAGACCCCGGTTGGCTCCGCGATACGCGTTGGGCCCCGACACCACCGCGCCGCCGCCCTCCTGCACGATCACCCGGCCAGGCGTACCACCGTAACGGGCCTGTGAAACCTGAGCCTCGAGCACTTCGATGCGTTCGCCCCGGTAGTAGCTGAACGCGCGCGGATACGGGTCCGACAGTGCCCGCACGAACCGCTCCAGGTCCTCGGCCGGCCAGGTCCAGTCGATCAGGCTGTCGCGCTCGGCGCGTTTGTGGAAGTACGTCCGTTCGGCCTTGTTCTGCGGCCGCCAGACGGCGGTGCCCGACTCCAGCGCGTGAAGCGCGTCCCGCAGCGCACCGGGGATCAAATCCATGCCGCGGGTGACCAGCTCCGTCGCGGTATCGGTGGGCCCGATCGGCAGAGAACGCTGGATCAGGATGTCGCCGGTGTCGAAACCGTCGTCCATCCGGTGCACGGTCAACCCGAACTCGGACTCGCCGCTGATCAGCGCCCAGAGCACCGGGGAAAACCCGGTGAACTTCGGCAGCAGCGAATCGTGAAGGTTCAGTGTGCCGTGCGGCGGCAGGCTGTAGAGCTCCGGCGGCATCCAGCTGTACCAGCTGTTGACCACGATCACGTCGGGTTCGGCCCGCTTGACGACGTCGATGGTTTCCGCGTCAGCCCGTTCGGTGATGTGCACCGGGATGCCCCGGTCTCGCGCGAGTTTCTCCACCGAGTCCGACCAGATGGCCTTATACGACTGTTCGCTGGCCGGATGCGTGACCGCAAGCACGACGTCGTGACCCAGATCGATCAGCGCCTGCAGCGTCTTGTATCCCCAGGTCTGAAAACCGAACGACACGACGCGCATTTGCGGACCAGCCTCCCCTGACTCGTGACCCGGCCGGCCTCGGCCGGGGCCGGACCCGGGGTTCGGCCGGCCTTGCCGGGCACCAACCACAGGTCCGGCGGATTATGTTAGCCTTCGCTAAGTTGCATGGGTATAGCGGCCGTCGAGGCCCGAGATTTTCTGGCCGGGTGATGGTGCGGGACCACGCGGGCCACGGGAAGCGAAGCGATCGGGAAGGTACTAGCGCATGCCCCGCAAACTAGGGTGGATCAGGCAATTTCACCAACCGGGCGCGCCCGCGAACCCGCCGCTGCTGGTTTTTCCGCATGCCGGCGCCGGGGCATCGGCCTACCGCGCATTCTCGAAAGCGCTGAGCGCGACGTTCAAGGTCATCGTCTTCCAGTACCCCGGACGTCAGGACCGGGCAGCCGAACCGTTGTTGGGATCCATCCCCGACCTCGCGCGCGGAGCGTTCGACGAGTTTTCGGCATCGGAGCACCACGACGGCGTTCCGCTGGTGACCTTCGGCCACAGCCTGGGCGCCATGGTCTCGTTCGAATTCGCCCGACTCGCCGACGCTCGGGGCATCCAGGTGCGGCAGATTTATGTCTCGGCGGCGGTGGCCCCTTGTCACGCCGCCGCCAAACCCTCACATCCGACGGATGACGAGGAGATCCTCAGCCACCTCGCCACCCTCGAGGGCACCGACTCCGACGTCTACGGCAACCGCGACCTGATGCGGTTGGCGCTTCCGGTGATCAAAGCCGACTATCGGGCTTTCGATGCGTACTCCTGCGCTGAGAGCGTCAGAATCAGCGCCCCGATTCACGCGCTCGGGGGTGATCGGGACCCGATTGTCACCTTGGGTGATCTGTATGGATGGGGTAAGCACACCGACACCATCCAGGTCACCATGTTCGACGGCGGACACTTTTTCCTCGACGATCACCTCGACGCCGTCGCGCAACTGCTGGCGTCATGCGCGCACTACCAGCAGACGTCATGATCGACACCGCAGCCGACCACATCGTCATTTCCGGCATGGCCGTGGAGGCGCCCGGGGGAATCGACAGCCCCGCCGCATTATGGTCAGCGCTGTCGGAGTCGAGAGAGCTGATCGGCCCGTTTCCCCGCGATCGCGGCTGGCCGATCGACGAGCTGCTCTCGCTGTCCCGGGACGACGGCTGGGGCCGGGTCTGCGATGCCGGCGGATTCCTGGACGGTGCAACGACATTCGACCCTCCCTTCTTCGGCATCACGCATCGGGAGGCCCTGGTGATGCATCCCCAGCAACGCGTCGCCATGCGGGTGGCGTGGCAGGCGCTGGAGAATGCCGGGATCAATCCGGGCACGCTCGAAGGTGAATTCGGCGGCTGTTACGTCGGAATGTCGATGACGGAGTACGGCCCGCGTACCGCACAGGCCGACGCCTACACCGGGCACCGCACCGTCGGAATGGGACAACTCGGCGGAGCGGGCCGGATCTCGCACTGCCTTGGATTGACCGGCCCGTCGATGTGTATCGACTCGGCGTGCGGATCGTCGTTGACGGCACTTCAGTTGGCGGCCAACGCGGTTGCCATGGACGAGTGCGAATGGGCGCTCGCCGGCGCGGTGTGCGTTCTGGGGGCGCCGGCGGCGTTCTTCGAGTTCGCAAGGCTCAATGCCCTTGCCGACGACGGGCATTGCCGCGCCTACGCCGACGACGCCAGCGGCACCGTGTGGGGCGAAGGCGCCGGCATGGTTCTCGTCGAACGCGAGTCGCGGGCACGGCAACTGGGTCACCGGATCTACGGCCGCATCCTCGGCGTCCGCACCAACCACAACGGTAAAGGCAAGCCGATCCTGGTGCCGCGGGTGCGCGCGCAGGAGCAGGTGATCCGCAAGACGCTCGATGCGGCCGGAATCGACGCCGCCGAGGTGGGAATGATCGAAGGGCACGGAACCGCGACGCTGGCGCGCGACCCGGTGGAATTGCTGGCACTCTTCAAGACTTACGGCGCAGCGGGATCCGAAGCTCTGCTGGGCTCCATCAAGTCCAACGCCGGGCATGCGCAGGCGGCGGCGGGCATCCTCGGACTGATCAAACTGCTGCTTGCGGGCCGACATGGCTGGATTCCGCCAACGCTGTTCTCGGACAACCCGACCAAGAAGCTGGACTGGAACCTGACCGGCCTGCGCCTGGCCACCACACTGCACCAGTGGCAGCCCCGAGACGGCGTCCGCTACGGCGCCGTCTCGTCGTTCGGCGCCGGCGGCGCCAATGCGCACGCGATCATCGCCATGCCGGTAGACCACGGGGAGTGAGAAAGTGACATCGCGCGGCTACCGGCTCCCCGACGGCGCCATCCCCGTCCTGGTCACGTCGGATAACCCTGATCTGGTGTCGCGGGAGGCCGCCGCGGTATTGACGTATGTGGCCGACCATCCCGAGGTGGCGCCGCAGGCGATCGCCGACATGCTTTTCCGGACCAGGATTGCCCGCAAACACCGAGCCCTGGCCATGGCGGCCGACCGCGACGAGCTGGTCAACGCGCTGCGGGCGATTGTCGACGGGCGCGACCACCCGTCGGTGGTGTGCACCCAAACCGCCGCCGCGGCCCGGCGGGTCGCCTACGTATTTCCCGGGCAGGGGGGCCAACGTCCGGGGATGGGGCGACTCTTCTACCAGGCCATGCCCGCGTTCCGGGCCGAGGTGGATCGCTGCGCCGCGGCATTTCAGGCACAGTTGGGCACCTCGCCACTGAATTACCTTCTCGACGAGGGCCTTTCGGTTGACAACTCCGCGATCACCGTCCAGCCCGCGTTGTTCACCCAGATGGCCGGCCTGGCCGCGATGTGGCGATCAGTGGGCGTTGCGCCCGACGTCACCATCGGTCACAGCCAGGGAGAGATAGCCGCGGCTTATGTCTCGGGCGCAATCACCTTGGCGGACGCGGTTAGCATCATCGGGATCCGCGCTCGCGCCGCCGACGGGTTCGCCGCAGGTGATTACGCCATGGCAGTCATCGCCGCCGACCGCGACGCCTGCGAGGACCTGCTCGCACGGTGTTCGGGCTGGGCGCAGCTGTCGGTGATCAATTCACCCAACCTGGCCGGGATCTCGGGCGATCGGGAAACAGTGCAGATGATCGTCGACACCTTTTCCCGGCGCGACATGTTCGCCCGGGTTATCGAAGTCCGATTTCCCGCGCACACCAGCGTGATCAGTGCGCTGGGCGACGAATTCTGCGCTGCCACCCGACGCGAACTGCGGAATCCGAAGTTCCTCGACACCGATATCGACTGTCTCGGCGCCACGCTGGGCGGTCCCATCACCCAAGATCTGCCGCTCGACCAGTACTGGTTCTGGAACCTGCGCAATACCGTTCGATTCGACAAGGCGATCGCCGCCGCGGTGGCACGCGGCGTCGACACCTTCGTCGAACTGGCCGTTCATCCGTCCCTGCAACTGGCCATCGAAGAAAACCTTGCCGCAGCGTCCGACGACGGCAACGATCGCGATCCCATGGTGGTGGGCACGTCGATTAGGGAGGCGACCGATCTGGGCGAATTCACCCGAAATCTCGGCCGCGTCGCCGTGCATGACCTGGCCTATGCCTGGGACCAGCTGTCCGCCGAGCCGCACGGCCCCGTCGCGCTGCCGCTTCCCGACTTCCCCAATACCGTGCTGAACGAGACCAAACTGTGGCTGCCCTACCAAGACACGTTGCCGCAGCGTCCTCGGCGAACGACAACCACATCTGGTCCGGTGCGCAACCCGATCGGCCAGATCGCGCCGCCGCGACTTCTCGCCGAGAATTGGGTTCGGTTGTCCCAGCGCTCGCTGGTAGCGCCGCGCGCAATCGGGATAGTCGATCACAGCGGGGGCTGCGCCGAGCAGGCCGCCGCGCTGTGCATTGCGGCCGCCGACCTCGGCGCAACCGCCCGTGTCGTCGATGGCCGAAACAGTTCTGCGACGACGGGTCTGGATACACTTGTGATACTTCTTCCACGGTCGGCGAAACTCGACTTCGCCGCGGCCGCGGCCGCGGTTGCGGCATTCTTTTCCGACCGCACGTGGTGGCCGGGAATCAGTGCTGCAATCACCGATTGCTGGCTGGTGACCATAGGCGGCGAGGCGGTGGTTGCCGACGACCCGTCACCGGATCCCGTGCATGCGGCCGCAATTTCGGGTTTTCGCAGTATCGGCTGCGAACATCCGCGCGTTTGTTTCCGGCATCTCGATCTGGCTGCCGGGTCGCCGTTGCCGGACGCGTCGGCCGCGGTCCTGGCCGCCCTGCACACCGCGCGGGAATCGGCGCTTGCCCTGCGCGACGGTGTTCTGTACGCCAAGCGGATCGTCGAAAGCGAGGCTCCGGTAGCCGATTCGAACCTCGCCACACCACAGCACGTGCTCATCGTCGGCGGGACCGGAAACCTCGGACTCGAATTCTGCGAGCATCTGGCGCGGCGCGGGGCGCGACGGATCACGCTGGTCAGCAGATCCGGTGAGACCGCGGCGGTGGCAAACCGGTTACAGCAGATCCGGTCTGCCACATCGGCGCACATCGAGGCCGCCGCGTGCGACGTCGGTGACCCGGCGGCAGTGCTCCGACTGGCGACGGCCGCTCAGGACACACCCGCGGATCTCATCGTCCACGCCGCCGTCCAGTATTCGGGCATGGAGCTTGCGGACATCACGGTCGAGAAGGCCGAAAAGGCGTTGCGCGCCAAGGTGGTCGGCATGTCGATGGTACTGGAGACGATTCCGCGGACCGCCGACTGCCGCATTCTGCTGTGCTCGTCGGTAGCGGCGACCGTCGGGGGTCGGGGCCTGATCGTTTATGCCGCATCCAACCGAATGCTCGACGCCATGGCGCACCGGCTCAGATCCGAGGGCCTGGATTGCGTGTCGGTTCAGTGGGGCCAGTGGCATGTCGCTTCCGCTGCCGCCGACTCCGGGATGGCGAAGCTGGCTTTCACCGGTCTGCTGCCGATGTCCGCCTCCGATGCGCTGGCACTGGGGATGGGTCGACTTCGCGGGAATGCGATCGTTGCCGCGTTCGACGCGGAGCGTGCGACCTCGGTATTGCAGGCCTGCGGCCACGGCGGGTTGTTGTCACAGCTGACTTCGCACGTGACGGTGGGTAACTCGACGCGGGATGACACTGCGACGGGTGCTATCCACCGGTTGCTAAAACTGCTGGCGGGCGCGATCGGCGTCGACGACGTCGAGGAGATCGACACCACGGTTCCGATGGTCGCGCTCGGCCTGGATTCGTTGCAAGCGCTGGAATTGCGTCGCCGCGTCAAGGCGGAGTTCGATCACGAACTCGAGGTCTCCGATCTGCTTGGCGGAGCGTCGATCGACGATATTCTGGCCACGTTACGCTAGTTCCGTCACGTCGTGCTGACCCGGCGGCGAAAAGCCCTGCCACCCAACGGATCTGTCACTCTAATGCGGTGCTGATGTCGCTCAAGGCAGCGCTGATGTCGTGCCATGGCTGGAGCCGACGGGTACCCGTCATGCCCGCTACACAGCCACAATCCGTTGCCCTCCTTGGCTTGTCGCTGAAATCGGTCGTGGGCTGTGCCCCGATGTGGGCAGATGGACGTCGCCTGCTGGTGTGGTTGGATTGGCGGCTGGCGGCAGGCGGCAGGCGGCGTCGAGTGTGCACTGGCGGCCTCGAGTAAGCCGTCAGGGCGGTCCGAACGTCAAACTCCCGCCCTACATACACAGTCAAAGCCCTCACCGCACACTCGATACAGCCGGCATGACAGCCGGTTCGGTGAGCGCGTAAGACATCTCCCGAACGCCTACCATCACAAGCGGTTTGAGTTAAGCAGCCGTATCGACGTGCCAAAACAGAGCCAAGGTGCTCGAAACTGAGCCAGGCATCCACGGCTGCGCACCAAGAACATCGTTGACCAGCCACATTCGTGGTCATCATGAATTTCCGAGTGCGCCAGGCAAATCGGGTATCACCCCGGCCAGAGAACACTGTGACAGGCAGGACTGCCGCAGCCAAACTCCATAGATCCCGGAAACCAGATCAGCGCAGGCCCCTAGCCGGCCGTCACTTCCGGCACGCGCTGCGCGCTCATGGCCGTGTCTGCGTCACACGGATTGATATTCACCGCTTCGTCCCCGTGACGCATCGCTGACACCGATTTCGGCGCCCAGCACCCGGTCGGCGAGCAGTCCCAGGCAGCTCAGGTTCGGAAATCCCGGCCCCTCATTGAAGCCGGATAGGTTGGGCAGGAATAGTTTCGGATGCAGCCCCTGGACAGCAAGGTCATGCCCGATGGATTCCTCGAGACGGTCACTCGTCAGCGGGCCGCCCAGTTCCAACTCGAGCATGTCCACGGCATCCTGATCCAGCAGCGGCAGGAACCACAGCGGGTCGGCCCCCGATCCATCCACGACGAGATCGAAATCGTGTACGGTCGCGGACAATTCGTCGCCAGGAGCGCTGTGGCACGACCCGGCGGTGGTCACTCCCGCCGGGGCACGGCCACCCCGGTCCGCCAGCTGCGGCCGGTCGGTGTGCACTGTGATCCGGATACGCCCGGCGCGATTTTGCGCATCGGCCACCCGCCCCCGCAAATGCCTGATTCTTTCGTCGGCAAGCAGTAGCTCCTGCGCCCGCGCGGAAAACACCCCGCGGTCGGTGCGAGCAATGTAGTCGCGCCGTTCGGCACGGGTCAGGCTGCACCACTGCGTGGGATCGGAAAACAGCGAATTCTCGAAGAACCCCTCGCCGCGGGTAAACAGCGTCGCTTGTGGCGAGATCGCGGTAATCGTTGAAACCCGATGGTGGAAAAGCTCGTTGAGTATCGAGGCGGCAGTCTCGCCGCCCCCGATGACCGCGACTTCGTCGGCAACGATCCGGTTGTCACCCGCGGTGCGCTGCCAGAACTGCGCGATCGACAACATCCGCGGGTCCCCGGGGAGCATCGACCGCTGCGGCTGACCCGGACCGGTGATCATCACCGAATCAGCCGACACGGTCGTGTCGGGTGTCTGCACGACCCAGCGCAATCCGGCTACCGACAGGTGAACCATCTCGCCGCGAACGACTTTCAGCCCCACCGCGTCGGCAACCCAGCGCAGATACCGAGCCCAGCTGTCGTGGGTGGGCGCCGGCCTACCCCGGTCGATCCAGCCCACAAGTTGGTCGGTGGCAACCAGGTATGACTGCCAGCTAAACCGCATCATTCGTTCGTCGAGTTCGGCATTGCGACCTGGAACCACCGTCGACCGATACGGGAAGCCAACATCCTTTTCCGGGCTGGTGCCCAACCGCTGCCGACCGTCGGTCCAGCCGCCGCCGGCTCGCCAGTTAGCTGCCACACCGGCGCGTTCGACGGCAACGACGTCGCCCACCTCGATGCCCATTTCCCGCAGCGTCGCGGCCTTCGCGGCCACAGCGACCGCCTTCGCGCCCGCCCCGACCACCGCGAGCGTCCTGGTCATCGCGGACCCGCCGACCGCGCTGAAGGGTGGGGACAATTGCGGCATTCCGAGTCCGTCCGCACGCCGGCGAGTGATGCGCCGCCCACCACACCACCTCCGCCGCTTAGCCCAGGCTGCCCTAACTTCGTGCTACGCTACCCTACGTCTAAAGGGCAGGACACGTTCGACCCAGGGGGCATCACGTGCCAGTCACTTCTGTCCAGCCGCCGCAACCGGCGTCGCTCGCCGGCTTCGTCCCCTTTCCTCCAGAACGGGCAGCAAGATACCGGGAAAGCGGGTACTGGAGCGGTCACACAGTTGATGCGCTGTTACGGCGGGCCGCGTCGACATGGCCGGACCGTGTTGCCGTGGTCGATGACTCAGGCAGCCACACCTACTCCGAACTCGACGGACTGGCGGACCGGGCCGCCGCGGGCATAGCCGGCGTCGGGATCGCGCCCGCCGACCGGGTGTTGCTGCAGTTGCCGAATACGCGCCAGTTCGCCGTCGCGTTTTTCGGCTTGCTGCGTGCCGGGGTGATTCCGGTGATGTGTCTGCCCGGGCATCGGTCGGCAGAACTGACTCGCTTCGCCAAGGTAAGCGATGCGGTCGGGTTCGTCATCCCCGAGACGGCCGGCGGTTACGACTATCGCACCATCGCCGAGCAGCTTGCTGTCGCACATCCGCGACTGCGCCATGTCATCGTCGACGGAGATCCTGGCCCATTTATCTCCTGGTCAGGGTTGCCCACCGGCAACCCGCCGAAGAATGTGGTCGACACCGCCTCTCCTGCATTGCTGCTCGTGTCAGGCGGTACCACCGGCATACCGAAGCTGATCCCCCGTACTCACGACGACTACGTCTATAACGCCACCGCGAGTGCCGAGCTGTGCGGCTTGACATGCGATGACGTGTATCTCGTGTCACTGCCGGCAGCGCACAACTTCCCGCTGGCCTGCCCCGGCATTCTCGGCGCGTTGTCTGTCGGCGCCACCGTCGTTTTCAGCACCGATCCCAGCCCGGAGGCCGCGTTCGCCACGATCGAACGGTACGGTGTGACCGTCACCGCGCTCGTGCCGGCGCTGGCCAAGCTGTGGGCCCAAGCCTGCGAGTGGGAACCTGTGACGCCAAAGACGTTGCGGCTCTTGCAAGTCGGTGGTGCCAAGCTTGAGCCTGAAGACGCTCGCCGGGTGCGATCGATGTTGAGCCCGGGCCTACAGCAGGTATTCGGGATGGCAGAGGGGCTGTTGAACTTCACCCGCCTCGACGATCCACCGGACGTGGTTGAGCACACTCAGGGGCGGCCCCTGTCGGCCGCCGATGAACTGCGGATTGCCGACGTCGAGAGCCAGCCGGTGGCACCCGGTGAAGTCGGCGAACTTCTGGTGCGCGGTCCGTACACAATCAACGGCTACTTTTGCGCCGAGCAGGATAACCAACGCTGCTTCGATTCGGACGGGTTCTATCGCAGCGGTGACCTGGTGCGCCTTCGTGACGACGGCTACCTCGTGGTCACCGGTCGGGCCAAAGACGTCATCTGCCGGTGCGGGGAGACCGTCGCGGCCCAGGACATCGAAGAGCATCTGTTGAGCCACCCGGCGATCGGGTCCGTCGCCGCGGTCCCGGTCCCCGACCCGGATCTAGGCGAAAAGATCTGCGCGGCGGTAGTTTTCGCTGGTACTCCGATCACAATTGCGGAACTGAACGGCCACCTCGACGAGCGCGGCGTGGCGGTACACGCCCGCCTGGACATGCTTTTGCCGCTGGCATCACTGCCCACCACGGCGGTCGGGAAGATCGACAAGAAGGCGATCGCGCGTCAGGCCCTCACCCGGCGCCACTCCCTCGCCGATCCATGAATTTTTCCCCGAAACTTACCATTGACTAATGTCGCCGTTTGATATTGACTCGCGTGCCATGATGGACGTCGTTCCGGCGCGCGGGTCGTTACGCTCCCGCACCGCGGTGGCGGTGAGCACGGCGATCATGCCGGCGATCACCGGCGCGATACCGCCGGAGCGAGCATGGGGAATGTGGCTGACGCGCCAGCTTATCGCCAGACTCTTGGGCACCTTCGGGCCATCTCTGGCGGGTACCCGGGTCGAACACGTGAATTCCGTTCTGGCGGACGGCCGTCGGGTCCGTGGTGAATGGGTGTTCGGACCGCACATGGAGGCGACGCACCGCTCGTCGGCCGGCACCGCCGGGGTGATCTACTACGTGCACGGCAGCGGCTACACCATGTGTTCACCCCGGACACACCGGCGGCTGACGTCATGGCTGTCGTCACTGACCGGCCTGCCGGTGTTCTGCGTCGATTACCGATTGGCGCCGCGCTACCGCTTCCCCACTGCCGCCGACGACGTTCGTGCCGGCTGGGACTGGCTACCGGAGGCGTCCGGCCTGCCGCCGGAACGCATTGTGGTGGTTGCCGATTCGGCTGGTGGCCACCTATCGGTGGACATGTTGCTGCAACGGGATGTGGCCGCGAATCCACCGGCGTCACTGGTGTTGTTTTCGCCGCTGATCGACCTTACGTTCACGATCTCGGCCGCTCGCGAACAGTTACGCCCAGATCCCGCTGTCCGGGCGGCCGCGGCGGCCCGGGTGGTCAGCCTGTACTACGCCGGCATCGATCCCACCCATCACCGCCTGACCCTCGACGTCGCCGGCGGACCGGTGCTACCGAACACCCTGATCCAGGCTGGTGCGGCCGAAATTCTGGAGGCCGACGCGCGTCAACTCGCCGCCGACATCCGCGCCGCCGGTGGCAGTTGCGACCTACAGGTATGGCCCGACCAGATGCACGTATTCCAGGCGCTCCCGCGAATGGCGCCGGAAGCAGCGAAGGCCATGGGATACGCCTGCGAATTCATCGTAAATTCATTGCAGGACAATGACGCTGCCGAGGCAGGCTGAAGTGTTGGGGCCTGTGGGCAGGCTGCTGAACAGGTCGAGGGCCACCACGCACGGGGCCTTGGCCGTGGTTACCGGCGCCGGCAGTGGGATCGGCGCCGCGTTCGCGGTCGAACTCGGCCGCCGCGGCAGCGCGGTGGTCTGCAGTGACGTCGACGAAATAGCCGCCCACAAGACGGCCGCGATGCTCACCGAACGGGGTGCGAAAGCCACTGCGATCCGCTGCGACGTGTCCCGCGTGGACGACGTGTGTTCGTTGGCCGAACAGTCGCAATCCTGGTTCGATGCGGCGCCCACGCTGGTGATCAACAACGCCGGCGTTGGGGCCGGCGGCGCGCCCGTCGGCGAAGTGCCCCTGGATGATTGGAAGTGGGTGCTGGGCGTCAATCTGTGGGGACCCATCCACGGCTGCCACGTATTCACTCCTATCCTGCGCGCCGCCGAGCCGTCACGAACCCCGCGGGGCATCATCAACGTCGCCTCGGCGGCGGCGTTCGCCGCAGCTCCCGGCATGGCGGCATACAACGTCAGCAAGGCTGGCGTGCTCTCCCTGTCAGAGACCCTGGCGGCCGAATTATCGGGCACCGCAATCAAGGTCACGGTGCTGTGTCCGACCTTCGTCAAGACCAACATCGTCGAATCCGGCCGTATCAGCGAACAATCCAGCGAACGTGCCGCCAAACTGATGCGCTGGACCGGATTTTCGGCCGCGAAGGTGGCGCGCGTGTGCTTGGACGCCCACGACCGGGGCGACCTCTACTGCCTGCCCCAGCTGGATGCCAAGATCGGCTGGAACGTCAAACGCCTGGCGCCCGGCACGTATACTCGGGCCGTTGGCCGGATCTCGCGGACGACCATCCCCTGACCGTCCACAGCGCAGGCATGCTCAGCGTCGGCTGAGCGTCAACGTCCCCGCGGTCTTGAGCACGCGGTCAGCGGTGATCTTCTCGGCCCTGCGAGCCTCGCGCTCGAGGTAGCGCTGTTTGGAGTCCTCGAACTTGTCGCTGGCCTCCTCGAGCTCCTTGATCAGCACGGCAAGATCGTCGCGCATCCACGCACCCTCGCCGGTGAAGTCCTCGCGTTCGAAAATCCGCCACTTCCGCAACACCGGCATGACCACCTCGTCGAGGTGGATGCGCGGGTCATAGACGCCGCCGACGGCGATGATCACGGCCTTGCGGCGGAACTCCGGCACCGTGAAGCCCGGCATCTTGAAGTTCCGCAGAATCCGGTGCACCGACTTGATCGCCTGGTTGGGCGCAATGTCGAGTCCGGCTGCGCTGACGTCCCGGTAGAAGATCATGTGCAGGTTCTCGTCGTGCGACACCCTGGCCATCAACTGCTCCGCGATGGTGTCGTTGCTGGCCTTACCGGTGTTGCGATGCGAGACGCGGGTCGCCAGCTCCTGGAACGAGACATACATCACCGAGTCGAAGACACTCTCAGCAAACATATCGCCCTGGTGGTTCTGGCCCGGGCTGAAGCCCCGTGTCATTTGCTCCATGCGAAGCTTCTCCAGCTCGACCGGATCCACCGCGCGGGTCACCACCAAGTAGTCACGCAACGCAGTGCTGTGCCGGTTCTCCTCGGCGGTCCACCGGTTGACCCACTGCCCCCAGGGTCCATCCATGCTGAAGTTCATCGCGATCTCGCGGTGGTAAGACGGTAAGTTGTCCTCCGTCAACAGGTTCTGGACCATCGCTACCTGGGCCACATCGGAGAGCTGGCTTTGTCCGGGCTCCCAGTCCTGGCCGTCGAGGGCATAGAAATTCTTGCCGTCCGACCAAGGAATGTAGTCGTGCGGGTTCCACTCCTTGAACATCGAGAGGTGGCGGTTGAGCAGCTGCTCCACCACGGGCTCAAGTTCATGAAGTAGCTGCAGGTTGGTCATTTCCTTCGGCATGAGAGGTCTCCCAGCTATGTGTGTCGTTCAGTAACAGTGAATATATCTGTGAACCCCGGTTACATGCAAGTTAGACACGCTGGAACGCAGTGATCAATCCGAGGTTGCCGTCGTAGCGCGGGTAGAGCAGGTTGCCGCGACCGGTGGCCGGGTCGGTGAAAAACAGCAGCTGGAGCCGGTGTTCACCGGCGCGGTGCACTGCCGCGTCCTCGGTGAGACACGGCGTCAGGCGGGAATTCACGATCAGCGGCACCACCGGCTCTGACGTGCTCGACGACCACGCCCATCCCGGGGGATACACGTGTCGTTGGCGAGCCAGCCGTAGCCCCGAGGGACCCGCCCGGTACACCACCGCGTCCTCGCCCGTCTCCACGTCGGTGAACAGGTGCGCGTCGTAGTCCATGGCATCCATCACCGCCACCGCCTCCAACGGCGTGGTGCGCTGCGGCACCACCGATTTCCGGCGTACCACGACGGCCCCGGTGGCGATGGTCAAGAGCCTGCGGGTCGGATCGGGCCAGGGACGAGGTCGCCACTGGCCGTACATCCGCGCGATATGACGATCCAGTCGCAGTAATGCCGGCGTCAGGTCGTCGATACCCGTGGTGACGGCAAGCACCCGCGCTGGTAGCTCGCCGACGCGCAGGTTCACCTGCATGATCAACGGCCCGCGACCACAGGCTCCGGTTTTCAGCCGAACCCGAGCGCCTCCGGAGATCTCGTGATGGGCCAGCACCCGCCCCACCGACCGCGCCACGTACTCACCTTGCGAAGCCGACACCCGTGGGCCGGAAAGCACTGTGAGATCGGGGAATTCTCGCACCGACCACGGCTTGAGCGCGTACACCCCGCAGCGACCCCGCTTTCTTCTTCGGCTCGAACAGCAGTCGAACTGATCGCTTCAGTCGAAGCGTCCCCGGCTGCCTTTCGAGCCGCTAGGGCCGAAAGTCCCTGTGAAGATGTGTTGCTGATCACCGCGCAGGTAGATTCGTCCGGCCGAACCGGACTGCGGCGCCGGCTACTGACGTTCAACCAGGTAGGGCGCCAACGCAGACAGCTTCTCGCAGGTCTCTTCGAATTCCCGCTCGGGTAGCGACGCCTCGATGATCCCGGCGCCGGCTTGCAGCCAGGTGCGCCCGTCCCGTTCATAGGCCGCCCGCAACGTCAGCGCGGCATCGAGGCCGCCGTTTGCGGAGAACATCACGACCGAACCCGAATACAATCCGCGCGGACCTTCGTCGAGACGCAAGATGGCTTCGACTCCGCCCGCTTTGGGAATTCCCGACGCTGTTACGGCAGGAAAAAGGGCTTCCAGGGCATCCATCCGATCGCGCGCTGGGTCTAGTCGCGCACTGATCGTCGAGCCGAGGTGTTGCACACTGCCGCGCTCGCGCACCGTCATGAAATCGGTGACGGCCGCGGTTCCCGGTTTCGCGATCTGGGCGATCTCCCGAAATGACGTGCGTACCGAAATAGCGTGCTCGACAATCTCTTTGGCGTTGGACTCCAGGTCGCGGCGGGCTTGCATGTCGTCTGCGACGCCCCGGCCCAGCGCACGTGTGCCGGCCAGTGGCTCGGTGACGACGGCGCCGTCGGGCTGAACGCACATGACAAGTTCCGGGCTGAAGCCGAGCGCCCGAATTCCGCCAAGCTGAAACATGAACGATCGCACCGGAGTGTTGTGCCGACGCGCCAGACGATAGGTCGACGGGAAGTCGAGCTCGAAAGGCACGTCGACACAACGGGATAGGATCACCTTGCGATACCGGCCGGCCAAGATCTCGCGGCGGGCCGTGGCCACCCGGTCGCGAAATCCGGACGGGTCGGCGGACAAGTCGACTGCGCGGGACTGCGGCACGCCAGCTATCCCGTCGCGCAGTAACCGGTGCACCACCTGGCGATGGTGCGCCCCGGCCCCGACGAAGCAAATCTCGGTCCTGGTCATCACGATGCGGCTGCCGGGCCAAAATACCCGGGCCAACGGCGTGCGGGGCGCCAGCCGCTGCTGCAGCCCGTACCGGTAGACACCGAATTCGAAGGCGATCCAGCCGAAGACCTGGTCGGTCTCCAACAGCAACCGGTCGATGGCTTCGCCCAGTACCGACGCCGGCCGCCCCGACCAGGCTTGTCGGCGAGCGGTGCCGTTGTGGATCACCCGCAGCTCGTCGCTGTCCAGCTCCACCATCGCCTGCACGCCCAAGGCCAGGACCCATTGCCCGTTGTATTCGTAGAGCAGGTACTGCTCGCCGGGGGCCTCGCAAAGGGCGGCGGCCAGCTCGGCCGCTAGATCAGCCGGCTCCAGGTCGGCCGGCATCGGAATCGACACTTCAGCGGTACTGGCAGTACTGATCGCGATGCTCCCCTCCGCGGCATTAGTAAATGTAGCCTAACCTACTAAATGCGTTCTGCGACCTTGTCGCGCAGATGCCCTCCGCACTAGGGCTCACCGTGAGTCGATCGCTGTCGGGGCATACTTGATGGCATCATCGGGCCGCGGTGGCGGTACCCGGCCGGACCGAGTTTCCGACTTCTTCCGCAGGCTGCCGCCGGATGGCCGGTCGTTCCCGGCAGCTCACCAGTGCTCACGCCAGACGCAGGAAACTCCAAACGTTTACCAACCATTTACTTGTCGGTCACATGACGACAGATCGCTGTGCGCGCGACTCTCCTAGCATCACTGCCTAACCGGCTGCCTGTCAGCCGGCGACAGTCGTATGCCCATCCGCAGGCAAGCACGAGGAGGGACCAGCACATGTTCGTGATCCATCTCGCGGACGGCGAAGAAGTCCATGGTGAAAGCGAGGAGCTCTCGATCAACCAGGACACCGGCGTGCTTACGGTATGCAAGGTCGACGGCTTCGAGGAGACCACGACCCATTACTCGCCCATTGCGTGGCGGACGGTGACCCACCGCAAGCGGGACATTGGTGTCCGGCCGTCACTGATTTCTTCCGCGCGCTGACGGCCCGATCAGGATTTCACAGCATATTAGCAGCTGATTCACATTGAACTCACGCCATTAGGGCGCTGACAGCGCACTGCCAGCACAATTGGCACCACCGACTGCCACATGGCGGTACCGGGGGTCGCCGGGTGCCCGGAAATACCGCGAATCCAGGGGTTTTGCGCGAGTCAAGAGTAGCGGTCCGGCCGCAGCCTCGCTAAATTCTCAGCGTTGTCTGGGGTGTTCCCGGTCGCTCCGCTGAAGGTGGTTGCTTCCTGGATCGCGGCACGAAGCATGGGAGGCGCCAATGCTGCATGAGTTCTGGGAGAATTTCACCCACAACCTTTTCAAACCGCTGCTGCTGTTCTTCTACTTCGGGTTCTTGATCCCGATCCTCAAGGTGCGGTTCGAGTTCCCCTATGTGATCTACCAGGGCCTCACCATGTACTTGCTGCTGGCCATCGGCTGGCATGGCGGTGAAGAACTCGCCAAGATCAGCGCGTCCAGCATCGGAACGATCGTCGGATTCATGGTTTTGGGCTTTCTCCTGAACTTCGCGATCGGCGGGCTGGCTTATCTGCTGCTGAGCCGCATGAGTTCGATGCGGCGAGTCGATCGAGCGACAGTCGCCGGCTACTACGGGTCGGATTCCGCGGGGACCTTCGCCACCTGCGTCGCGGTGCTGACCAGCGTTGGCATCGCCTTCAACGCCTACATGCCGGTCATGTTGGCTGTCATGGAGATTCCCGGCTGCCTGGTGGCGCTCTACCTGGTGGCACGCCTGCGCCACCGCGGAATGGACGAGGCCGGGTATATGCCCGACGAGCCGGGCTACACCCCCCCGGCCAAGGTCTCACTCGGACCGGGAACCGCGGCGCGGCCGGCCCGCGGGGAAACCCTCGAGGCCGTCAACGACCGCGGAATCGAGCAGGAGTTGGAGCTCTCGCTGGAAAAGCAGGAGCATCCCGATTGGGAGGAAGCCGGGGAAGGCAGCCGCAAGGCCTCCCTGTTCTCACGCGAGCTGCTGCAGGAGGTCTTCCTCAACCCTGGGCTGTGTCTGCTGCTCGGCGGCATCATCATCGGACTGATCAGCGGACTGCAAGGAGAAAAAGTCGTCCACGACGACGACACCTTCTTCGTCACCGCCTTCCAGGGCGTACTGGCGCTGTTCCTGCTAGAGATGGGCATGACGGCATCCCGCAAACTCAAGGACCTAAGGACCGCGGGTCGGGGGTTCATCTTCTTCGGCCTGTTGGCGCCGAACCTCTTTGCGACGCTGGGAATCGTGGTCGCCCACACCTACGCCTACCTGACCAATAGCGACTTCAAGCCGGGCACCTACGTGTTATTCGCGGTACTGTGCGGCGCGGCGTCCTACATTGCCGTTCCGGCGGTACAGCGGCTGGCGATCCCCGAGGCGAGTCCCACGCTGCCGCTCGCCGCATCGCTGGGTTTGACGTTCTCCTACAACGTCACGATCGGCATCCCGCTCTACATCGAGATCGCCCGCATGGTCGGGCAGTGGTTCCATACCACCGCCTGACCACGGATTACCCCAACAGCGTGCGCACCACGGCGTCGGCGAGCAATCGTCCCCGGTCGGTGAGGATCAGCCGGTCGCCTTCGACGGCCAGCAGCCCATCGGCAAGTATGGCTTCGGCGCGCTGGCGTTCGGCGGCGTCGAGCCGGGCCACCGGTAACCCCTGACGCAACCGGATTCTCAGCAGCACATCCTCGGTGTGCAACGCGTCGGCTCCGAGCTGCTCGAAGCCCGCCACCGGCAGCGTCGCACCCGCCACCAGCTCCGCGTAGGCGTTGGGATGTTTGACGTTCCACCATCGCGTCGCGCCGACGTAACCGTGCGCACCGGGACCGGCGCCCCACCACTGGCCACCGGCCCAGTACCCGAGGTTATGTCGGCACTCGCCACCCGGGCGGGCCCAGTTGGACACCTCATACCAGCTCAACCCGGCCGCGGTCAGCCGCGCGTCGGCCAACTCGTAACGATGGGCGAGCACGTCGCCGTCCGGGGCGCTCAGCTCACCGCGCCGCACGCGCCGGGCCAGCGCCGTTCCGTCCTCGACGACCAGGGCGTAGGCCGAAACGTGGTCGACACCGGCGTTGATGGCGGCCTCCACCGAACGCAGCAGGTCGTCGTCGGATTCCCCCGGGGTGCCGTAGATCAGGTCGAGGTTGACGTGTTCGAAGCCAGCGTCCATGGCCTCGCGCGCGGCGGCGGTGGCCCGGCCGGGCGAGTGCACCCGGTCCAACGTGGCCAGCACCCGCGGCGCCACCGATTGCATGCCCAGCGATACCCGCGTGTACCCGGCCGCCCTGATCGCGTCGAAGAACTCCGGCCAGGTGGACTCGGGATTCGCCTCGGTGGTGATCTCGGCGTCGGGCGCCAGCGCAAAACAGTCGCGAACCATGCCGAGCAACGTCGTGAGGCGCTCACCGCCGAGCAGCGACGGCGTCCCGCCGCCGACGAATACCGTGTCCAGCGCGGGTGCGTCGAGCCGGGCGGCCGCCAGCTCAAGTTCCGTCCCCAGGGCCAGCAACCAGGCGTCCGGGTTGACGCCGCCGAGCTCGGCCGGGGTGTAGGTGTTGAAGTCGCAATACCCGCACCGGGTCACGCAGAACGGGACATGCACGTACAACCCGAACGGTTGTCCGGGACTGCGCAGCGTCCCAGGCAGCTCCACTGGTCGCTCGCGAAGAGTCATGCCAAATCTTCGCACGGCTCGCCGGTGCGCCGCGCCGCCTACCCGGTGCCCGGCAGACCGGGCTGGCCCAGCAACGACCCGCCGGCGCCGCCCAGGCCACCGTTACCGTTGGGCGGGCCCAGGCCGCCGTTACCACCGTTGCCGCCGTTGCCGATGACGACGGCGTCGCCGCCGCGGCCGCCGGCACCCCCGGTCGCGCCGGGTGCGCCCTGGCCACCGGCGCCACCGGCGCCGCCGTCGCCGATCAGCCCGGCCCTACCACCGGCCCCGCCGATTCCGCCGGTGCCGACCGAGGTGAATCCACCCTGCCCGCCCGCTCCGCCGGAACCGACGAT
>NZ_MVIF01000320.1 GCF_002086675.1 Mycobacterium persicum
CACCAACTACATTGCCAGATCGCTACTGGAAACCGGTGGATTCAGACCCCAACTACACCCTCGATTGTGAAGAGCCCCATATCCTCTTGTTGACATCCTTCAACCCAGCGGCAGCTTGCTCACGCGACATCGACGGTTGCGGCGGTGGCGGCTCTTGTTTCCAGGTGTGGTCGACGGCCTGGACGTGAGGTTTGTGGTCGTGGGGTGTTTCCGGGAAAGTGGTGGCGATTCTGGCCGTCGCGGTCGTGATTTTGGCGCCTACTTCATGTTCGACCCCGACGAGCTGGGTGGCGCGTTGGCGGATGTCGGCGGAATTTGTCAACCTGAATGAGGCACCGTCGAGCGGTATTTACTGAGTGGCCTCCTCGGTGTCGTCGGGCTTG
>NZ_MVIF01000321.1 GCF_002086675.1 Mycobacterium persicum
GGGCGACGGCGGGGCGGGCGCGGTTGGTGTCAGCGGTGCAGCCGGCTTCCGGGAGCCCGCCGTCGTCGGCGGGGGCTTCCGATCGTGGTGCTGGGACGTTGGGGTTTGCCGGCACGGACGGCAAGGAGAACGTCGCACAGCCCTGCGGATTGACGGCAGTAGAGGGCGCCGGGTACGGCGGTGCTTCGCAAGTGCCGATGCTGCCGGCTACCTGGGAGTCGGATGTCCTGGGAGCGGGCACCGAACAGGCGTTTGCCAGCCTGGTGAGCTGACAACGAGTAACGGAAAGTCGAATCGAAAGGAATCGCTATGAGTTTGTTGGATGCCCATATTCCGCAGTTGGTGGCGTCGCAGTCGGCGTTTACCGCCAAGGCGGC
>NZ_MVIF01000322.1 GCF_002086675.1 Mycobacterium persicum
CCCCCGCCCCCGCGCCCCCGGCCTGCTCTTCCCTCCCCCCCGCCCCCGCGGCCGCCCCCGGCGCCGCCGCCCCCCCCGCCCCGCCGGGCGCCGCCGGCGCCGCCAGCGCCGCCGGCGCCCCCGTTGCCGATGAATAGCCCGGCCTGACCCCCGTTGCCGCCTGCACCCCCGTGGCCGCCGTCGCCGCCGGACAGGTCTCCTGCCGCGCCGCTTCCGCCGTCGCCGCCGTCGCCCGCGAAGGCGGTCGCCCGGAGGATGAAGGACGTGGCAGCTCCGCCGGTGCCACCGGCACCGCCCGAGCCGCCGGGAGCGCCAGCGTCGGCACCGTTGCCGCCGCCGCCGCCGCGGGCCAAACCACCGACTGACAGTCCGGGGC
>NZ_MVIF01000323.1 GCF_002086675.1 Mycobacterium persicum
AATGAGCGGCCGCACCCATCACCAGCCCGCACGCCGGGCACCCCATCCATCATCATGTCGCCGGACCGTACGTCCGTGGACCCAGATAAGGCTGGGCGCCGGCACGCCACGCTTGCTGTCTTCGACCCCTCAGCACTCACGGAGGCGTCACATGATTTGAACCGCAACGTCTTTGCCTCGCTCCGCGCCGACCCAGTATGCGGCGGATCCTGGTCGGCCTCGAGGTCGTTCGTCCTCGCTGCGCTGCGGGCACTCCACCTCGACCCCGACTGCGGTCCACCGCCCCTCAACACGGAGCGGGGAGCACGGGCCAAACAACAACGACCAACCCGGATCCACCTTTACGGGGGTCCCCAACACAGATAAGGGG
>NZ_MVIF01000324.1 GCF_002086675.1 Mycobacterium persicum
ACGGTGGTCGGGGATGGCAATAGTGGAGTGACCGCCGATGCCGAGGGGAACGTCAATGTGGTGACGGCGGCGACCGCGGTTTTTGATGGTAATCAAGCGATTTCGGCAACTGCTGTCGGTGGCACCAACGTGGCTACCGCAGCCACTGTCGTCGGCAACGCCAACAATGGGGTGGCCGCCAGTGCGGATGGCAGTGTCAACATCGCGTCGGCGGCCACGGTGGTGGGTGCGAACAATGGTGGGGTTGCGGCCAGCGCTGTTGGGGATACCAATGTTGCGACGGCGGCCACGGTGGTGGGCGATCGCAATGCTGGGGTGTTGGCCAGCGCGCAGGGGGTGCGCAATATTGCGACGGCGGCCACGGT
>NZ_MVIF01000325.1 GCF_002086675.1 Mycobacterium persicum
CTCCGGCACCGGCCCCGCCCTGCCCACCTGCGACGGTGCCGTTTCCGCCGTCGCCTCCGTGACCACCGTCACCGCCGGCGCCACCGGTGCCGAACAACCAGCCTGCGGCGCCGCCAGCGCCCCCGGCGCCACCGGTTACGCCCGCGGTGAACGACCGTCCGCTCGACCCGCCGTCTCCACCGGCGCCGCCGTTACCGCTCAGGAGGCCCCCATGCCCGCCGCCGCCACCGGCCGCGCCCGCGGTGGGGACGCCAAGACCGGCACTGCCGCCGTTGCCGCCGGCACCGCCGTGTCCCCACAGCCAGGCGTTGCCGCCATTGCCACCGACACCGGCCACTCCGGTTGAGGTACCCGCCC
>NZ_MVIF01000326.1 GCF_002086675.1 Mycobacterium persicum
TCGGCCTTGGGAATTCCGGAAACTTCAACATCGGGTTCGGCAACTCGGGCAGCGGAAACATCGGCATCGGGAATTCAGGTAATTACAACATCGGCTTCGGTAACTCGGGTAACGGGAACGCCGGTTGGTGGAATTCCGGCGTCGGAAACACGCTGGCGTCCAACTCCGGCAACTACAACACGGGTTTCTGGAACTCCGGCAACTTCAACACCGGGTTATTGAATTCGGGCAACACCAACACCGGCCTGTACAACTCCGGTCATACGAACACCGGCCTGTTCAACTCCGGCAGCACCAACACCGGCCTGGACAAATCAGGAACCACCAACACCTACTCCGACA
>NZ_MVIF01000327.1 GCF_002086675.1 Mycobacterium persicum
GAGTTCAGACCTCCGATACCCACCTGATTGTGGCTGTTGATTCCCTTCCCGTTGTTATTGTTGCCGCTGTTGCCGAACCCGACATTGTTATTCCCGGTGTTGCCCCAGCCGATGTTGTTGGTGCCATTGTTCCCGCCACCCTGATTGGCACTGCCGATGTTGCCCATGCCGGGATTGTTGTTGCCGAGGTTGCCGCTGCCGGTATTGCCGTCACCCCGGTTACCCTGGCCGGTATTTCCGGTGCCGTAGTTACCGGCGCCCTGGTTGGTGTTGCCGAAGTTGCCGCTGCCGGAGTTGCCGGTGCCGGTGTTGCCGGTGCCCAGGTTTGCGCTGCCGATGT
>NZ_MVIF01000328.1 GCF_002086675.1 Mycobacterium persicum
TTCGGCAGTGTGAATACGTGCGAGTGCAAGTTCGGTAGCGCATACTTCGGCAACTTCTACCTGGGCAGCGGAATCAGCGGCTTCTTCAACATGGGTTTCGGGAACCTGGGCTATTGGAACTTCGGCATCGGCAACTTCGGAGATCTCAACCTGGGCAGCGGAAACCTCAACAGCGCTAACGTCGGTTTCGGCAATTTCGGCAACGGGAACATGGGGATAGCAAACACCGGCAGCAACTACAACGTAGAAGAGAACTAAGCTAGCTACAACTAGGACAGACGAAACAATGGCTAGCAGAAAAAAGGCGTGGGAATA
>NZ_MVIF01000329.1 GCF_002086675.1 Mycobacterium persicum
GCGCCGCCGGCGGAGCCGCCGCTGCCGCCGTTGCCGCCGCTGCCGCCGTTGCCGAACATGCCGGCGGCGCCGCCGCTGCCGCCCGTGCCGCCGGTGTTACCGGGGCCGCCCATGCCGCCCGCTCCGCCGTTGCCGCCGCTGCCGAACAGTCCGCCCGCGGCTCCGTTCCCGCCGTTGGCGCCGGGCGCCTGGTTCCCGCTGGCCGCCCCGGCCCCGCCCTTGGCCCCGGGCCCCCCCAACCAGCCGGCTGCCCCGCCCTTGCCGCCCGGTCCGGCGGTCCCCGGGGTGCGGGTGCCGGAGCCGCCCTTG
>NZ_MVIF01000032.1 GCF_002086675.1 Mycobacterium persicum
CCCTGCGGCGCCGCCGTTACCGCCGCTCCCGCCAACTCTAGAAGTGCCACCAGCCCCGCCATCGCCGCCATTACCGCCGTTGCCGAACGTTCCAGCTTGCCCACCGTTACCGCCACTCCCACTGTCGCCTCCGCTACCGCCACTGCCCGTCACCGTTCCGCCTTCCCCGCCGTTACCGCCGTTGCCATACAACACTCCACCCTTACCGCCGTTACCGCCGTGACCACCGAAACCGGTTCCATTTTCGATTCCGCCGGCTCCGCCGTTACCGCCGTTTCCAAAAAGTCCGGCCGAGCCGCCGTTACCACCGGAACCGCATCCGCCGTCTTCGCCACACCCGGTTCCGCCGGCTCCGCCGTCGCCGCCGTTTCCGAAAAGCCCGCCCTCGCCGCCGTTGCCGCCATGGCCGCCCGCTCCGTCATTACCTCCATCGCCACCTGCTCCGCCATGGCCGCCGTTGCCAAACAACCCTCGACTGTTACCACCGGAACCGCCACTGCCGCTGAAACCGGTTACGGAGTTTCCGCCTCGTCCACCGTCGCCGCCGTCACCGATAAGTCCGGCAGCTCCGCCGTTACCTCCGGCGCCGCCGCCGTCTGGGCCAGCTCCGCCGTTGCCGCCTACGCCTCCGTTGCCGATCAGTCCGGCAGCTCCACCATTACCCCCGTAGCCGCCATTGCCCTGGGCGATGGTCGCGGTTCCGCCGGTGCCGCCGGCGCCACCATTACCAATGAGCAGCCCGCCGTGGCCGCCATTACCTCCGCCAGCCGCGGCCCCGCCGGTGCCGCCGGCGCCGCCGGTGCCGAACAGTCCGGCGTTGCCGCCGTTTCCGGCGGTGCCGCCGTTTGCGCCGGTTGTGGGGGCGGTGCCGCCGTTGCCGCCGGTGCCGCCGTTACCGATCAGGAGTCCTCCCTGGCCGCCGGTGCCGCCGTTTGCGCCGGTTCCGCCGGCTCCGCCGTTACCGCCGTGGCCGAACAGTCCGGCTGCCCCGCCGTTGCCGCCGTTTTGGCCTGCTGCGCCTGATCCACCGTTGCCGCCGTTGCCCCACAGCCATCCGCCGGCGCCGCCGTTTTGTCCCGTGCCGTTGAGCCCGTTGGCGCCGTTGCCGATCATCTGGCGCCCGACCAGCCATTCGCTGTCGGCGTTGGCTGTGTTGATCGCGTTGCGGGCGGCGTTGTCGATCTCGGTGGCCCAGTATTTCTCGGTGGTGCCGTTGAGCAGGTCAACAAACTGCTGATGCAGCCACTGGTAGTCACGGCTTAATGCCTGCCAGGTTTGGCCGTGAGCGCTCAGCAGGGCCGTCATTGCCATCGAGACTTGATCGCTGCCAGCGGCCAGTAGCCCAGTGGTGGAGATTGCCGCAGCAGCAGTTGCTTCGTTAAACACCGATCCGATAGCCGCTAAATCGGTTGCCGCGCATTCCAACGCGTTCGGCATGAGAGTCACATATGACACAGCGGGTCCTCCTATGATCTACCAATATCGTTGCTTGACAAGCGTTATGGGATTGACGCGGTGTCAACCGCTCCTACCGTGGGCGATCACGCTGGGTGGGGTGGCCAATGGCGGACTCAAACGACAGCAAAGTCTCCTGCAAATTCCGGGCCAATCGCTGCCACGCCAATCCCACCCCGGCCAACCCCCCAAGCCCGCACCAGAGTAAATCAGCGCCGAATTAACTTCCGGCGACATGCTCAAGAATTCCAATATTTCGCTCCTCAAAGCACCACTCAAGCGCCAGGCGTATAATCACAAAGCAGTCATCAAGAACATATGCAAGTCGAAAAGACGAGTCGTCGATCGGGCCTGATCCGAGCGACGACCATTGCACTGCTAATGGCCTTTCCTCGCGCCATCGATGATTACGGCAAAGTTGCTCATTTCAATTGCGCACTGAACTTATATCGAAACAATTATCCATGAAGAAATTACAAAGATTCAAATCCAAGTGTTTATCTAGCATTAAACAAAGTTTATCAACATCAGGACAAGAGCGCGGGTGAGCAACCAGCGCACTGCCTTGTGGATCAAGGCCCTAGCCGCGCTGACCCTGCTGCACTTCGGCGCTCACCCGCAGCTCGGCTGCCAGCGAATCTAAGACCCGACCCGTTCGACACCTGCGACATTGCGCTTGCCACGGCGCAGGACCAGCCAGCGGCCGTGCAGGAAATCCGTGCCCTGCGGCGTCCATTCGTCGGTTTCGACGCGAATGTTGTTGACCGAGACCCCGCCCTCGTTGACGGTGCGCCGCGCCGCCTTCCTGCTGTCGGCAAGGCCGGTGGCCACCAACAGGTCCACGATCCCGTCGGGAGTACCCGGTTTGAGTTCGGCGACCGTGGTTTCGCGCAGTGCGGCGGCCAGCGTCGGCTCGTCGAGCCGGCCCAGTTCGCCCTGCCCGAAAAGCGCCCGGCTGGCGTGCTCGACGGCCGCGGTCGCTGCTTCGCCGTGCACCAAGGAGGTGAGTTCGGTGGCCAGCCGTCGTTGGGCCGCACGTTGTTGCGGGCGCTCAACGGTCGCCTGCTCCAGTTCGGCCAGTTCGTCGGCCGACAGGAAGGTGAACCACCGCAGGTAGCGGATCACGTCAGCGTCGGCGGTGTTGACGAAGTACTGGTACCAGGCGTAGGGGCTGGTCAGCTGCGGGTCCAGCCACAAGCTGCCGCCGCCGGTGGATTTGCCGAACTTGGTGCCGTCGGCGGCGGTCACCAACGGAACGGTGAGCGCATGCACTGCGGCACCGAGCTTTTGGCGCACCAGCCGGACCCCGGCAATGATGTTGCCCCACTGATCGGAACCGCCGATCTGCAGAGCACAGCCGTGGCGCCGGTGCAATTCGACGTAGTCGTTGGCCTGCAGCAGCATGTAACTGAACTCGGTGTAGGAGATGCCCTCACCTTCCAGACGGCGCCGGATCGTGTCGCGGTCCAGCATCACGTTAACCGAGAAGTGCTTGCCGACATCACGCAGGAATTCGATGGTCGACATCGCGGCAGTCCAGTCGATGTTGTTCTCGACGATGGCGCCCGTCGGCGAACCCCCAGAATCCGAGAAATCGACGAAACGTTCCAGCTGCCCGCGGATCCGGTCGGTCCATTCGGCGACGGTGTCGGCGTCGTTGAGGGTGCGCTCGCCGACGTCGCGCGGGTCGCCGATCATGCCGGTGGCCCCGCCCGCCAGCACGATGGGCCGATGCCCGGCGCGCTGGAAGCGGCGCAACGTCAGCAGCGGCACCAGATGTCCGGCATGCAGGCTCGCGGCGGTGGGGTCGAAGCCGGCGTACAGCGTCGTCGGGCCACGTTGCAACTCGGCGGCCAGCGCGTCGAGGTCGGTGGACTGCGCGATCAGCCCCCGCCACCTCAGCTCGTCGAGGATCATGGTGCAAGAGTCTTCCAGGGTAAGGCGCTGCCGACCCAGCCGGGCTCCGGCCTGACGGGCCCTGATATTTCGGCGAAGATGTGGATCCTCGGCGTTGAGGTTGCGCCACAGAATGGGTAGCGGCGTACCAGGCTGCGGCGAGGCAAAACGGAGACGGGAATGCTCAACTCCGACGACGACCACTCGGCATTCGGTTACGATGGCGAAACCCTGATGCCCGAACGCGAAGTGAATGCCGGCTATGCGGTGGCGGCGCGCCCGTTACGGCAATGCGTAGACAATAGAGCCGACAGCACCGAAATTCGCTCTTCGGAAAGGACCGCAGCGACCGAGTTCGATGCCGTCGATCAAAATTTCCAGGTCGACCCTTATCCGGTGTACGCCCAATTGAGGGAGCATACGCCGATTTTTTACAACGAGGAGACCAGAAGTCGGGTGGTGACCCGGTACCACGACATCGTGGAGTGCTTGAAGAGGTCCGATTTGATCAGCCATGACCAGTTCTGGGACGAACCGGTCAGCCGCCATGATCGATCGGATCGCCGGCAAGCCTACGTCGTCAATGCCTTTTCCCACATGATGATGTACAAGGACGGCCGGCCACACGCGCGTATGCGCAAGCAAAGCAACCGGACATTTACCCCACCGCAGGTGAAAGCGCGCCAGCCGGAAATAGAGCGAATTTGTCGCACATTATTGGAGGAATGCCGCGAACGCGGAAGGTTCGACGACGCACACGACTTCGCTCAACCGCTGCCGAGCATTGTGATCGCAGACTATCTTGGGCTACCACAACAAGACCGGCAATGGATCCGCGCACTCGCCGATCGGTTTGCGGTCGTGTTCGAGCCGCTGCTGTCCGACCCGGAGCGAACCGAGATCCTGACCAGCACCGTGCCATTGGTCGACTATCTCTTCGAGCTCATTGACACGCGACGACGTCAGCCGGGAGACGACTTTGTGTCGTTACTGGTGGCAATCCGCCAGGAGGATGGCGGTATGACGGACGTCGAACTATGCGCAAACCTCATGCACCTGTTGGTGGCCGGCAATGAGACAACCACAAATCTGTTGGAGCACATGATCGTACAGCTGACACGGTTCCCCGAGATGCGCGCTGACATCGAAAGTGACCCCGAAAAGATCAGGGCGTTCATGGAAGAGACGCTTCGCTACGAGGCACCGATCCAGATAATCGCCCGCAAGACCACCGACGAGGTCACGCTCTATGACCAGCAGATCTTGCCGGGATCGTTGGTCGCCTTCGTGCTGGGATCGGGCAACCGCGATGAAGCCAGGTTCCCGGATCCGGACACCTTTGACCCGACCCGAGCCGACAAGGCGCATCTGTCGTTCGCCAGCGGGGCGCATTTTTGCCTCGGCGCCCCACTGGCGCGACTTCAGGGGAACCTTAGCGTCTAGTCGCTGGCGCCCGGGACCGGCGCTCGGGGGCTGCGCCGATAGGCCGACACCTCCGGTCGCCCCGCAAGCCACAATCGCCATGGCCGGTCGGCGGCCTGGCTGACGCCGACCCGGGGACCGGACAGCCCACGGTGCGTTTCGTTGAGGCTCAACGTCACCGGACTGTCCGGGTCGAACAGGTCAATCCCATTGTCCGCCATGGTGATTCCCAATGCTGAGCAGAGATTTCCCGGGCCACGCGCCAGCGCGGCGGTACGAACCAGTTCGCCGCGACGGGACCGGGCGACATCGATGCCGTCCTCGACGACGCAAGCTCGCAGCAAGACGGCGGCAGCCGTGCCGTCGGGGCCGCACGAGACGTTGGCGCAGACATGGATTCCGTGGCTGCGGTAGGTGTAGAGGTGGCCGGGCGGCCCGAACATCACCGCGTTTCGGCCACTGAGCCCGCGGTAGGAATGCGCCGCGGCGTCCGGCCACGGGCCGTGGGGCACCCCGCCGTAGGCCTCGACCTCGACGACGATGCCGCGCACCCCTCGTCCCGCGAGAGTGGCGCCCAGTAATCGATGCGCGGCAGCGACCGGGTCCACCAGGAGTTGCTCAGCGCTCACCGGAGAGATTGTGCCGTGCCTCTTGACAAGCACCGGCGACAGGTCGATATTCATCGTATGATGAGTTCATCGAGTGATGAATTACCTCGAGGCGGCGCCGAACCCGCGGTCGTCATCGAAAGCTTGACCGTCATCCGTGGCAAACACACAGCGGTTCAAGATGTTTCACTAGGAGTCGGGTGCGGAACCATCACCGGGCTGCTGGGCCCGTCCGGCTCGGGCAAGACCACGTTGATGCGCTGCATCGTCGGCTCCCAGATCATCACCTCCGGATCGGTGCGGGTTCTGGGGCTGCCGGCCGGATCGCTCCCCTTACGCCACCGCGTCGGATACATGCCTCAGGACCCGACCATCTACAACGACCTGCGGGTGATCGACA
This sequence comes from Mycobacterium persicum, assembly GCF_002086675.1. GTDB lineage: Bacteria > Actinomycetota > Actinomycetes > Mycobacteriales > Mycobacteriaceae > Mycobacterium > Mycobacterium persicum. Next base: position 5,782 of record NZ_MVIF01000032.1, read on the forward strand.
ACGTGCGCTACTTCGCCGAACTCTGCGGAATCGACGGTCAAGCCGCCGACGAGGTGATCGACGCGGTGGACCTGAACAGCCACCGGACGGCGCGCTGCGCCAACCTCTCCGGCGGCCAGCGGGCCCGCGTTTCGCTGGCCTGTGCCCTGGTCGGCCGGCCGGATCTGCTGGTGCTCGACGAGCCGACGATCGGCCTGGACCCGGTGCTGCGGGTCGAACTGTGGGATCAGTTCACCGCACTGGCGCGGCGTGGCACCACGCTGGTGGTGTCCAGCCACGTGATGGACGAGGCCGACCGCTGCGGCGATCTGCTGCTGATGCGCGAGGGACGGCTGCTGGCCCACACCACGCCGGACGAACTACGGAAGGAAACGGGATGCACATCACTGGAGGACGCGTTTCTGTCCATCATCCGACGCACCACCACCGCGCCCGTAGCCGGCTGAGCCTGCAGAACTATACGGCCACTACCGCGAGGATTCTGCGCCAGCTGACTGCCGACCACCGCAGCATCGCGATGATCCTGCTGGTGCCGGTTCTGGTCCTCACGCTGATGTATTTCATGTTCGACAAGGTTCCGACCCGCCCCGGCGCTCCTTCCGGATTCGACACGGCGTGCATGGTCTTGTTGGGCCTTTTCCCGCTTTTCGTGATGTTCGTCATCACCGCGATCACCATGCAACGCGAACGGGCTTCGGGAACGCTGGAGCGCATCTTGACCACACCGCTGCGCAGAATTGATCTGCTCGCCGGCTACGGGACGGCGTTTTCGATCGCCGCGGCCGCCCAGGCCACGCTGGCCTGCATGGTGGCGTTCTGGTTCCTCGGCTTCGACACCGCGGGCAGTCCCGCGTGGGTTTTCGTGATCGCGATCGTCAACGCCATCTTGGGTGTCGGGCTGGGGCTGCTCTGTAGTGCCTTCGCCCGCACCGAATTTCAGGCCGTGCAGTTCATCCCGCTGGTGATGGTGCCGCAACTGCTGCTGGCGGGCATCATCGTCCCGCGGGCGCTGATGCCGACCTGGCTGCAGTGGCTCAGCAATGCCATGCCGGCCAGCTACGCCCTGGAGGCCCTGCAACAGGTGGGGGCACATTCCGAGTTGACGTACACCACGGTGCGCGACATCGTCGTCGTGCTGGCTTTCGCGGTCGCGTCCATGGCTCTGGCCGCGGCGACACTGCGACGCCGGACGCCATAGTGACGATGCGTCGACGCCCCGGCCGGCCGGCCGGCAACTCCGACACCCGCGAGCGCATCCTCGCGTGTGCGCGGGAACTGTTTGCGCACAATGGTATTGACCGAACCTCGATCCGTGCCGTGGCCGCGGCCGCCGGAGTGGATGCCGCCCTGGTGCATCACTACTTCGGCACCAAACAACAGCTCTTCGCCGCCGCCATTCACGTCCCGGTGGATCCACTGGACATCATCGCCCCGATGCGGCAAACCCCGGTCGAGGAGCTCGGCGTGAAACTGCCGACCGCACTGCTTGCGCTGTGGGATTCCGAACTAGGCCCACGGTTGATCGCGGCGGTGCGCTCGCTGCTGTCGGGCGACGGGGTCACCTTTGTGCGCTCCTTCTTCGAGGACATGGTGACCGCGGAGCTGGGTTCACGCGTCGACAGTCCCCCCGGGACGGGACGGATCCGCGCTCAATTCGTCGCCTCCCAGTTGATCGGTGTGGCCATGGCGCGCTACATCATCAAGGTGGAGCCTTTCGCGTCGCTGCCGGCCGAACAGATCGTGCGGACGATCGCACCGAACCTGCAGCGCTACCTCACCGGGGATCTGCCGGAGGGCCTGGCGCCGTGAAGCGGGCGTGCTCGTCGTCGCCGACGTCGCGGGCCTGCTCGACCAGCAGGACGGGGATGCCATCCTCGATGCGATAGGCGCGCCGCAGCCGCGGGTTGTAGAGCAACGGGCCGTCCGGGCTGGAGGCGAGCAGCAGCGGACCCTGGTCGGCCGGGCATACCAGGATGTCGAGCAGCTTGTCGTCAATCATCGGCGGATTGCTGGCCGCCCAACTCGGTGCGCGCCGCCGGGGTCAGCCGGCGAAACTCGCTGGCGGCAGGATCGAAATACCATGCCTGACGTCCCGGTTTGGGAATTCCGGCGGCCCGCAGCGCGCTGACGGTGGGCCGATAGGTGGCGCTGAGCGACAGCTTCGGCACCACGTGGACGATGTCGGGTCCCAGGCCGACCGGCATACCGGCGACGGCATCGGTCAGGTCGGCCGCGGTGATGGTCGCTCCCGGTCGCAATGTCACCGCGGCGACCGCGAGCTGACGACCGTTGGCCGAGACGTCGTAGGTGACCGCGAGATCGACGCCGTTGATGCAGCCCAGCGCATCGGTGACCGGCTCGGCATACACCATTCCCCGCGCGGTGCGCACCACCGAACCGCGCCGGCCCGCCAGCCAGTAGTCCCCGTCCGGGTCGCGGAAGAACAGGTATTCGGTGGAGATCCAGGTGTCGGCGGGGGCGAAAACGCCCCGCTTGATCGACGCGCTCGGGTCGATGGGTCCGCTGGCGTGCGCCAGCAGCACTCCGACCTGGTTGGCCGCGGCGACCTGGACGAACCCGCGGTCGTCTTCCAGGATCAGGTCCTGTTCGGCGTCGTAGGCGCCGAGTTCGACGCGTCCGGCGCCCGGCAACGGGCGGCCCTTGCTGCCGATCTTGGCGCCGGACACGTTGGCCAGCACCGCCTGTCCGTCGGTGGTGGCGAAGAACTCGACGACATGTGCCGGCGCGAACGTGTCGACGACTCGCCCCCACAATCCGGTCGGCATCCCCGAGCCGATGAACAGCCGCACGGGGTGGTTGCCGTACAGGGCAAAAGCCGGATCGTCGACCACGTCACGCAGCATCGCCCAGGTGTAGGACACGACGGTGACGCCGTAGCGGCGTACCTCGGCGACGAACCGGTCGGCACACAGTCCGCGCGACAGTGCGATGCGCGCGCCGCCGACGACCGCACCGCCCAAGCTCACCAGCAGCGCGGATTCGTGGTGCAGCGGCGTCAGGCAGTAGACGGTGTCCCGGCGGTCTAGGGCGGCCGTCGATGCGGTGCCGAAGGCCGACACCGCCCAGCGGTAGTTGGTGATCTGCTTGGCGACCAGCTCGCCGCCGACCGCGCTGAATGCAATGAACGCCAAATCCCTTGCCAAGCCCGGGTTTTGCCGATACCAGGCGGGCAACTGGACGGCATCGGGGTCGATCTTCTCCATGTCGATCACATCGGCGTCTTCGGGCAGATGCAGATCTCGTGACTCGCCGCCGCCCAGCACCAGCACCTGTCCGGGCAATTGGCGTGCCGCGGCGAGGTTGGTGGGATCGGTGATGATCTCGGTCGCTCCCCCGAGCCGGACCTGTGCGGCCAGGTCGACGTCTTGGCGCATCAGCACCACGATCGCCCCCAACCGGGACAGCGCCGCGATCGCGACCAGGGCGCTGGGCCGCGTCTCCATCAGCACGCCCACCCGGTCACCCTGGCGCACCCCGACGTCGATCAGGCCACGGACCACGTTGTTGATGCGCCGATTCACGGCCTCATAGGTGTGCACCCGATCGTCGAACAGCAGGAATTCGCCCTGCGGCGCGTCGTGGGCCTGTTCGTCGATGATCCGGCCCAGCGAAATCCGGGTGTGATCGTTGAGCTGCCCCAGCCGGGCCAGTCGCGGCAGCGTGCGGACGGTTTCGACAGCCAGGGTGCGCATGGACTTGTTGGCGGCGACCACCGCCTCGGCCGCACCGCGAGCCATCGCCAGGGCCGCCTCGGACATCTCTCCGATACCGTGCGCGACCCGGGAGCTGAATGCGACTCCGCTGTCGGTGTGTTCGGCCGGCTGCTCGACCATCAAGCTGATGTTGGCCGGCTTGTCACCGTCGCTGGAAATCCAGCGCACCCATTCGGCGACGGTGGGCCAGCTCTGGTGCGCCGCCCTGGATCCGACGACGAGACCGAAATGGCCGGTGCGGATGAGGCATTCGTAGACGTCGGTGTTGGGCGCGGCGCGCCGGATGCCGCGCACCGAAGCCGGCTGGCCGATGTCGTCGACCTCGCCGACGAAAGCCAGTATCGGACAGGTGATGTCGGTGAGTGTCACCATTTGGCCGCTGATGGCGAAGCCGCCGGTCATCATTCGGTTGTGGGCGATGAACTGCTTGAGCAGTTCTGAGATCGCCGGACCGGACCAGGCGATCCAGCCTTCGGATTCGAGGAATCGGCGCTGTTGCTCCCGCGGCAGCAGGGCCTCGCGGTCGTGGAGCTGCCGCAGGAAGTCGATGCGGGCCTTGGCCGTCTTGAGCGGATCCATCATCTGGAAACCGGTGCGTGCCATCCAGCTGGGGATGGCCAGCCGATTGAACACGTGATCTGCCATAAAGCTGGCGGCGGCCGCACCGAAGTTCGCCGGAATACCCATCGGCAAGGCTGCCAGGGTATCCACCGGCGAGCCGAACGCGACGACGCTGGCGACGTTCTTGGAACGCCGGTATGCCGCGGCCTGATAGCAGAACATGCCGCCCTGCGAATAGCCGACGATGTGCACGTCCTGGCCGGTGGTGTCATGCACCGTGTCGATGGCCTGACTGAGCGCGACGATGTGGTCGGCCAGATTGCGGCGCATACCGCCCTCGACCTTGTCGGGCGAGCCGAAGTCGATGACCCATGGATCCAGCCCGCGGGCGTGCAGGATGCCCACCGCGCCGTCCTCACGAGTGACGTCCCACATGTCGGCCGACATCATCATCGGGTGCACCATCAACACCGGCGGACCCACGGGCGCGTGTCCGGGCCGGGTGTCCGGCGGGAAGTAGCGTCGCAGCTTGTACATCGGTACGCTCTCGACGATCTGGGACGGAGACGGCACGCTACCGGTTTCGAGACCGCCCAGCCGCAGGACTTCAAGCCCATTCTGGGCCGTGGCCACCAGACGCTCGACCGGGCGTGTGACCATCGACAAATTGAGATCCACCACTGCTCCTGGGTGCCTGAGTGCTCCTGAATGCTGCTGAGTTGGCCTTGACCAGCGTGGACATCATTCCACATCGGAGCGGGGCGCAGGTCACGCCGTCGCAGACGACGCCGCCGGCGCCGCCGGGGTGCTGCGGCCCGGATGACGTTGCCCGGGCCGCAGGCCACCCCTATCCCGGGCGGCGATCAGCGAAAGAACTTGCCCAGCACGCTGGCCGCCCCCTCGTCGGCGTCGAGATAAGCACCGGCGGCTTTACGAAGACTGTCTGCTAGCTGTCCGTCGACCTGTTGAACGCACGCGCCGGTGGCACTGCGGATGGTCTCGAACCCTGCCAGGGTCTGATTGAACAGCGAGCAGAACGAACCGTGAGTGGTAGAGACCGACTGACTGATTCCGCTGACCATGTCGACCGCGGATTTCACATCGGCCGACACGTTGCCTTGAATCCGCTCCAGCACGCCCAGGAACTCCGGCACGACGTACAGAAAATGTCCCATGACTACTCCCCTCTGGTGAAAAATCTGGCTAACAGGTTGGCTCGCTAGGCTTTTGACACCCCGGCATTGACGAATATCGGCAGTTTCCCGGTCTTCTCAGCACTCGTTGGCGGGCCGTCGACGGGAGCCCGCTCGGCATCCGCTCCGCCCGAAGCCCCGCCACTTCCGCCGTCGCTCTGCGGTCGGCGCGAAGGGGCATGCGGTACAGATCCTGGCAACCCCGGCGTACCCGACGAGGATTGCGCGCCGGTGGCCAGCGCCGGGTTGCCGGCCTGACCAATACTGCCGATAGGGCCTACTTCCATTGGGAGCGAACGCATCTGAGTCATCGCTCCGCCGAGTCGACCCATCGCCGGCAAGCCGGCACCGCCGAGAGCGCGTACTGGATCGGACAACTGAGCAAGATCAGCCAAGTGGGTCAAGTCGGGCATGGCGGCCGCGCCGGCTGACGCCGACCTTCCCGACATCCCGGCGACGCCCGACAACGACGACAAGCTGGACAACATGGTTCCCAAGCCCATGTCGGAAAATATGCTGGCGATCTCTGACCATGCCGCGTAGAGAGCGGACTCCAATTTCGAGATGAATTGTCGTATATCGAACTCGATGTCCGACACGACGGCAATCACTTCCTCCTCGATCAGGGCTTCCAGCAGCTCGACCAATTTCCACAGCGCGGCAATCAATTTGGCGGTGTCTTCGGCCGTCTTGTACGCCAGGTATGCGAGCGCACCGGTGACCATACTCATCATCAGCGAGGTGATCGGAAGTTGAAACCCGTCCGAAAGCCATTGCCCGACGAGGGGTATATAGGAAATCACGACGGCGACCGGACGCGCGATCTCGAGAACTCGCTTTGCGAATGCCAGGACATCGCGGGTTTTCCGTACCGCATCCGCTTGATCCGTTACCAGCGTCCCGGTCATGTAGTCAAGGTCCGCCAAGATTTCTTCGCGCAGCTTCTGCAGCTCATTCTTTGCGGAGTATGCGTCCGCCGCGGTACCCATCCAGCGGTCGCCTGGGGCGGCGGAGGCCTGATCCTGGGCAGTTCGGGTGAACCATGACGAACTGGTGTTGAAAGCGTCTCCGGAAACAGGCAATCCGATTCCAAGCAACGCTTCGAAGCCATCGATGGTGCCGATCGCCGAATCGATGATCCATGCTCTGTCCATTGTGATTCGTCCTCTCGCAGGCTAATTCGTTTAGCGGTTGGCTACGGGCGCGCGAAAGGCGCTACCCGGTTATGCATGATCACCGGCTGATTGCCGGGATTTGAATACGGCACGCGCGCTCGCCGCGCCGCTTGGAAATCACTCCGCCAGATACGTGCTAGGCGCCATTCATAGCGCGGGCACGCCAAGTGAAAAGATGAAGCTGATCAGTGTTTTCGTCTAGCTGCCATGGACCGCTCCTAGGGCAAGGAACCAACAATGACGAACTGCCGCAACGTATCGCACCAAACAACACCGCTTTCGGTGCGCAAGTCAGCTGACAAACTGTTTCCCAGCCCGCTGGCCGGGGTTTACTTCCTGTCAACCTTTGCATGCGACACAAAAGCATTGCCATACAGTTGTATTACGCAAGCCACAGTAGGGCCCGACAGCCGTAAGCGCAAGAGCCAATTGAGATTTGCTCGTGACCAGTCTGTGACCAATCGCGCGCGACGGCCACCCACGCGTCGCCGGTGTGGCTTCGGCGGTCGGACTCGAGGAACTGCCGGGTTCAACCGATCGGTCGCGCGCCGGACACGACCGCAACAACCATGCATGCGGTCCGGCACTGAACTGAACCCTTTTGGCGCCCGGGCTTTTAGCCCGTCGCGTGCATCAGATGGCGCGCAGCTCCGAGAACACGCCTCTCATCGACTGAAGCATGTTGGTTTCGGCGCATCGGGCCGACTCCAGGATCGCGGGGACGTCCTCGAGTTTGGCGTGTATTCGCGCCAGCTGCTCAAGCACACCGAGCCTTCGTTGATTGACGTCGTCCAACATCCGCCGCGCCTCGGCCATGCGCTGCTCGACCTGCTCGTCGGCGAGGCGGACGCGCCGTTCGGCCTCGGCCTTGGCTTCGCTGAGCCGTTTGTCGCACTCCTGCTGCGTGGTTCGCAGCTGATCATCGATCTGGAATTGGGCGTCGGAGCGGAGCCTGATCAGTTCAGCATCGAGTTGCTGTTCCGCCTTCTCGCGGCGCCGGGCATCGGCAATGCGCATCTGGTCGATCTCTCGAACAGCTTGTGCCCTAAGCTCTTCGGCTTCTTCTCGCCCACGACGGAGCATCTCGGCATGCTCGAGATCGAGTGCACGTTGCCGCGCCTCCATCTGGGCCAGCATGTCTCTCTTAGTCGCGCGAGCCGCTTCGGCGTCATTCTTGGCCGCGGTGATCAACGCCGACGCCTCGGCACGCGCCTCGGACTGCATCTGAAATACCTCGTCGACAGCGAACCGAAGCATTTTCGCCAACCGGTCGGTGACCGCCGGCGCCGACGGCGAGGTGTCGCGCAGGACCGCGTTTTCGTCCCGCAGGGCGGCAATCTCCACCCTGAGTCTCTCGGTCTCGTAGTGTTGCGCCTGCCGCTGAACCATCAGTTCCGCGAGGTACTGGTTGACGGCAGCCGGATCGTATCCATTGCGCGTGCGTTCGAATTTCGGAGCGGGATCGTTAACGAAGGTTGTCACCTGGTACCCCTCGGACACGCCTCGCGATGGGCTGACGGCGGTTGGCCACGGCCCGCTTTCCGGTCGCTGACTGACGTGCGGATCCCCCGGGATGGCCGGACAACGATGCCAACACAGCCGCCGGTGCAAGGACAGACGTGACTGCGTGACTCACCGAAACTCCTTTACATCAGCGTGCGACTCGCCAGTTTGGTAAGCGAGGCAGACTATAGTGCACGTCGGCAATAATTGTTATCAGCAGTATTTTTTGGGGCTGGACGACGACGTCTCCAAGCCGCGTCCCACGGCTGGCGGAGCCATGCCATCGCGATGGCTGTCACCCAATCCGCTGCTCAAGAGGTAGCTGGCGTGGCAGCAGCAGCAGCCAGACGGCCACAGCGGCGGCTAGCGGCACCAGCGCCATCAACAGGCTGGTGGTACGCAACGCGGAAACGACGACTTCCTGAGTGGTCGCCATGACACGACGGGCTGACTCCGGATCAAGGACGCCGACGCCGCCCAGCTTGCCCCCGCCGTAGGAACGCGTCGCCTCCAACGCTTTGGCGGCCTGAGTGGGAGAGACGCCGCTGCCTGCGAACCGCTCCTGAGCTCGCGCCGTGTAGAAAGTCATGGCCAGCAGGGTGACCATGGTGGGCCCGAGTGAGTAAGCGGACTGGCCGACGCCGGGTTTGGCCGCGGCCACCGAGCCCTCCAAACCCGGTGGGGCAAAGCTCATCATGACGCTGGCCTGCGGTGGCTCGATGAAGCCCAGGCCCGCGGGCAGGATGGTTGGTCGGCACCGGTGACGGCGAATCCCAGTCCCATGGCAAGCACCGTCATCCATTGAGCGAGCGTCAGCTTGTCGTCGCCGGGTTGCGTTTCGATGCTGAGCGCGTCCATACCGGTGTGCCTCTGGTGGTGATGCGCGGTCGAGTCTAGGGATTGACGTTGGGTAGATGTTGTCCCGGAATGGTCCTGAACGGCCGAAAGTATTGGGTCCGCCGCCGCCCGAATCTCACCTTTGCCGCGGGCCAACGACAGCGCCCTCCCGCGCCGGTGCCACCGGTCGAGGACCGCGGCGCCGGGCGGCACCGCCGGCGCCGTTGACGCCAAAGGGTGTGGGTGCCGGTAGCCTCGGCCCGGTGGCACACCTGCTCGGAGCCGAGGCCGTGCACCTTGCGTACCCGGCCCAGGTGGTATTCGAATCGGTCACGCTCGGCGTCAACGACGGCGCACGCATCGGCATCGTCGGGCGAAACGGGGACGGCAAATCCAGCCTGCTGGGCCTGCTCACCGGCCAGATACCGCCGGACTCCGGACGGGTCACCCAGCGCAGCGGTTTGCGCGTCGGGGCGCTGAGCCAGGCCGACACCCTGGACCCCGCTCACACCGTCGGCTGGACGCTGGTCGGCGACCAACCCGAACACCATTGGGCCGGCGACCCGCGCGTGCGCGACGTGGTGGCCGGACTGGTATCCGACATCGCCTGGCGTGCAAAGGTTTCCGCCCTCAGCGGCGGCCAGCGGCGCCGCGTCCAGTTGGCTCGGTTGCTGGTCGGCGACTGGGACGTGATCGCTCTCGACGAGCCCACCAACCATCTCGACATCGAAGGCATCACCTGGCTGGCCGGCCACCTCCAGCAACGCTGGGCCCGCAACAGCGGCGGGCTGCTGCTGGTCACCCACGACCGGTGGTTTCTCGACGAGATCGCCACCACCACCTGGGAAGTCCACGACGGCGTCGTCGAGCCCTTCGAAGGCGGATACGCGGCCTACGTGCTGCAACGCGTCGAACGTGATCGGCTCGCCGCTGCAGCCGAGGCCAAGCGACAGAACCTGATGCGCAAGGAGCTGGCCTGGCTGCGCCGGGGTCCCCCGGCGCGAACCTCCAAACCCAAGTTCCGCATCGAGGCCGCCAATCAGCTGATCGCCGACGTGCCGCCGTTGCGCAACACCGTCGAGCTGGCCAAGCTGGCCACCGCCCGGCTGGGCAAGGACGTCATCGACCTGCTCGACGTGTCGGTCTGCTTTGACGGACGCCCGGTGCTTCGCGACATCGAATGGCGGATCGGCCCGGGCGAACGCACCGGAATCGTCGGAGCCAATGGCGCCGGGAAATCCACCCTGCTGGGGCTGATCGCCGGCACCATCGAGCCCGACTTCGGTCGGGTCAAGCGCGGCAAGACCGTCCGGCTGGCGGTGCTCGACCAGCAAGGTGATGCGCTGAACCCGTTCACGCAGGACCGGATCGCCGATGTGCTGACCAGGCTGCGCGGCGGCTACGAGGTCGACGGGCGCGAGGTGACCCCGGCCCAGCTGCTGGAACGTCTCGGCTTCGGTCGGGGCCAGCTGTCGGCGCGGGTCGGCGAGCTTTCCGGCGGTCAGCGGCGCCGGCTGCAGCTCATGCTGACGCTGTTATCCGAACCCAATGTGCTGCTGCTCGACGAGCCCACCAACGACGTGGATACCGACATGCTGACGGCCACCGAGGACCTGCTGGACTCGTGGGCGGGCACCTTGATCGTCGTCTCCCACGATCGCTATCTGCTGGAACGGGTCACCGATCAGCAGTACGCGATTCTGGACGGACGACTGCGGCATCTGCCCGGCGGCATCGAGGAATATCTGCGGCTGGCCACCAAACCGTCACCAGCACCGCCCGCCAAACCGGCTGAGCCCCAGGAGATCTCGGGCGCACAGCGCCGTGCCGCGGAGAAGGAGCTGGCCGCCGCCGAGCGTCGGCTTGCCCGGCTGGCCGACCGGATTGCCGCCAAGCACACCGAACTCGCCGAGCATGACCAGGCCGACCACGTCGGCCTGGCCCGGTTGACCCGGGAACTGCACGCCCTCGAAGACGAGGTTGGCGCGACGGAGGAGCTCTGGCTGCAGACTTCGGAGATGCTGGAATGAACGCCTACCGGACGGTGCCGTACCTGCCCGGGGAAGCGCTGCTGGCGCTCTATCGGCACCGCGGTGCGGTGGTCGACGCCGGCGTCGGGCGGCATGGCTTCGTGTATCTGTTGGGCGCCGAGGCCAACAAGTTCGTGTTCGCCAACGCCGACGCGTTTAGCTGGCGTGAGACGTTCGAGAGCCTGGTTCCCGTCGACGGGCCGACCGCGCTGATCGTCAGCGACGGCGAAGACCACCGGCGCCGCCGCAGCGTGGTGGCGCCGGGGCTGCGCCACCGGCAGGTTCAGGACTACGTGCAGACCATGGTGTGCACCATCGACGCCGTCATCGACACCTGGCGTCCGGGACAGCGGCTCGACCTCTACCAGGAGTTCCGTTCGGCAGTACGGCGCAGCACCGCCGAGAGTCTCTTCGGCCCGCGGCTGGCCGCCCATTCGGACTTCCTCGGTGCGCAATTGCAGCCGCTGCTGGACCTGACCCACCGGCCGCCGCAGCTGATGCGGCTGCAGCGACGGTTGAACTCCGCGGCCTGGCGACGCGCGATGGCGGCCCGCCGCCGTATCGACGACCTGGTCGACGCGGTGATCGCCGACGCGCGCGCCCGGCCCGGGCCCGACGACCATATGTTGACCACGCTGATCGACACGTTGAGCGACAACGAGATTCGCGATGCGATCGTCTCGCTCATCACCGCCGGCTACGAAACCACCAGCGGGGCGCTGGCCTGGGCGGCCCATGCGTTGCTCACGTTGCCGGGCGCCTGGGAGACCGTCGCCCGAGAGGTTGATCGCGAGCTCGGCGGCAACCCGCCCGCCGCCGACGACATCGGCTCACTGACCTACCTCAACGGCCTTGTGCAGGAAACACTTCGGCTGTACTCCCCCGGTGTGATCTCGGCTCGCAGGGTGATGCGCGACCTGGTGTTCGACGGCCACCGGATCAGGTCCGGACGGCTGCTGATCTTCAGTGCGTACGTCACCCATCGGTTGCCCGAAATATGGCCGGCGCCAAGGGAATTCCGTCCACAGCGGTGGGACCCCGACTCACCGGACTACCGCAAGCCCGCGCCACACGAGTTCATCCCGTTCAGCGGCGGGCTGCACCGATGCATCGGGGCGGTCATGGCTACCACCGAGATGACGGTGATGCTGGCTCGACTGGTCGCCCGAACGACGCTGCGCCTACCTGCCCAGCGGATCCGCGCGGCCAACTTCGCCGCGCTGTCCCCAAAACCCGGACTGACCGTCGAGGTCGCCGGCTCAGTGCCAGCGCAGTAATACCAGCTCGGCACAGAACCCCGGCCCCATGGCCAGCATCAGTCCGGGACTTCCGCTCGGCGGCCGTTTGGCGATGGTGTCGCGCAGGATGTGCAGCACCGACGCCGATGAGAGGTTGCCGATTTCGCCGAGCGAACGCCAGGTCAGCTCGAGCGCGTCGGAGGCCAGTTCGAGGCTGTTGGTGATGGCGTCGATCACCTTAGGACCGCCCGGATGGCTCACCCATGCGCCGACGTCATCCTTGGCCAGTCCATGCGTGGCGAGGAATCCAGTCACGTCGCCGGGCAGGTAGTGCTCGATCAGGTTGGGGAGGTCGGGAGAAAGCCGCAGCTGCAGGCCGTCAGAACCGACGTCCCAGCCCATGATGTGCAGCGATTCGGGGTACAGCCGGCTGCGGGAGTCGACGATGGTGGGCCCGCTGGTGCGCAGCTGCTCGGCGCGGCGGTCGCCGACGGCGACCACAGCGGCGGCGCCGTCGCCGAACAGCGCGGTCCCGATAAGTCCGGACACCGTCGGCTTGACCGCGGGGTAGGTGAGCGAACAGAGCTCGACCGCGATCAGCACGGCGACGTCGTCGGGTGCACCGCGCAGGTAGTCGTGTAGCCGGGCCACTCCAGCCGCGCCGGCCACACACCCCAGACCGAACAGCGGCACCCTGCGCACGTCGGGGCGCAGGCCCAGGCGGCCGGCGACCCGGGCATCCAGTGCCGGCACCGAGATACCGGTCACCGTCGTGGTGAGGATCATGTCGATGTCCTGCGGTTCCAGCCCCGCCTCGTGGAGCGCACCCATGAGCGCTTCGACGGCCAGATCGACGGCCTTGTCGATAAAGATCTCGTTCGCCTCGCCGAAGTCGGTCAGCCCCGGATATTGGTCCAGCGGAAGGACGAATTGGCGACTGTCGACGCGGGCGGCGGCGTGCAAGCGCCGGACGACATCTTCGTGTTCCTTCAGACCGGGAAATTCGACGAACGAGTCGGTGATCTGACTCTGGCTATAGCGATGCGGCGGCAATGCACCGCACACGCCAGCAACAACGCTCATGGCCCCCTGCCCTTGCTTGCTCACCTGCCGGCCAGCCCACCCGAAGGGAACTCAAATTTTAGGCGGCTTGGCGCGGTCTCGCAAAGTCCTGCGTATTCAACACATGTCGTATGTGGACATGGTCGGTGTTGCGGTAATTCGGCGTGCCCGGCAGGATTTCGTCATTGCAGGCTGTTGTCGTCGGACGGCTCGAGCGCCATCGCGACCAGGGCATCGGGGCTCAGCGAGTCGATGACGTCCTCGGTGACGGTCGATTCAGGCGCCGCGTCTTCGGCCCGGCCGGCCAACACCAGGAGTTTGCCCAGTAATCCGGTTCGCCGAAGCTCGCGCACTGGAATGCTTCTCAACAGCGGCCAAACCTGCTCATCGCCGGATTCGTCCAGATCGCTCGACGACAGTCGTTGACCCAGGTGACGGGCGACCGCTGTGGGAGTGGGATAGTCGAATATCAGCGTGCGCGACAACGTCAAATCGGTGGCTGCGGCCAGGCGGTTACGCAGCTCGATCCCCGTCACCGACTCGAACCCGAGATCTTCAAAAGGACGGCCCGCGTCGATGTCGCGGCTGCTCGAGTCACCCAACACCGCGGCCGCGTTTCGGCACACCAAATCGACTAGCTGACGGTGCTGTTCCGCCGGATCGAGCTCGTTCCAGCGGTGCCAGAGCATGGACCCGTCGGCGTGTTCGATGCCGTGACGGGCGCCCTCGCCAAGCCAAAAACGCTGCCGCGCAAAGCCGTAGGTGGGAAGCTCGACCGGCTGGGCACCCAGGCCGGCAAATGCCTTGGGCCAGTCTATGCTCACGCCTTCGGTGAACAGCTGACCCATTGCGGTGAGCAGGGATTCGGCTTCAGGATGGTCCTTGGCCAACAACGCCGGCGAGGTTGTCAAGCCGGCGCTGGGGCCGATCTCGAGAAACGTTGTGGCGCCTGATGACTCGGCCAACGAGATACCTTCGGCCAACCGCACCGGTTTACGCACATGCTCAACCCAATACGCCGCCGAGCCATAGTCGGCACCAGCCAATTGGCCGGTGACATTGGACACCAACGCGATCCGCGGCCGACTCACCGGTAGCCCCGCCAAGGCCGCGGCGAACTCCGCAAGCATCGGCTCCATCAATGCCGAATGAAACGCGTGCGACACCGGCAACCGGTGCATCCGCCGTCCCGTACCCGCCAGCCGGTCCGCGACCGCGTTCACCGCAGGCTCGGGGCCGGAAATCACCACCGAATCAGGCGCATTGACCGCCGCGATCTCAACTCCGGACGCCAGCAGCGGCGCCACCTCGTCTTCGCAAGCAGCCACCGCCACCATCGCGCCGCCCGCCGGCAATCCCGCCATCAGCCCGGCGCGGACCGCAACCACCCGCGCGGCGTCGGATAGCGACAACACCCCGGCCACCTGCGCAGCCGCGATCTCGCCCACCGAGTGACCCAGCACGATGTCGGGTACCGCACCCATCTCAGCCAGCAGCGCCGTCAACGCCACCTCCACGGCGAACAACGCCGGTTGGGCAAACTCGGTATTTTGCAACGCCGCCGCATCCGTACCCCACAGCACCCGTCGCAGCGGCAGCCTCAGGTATTCATCCAACGCCTCGGCGGCCGCATCGAAAGCCTTGCGGAAAACCGGGAACCGCTCGCACAGTCCGCGGCCCATGCCCAGGTATTGCACCCCTTGGCCGGGGAACACGAATGCGGTCTTGCCGACCGGCTGGGCCCGGCCGACCGCGACGCCGGTGCCCGGCTCGCCGGCGGCAAGTCCGGCAAGCCCGCTCAGCAGCTGCGCCCGACCGGTGCCCACCATTACGGCCCGGTGCTCGAACACCGACCGGGTGGACACCAGCGACCAGCCCACATCCGCCGCGCCCAGATCGGGGCGCTCGTCCATCCGGGCCAGCAGTCGCTGCACCTGGTTGGCGAGCGCCGGCGCCGTCCGGGCCGACAGCACCCACGGTATGCCGGCGGTCTGGTTGACACGTGGCATTGCCGCGCTGTCGGCGGCCGGGGCCTGCTGGAGCAACAGGTGAGCGTTGGTGCCGCCCATTCCGAACGACGACACCCCGGCCCGCCGTGGCCGCCCCCGGTCCGGCCACCCCGTCGGCGTGATGTTGACTTGCAGCCCAAGGCTTTCCACATCGATAGCGGAGCTGGCGCTGACATAGTTGAGGCTCGGCGGAATCGACGCGTTTTCGATGGCCAACACCGTCTTGATCAGGCCGGCGATTCCCGCGGCGGCGCCGGCGTGGCCGATGTTCGTCTTCACCGAGCCAACCCTGACCGGATCATGCCGGCGCTGCGCGAATATCTGACCCAGCGCCGCGGCCTCGGCCGGGTCACCGATTCTGGTGCCGGTACCGTGCGCCTCGACGTAGTCCACCCCGGTGCAGTCCACGCCGGCCTGGGCCAGCGCGCACCGGATCACGTCGGCTTGCGCCGACGTCGAGGGCGCGGTCAGGCCGGCGGAGCTGTGCCCGGCGTTGCCCACGGCGCTACCCACAATGACTGCTCGAATTCGGTTTCCGTCAGCCAGGGCCGCGCGCAGCGGCTTCAGCAGAACCAGGCCACCGCCCTCCCCGCGAACGTAGCCGTCGGCGCGGGCGTCGAACGCGTAGGTGTGTCCGGAGGTCGACACGGCACCAAACTCGTGCTCCAGCAGGGCGGTTTCGCTTGCCACGTTGAGATGTACGCCGCCGGCGATCGCCTGCTCGGAGGTCCCGGCACGCAGGCTCTCACAGGCGAGCTGAACCGCCACCAGCGACGACGATTGACCGGAATCGACAGTAATGCTCGGACCGTGCAGGGCCAAGGCATATGAGATCCGGTTGGCGATCATCGCCCTACTCACGCCGGCAAAGGAGTAGTGATCGACGTTTTCGGAGCCGTCGCGCAGCGTCAAGAACGAATAGTCGTCGTTCATTGCTCCGAGGTACACCGAGACCTGCCGTGCCCGAACCGTTTCGGGAACGATGAAGGCGTCTTCGAAAAGCTCCCAGGTCAATTCCAGCGCCAGTCGTTGCCGCGGGTCCATCGCGGCGGCCTCGCGGGGCGAGATATCGAAGAACTCCGCGTCGAAATCGGCGCTACCGACCATGGGTCCGGCGGCTTCGCGGCCTTCGGAGAGCACTCGCCAGAATTCGCCGGGGCCGGCAGCAGCGGGAAACCGGCAGGCCAGTCCGATAATTGCGATGTCGCCCGGGTTCACGGGCCCAGTTCCTCGTCGAGAATGGCGAACAGTTCGCTTTCGCTGGCGGTGCTGATGTCGGCGTCGTGGCTGACGATCGCGGCGCTGGGCGTGGCGAGGCCGGCCAGCATGGCGCGCAGCCGGTCGGACACCTGGTCCCGCTCTTCTGAGGTCCAGTCGGGCCGGTTGACCAGGGAATCGAGTTCGCGCGCAACGGCGTCGAAGCGCGCCAACCGGTCAGGTTGCTCGTCGGCGAACACGGGGACGGTGGAATCGAGTTGCTGGGCAAGGTGTTCGGCCAGCGCGGCCGGGGTCGGGTAATCGAAGATCAGCGTGGGCGACAGGGTCATCCCGGTTGCGGCCTTGATGCGGTTGCGCAGTTCCACGGCGGTCAGCGAGTCGAACCCGAGATCCTGGAAGGGCTTATGGGCATCGATGTCGACGGCGCTGGAATGTCCGAGAACGGTCGCGGCGTTGGTGATGATCACGTCGACGAGTTCGCGGTGGCGTTGCTCGGGGCTCAGCGATTGCAGACGCGAAATCAGGTCTGGCATCGACGCGGCGGTGCCGGTGCTGTCGATGACGCGCCGCGACGGGCGGCTGACCAATTCCCGCCAGAGCGGCAGCACCTCGGCATTGGCGGTCATCACCGCGGTGTTGAGCTGGGCGGCGACGACGACCGGCCGGTCGCTGAGCAGCGCGGTGTCCAGCAGTTGCAGCGCGTGCTCGGTGGTCAGCCGATCCAGTCCGGCCTGCCTCATCCGGGCGAAATCTCGTTCCCCCAAGTGCCGTGTCATGGTGCTGGGCTGTTCCCACAATCCCCAGGCAACCGACAGCCCGGCCAACCCGTGCTCGCGCCGATGGGCGGCCAACCCGTCCAGGAACGCGTTGGCTGCCGCGTAGCTGCCCTGCCCCGGGGCTCCCGCGATCCCGGCCATCGACGAAAACATCACGAACGCCGCCAGATCCACATCCTGAGTCAGCTGGTGCAGGTTCCAGGCCCCGTCAACCTTGGCCTTCAGCACCGCCTCGACCCGGCTCGGCGTCAGCGACGCGATCACCGCGTCGTCGAGCACCCCGGCGGCATGGAACACTCCCTTGAGCGGAAACGTGTCCGGTAACCCGGTCAGCACTGCTTCGAGCGCATCTCGATCGGCGACATCGCAGGCGGCCACCGAAACCTGAGCTCCACCCTGCCGCAATTGGGCCACCAACTCCGCAACGCCCGGGGCGTGCTCACCGGTGCGGCTGACCAACACCACATACCCGACCCCGTAACGCTCCACCAGATGCCGCGCCACCGCCGCCCCGGCCATTCCGGTGCCGCCGGTGATCACCACGCTGCCCCCATGGAGAACCGACCGCGCCGCCCGCCCTTGGGGGATGGTCAGCACCACCTTGCCGACGTGGCGGGCCTGGCTGACATACCGGTACGCCTGCCGAGCGCAGCGCACGTCAAAAGCCCTGACCGGCAACGGTTCCAAGGTTCGGGTGGACAGTAACTCGAGGACCTCGGAAAGCATCTGCGCAATGAGATCAGGGCCGGCCTCCATCAAGTCGAATGCCCGATAGCCCACTCCTCGATGCTGTTCGGTCACGGCCCGCGGGTCACGCAGGTCGGTCTTGCCCATCTCGATGAAACACCCACCCGGCACCAACAGCCGTAACGACGCGTCGACGAACTCCCCCGCCAGCGAGTTGAGCACCACGTCGACCCCGCCGCCGCCGGTGGCCTTGCGGAACTTCTCCTCGAAGTCGAGCGTCCGCGAATCGGCGATATGCTCGTCGTCAAAGCCCATGGCCCGCAAGGTATCCCATTTGCCGACACTTGCGGTGGCGAAGACTTCCGCACCCCAATACCGCGCCAATGCCACCGCCGCCATGCCGACGCCGCCAGTGGCGGCATGCACCAGGACCTTCTGGCCGGCTCGCACACCACCCAACACCGACAACCCGTACCACGCGGTCAGGAACGCCACCGGCATGCCCGCGGCCGCAACCAGCGACCAACCCGCCGGAACCGCCGTGACCAACCGCTCGTCCACCACCGCTTCGGGGCTCACCACCCCCAGCAAGCCCATCACCGGGTCACCGACGGACAGCCCCGTGACCCCCGGGCCGACCTCGACCACCACCCCGGCGCCCTCGGCGCCCAGCTCGCCACCGCCCGGGTACATCCCCAAGGCCACCAACACATCCCGGAAGTTCACCCCGACCGCGCCCACGGCAACCCGCACCTGGCGGGCCGCCAGGTCTACCCGCGGACACGGCCGCGCCGCCACCTCCTCGAATGTTCCGCCGCCGCCAACACCCAACCGCCACAACCGATCCGGCAACGTCAAGCCCGAATTCACCACCGCCAGCCGGGCGCCGTACACCACGCCGGAGCGCACCACCAACTGCGGCTCACCGGCACCGACGACCGCGTCGGCGGCCACGGATCCGTCCGAATCCAGCAGGACCACCCGGCCCGGGTACTCCGCCTGGGCAGACCGCACCAGCCCCCACACCGCCGCACCCGCCAGGTCGCGGACGCCTTCACCGCCCAACCCCACCGCGCCGCAGGTCAACACCACCAGGACTTCGCGACGATCATCGGCCAACCAGCGCTGCAGCGTCTGCAGCGCCGCAATCACGCGTTCGGCGACACCACCGGCACTCGCGTCGGACGCCCACACGACCACCCCGGAGTCGGCGCCGCCGGGCGCCAACGTCATCGGCGACCATGCCAGTTCGAGCAACCGGTCACCGGCCACCCCACCGGCAGCCAATGCCGCCGCTGACAACGCGTCACCCGATACCGGACGAATCGCCAACTCGCGCACCGACAACACCGGCAGGCCCGCCGAATCGGCCAGCGCCACCGACACCGAACCGGCGTCTGCCGGTGTGATCCGCACCCGGACCCGGGACGCACCGGCTGCCTGCAACGACACCCCCTGCCAGGAGAACGGCAGCGTCAACTGGTCGGCAGCCGCGGCGAATCCCCACGCATGCAGCGCGGCATCCAGCACCGCCGGGTGGATGCCAAACCCCGCCACCTTGACGTCCTCGGAAGCCGCCACCTCCGCATAGATTTCGCGCCCGCGCCGCCACACTGCCCGCAAGCCGCGAAATGCCGGCCCGTAACCGTAGCCACGTTGCGCCAACCGCTCGTAGACACCGGTCATATCCACGACGGACGCACCCACCGGCGGCCACACCGACAAGTCCACTCCGTGACCGGGACCGCCGGCCCGTAGTACCCCGTCGGCATGTAGCACCCACGAATCGCCGCCTGCCCGTGTCGAATACACCGAGAGCGTCCGGCTCCCCGCCCCGTCGGCGTCACCGACCACGACCTGTATCCGCGTCGCTTCGCCCACCGGCAATGCCAGCGGTGACAGTAAGGTCAGCTCCTGCACCACCGGACAGCCGACCTCGTCACCGGCGCGCAGCGCCAACTCCACGAATCCGGCTCCCGGGAACAGGGTTACGCCGCCCACGACGTGATCGCCCAACCATCCCTGCAGTTCGGGCGACAGCACTCCGGTCAACACCACGCCACCGGCGTCGGGGCGTTCCACCACCGCCCCCAGCAACGGATGGCCGAGTCCCCGCAAGCCGACACCGCTCAGTGTGGTCTGGTCGACTCCCAGGTCCTTCAACCAATACCCGCGCCGCATGAAGGCATAGGTGGGCAACTCGACTCGCTGGGCGCCCAGGCCGGTGAATACCGTGCGCCAGTCCATGGACATGCCCTGGGCGAACAATTCGCCAAGCCCGGTGAGCAGGGATCGGGCCTCGGGCCGGTCCTTGACCAACAGCGGCGGCGACGCCGTCAGCCCGGCCCGCGGGCCCACCTCCACGAATGTCACCGCGCCCAAGGACTCGATCACGGCCACACTGTCGGCGAACCGCACCGGCTTGCGCACATGCTCTACCCAATACGACGCCGAGCCGTACCCCGAGCCGGCCAATTGCCCGGTGACGTTGGACATCAACCCGATCTGCGGCGGATCCGCTGTCAGATCGGCCAGGACCGTGCCGAAGTCCGGCAGCATCGGCTCCATCAATACCGAATGAAACGCGTGCGATACCGCCAACCGGTGCACTCGGCGCCCCAGCGGCACCAACCGATCGACGACGACGTCCACGGCGGCCGCGGGACCCGAAACCACCACCGAATCAGCCGCATTGACCGCCGCGATCTCGACGCCGGGTGCCAGCAGCGGTGCCACCTCGTCTTCGGAAGCCGCCACCGCCACCATCGCCCCACCGGCCGGCAACCCGGCCATCAACCGACCGCGCGCTACCACCACGCGCACGGCATCGGTCAGCGACAACACCCCGGCCAGATGGGCCGCCGTGATCTCGCCCACCGAATGACCCAGCACCACGTCCGGCACCACGCCCATGTCCGCTAACAGCGCCGCCAATGCCACCTCCACGGCGAACAACGCCGGCTGGGCGAATTCGGTGCTTTCCAGCAGCGCCGCATCGGTGCCCCACAGCACCTGCCGCAACGGCAATCTCAGGTGCCGATCGAGCTCGTCGGCGACGGCGTCAAATGCTGTGGCGTATAACGGGAACCGCTCATACAGTCCTCGGCCCATGCCCAGGTATTGCGCCCCTTGCCCGGGGAAGACGAACACGGTTTGGCCGGTCGGCCGGGCGCGGCCGGCCACCACCGCAGCACCGGGCTCACCGGCGGCCAGACCGGCCAAACCCGACAGCAACTGCGCCCGCTCGGCGCCCACCACCACCGCCCGATGCTCGAACACCGACCGGGTGGACACCAACGACCACCCCACATCCGCCGGTGCCAAATCCCGACGCTGCTCCACCCACGCCAACAACCGCCGCGCCTGATTGGCCAACGCCGGCCCCGAACGCGCCGACACCACCCACGGCACCACCCCGGCAACCGGCTCGGCCAGCTCACTGGCCGCGGCACCATCCAACGAGGGCGCCTGCTCGAGAATCACATGCGCATTAGTGCCACTGATCCCAAACGACGACACCGCGGCCCGACGCGGCCGGCCCTGCCCCCGACCCGCCGCCGGCTCAGCCGGCTCAGCCGGCCAGGGCCGCGACTCGGTCAACAACGACACCGCCCCCGCCGACCAATCCACATGCGGCGTCGGCACATCCACATGCAACGTCTTGGTCAACACCCCATGCTGCATCGCCAACACCATCTTCATCACCCCGGCCACCCCCGCCGCCGCCGACGTGTGGCCCATGTTGGATTTGATCGACCCCAACCACAGCGGCTCGCTGCGCCCCTGCCCGTAAGTGGCCACAATCGCCTGCGCCTCAATCGGATCCCCCAGCATGGTCCCGGTCCCATGCCCCTCCACCACATCCACCTCGGCCACCCCAAGACGCGCGCTGGCCAACGCCGCCCGAATCACCCGCTGCTGCGCCGGCCCATTCGGTGCCGTCAGCCCGTTGGAGGCGCCATCCTGATTGACCGCCGAACCCCGCACCAACGCCAACACCGGATGCCCCCACCGCCGCGCATCGGCGAGCCGCTCCACCACCAACACCCCGGCACCCTCCGACCATGCGGTGCCGTCCGCGGCCCCCGCATACGCCTTGCACCGACCGTCGGGCGCCAGCGCCCGTTGCCGACTGAACTCCACGAACGCCGCCGGGGTGGCCATCACCGTCACCCCACCCACCAACGCCAGATCACACTCGCGCGAGCGCAACGACTGCACCGCCAGATGCAACGCCACCAACGACGACGAACACGCCGTATCCACCGACACCGCCGGGCCCTCCAACCCCAGCACATACGCCACCCGACCCGACGCCACACTCAACGTCGAACCCGTCAGGCCGTACCCCTCCAGCTCACCCTTGACCTCGCCGCCGTAACCGGCATGAATGACGCCGACGAACACGCCGGTCGCCGAGCCGCGCAGCGTGGTCGGGTCAATCCCGGTGCGTTCCAATGCTTCCCACGACACCTCCAGCATCAACCGCTGCTGCGGATCCATCGCCAACGCCTCGTTCGGCCCGATACCGAAGAACCCGGCGTCGAAGTCGCCCGCGTCGGCGAGGAATCCACCCCGCCGCGTGTAGGTCTTCCCGGGCGCATCCGGAT
Organism: Mycobacterium persicum; assembly: GCF_002086675.1. Lineage (GTDB taxonomy): Bacteria > Actinomycetota > Actinomycetes > Mycobacteriales > Mycobacteriaceae > Mycobacterium > Mycobacterium persicum. The sequence continues at coordinate 28,415 of NZ_MVIF01000032.1, forward strand.
CCGGATCGAACATCCCCTCGATGTCCCAGCCGCGATCGGAAGGGAATTCCGAGATGACGTCGCGTCCGTCGATCAGCATCTGCCACAACGACTCCGGCGAGTCGGCGCCACCCGGATAGCGGCAGCCCATCCCCACGATCGCCACCGGCTCCGACAGCCGGTCCTCCAATTCGGCAAGCCGGCGCCGGGCGCGCCGCAGATCTGCGGTCAACCGTTTGAGGTAATCAACATGCTTTGCAGTGCCCGTCAAAGTCGCTCCTTGGTGGCTGGCTCAGGAGCCGAGTTCTTCATCGAGCATGGCGAAGAGCTGGCTTTCGCTGGCGGTGGCGATGTCGTCGTCGGCGGTGAGATGGGCCAGGATTGCGTGCAGCCGGTCGGCCAGCCGTGCCTTGTCCTGCGGTGCCCAGTCGCCGCGGTCGATCAGCCTGTCGAGCTCGCCGGCCATGTCGTTGCAGCGGGCCAGGAGATCGGGTTGGTCCGGGGTGGCGGCGGCCAGACGGCTGTCGAGATGTTCGGCGAGGGCGGCGGGGGTGGGGTAATCGAAGATCAGCGTGGGCGAAAGTGCCAGGCCGGTCGCCGTTTTCAGCCGGTTGCGCAGTTCGACGGCCGTCAGCGAGTCGAAGCCCAGATCCTGGAACGCGAGGCGGGCGTTGATGTCAGCGGTGCTGGAACGTCCCAGCACGGTGGCGGCGTTGCTACAGACCACGTCGACGAGTTCGCGGTGTCGCTGCTCGGGACCGAGTGAACGCAGCCTGGATACCAATCCCGTTGCCGAGACGGCGGTGTCGGTGTCGTCGACGACGCGTCGGGTCGGGCGGGCGGCTAACTCGCTGAGCAACGGTGATGGCGCGGTGCCGTCGGCGCCGAGCACCCGGGTGTCGAGCCGGGTGGCCACCACGACGGCGCGGTCCGCGACCATTGCGGCATCGAGCAACTCCAGCGCCTGCGCGGTTGACAGGGTTGCCAGCCCCGCCCGACTCATCCGGGCCTTGTCGCGGTCCCCCAGATGCCGGGTCATCGCACTGGCCTGTTCCCACAACCCCCAGGCCACCGACAATCCCGGCAACCCATGCGCGCGCCGATACGCCGCCAGCCCGTCGAGGAAGCTGTTGGCCGCCGCGTAATTGCCTTGGCCCGGGGTACCCATCACGCCGGCCATCGACGAAAAGAGCACGAACGCCGAGACATCCAGATCTCGGGTCAACTCGTGCAAATTCCACGCCCCGTCGACCTTGGCGCGCAGCACGGCATCCATCCGGTCGGGCGTCAGCGAGGCGATCAGCCCGTCGTCGAGGACCCCGGCGGCATGAAACACCCCCCGAAGCGGATACCGCGGCGGCACCTGCGCGAGCAGCGCCGCAACCGCGTCACGGTCAGCCACGTCACACGCCGCTACCCAAACCTGGGCACCGGCATCCCGCACCTCGGCGGCCAGCTCCGAAATCCCTTGCGCCCGGGTCCCGGATCGACTGACGAGCATCACGTGGGCCACCCGGTGGCGCGACACGACGTGGCGAGCCAGCGCCGCACCAGCCATCCCGGTCCCGCCGGTGATCACGACCGTGCCCCCGGCAAGCCCGGCGGCGCTGTCGGAAACCGTCAACACCACCTTGCCGATATGGCGGGCCTGGCTGACGAAGCGATACGCCCGCCGGGCCAGCATCATGTCGAAGGCCTTGGTCGGCAACGGCTTCAACTCTCCGGCGGCGAACATCTCCATCAGTTCGGCCAACATCTGCGCGATCCGGTCCGGCCCGGCTTCGATCAGATCGAACGCACGGTAACCGGCGCCCCGATACCGCCCGGCGATCGTCTCCGGGTCGCGAATATCGGTCTTGCCCATTTCGATGAAGCGTCCGCCCGGGCTCAGCAGCCGCAGCGACGCGTCGACAAACTCGCCGGCCAGCGAGTTGAGCACCACGTCGACTCCGGCGCCGCCGGTGGTGTGGCGGAACTTCTCCTCGAATTCCAGGGTGCGGGAGTCGCCGATATGGTCGTCGTCAAAACCAAGCTCCCGCAAGGTATCCCACTTGCCGCGACCGGCGGTGGCGAAAACCTCCAGGCCCCAGCGCCGGGCCAGCTGCACCGCGGCCATACCCACCCCGCCGGCAGCCGCGTGCACCAACACCTTCTGCCCGGCCCGCACCCCCGCCAAGTCCGACAGACCGTAGAACGCCGTCAGGAACACCACCGGGACACCGGCAGCCGTATCCAGCGGCCAGCCCGCCGGAACCGTGGTCACCAGCCGCTGATCCACCACCGCCTCGGGTCCCGCCACGCCGAGCAGCCCCATCACCGCGTCGCCGACGGCCACCCCGGAAACACCCGGCCCTATCTCGACGACCACCCCGGCGCCCTCGATGCCGAGCTCGCCCCCGCCCGGATACATGCCCAGCGCCACCAGCACGTCGCGGAAGTTCACCCCGACCGCGCCCACCGCTACTCGTACCTGCCCGGCGGTGAGCTCGCTTCGCTCACACGGGCCCACCTGCACGTCGTCGAGTGTGCCCGCGCCTCCGGGGACCAAGCGCCACCCCGACGGGACCGCGGGCGGCCGAAGCGTCGGGTCGGCCGGCCGCAGCCGAGCCTGATAGGCCACACCGCCGCGCGCCACCAGTTGCGGCTCACCAGAACGGGTTACCGCGCTGACATCCACCGACCCGTCCGAATCCAGCAGCACCACCCGGCCGGGATGCTCCGCCTGCGCCGAACGCACCAGCCCCCACACCGCCGCACCGGCCAAGTCCGTGACGTCCTCGTCCGCCAGACCCACCGCGCCATGGGTCAGCACCACCAGAACGCCGTCCTCGTCGCCGGACAACCACGACTGCAACACCGCCAGCACCGCATGGCTGGCCGCGCGCACCGATTCCACCACGTCCGCCTGCCGTGGCACCTGGGCAGCCAACTCCCACACCGTCGTGGGTGCCTCGGCAATACGGTTGTGCGCCAGCGTTATCGGCGACCAACCGACCTGGAACAAGCCGCCGTCACCACGCGCGACCGCGGACAGCGCCCGGTCGGGCAACGGACGAAACGCCACGGTCCGTACGGTCAAGACGGGCAAGCCCGCCGTATCAGCCAATTCCAGCGACACCGCGTCGGCACCCGCAGGAGCCAGGCGGACCCGCACCTGGGATGCCCCCGCGGCATGCAGCGACACGCCCTGCCACGAGAACGGCAGCACCGTTTTGTCCTGCGCGCCGGCGACGCCCACCGCATGCAGTGCCGCATCAAGCACTACCGGATGGATGCCGAATCCGCCGACGTCCAGGCCGGCGTGCTCGGGCAGCGACACCTCGGCGAAGATCGCCTCCCCCAGCTGCCACATCGCCCGTAGACCGCGAAACGCCGGACCATACGTGTAGCCCCGTACGGCCAGCCGCTCGTAGGCGTCGGCCACATCCAACCGGGCTGCGCCCGCCGGTGGCCATACCGATAGGTCTGTTCCCGGAGCGAGGACCCCGGGCGCCAACACCGCCTCAGCGTGTAACGTCCAGGCCGAATCCGGTTGGGCAGCACGCGAATACATCGATGCGCTGCGGCGGCCCGACGCATCTTCGTCACTGACCACGAGCTGCACCTGCGCCGCGCCGGCCGTCGGCAACAGCAGCGGGGCGATCACCGTCAGCTCCGCCACGGTGGCGCAGCCGACCTCGTCGCCGGCCCGGATAGCCAGCTCCGCGAATCCCGCACCCGGGAACAACGCCACCCCCGCCACCGCGTGGTCGGCCAACCATGGCTGGCTGGCCACCGATAGCTGGCCTGTCAGCACGACTCCGCCGGAGTCGGGCCGCTCGACTACCGCACCCAGCAAGCCGTGCGCGGCGCCGGTCAACCCCAGACGCCCCGCATCCAATCGCCCGGCATCGGTTTGGGGTAGCCAGAATCGGCGATGGACGAAGCCGTACGTCGGCAGCTCCACCCGGCGAGCGTGCAGACCGGCGAACGCCGCGGCCCAATCCAGCCCGACGCCCGCCACGTGGGCCTGTGCTGCCGACAGCCAGAATCTGTCCAGTCCGCCGTCATCGCGGCCCAGTGACGGGATGACGATCGGTTGGTCGGCGCCGGCGGAGTCGTGGTCGGTCAACGTCTCTTCAATGGCGGCGGTCAGGACGGGGTGCGGGCTCGACTCGATGAAGACCTGGTATCCGGCGTCGAAGGCGGTGCGGATGGCCCGGTCGAATTGCACCGTCTGGCGGATGTTTTGATACCAATAGTCGGCGTTGAGGCCGGCGGTATCCGTGAATTGACCTGTCACGGTGGAGAGGAAGGCGATGGACGCCGATCGGGGCTCGATGCCGGCCAGGGCGGCGGTGAGTTCGGTCCGGATCTCGTCGACGTGGGCGGAGTGCGACGCGTAGTCGACGTCGACCCGGCGGGCCCGGATGTCGGCCGCGTCGCAACGCCGGATCAGTTCCTCGACGGCGGGCACTTCTCCGGAGACCACGATCGTCGAAACACCGTTGACCGCAGCGATATTCAGACGGCTGCCGCAGTGAGACAGCAGCTCCCGGGCGCGGCTCAGTGGACAGGAGATCGACGCCATACCGCCGGCACCAGCCAACCGCACCAACAGCCGGCTGCGCAGCGCCACCACCCGAGCCGCGTCGTTCACCGACAGTGCTCCGGCCACACAGGCCGCCGCGATCTCGCCCTGCGAATGCCCGATCACCGCGTCGGGCACCACCCCGACCGATCGCCACAATTCGGCCAGCGACACCATGATCGCCCACAGCGCCGGCTGGACGACATCCACCCGGTCCAGCCCGGGCGCTCCCGGGGCGCCGCGCACCACGTCGAGCAACGACCAGGGTAGGTACTCACCAAGGGCTTTGTCGCAGCGACGCAGGTGCTCGGCGAAAACCGGTGCGGCGTCGAGTAACTGGGCCCCCATGCCGACCCACTGCGACCCCTGGCCGGGGAAGACGAACACGGTTTGGCCGGTCGGCCGGGCGCGGCCGGCCACCACCGCAGCACCGGGCTCACCGGCGGCCAGACCGGCCAAACCCGACAGCAACTGCGCCCGCTCGGCGCCCACCACCACCGCCCGATGCTCGAACACCGACCGGGTGGACACCAACGACCACCCCACATCCGCCGGTGCCAAATCCCGACGCTGCTCCACCCACGCCAACAACCGCCGCGCCTGATTGGCCAACGCCGGCCCCGAACGCGCCGACACCACCCACGGCACCACCCCGGCAACCGGCTCGGCCAGCTCACTGGCCGCGGCACCATCCAACGAGGGCGCCTGCTCGAGAATCACATGCGCATTAGTGCCACTGATCCCAAACGACGACACCGCGGCCCGACGCGGCCGGCCCTGCCCCCGACCCGCCGCCGGCTCAGCCGGCTCAGCCGGCCAGGGCCGCGACTCGGTCAACAACGACACCGCCCCCGCCGACCAATCCACATGCGGCGTCGGCACATCCACATGCAACGTCTTGGGCAACACCCCATGCTGCATCGCCAACACCATCTTCATCACCCCGGCCACCCCCGCCGCCGCCGACGTGTGGCCCATGTTGGATTTGATCGACCCCAACCACAGCGGCTCGCTGCGCCCCTGCCCGTAAGTGGCCACAATCGCCTGCGCCTCAATCGGATCCCCCAGCATGGTCCCGGTCCCATGCCCCTCCACCACATCCACCTCGGCCACCCCAAGACGCGCGCTGGCCAACGCCGCCCGAATCACCCGCTGCTGCGCCGGCCCATTCGGTGTCGCCAGCCCGTTGGAGGCGCCATCCTGATTGACCGCCGAACCCCGCACCAACGCCAACACCGGATGCCCCCACCGCCGCGCATCGGCGAGCCGCTCCACCACCAACACCCCGGCGCCCTCGGAAAAGCCGGTGCCGTCGGCAGCCCCCGCATACGCCTTGCACCGACCGTCGGGCGCCAGCGCCCGTTGCCGACTGAACTCCACGAACATCGCCGGGGTGGCCATCACCGTCACCCCACCCACCAACGCCAGATCACACTCGCGCGAGCGCAACGACTGCACCGCCAGATGCAACGCCACCAACGACGACGAACACGCCGTATCCACCGACACCGCCGGGCCCTCCAACCCCAGCACATACGCCACCCGACCCGACGCCACACTCAACGTCGAACCGCGCAGGCCGTACCTCTCGAGGTCGCCGGGCACCCGGCCCTGCCCGCCGTAGGAGCCGTGGAACACGCCGACGAACACGCCGGTCGCCGAGCCGCGCAGCGTGGTCGGGTCAATCCCGGTGCGTTCCAAGGCTTCCCAGGACACCTCCAGCAGCAACCGCTGCTGCGGATCCATCGCCAACGCCTCGCTGGGCGCTATCCCGAAGAACTCGGCGTCGAAACCGGCGACGTCGCTGAGGAATCCGCCGCTGCGGGTGTACGAGGTGCCCACCGCGTCGGGGTCGGGGTCAAACAGATTCGTCAGGTCCCAGCCACGATCACCCGGAAAGTCCGACACCACGTCCCGGCCGGCGGCCACCATCTCCCACAGGCTTTCGGGGCTGTCGATACCGCCCGGATACCGGCAGCCGATCCCCACCACGGCCACCGGCTCCGTCGTCTGGGCCAGAAAGTCGCGGTTGTCCCGCTTCAGCCGCTCGTTTTCCTTGAGTGTTTTGCGCAGGGCCGTGATGAGCTGTTCTCGGGTGCTGTCCATACCACGCGGTCTTTCGTACTACTCCAGGAATCGGCGCGACCGGCACGCCGCCTCCGTAACCCCCAGACCGAGCAGACAGTCCACGTCGACTAGTGCCAGCGCAGCAGTACTAGTTCGGAGCAGAATCCGGGGCCCATCGCCATCATCAGACCCGGACTTCCACTGGGCGGCGGTTTGGCGATGGTGTCGCGCAGCACGTGCAGCACCGACGCCGAGGAGAGGTTGCCGATCTCGCCCAACGAGCGCCAGGTCAGCTCCAACGCCTCCGGGGGCAGGTTGAGACTCTCGGTGATCGCATTGATGATCTTGGGGCCACCGGGGTGGGTCACCCAGGCGCCGATGTCGGTAGTGCTCAAGTCGTGCGCGGCCAGGAAAGTGCTGACGTCCTCGGCCATGTACTCCTCGACAACGGCCGCCAGATCCTTGGACAGGACGAGCTCGAATCCGGCGGAGCCGACGTCGTATCCCATGGTGCGCAGTGAGTCGGGGTAGAGATGGCTGCGCGAGTCGAGGATGTCCGGTCCGTCGGCACCGACGTGGTCGGCGCGACGGTCCCCCACCGCCACCACTGCGGCGGCGCCGTCAGCAAACAATGCACTGCCCACCAGACCGGCCAGCGAGGGTTTGTATCCGGGATAGGTGAGCGAGCACAACTCGACCGAAACCAGGGCCGCGATGCCGTCCGGCGCTCCGCGCAGGTAGTCGTGCAGCCGCGCGACACCCGCCGCTCCGGCCACGCAGCCCAGGCCGAACAGCGGCAACCGCCGCACATCCGGGCGCAACCCGACCCGGCCGGCGATGCGCGCGTCCAGCGACGGCACCGCCACACCGGTGACCGTGGTGGTGATGATGAGATCGAGGTCCTCGGGCTGCAGCCCGGCCACATCGAGCGCCCCCATCAGGGCTTCGACGCCAAGGTCTACGGCTTTGTCGATGAAAATTTCGTTGGCCTCGCCGAAGTCGTTCAGCTTCGGGTACATCTCCAACGGCAGGACCAGGTGACGGCTGTCGACCTTCGAATTGGCATGCAACTGCCGGACGACGTCTTCGTAGCCCCGGAAATCCGGGATGTTGACGAATGTTTCGGTGAGTTCCTGCTGGCTATAGCGATATGGCGGCAGAGCACCGAACACACCGGCGATGACGCTCACTGGTCCCACCCCTTTAACACGAACATCAACGCCGAAACGTTCGATTGGCTACCTAGGAGTCAAAGTCTAGTCTGCCGGGAACGGACCGGCGCGCGATTTCGCCAAGGGCGTCAATTTCTGGCGCAGCCGGTCGACGGCGTTGTTCACGGCGTTGAGCTGATCGGCAACCCGGCGCGGGGCGGTACCGCCCCGCGCGTCGCGCGAGGCCACCGAACCCTCCACGGTCAAGACGTCACGAACCCGCGGCGTCAGATCGGGGCTGATGGCGGCCAGCTCGTCGTCGGTGAGCTCCGGCAGCCCGACGCCACGCGCTTCTGCGGCGCGCACCGCCGCGCCGGCGGTCTCGTGCGCGGTGCGAAACGGAATTCCTTGGCGCACAAGCCATTCAGCAATATCGGTGGCCAGGGTGTAGCCGGCGGGCGCCAGTGCCGCCATCCGCTCGACGTGAAAGGTCAGGGTGCCCACCAGGCCGGCCATCGCCGGCAGCAGCAGCTCCAGCTGAGCGACCGAGTCGAACACCGGCTCCTTGTCTTCCTGCAGGTCGCGGTTGTAGGCCAATGGCTGGGCCTTCAGCGTCGCCAGCAGACCGGTGAGGTTGCCGATCAACCGCCCGGACTTGCCGCGGGCCAGTTCGGCAATGTCCGGGTTCTTCTTCTGCGGCATGATCGAGCTACCGGTGGACCAGGAGTCGTGCAACGTCACATAACCGAACTCCGTCGTGCTCCAGATGATGATGTCCTCGGCCAGCCGCGACAGGTCGACCGCGATCATGGCCAGCACGAACGCCGCCTCGGCGGCGAAATCACGGGCGGCGGTCGCGTCGACCGAATTGTCGGCGGCAGCCGTAAAGCCCAGCTCCGCGGCGATCGCGTCCGGGTCCAGGCCGAGCGACGAGCCGGCCAATGCGCCCGAGCCGTACGGGGACACGGCCGCGCGCTTGTCGAAGTCGACGATTCTTTCCACGTCCCGCAGCAACGGATGAGCGTGTGCCAGCAGGTGGTGGGCCAGCAGGATCGGCTGGGCCGACTGCAGGTGTGTCTTGCCGGGCATGATCGCACTCGGATGCGCGGCGGCCTGAACGGCCAGGGCTTGCACGACGTCGAGCACACCGGCGCCGACCCGGCGCACCGCGTCGCGCAGCCACATCCGGAACAGCGTGGCGATTTGGTCGTTGCGGGAGCGGCCGGCCCGCAGCCGGCCGCCCAGCTCGCGACCCACTCGTTCGATCAGTCCGCGTTCCAGCGCGGCATGCACGTCCTCGTCGGTGAGCAGTGGGCCAACGCTGCCGTCGGCGACGTCGGCTGCGAGGCGGTCGAGGCCGGCCAGCAAGTCGTCACGCTGCTCTTCGGTGAGCAGGCCCGCTCCGAAGAGCACCTTGGTGTGGGCCTGGGAGGCTTTGATGTCGTAGGGGGCCAGTACCCAGTCGAACTGAGTGGACTTGCTCAGCGCGGCCAGTGCGTCGGAGGGGCCGCCGGCGAACCGCCCGCCCCACAGCGACCCCTCGTTGGTGCTCACTTTTTCTCCGCGAGCAGACACAGAATCGCACGCGGGCGGGCGTATCGGTGCGATTCTGTGTCTGCTCGGCGGGAACCCGTCACTGCAGGTCCCGGCGGGCGGACAGTTTTGACGACAGCCCGTGCACGTAGACGAATCCGCGGGCGGCCGACTGGTCGAAGGTGTCGCCCTCGTCGTAGGTGGCCAGGTTGAAGTCGTAGAGGGATTCGGCGCTGCGCCGCCCGTTGACCGCGATGTGGCCGCCGTGCAACACCATCCGGATCTCGCCGGACACGTGCTCCTGGGTCGTGGCGACGAAGCTTTCCAGCGCGATCTTCAGCGGCGAATACCACAGCCCGTCGTACACCAACTCGGCCCAGCGCTGGTCGGTCTGACGCTTGAACCGGCCCAACTCGCGCTCCAATGTCACATGTTCGAGTTCGGTGTGGGCGGTGATGAGCACCATCGCTCCCGGCGCCTCGTAGATCTCGCGGCTCTTGATGCCGACCAACCGGTCTTCGACCACATCGAGCCGGCCGACACCTTGCGCACCGCCGCGGCGGTTGAGTTCCTCGATGGCCTGCAGCACCGACACCGATCGGCCATCGATCGATACCGGAACGCCCCTCTCGAATCCGACGATCACCTCGTCGGGAGTGTTCCAGTTGACCGTCGGGTCTTCGGTATAGGCGTAGATGTCCTTGGTGGGGGCGTTCCACAGGTGCTCCAGGAAGCCGGTCTCCACCGCACGGCCCCAGACGTTCTGGTCGATGGAAAATGGTGAGCGTTTGGTGACGTTGATCGGGATGGCGTTTTCCTCGGCGAACGCGATCGCCTTCTCCCGGGTCCAGGCGTAGTCACGGACCGGCGCTAGCACCTCCAAATCCGGTGCCAGCGAAGCGAATCCGACTTCAAACCGAACCTGGTCGTTACCCTTGCCGGTGCAGCCGTGCGCCACGATCCCGCCGCCGTGCTCGCGTGCGGCCGCAACCAGGTGCTTGACGATCAACGGTCGGCTGATCGCCGACACCAGCGGGTAGCGGTCCATGTACAGGGCGTTGTTCAGGATGGTGGGCAGGCAGTAGCCCTGGGCGAACTCGTCGCGGGCATCGACCACAACAGCTTCGACGGCGCCGCAATCCAGTGCGCGCTGCCGCACCACCTCCATGTCCTCGCCGCCCTGGCCGAGGTCAATCGCCACCGCCACGACCTCGCGGCCGGTCTCCTTGCCGATCCAGCTGATGGCCACCGAGGTGTCCAGGCCGCCCGAATACGCCAGGATGACGCGTTCTGACATGAACCAACTCCTTTATTTCAGGTTTTCCAAAGCTTTTCCAACGCCGACGCCAGCTCAGCGCCGGTCATCGGCTCGCGGGCGGCCACGAACACGGTGTCATCGCCGGCGATAGTGCCGACGACGTAGGGTAGCGCCGCGCGATCGATGGCGCTGGCCAGGTAGTGTGCGCCGCCCGGTGGAGTGCGCAGCACGGCCAGGTTGGCGCTGGCGTCGGTGGACACCAGCAACTCACCCAGCAGTCGGGACAACCGTCCGGTGCCCCCGGTGACCCCGCGCACCGGGCTGCCGTCTTCGGGCACGACATAGACCCCGACCCCGCCGTCGGCGCCGCGCAGCTTGACCGCGCCAAGCTCTTCGAGGGCACGCGACAGCGTGGCCTGGGTTACTTCGATGCCGTCGCCGGCCAGCAACCCCGCCAGTTCGCTTTGGCTGCTGACCGGTTGCGTCGACAGGATCGCCACGATGCGGGCCTGCCGACCGGCGCGAGTGACTTCGGGTGTGGCCTTGGATCCGCCGTCGCGCGTCATCGCGACCGCTCCAACAGCCACACCAGCAGCGCTTTCTGAGCATGCAACCGGTTTTCGGCCTCGTCCCAAACCGCGCTGGCTGGGCCGTCTATCACGTCGTCGGTGATCTCGTCGCCGCGATGTGCCGGAAGGCAATGCAGCACAACGGCTTCCGAGTCGGCCAGACCCAGTAGTCGCTCGTTGACCTGGAACGGGCGGAACGGTTTGACGCGATCCACCCCGTCGTTCTCCTGTCCCATCGACGTCCAGGTATCGGTCACCAGGACGTCGGCGGCGGCGGCTGCGGCCTTGGCGTCGGCGGTCACCGTCACCGAGGCGCCGGTCGACTGGGCGCGCTTTTCGGCTGCGGCCAGCACGTTGCGATCCGGCAGGAAGCCTTCGGGTGCCGCGACGGTGACGTGAATACCTGCGGTGACCCCGCCGAGCAGCAACGAGTGAGCCATGTTGTTGGCGCCGTCGCCGAAATACGACAGCCGCAGGCCACGCAGTGACCCTTTGCGCTCGGCGATGGTCTGCAGATCCGCGAGCACCTGGCAGGGGTGGAACTCGTCGGACAGCCCATTGATCCCCGGCACCGTCGCGGCACCGGCCATGGCGTCCAGGCGGTCTTGGCCGAACGTCCGCCAGACGATGGCATTAACGAAGCGGGACAACACTTTTGCGGTGTCCTGCAGAGTTTCGTCGCGGCCCAGCTGGGTGCTCTTGGCGTCGACGACGACGGCGTGGCCGCCAAGTTGCGCGATGCCCATTTCGAAGGAAAACCGGGTGCGGGTGGAGTTCTTGTCGAAGATCACCGCTACCCCGTGCGGCCCCTCTAGCGGGCGGCGGCTGAACGGGTCCTTCTTGAGCGCGGCGGCAAGCTCGAGGACCTCGGCCTGCTCGGCGGGCGACAGGTCGTCGTCGCGCAGGAAATGTCTGGTCATGTCTGTGCTCCGGCGGTGTCGAGGATGCCCGGCAGCGCGTGCACGAAGCCGTCGAGCTGAGCTTCGGTGATGATCAGCGGCGGCGCCAGCCGGATGACGTCGCGCGCGGCGGCGTTGACCAGGTAACCGGCGTCGCGGGCGGCCGCCTCCGCGGTTTTGGCCTGCTGGGCCGTCAACACGATGCCCAGCAGTAGTCCCCGGCCGCGGACGTGGTCGACCAGCGGGTGTCCCAGTGATTCGATGCCCTGGCGCAGCGTTTTGCCCAACACATCGGCGCGGCGGACCAGGCCCTCGGTCGCCAGCGTTCGCAGCACTGCCAGAGCCGCCGCGGTGCACACCGGGTTACCGCCGAAGGTGCTGCCGTGCAGCCCGGGGGTCATCAGTTCCGCGGCCGGCCCGACGGCCAGGCACGCCCCGATCGGCAGCCCGCCCCCGAGCCCCTTGGCCAGGGTCACCACGTCCGGGGTGATGCCGTCGTGCTGGTGGGCGTAAAAGGCGCCGGTGCGGCCCATTCCGGTTTGCACCTCGTCGAGCACCAGTAACGCGCCGTGTCGCGAAGTGATGTCGCGGGCGGCCGCCAGGTAGCCCTCAGGCGGCACGACCACACCGCTCTCCCCCATGATCGGCTCGAGAAATACTGCGGCGGTGCCGTCGTCGACCGCGGCGGCCAACGCGTCGACGTCGCCGTAGCGAACGTGGGTGACGTAGCCCGGCAACGGCTCAAACGGCGCCTGCTTGGCCGGCTGCCCGGTCAGCGCCAACGAACCCATCGTCCTGCCGTGGAAAGCTTCTTGGGCGGCAACCAGTTTCGTGCGGCCGGTGAGCCGGGACAGCTTGAATGCCAACTCGTTGGCCTCGGTCCCGGAGTTGCAGAAGAACACTCGTGCTCGGGTTTCAGCGCCCAGCAGCGCCACCAACTCTTCGGCCAGAGCGACCCCGGGTTCGGTGGCATACAGGTTGGAGGTGTGGCCCAGCGTTGAAAGCTGGTGCGTCACAGCCTCGATGACCGCCGGGTGGCGATGGCCCAGCACGTTGACCGCGATGCCGCCGAGCAGGTCGACGTAGGTTTTGCCGTCCACGTCGGTCACTACGGCGCCGTCCCCGCTGGCCAGCGCTATCGGTGGGGTGCCGTAGTTGTTCAGCATCACGGCCTGCCACCGTTGTTGCATGCTTTCGGTTTGTGTCACCCGCCCACCACCTTGGTGCCGGTGCCCTCGTTGGTGAACAGCTCCACCAACACACAGTGTTTGACCCGGCCGTCGATGACGTGCGCACTGGGCACGCCGCCGTCGACAGCTCGCAGACACGCCTCGACCTTGGGGATCATTCCCGCTTCCAGGGTGGGCAGCAGTTGCGCCAGTGTGGCCGTGTCGATTTCGCTGACCAAGGAATTACGGTCCGGCCAGCTGGTGTACAGGCCCTCGACATCGGTGAGCATCAGCAACTTTTCGGCTCCCAGGGCTTCTGCGAGTGCTGCCGCGGCCGTGTCGGCATTGATGTTGTGCACCACACCGTCGGCGTCCGGCGCCAGCGTCGAGACCACCGGAATCCGGCGTGCGCCAATGAGATCCACCACCGCATCGGTGTTTACCTTGTCGACGTCGCCGACCAGGCCGATGTCGGTGGCCACGCCGTCGACGGTGACGCTGCGCCGCACCGCGGTGAATAGTTGGGCATCCTCACCGGTGATCCCGACGGCATAGGGACCGTGCGCGTTGATCAGGTTCACCAGCTCGCGGCCCACCTGGCCGAACAGCACCATGCGCGCCACGTCGAGCACTTCCGGTGTGGTGACCCGGAATCCGCCCTTGAAGTCACCTTCGATGCCCAGCCGCCGTAGCATCGCGGTGATCTGCGGTCCCCCGCCGTGCACCACGACCGGATGGATCCCGCAATTGCGCAGAAATGCCATGTCCGCGGCGAATGCCTGCCGCAGCGTGTCGTCGATCATCGCGTTGCCGCCGTACTTGATCACAATGATCTTGCCGTGCAACTGCTTCAGCCAGGGCAGGGCTTCGGCCAGCACCTGCGCCTTGACCTGAGTGGTCAGTGCCTCGATGCTCATGAGCGCCGCTCTCCCCCGCATGCGGGTGGGGCCCCCACCTCATCGCTTCGTCCCCCGCACGCGGGCGGTGCCCCCACTGCATCGTCGCCGGCGCGGGTCATGAGCTGTAGGCCGAGTTCTCTTCGACGTAGGCGTGCGACAGATCGGTGGTCCGGATGGTGGCCTGCCTATCGCCGATATTCAAGTCCACGGTGATGTCGATGTCTTTTGCCGACAGGTCGACCTCGCGTGCCCCCGGAACACCCACTCCGTCGACGCAGACGGCTGCGCCGTTGAACGCCACGCTGATTCGATTGGGGTCAAGGGTGATCGGCGCCATCCCGACGGCGGCCAACACCCGGCCCCAGTTCGGGTCGGATCCGAACAGCGCCGTCTTGACCAGGCTGTCGCGAGCGATTACCCGAGCGGCGGTCAACGCGTCGTCGTCGCTGGTTGCTCCTCGTACCGTTACGGTGACGCGTTTGGTGACGCCTTCGGCGTCGGCTTGCAGTTGAGCGCACAGGTCGTCGCACACCTGCAGCACCGCGTCGTCGAGGTCGGCTTGCGACGGCGCGAATTCGCTTGCCCCCGAAGCCAGTAACAGCACCGTGTCGTTGGTGGAACAGCTGCCGTCGATGTCGAGCCGGTCAAAGGTGCGGGCGGTGGCTCGGCGCAGCGCGTGATCGAGTGCCGCAGGCTCGGCGACCGCGTCGGTGGTCAGCACACACAGCATGGTGGCCAGCGACGGCGCCAGCATGCCCGCACCCTTGGCCATCCCGCCGACCGTCCACTTCTGATGGTGCAGCGCAACCTGTTTGGGAACGGTATCGGTGGTCATGATGGCGTGTGCGGCGTCGTCGCCGCCGGTCAGCCCGCCGTGCATTTCATGCACAATGTCCCGAACGCCGTTGAGCACCTTGTCCATCGGCAGCCGGTCGCCGATCAGGCCCGTCGAGCAAACGGCGACCTCGATGGCCCCAGTCTCGGTTCCCCAGTCCGACAGCGCGGCGGCGACCGCTTCGGCGGTGGCGTGGGTGTCCTGAAAGCCGCCCGGACCGGTACAGGCGTTGGCGCCGCCGGAGTTGAGGATCACCGCGCGCAACTGGCCGGTGGTCAGCACCTGCTGGGTCCACAACACCGGCGCGGCCTTGACCTTGTTTCGGGTGAGGACCCCGGCGGCGGCATAGTCGGGGCCTTCGTTGAAGACCAGCGCGAGGTCGGGGGCGCCGGATGATTTGATACCAGCGGCGATGCCGGCAGCCCGGAAGCCGGCCGGTGCGGTGACGCCTTGAGCACGCAGCAACCTTGTGGCGGTTGGTGTTTCGGTCACGGTGCCACTCCCACGACTGACAGGCCGTCGGTTTCCGGCCAGCCCAGCGCCAGGTTCATCGATTGGATCGCGGCGCCGGCTGTCCCTTTGACCAGGTTGTCGATCGCGGCCAGGGCCACCAGCGTCTGGGCGTCCTCGTCCACGGCGACGGCAATATGCGCGGCGTTGCTGCCGATCACCGCGCCCGTGCGGGGCAACTGGCCCTCAGGCAGCAGATGGATGAATGGCTCAGCGTCGTAGGCCTTTTCGTACGCCGCCCGCAATTGGGCAATCGGCGAGCGGGTGCGCGCGGTACAGGTGGCCAAAATGCCGCGCGAGGTGGGAATCAGAACGGGGGTGAACGACACCGTGACGTCGCGGCCGGTGACCGCGCGCAGCCCCTGCGCGATTTCCGGGGTGTGCCGATGGGCACCGGCAATGTTGTAGGCCCGAGCCGACCCGATGACTTCCGATCCGAGTAGGTCCGTCTTGGCCGCGCGGCCCGCCCCTGATGTTCCACTGACGGCAACGACGGTCACCGCCGGCTCGATGAGATCGTCGGCCATGGCAGGCAGCAGGGCCAGCAACGCGGCGGTCGGATAACACCCGGGCACCGCGATGCGGCGCGCACCGCTGAGCTGCTCCCGCGCACCCGGCAACTCCGGTAGACCGTAGGGCCAGCTGCCGGCGTGCGGGGATCCGTAGAACCGCTCCCAGGCCGCCGCGTCCGTAAGCCGGAAGTCCGCCCCGCAGTCGACGATTAGGGTCTCCGGCTCGAGCTGCGCGGCCAGCGCCGCCGAATATCCGTGTGGCAGAGCGAGGAACACCACGTCGTGGTTGTCGAGCACGTTGCGCTCCGTGGGTTCGAGAATTCGCTCGGCCAACGGCACCAGGTGCGGGTGGTGTTCACCCAGCGCGCTACCCGCGCTGCCCGCCGCGGTCAACGCGCCGATCGTCAACCGGCCCGCGATGTGGGCTGGATGCCCGAGCAATAGGCGTAGGATCTCACCGCCCGCGTAGCCGCTGGCACCGGCAACCGCCACCCTCGTCACATCGGCCATTCGGCCGATTCTGCATGGTTATGCAGATCTTTGCAAATCCATTCCGGGGTGTGTCGGCCGGGCGCTGGTGCCGCCACGGTTGGGGGCGCACCACGACGCCGTCGGGCTACTAGGCACCGACCTGAACACCGAGGCTCGCGTTCAACGCCGCTTGGATGGCGAGTTGGAGGTTGGCCAGGGCAGCGCCGATATTGGCAGCGAGTCCAAGAGATGCATTGTCCAACGCCGTCAGGATGACCCATCCGGTCTGGGCGAGTCCGACGGTGGCGTTGGCGATACCTGTGGCAAGCGTCAGACCGACCTGGGACAGCCCCGGAAACCCGACGCCGAGGCTTGCCTCGACGGCGCCGCCGAGCGCACCGCCGATCTGAGCCGCGGCATTCTCCCAAATGGCCGCGAGGGCTTCGCCCGTCCGCAATAGTCCGGAAGCGGTTGCACCGAAGCTGCCGGCGAGCACTTGGCCCGTGCCGATGAGACCCGAGAGCCCAGCACCCAGACCGCCCGCCAGCATTCCACCGGTCTGTACCAGCCCCGACCCCAATGCGGACAAGGCGCCGCTGACGCTCGTCGCCAGGGCCGCACTGAGTTCCGCCGACAGGCTGCCGCTCAGGCCCGCCGACAAGGCCGCGGATAGCCTCGCCGCCAGCTCCGGCAAGCTTCCACCGAACGCTGCTCCCAGGCTGCCGACCAGATTCTGACCGGTTTGAATCACTTCGTTGAGCCCACCGTTGAGCGCGGCCACTACTTGCGGGAACGATCCGCCCAGGCTGGCCTGCAACATCGCAGTGAGCTGTGTGGCCAACGCCGGAGCATTGAAGCTGCCCGCCAAGCTGGCCACGAACGTCTGTCCGGTCTGAATCAGGGCATTTAACCCCCCACCGAAATTGCCGACCAAGCTGGTCGCCAACGACTGGCCGGTCTGGATCAGCCCGTTGAGGCCACCATTGAGCGCGGCCACCAGCTGAGGGAATGATCCGCCCAGGCTGGCCTGCAACATCGCCGACAGTTGTGCGGCTAGCGCGGGAGCACTCAACCCACCGGTCAGGGTCGCCACGAACGTCTGGCCCAGCTCAACGAGGCCGTGCAGCCCGCCGTTGAGCGCGGCCACCACCGCCGGGGCATTGATCACCGCGCTCAACGCGGCCGTGAAGTTTTGCCCCACCTCGACCAGCCCATGCAACCCACCACTGACCGCGGCCACCAGCTGCGGCAACGACCCACCCAGGCTGGCCTGCAACATCGCCGACAACTGCGCGGCCAACGCCGGCAGCCTCAACCCACCGGCCAAGCTGGCAACAAGACTCTCACCCGTTTGAATCAGCCCACTGAGGCCACCACCGAAGCCGCCCGCCAAGCTGGTCGCCAGCGACTGACCCGTCTGAAGCAACCCCGTCACACCACCGTTGACCGCCGCCACCAACGTCGGCAACGCCCCACCTAAAGTCGCCGAGAAGGCAGCATTGAGGTGGGCGGCAATCTCAGGCAAGCTGCCACCGAAGTTTGCCAATAGTGTTCCGCCCGTTTGGATGAGCTCACTAAGCCCGCTGCTGAAGCCTATGAGCACGTTCCCAGTCAGGGTTTGACCCGTGTGGATCAGTCCGGTCAAGCCACCGTTGAATGCCGCGATCAGCTCCGGTAGGCCAAGGTCGAGGCTGCCTGACAGCGACGCGCCGAGTTGAGCACTCAACGAACCGCCCAACGCCAATGCCTGTGTCAGGGCGGCACGTGCCTGGGCGCTCAGCCCAGCGCCGACGCCCGACATGAGAACGCCGAAATTCTGCAGGGAGTGGCCGGCCGCCACGATGACTTCGCCCGTCTGAACCAACCCCGTGCCGACACCGGACACGATGGCTCCTCCGGTCTGCAGGGCGAGACCGGAAGCTCCGGCACCAAACGCGGTCGCGAACGAGTTGGCAGCCTGGAGAGCCAGTTCACCATTGAAAGCGGCGGTCAGACCTCCGTTGAGCCCGCCGCCCACTGCAGCAGCGGCATTTTGGCCGGTGAGGACTGAAACAGCATTCGCTACCTCGGCTTCGACGTATGAAGACGCAGCGCCGTTCAACAGCTTGACGAAGTCTGCATGAAACGCCGACGCCTGGGCACTGATGGCTTGGTACTCCTGACCGAAAGTGCCGAATAGTGCTGCGATTGCAGCTGATACCTCATCTTCGCCCGCCACCGCCAACGCAGTCGTGGGAGCCGCCGCTGCTGCGGTGGCCTCTTCCAGCGCCAGGCGAATACCTGCGAGATCCTGGGCTGCCGCCTGGACAACCGCAGGCACAGCGTTCACAAATGACATGCTCATCGCCCCCACAACATGAACGGTTTGACCCGATGAGACCCGACCTCATCGGCAAAAAGAAACGTAATCCGCTGGGGCACACCAACAACGGAAAACGATCGTTTTCAGTTGATTGGGTCGAACGTATCTACGTGATTAGCAGCGAGGTAACACTTGACCGAAGGAGTTCAACTCCACTCAGGGCAGCGATCCGGCTGGGTCCGGTGCGGGACTGTAGTACGCGACGCTATTGCAAACAGCGAACTTGTTGCGCCATAGCAAATTTCGATTGGCTTGTCAGGAGACTTGCCGCCACGCGACGACAGCAATCGCCCGCGCCCTCGATGCACACCTACCAGCAGCCTTACCCAGCTAAACCGACTCAAGTTATTGTCCTGTTGTATAACAACGCATTTGAGCGCTACGACAGCGCTCGCCATGCATTCAAAAGCCAGTCGTTGTCGGATCGCTCATCATCGTCGCAATCCCGACCGACGAAAGGCGCTCGGCGGGAACCGCTTCCAGCGAGTGAGCACTTGAGGCGGTGATGACACCATCTCGTTAGCTGCAGTGAGGACCGGCGCCGAATGTTCAGATTGGAAGGCCACTGGCCTTACCCGGTGTTATGCCACCGCAAGCACCAGGCAATTACGTCGCCGGAGACATGCCAAGCGGTTAGTGTGGTTTGCCAAATCAGCCTAACCGCCGTCATTAGCATGCGAATTGGTCAAGGCAAATCACCTACGCCGTGGCACGATATGGCGCAGGCCGGCGCGTCCGTGGTCGAAAGTCGCACAAACCCGTGGGAAGCCACACATATATCCCCGCCGAGAGATTTGGTGATTATGAATTCATACTTGGTGAGCGGACGCACCCACCGACATGAACCGAATACGGACAACCTCGTCGGCGAAAACGCCGGCCACCGCGAGGTTGACACCCACGGCGGTCCGCTCACCAGGACAACGCCGGACGTCTCGACGTGGGCCGAACCATCCGCGACCCGATCGAGCGGGATCCCGCGACCGGCAGCCCGGACCCGACAGCGCCATCACCACCGCCACCACGCGCGGCAGCGAGCAGATGATGCTGAAACGGCTGCCCGGCCGGCACCAGCGTGTGACGCTTCAGCGCGGGCTTGCGGGACTAGCTGGCGAAATAGTCGCTATAGCTCTTCGCGCGACGCACAGCTCAGCAACTACGCCCCGATGGCGTTCGCGAGCTGTTGGGGCCAATAGTTCAGCAAAGCGGGAACGATGCCGCCGATCTGCGTGCCGTTGGTTGTGACGTTGAGCATGCCGCCGCTGAGCGGGTTTGGCGCAATAGCCGTGATGCGCTCGAGGGGGTGCAGGATCCCGTTGAAGGGGACGTTGTTCTGCAGCGTGATCGTTTCTGGCACGACGCCGATCAGGGGGACCACAAACGGAACCGTCAACGTCAGCGGCGTGGGCAGCACGTATTGGCCATTGAGGAAGCCATCTGCGATGACGGCGGGTGCGTCTACCAATGCGGTCAAAGCCAGCGGTATGTTGCCGGCCTGCACGGCTTGGGAAAATGCCGTGGCACTTTTTCCGGCCGCGGCGGCTGTGGAGAACGCCGGACCGACCAGCTCCAGACCCAATGCCACCGGGAACCCGAGCGTCTGGGTGGGAGCCAAGAAATTCGTGACATCCACCGATATGGTCGGGTCGGTAAGCAGCTTGACCACGTTGGCGAAGTTCTGCGCCGAGTCTCCGGGGATGGTCAGGATCGGCAGCAGGTCTCCAAGGGCACCGTTGACGACCGCGGTGAGTTGCGGGAAGTTGCCGGTCACGGTGAACAGGCTGGAGGTATCGACAAAGAGGCCGAACACGCCGGTCGCCACCTGCTGCACGGCACCGCTGACGTTGCCCGCCATAAGGTCGGAGAAAGCCGCCATCAGGTGTTGGGGCAAGTTAGACAAATTGCCAGTGAAGTCGGTGACGGCGGCACTGAGCGATTGGCCAGTCAGCTGGATGTAGCCCTCCAGGTTATCGGCGATCTGGTTCAGGAAAGGCGCCGGGCTGCCGGCAGAGGCAGCGCTCGTGCTGGCGAGATTCACAGCCGTATTCGCTACCAAGGCTTCATACGCGTTGGTGGTGCTCGGCGTCGGCGGGAACGGTGGCAATGCCATGGGTCTTGTCGGCGCCGGCGGCAACGGCGGCAATTCCGGCAATTCCCCTCTCAACTTGATTACGCCTGCCAGCGGCGGCAATGGTGGCAACGCCGCCACCACCGTGATCGGCAATGGCGGCAATGGCGGCAGCGGCATCAACGCCGGTACCGTTGGTGC
>NZ_MVIF01000330.1 GCF_002086675.1 Mycobacterium persicum
CACCTTCGAGGCGGCCAAGTGCGCGGCTTGGCCCGGCTCCCCGGATTACGGCTACTACCAACAGCTGGCGACCAAGCACGACGGCCACAATGGCAAGAATCCGACCCTGGCGGTCGAACGCAAAATCTTGCGTCGCTGCTCTCACACCCTGCGTGAACTCGGTGATGGCGCGCTGAGCCCACCCCAACCCGTCCGGGAGGCCGCCTGAGATGCAAGCTGCGCGTGCCATGCCCACAAATCAATTGATGCCCGCGGTCAGCTCCCGTAAGCCCCCTGCCGCCACTCGCTATCTGGGTGGACGCCCTGGAA
>NZ_MVIF01000331.1 GCF_002086675.1 Mycobacterium persicum
GCGGTGCCGGTGAACGCATTACCCGCAGCCCCGCCGGTGCCGCCCTGCCCACCGGCCCCACCGGCACCGCCGGTGCCGCCGGTGGCGCCGGCGGCCGCGGCGGTTAGGTTGTCGGCGCCCTTGCCGCCGGTGCCGCCCACGCCGCCGGTGCCGCCGTTGCCGGCGGTGCCATCAGCACCAACAGTGGAGCCGAGGCCGCCCTTGCCGGCGTCGCCGCCTTGGCCGCCGGTGCCGCCGGTGCCGCCGGCTTGGCCGGCGATGGCCGGGTTGGTGCTGTCGGTGCCGGTACCACCTTGACCACCGGTGCC
>NZ_MVIF01000332.1 GCF_002086675.1 Mycobacterium persicum
CGGGTGGGCCGTGGGCGGGTCCGGCGTCGGTGTCGATGGCGGCGGCGGCGGCGCCGTATGTGGGGTGGTTGAGCGCGGCCGCGGCGCGGGCGGAGACGGCGGCGGCGTCGGCGGCGGCGGCGGCGACGGCGTTTGAGGCGGCGGTGTCGGCGACGGTGCATCCGGCGGCGGTGGCGGCCAATCGGGTGTTGTTGGGGGCGTTGGTGGCGACCAATTTCTTGGGGCAGAACACGCCGGCGATTGCGGCTACTGAGTTCGATTATGTGGAGATGTGGGCTCAGGATGTGGGGGCGATGGTCGGCTATGA
>NZ_MVIF01000333.1 GCF_002086675.1 Mycobacterium persicum
AACTCGTGCTTCTCCAAGACTTGTTACTGAAACTCCTGATACAACAACACCGGCAACAATAATTCCGGGATCCTCAACACCGGCGACAACAATTCGGGCAACTACAACATCGGTAACGGAAACAGCGGCGATGGGCCCCTGGTGCTGGCTTCGGGTACGGGCAACCTCGCGGGTTCGTCCGGCTCGAACAACCTATCGTTCGGCTCATCGGGTCACGACAACAATGGCCTGGGCGGCGGGTGGTCCGGCTCGAACAACGGCGGCGTGGGCGGCGGGAACTCGGGGTCCGACAACGGTGGCGTGGGC
>NZ_MVIF01000334.1 GCF_002086675.1 Mycobacterium persicum
TGCCACCACCGGCCGTACCGTTGTGGTCACCGGAATTGCCGCCGCCGGCACCGCCGTTGGAGGAACCTGAATTCCCACCGCCGGCAACGTTATTGCTGAAACCGGAGTTACCGCCGCCGGGGCTGCTGTTGTTTTCACCCGAGTTGCCGCCGTTGGCGAAGCCGCCGTTGTTTTTGCCGGAATTGCCCGAACTGCCAGCGCCACCGTTGTAGGACCCCGAGTTACCACCGCCCACGCCACAGATCACGCACCCCGAGATCCCGCCGCCCACGCCGCACAAGAACGAGCCGGACCAACCGCCC
>NZ_MVIF01000335.1 GCF_002086675.1 Mycobacterium persicum
GTGCCAGCGGCCCCGCCGGCGCCGCCGCTGCCAAGCCAGCCGGCGTTGCCGCCACCCCCGCCGCCGCCGCCGGTCATGCCGGCGCCGCCCAAGCCGCCGGGCCCGGCGCTGGAGAACAACAGCCCGGCGTTGCCGCCGAGCCCGCCGGCACCGCCTTGGGCGGAAATGCCGGCGCCGCCGGCGCCGCCGGCGCCGCCGCTGCCGAACAGCAACCCGGCGTTGCCGGCCGTCCCGCCGGCACCCCCGTCGCCACCGTTGATGCCGGTACCGCCGGCCCCGCCGGCACCCCCTGGGC
>NZ_MVIF01000336.1 GCF_002086675.1 Mycobacterium persicum
CTTTTGCCTCCGTCGCCGCCGTTCCCGCCGGGGGCGCCGGCTCCACCTGGGCCGCCGGCACCGCCCCCGCCACCACGACCGTCAGGCAAACCTGCGCCGCCACCGGCGCCCCCGCCGCTTCCGCTGGCGTTCTCGGACGCGCCACCGGCGCCGCCATCGATGCCGCCACCGTTGCCGCCAGGCCCTCCGAAGATGCCGCCGTCACCGCCAGCGCCACCGGTGCCGCCTCCGCCGCCCCCCGCGCCGAAGCTGCTAATGCCGCCCGTTCCGCCGGCGCCGCCGGCGGAGCC
>NZ_MVIF01000337.1 GCF_002086675.1 Mycobacterium persicum
CGGCGGGCCCGGCGGCACCGGTCATGACGGTGGTGGCCCAGGCGTCCCTGGCGGCGCCGGCGGCGCCGGCGGCACCGGCGGTCATGGCGGGCTACTCATCGGCAGCGGCGGCAGCGGCGGCAGCGGCGGCACAGGAGGCAGCGGTGGCACCGGCGCTTCTGGCGGCGCCGGCGGCAGCGGCGGCATCGGTGGCAACGGCGGCCCAGGTGAAAACACGGGTTTCGGCGGTGATGGCGGCGACGGAGGTACAGCTGGTATGGGCGCCCCCGGCGGAGCGGGCGGTGCAGGCG
>NZ_MVIF01000338.1 GCF_002086675.1 Mycobacterium persicum
CCCACAGATAAAAATAGAAATGATTGACGAAGGCCATCTGCCGACCCCACTCCATGTGCGGATGCGCGAGGTGTTCTCGGCCCTTGGCCTTCCATGACCGCCACACCGGGGTCTTCTCCTGCGCGATCCCGACCAGCACCACCTTCCCACCACCACCGTCGCGTTGGGCGGCCTCGATCAGCGGCGCGGCGATCTGCTCCTTGTTCTCGCCCTTAGCGAAGCGACGCACCGGGATCGCGTTCGCCTTGGCCCACCGGTACACCTCGGCGACGTAGGCGTCGCCGATCT
>NZ_MVIF01000339.1 GCF_002086675.1 Mycobacterium persicum
GTTGGGCCACGGTGGGGCGGGTGGAGCCGGTGGAGCCGGCGCATCAGGCGGGCGCGGCGGCACCGGTGGGCTGCTGTTCGGCAACGGCGGGACGGGCGGCATGGGCGGGGCCGGCGGTCACGGCGGCGCCGGCGGTAACGCCGTGCTGTTCGGCAATGGCGGGGCGGGCGGAGTCGGAGGGGCCGGCGCGAACGGCGCGCCGGGCGTCAACCCCGGATTGCTCCCCCCCACCATGCCGGCTGCCGCCGGGGCAGACGGCCGCCTCTTGCCGAATGGCGTCGGCGGCGG
>NZ_MVIF01000033.1 GCF_002086675.1 Mycobacterium persicum
GTGGCCACGGTCGGACCGGTCCGCACGATCTCGGGCGCCTGGAAGCCGGGAGTGCCGTAGAGATATCCGAACGAGTTGATCCGCGACACCGCACCCAGATCGATCAGCTTGAGCTGCTCCTCGGTGAGCATGATGTTTTCCGGCTTCAAGTCGTTGTAGACCAGGCCGATCGAATGCAGATAACTCAGTGCCGGCAGGATTTCCAGGATGTAGGCGATCGCCTCGGCGACCGGCAGTTTTTCGCCGCGGCCGCGCCGCAGCGACTGCCCGCCGATGTACTCCATGACGATGTAGCCGACCGGATCCCCCTGCCGGTCGGTGTGCTCGACGAAGTTGAAGATCTGCACGATCGACGGGTGCACCACTTCGGCGAGGAACTTCCGTTCCGCCATCGCGATCGCCTGCGCCTCGGCGTCCCCGGAGTGCACCAGGCCTTTGAGCACCACCGGACGGTCGTTGACATTGTGGTCGAGGGCCAGATACACCCAGCCCATTCCACCGTGCGCGATGCAGCCCTTGACCTCGTACTGACCAGCGATGATGTCGCCTGGGCTCAGTTGCGGCAAAAACGAGTACGGACTGCCGCAGTACGGGCACCAGCCCTCCGAGGCGCCCGTGCCCTCCGCGCCGCTGCGACCGACCGGGCGTCCACAGTTCCAGCAGAACCGCTTCGACTCGGGAACCACCGGGTCGGTCATCAGGGCCTTGAGCGGATCGATATCCGGTACCCGCGGAATCTCCACCAGGCCGCCGCCGAGCTTCCTGACCGGCGGCAGTGCCCGCGTCGCAGCCGACATTCGCTCCTGCGGCTGGGTGTCCATGGCGCGCAGCGAGATGGACAAGTCGTCGTCGTCGTCATCGTCGAAATCGGGACGGAAAATCGCCTGAGTCGCCGGGGGCCGGCTGCCGGCGGCTGCGCCGGTCTGCACGTCGACCGACTGCGTACCGGGAGCCAGATCTTGCCGGCCTTCCTGATCGCCGGTGGCTGAGTCGTGGTGCGCGGGCTTCGGCGACATCAATCCAGATACCTCGGCTGGGGTGGCACCGGTGCCGGACCGAGGACCGATAACCACTTGCGGTACAACGTGTTCCAAGTGCCGTCGGTGCGGATCCGTTCGAGTGTCCCGTTGACGAACCGGACCAGCCCGGTGTTGTCCAGATTGATCCCGATGCCATAGGGCTGGTTGGCCATGTCGGGCCCGACGATGTGCAGATAAGGGTCTTCTTCCACCAGCCCGGCCAGAATCGAGTCGTCGGTGCTGACGGCATCGATCTGCCGCTGCTGCATCGCCACCAGGCAGTCGGCCCAGTTCACCACCGACACGATGACCGGCGGCGGCGCGATCTCGCGAATACGGCGCAACGACGTGGTGCCCCTGGCCACACAGACCCGCTTGCCGGACAGGTCCGACACCTTCGCGATGGACGAGTCACGGGGGGCCAGGATGCGCTGGTTGGCATCCAGGTAGACGGTGGAAAAGTTCACCAGCTTGCGTCGCTCACAGGTGATGGTCATGGTCTTGACGACGACGTCGACCTGGGAAGTCTGCAACGCGGTGATGCGCTCCGCGGCCGACAAGATCCGGTACTCGACGTGTGACGGGCTGCCGAAGATGTCACGCGCCACCTCCCCGGCGATGTCGACGTCAAATCCGGTGATGTCCCCGGTGATCGGGTCGCGGAAGCTGAACAGGTTGCTGCCGATGTCGAGCCCGACGATCAACCGGCCCCGCTCGTGGATATTGGCCACCGCGGCATCGGCCTCGGCTTTGGTGCGAAACGGGCGCAAGCTGGCGGTCGGGTTGCAGTCCTGGCTCGCCGCGTCCGGCGGTAGCGGCGGCTCGGGCGGCATCACCTCCATCCCGACCGGCGTGGGATACGGGAGCGTCGGCGTCGTCTCCACTTTCAGCGATTCGGAGTGGCCGCAACCGGCGAGCAGGACCGCGGCGGCCAGGAGCGCGACAGGCGATGCTGCCCTCGAGAAACTGGGCAGGCCCTTCATCACCGATATTCTTTCAGCCTGGGCCACAGTCCGAGTGCGACGGCGACGGCTGCGCCCACACTGAGCACCACCCCGCCCACCTGGGCGCCGGCCAGTCCGCGACGCGCATTGAGGACGTCGTTGCGCAGCCGGTTACGGCTTTGCTCCATTGCTTTGGTCAAGGCTTCGTCGAGCTTGTCGAACGCGGGCGTGGCGTCGTCCTCGCCCTTGCCCAACGCAACCTGGATGGCGGCGCGATAGTTGCCGACCGAGATGTAGGAGTTGATCCGGTCGTTGGCCTGCTGCCAGCGGACCAGCAGCTGATCGGCGCCCTGCAGATCCGGTTTGTCGACGGCGTCGCGGCGAGCCATGTAGGCGTCGAGCTGGTGATGCATGGCCTCGATGCGCTGGTAGAACGACTGCTTGCGGATTTCCTCGTCGCCGCGCCGGATCAGCGACAGCGTCTCGTCGGCTCGCGCCTGCTGGGCGGTGATCGCCAGGTTGGTAACGGTCTTGAGCGACTCCGCCGCCGTGTCTTTGGCGCTACGGCTGGCGGCCGTAGAGATTGTCAATGCGGTTCCGACCCACACCACCATCACAAGGATACCGAGCGCACCGACGACAAGACCGGGATTGATCCGTCTGCGGGTGCGCCGGGCCAGCCAGCGATGCGAGAAGGCGCCGAAGACCACCGTGGTGGTGACGACCAGGATCACCGGCGCCGGGATCTGGGTGGATGCGGTGGTTTCCGTGTCGACCCGTTCCGACGTCGCCTGGTACAGCTGTTGCGCGTCGGGCAGGATCGTCGACTGCATCAGCCCCGATGCCTCCGACAGGTACGACGACCCGACCGGGTTACCCGCCCGGTTGTTGGTGCGTGCGATCTCGATGAGGCCGGTGTAGACCGCCAGTTCGGCGTTGATCCGGCCCAGCAATTGCACCAACGACTCATCGGTGAGCCCGCTCGACGCGCGGGTTACCGCCACCGCCGCGTCGGTGATGGCCTGCTCGTAGCGCAGCCGGACAGCGCGGGGTTCGGCCTGGGCGATGAATGCGGTGGCTGCCGCGGCGTCGGCCACCGACAGCGTGGTGTAGAGCCGTCCGGCCGCAAACGACAGCGGCTCGGTATGTTCCAGCACGGTGGTCAGCACCTGCTGACGGTGGTTGATCGTCGTCGACGTGGCGAACGCGCTGGACACGCCCAGAGCTGCCAGCACGATGCCGATGGTCAGGATCCGCCCGGGTGTCGTCGAGACGAACCACCAGCGCGGATGGGCCGGTTCAGCGGGCGACCGCGATCCCAGCGGCTCGGTCGACGGGTGCGCCAGCTCAACCGTCACGTCTGCTCCGACCTCGGCTTTCGATATCTATTCGGCTTGTTCGGCGAAGTCACCAACCCGGATAAGCGAATTCTAAGAGAATGCGCCGACAGATGTGGGGAGGCAGACCTAATTACCCTAATCGCGTGCATATCCTGAGTTGGTGCAGGGCGACGGGGACGGATGGGTGGTATCCGACAACGGCGCCCACTTCTGGGGCCGATTCGGCTCGGCCGGGCTGCTACTTAGGGCCCCGTTACCTGACGGCAGCCCCGCGGTGCTGCTGCAGCACCGGGCGGTGTGGAGCCATCAGGGCGGCACCTGGGGCCTGCCGGGCGGCGCCCGGGACAGCCATGAGACTCCGGAGCAGACCGCGGTCCGTGAAGCGCGGGAAGAGGCGGGCCTGGCCGCCGAGCGCCTTACCGTGCGGGCGGTGCTGGTGACGGCCAACCCACGCGGCACGGCCTGGACCTATACGACGGTCGTCGCCGACACCGACGAGTTGCTGCCCACCGTGCCCAACCGGGAAAGCGCCGAGCTGCGCTGGGTTGCCGAGGACGATGTGACCGAGCTGCCGCTGCATCCCGGATTCGCCGCCAGCTGGCAGCTGCTGCGCACCGCCCCGGTCACCGTGCCGCTGCGCCGGGGCGACGAACGCCGGCGACGGCTGCCGTGCACGGTGGAAATCGAGGACGGGGTGTTCGTGTGGTGCCTGCCGGGCGACGCGGACCTGGCGCCGTCGCAGCTGAGCCCTCGGGTCAGCTCGTTGCTGGAAGCGCTGACCTGAGCTGTTCGGCGGCCGCCTTCGGGTTGTCGGCCGCCGTGATGGCCCGCACCACCACGATCCGGCGGCCACCGGCGGCCACGACGTCGGGCAGCCGCGGCGCGTCGATACCGCCGATCGCGAACCACGGTTTGTCGCCACCGATTGCGGCGGCGGCCCGCACCAGGTCCAGCCCCGGCGCCGGGCGCCCCGGCTTGGTCGGAGTGGGCCAGCACGGTCCGACGCAAAAGTAGTCGGCATCCCCGACGGCGGCCGCGGCAACCTGGTCGCGGTCGTGGGTGGACCTGCCGATCAGCACGTCGGGCCCGACGATCTCTCGCGCGATGCTCGACGGCAGGTCGCGCTGACCCAGGTGCAGCACGTCGGCGCCGGCGGCCACGGCGATGTCAGCCCGATCGTTGACCGCGAACAGGGCGCCGTGCCGGCGGGCCGCGTCGGCGAGGATTTCGCAGGCGGCCAGCTCGTCGAGCGCCTCTAACGGGCCGAACCGCTGTTCGGCGGCCGAGCCCTTGTCGCGCAGCTGGATGATGTCCACGCCGCCGGCCAGCGCGGCGTCGGCGAACTCGGCCAGATCGCCGCGCTCCCGACGGGCGTCGGTACACAAATAGAGCCTCGCCTCGGCTAGACGAGCCAGACGAGCCAGACGAGCCAGACGGGACTGCACACTGCGACGCTAGCGCGCTAGTTTGGAACCCAGAAGAACCCCTGTTAGGCACGGGAGTCCCGGGTAATGAGCGGGACTGAGAGTGGGCACCTTGGACCTGTCCTGACCGTCACACCTGATCCGGGTCATGCCGGCGAAGGGAGCAAGGATGTCAGCACCCACACCCGCGGGGTCGTTGGCCGTCATCGGCGGCGGCGTCATCGGGTTGTCGGTGGCGCGCCGGGCGGCCCGGGCCGGATGGTCGGTGCGGGTGCATCGCAGCGCCGATCCCGGCGCGTCATGGGTCGCCGGCGGCATGATCGCCCCGCACAGCGAAGCCTGGCCCGGTGAGGAACGGTTGTTGCGGCTCGGGCTGGAGTCGCTGCGGCTGTGGCACCACGGCGGTTTCCTGGACGGGCTGCCGTCAGACGTGGTCACCGCCCGCGAGTCGCTGGTGGTGGCCGTCGACCGGGCCGACGTCGCCGACCTGCATACCGTTGCCGACTGGTTGTCGCGGCAAGGACACCCGGTGGTGTGGGAGTCGGCCGTCCGCGACGTCGAACCCCTGCTGGCACAAGGCATCCGGCACGGCTTTCGCGCGCCCACCGAATTGGCGGTGGACAACCGCGCAGTGCTCGACGCGCTGACCGTGGACTGTGAGCGACTCGGCGTCGCCTGGGCTGCTCCGGTGACCGGGTTGTCCGACGCGGAGGGTGACGCGGTGGTGATCGCCAACGGCATCGACGCTCCCGCGTTGTGGCCCGGCCTGCCGGTGCGCCCGGTGAAGGGCGAGGTGTTACGGCTGCGCTGGCGTAAAGGCTGTATGACGTTGCCGCACAGAGTGATTCGCGCACGGGTCCATGGTCGTCAGGTGTATCTGGTGCCGCGCGCGGACGGGGTGGTGGTGGGCGCCACCCAGTATGAACACGGCCGCGACACCGCGCCGGTGGTGTCGGGCGTGCGTGACCTGCTGGACGACGCGTGCGCGGTGCTGCCGGCCCTGGGTGAGTACGAATTGGCCGAGTGCTCGGCGGGACTGCGGCCGATGACGCCCGACAACCTGCCGATCGTGCAACGCCTGGACGCGCGGACCCTGGTCGCCGCGGGCCATGGCCGGTCGGGATTCCTGTTGGCGCCGTGGACGGCCGAGCAGATCATGTCCGAACTCGCTGCGGTCGGAGCGAGCGCATGATCGTCGTCGTCAACGAGCAGCAGGTGGAGGTCGACGAGCAGACCACCGTTGCCGCGCTGCTGCAGTCGCTGGGTTTCCCGGACCGCGGCGTTGCGGTGGCCCTAGACTGCGCGGTGCTTCCTCGATCTGACTGGGCGACAATGCTTTCCGAAGGTGATCGGCTCGAGGTGGTGACGGCGGTGCAGGGTGGTTGACGTGGGTGACAAACTGACGATCGGCGACCGCAGTTTCGCGTCGCGGCTGATCATGGGTACCGGGGGAGCGTCGAATCTGGCGGTGCTGGAAGAGGCGTTGGTCGCCTCGGGTACCGAGCTGACCACCGTGGCGATCCGCCGGGTCGACGCCGAGGGCGGAACCGGTCTGCTCGACCTGCTCAACCGGCTGGGTATCACGCCGCTGCCCAACACCGCCGGGTGCCGCAGTGCCGCCGAGGCGGTGCTGACCGCGCAGCTGGCCCGCGAGGCGCTGGACACCAACTGGGTCAAGCTGGAGGTGATCGCCGACGAGCGCACCCTGCTGCCGGACGCTATCGAATTGGTCAGGGCCGCGGAGCAATTGGTCGACGACGGGTTTGTGGTGCTGCCGTACACCAATGACGACCCGGTGCTGGCCCGCCGCCTCGAGGACGCCGGTTGCGCGGCGGTGATGCCGCTGGGCTCACCGATCGGCACCGGCCTCGGCATCACCAACCCGCACAATATCGAGATGATCGTAGCGCAGGCCGGAGTTCCGGTGGTCCTCGACGCGGGCATCGGCACCGCCAGCGACGCGGCGCTGGCAATGGAATTGGGTTGTGACGCGGTGTTGTTGGCCACCGCGGTGACCCGGGCCGCAGATCCCCCGGCGATGGCCGCCGCGATGGCCGCGGCCGTCACCGCCGGCCATCTGGCGCGCCGTGCCGGCAGGATCCCGAAACGCTTTTGGGCACAGGCCTCCAGCCCCGAGCTATGACCACTCGCACCAAACGCTACGTGGCGCTTGGCAGTTCGATGGCAGCCGGTCCGGGTATCGGGCCGCGCGCGGCCGGCGCGCCGTGGCGATCCGGCCGATCGGCCCGCAACTACCCGCACCTGGTCGCCGAACAACAACACCTGGAGTTGGTGGACGTCACCTACTCCGGCGCCACCACCGCCAATGTGCTCGCCGATCACCAGCACGGCGCGCCACCGCAGATAACCGCGCTGGACGGCTCGGAGTCGTTGGTCACGGTCACCATCGGCGGCAACGACGTCGGCTACATTCCGCTGCTGATGGCCGCGGCATTGCCGCGACCGGCGCGGCGCCTGCCGCTGCTCGGCGCGCGGATAGCCGAACTGCGCGACAGTAACAACCGCGATCAGGCCCTGGGCCAGGTATTCGATTCGCTGTGCGAGGTCGGTCGTTCGTTACGGCGGCGGGCGCCGCGGGCGCGGGTACTGTTCGTCGACTACCTCACGGTGTTGCCCCCGGCTGGGATCGCGGCTGCGCCACTGTCCGCGGCGGACAGCGAGCTCGGCCGCCACGTCGCGGCAACGCTGGAACGACTTACCGCCGACGCCGCCGCGCTCACCGGCTGTGAGGTCGTGCGCGCCGCGGCAGCCAGCCGCGACCACCACGCATGGTCGCCCGAGCCGTGGACGGAAAAGCCCGCGCGGTTGAGGGTGCCGCTACCGGCGCGGCCGGCGCCGCTGCACCCCAATGCCGCCGGGATGCGCGCGGTCGCGAAACTGGTTGCGGCCCAACTGTAAGCGTCAGCCGTTGGTCCGCCACCACTGGTACAGCGCGGGGACATCCGAATTGCCGGCACGGATGTAGCTGAGCACGTTCTTGGCGTCGGTGGTCCAGATGATCTCGGCGGCACCCTGGTAGGTGCCGCAGGCCACCTGTCCGGCCGTGGCGCCCGCGCTGCCCTGGCGCCAGGTGGTCGGCGACTGGCCGCTGTCCCCGCACGCGGTGAGGGTTTCGTCCTTGATGCTGGCCTTGAATGATCCGTTCATGTCGTCGGGGGTGGCGAAGAGGATGTACTTGGCCAGGGCGGGTCCCGCGGCGTCGGGGTTCTGCCCGCAGGAAAGCGCGGCGAGTTCGCCACTGGTGATCGTCTGGGGCGTGCAGTTGTTCAGTCCGTAACCCTTCGACACCGAACCGGCGAGCGTGTTGACGTCGGACGCAGTGCCGGTAGGGTCCGCATTCGCGGTCGCACTACCCAGGCAGGCGAGGCTACCCATGAGTGCTGCAGCCGTCGCGGCTCGCAGCGCGGTGGTGAAGTGAGACATCCTTGACTCCTTGGTGTGTCGGACCGACGATGCGGCTGCGTTGACATCGGTGAGTGTATTGGTGTCGATGGTCGGAAAACAGGGCTTTGCCGATCGGTATGGGCGGACCGTTATAGGGCCGTTATAGGGCATGTCTGCGCCTACACATATTCTGTGGGAAATTGTCTGTCGTGACATTAATTTCGGTGTGCGGCGGACGTTGGTCAAGGTGCCAACACGGCTGCGCGCTGGTGCCGACGGTTGGTGAA
Organism: Mycobacterium persicum; assembly: GCF_002086675.1. GTDB lineage: Bacteria > Actinomycetota > Actinomycetes > Mycobacteriales > Mycobacteriaceae > Mycobacterium > Mycobacterium persicum. Next base: position 8,420 of record NZ_MVIF01000033.1, read on the forward strand.
ATCATCAGTAAGACAACATCTTTCACCCGAGTCCCACCACGGCTTCTGGCTCCTGCCGACCCTGGTGGCAGCGGTAAACGATTGCCCCCGGGGGAATCCGGGTCGAGCCGATTCGGACAAGTGCGCCGCATTGCGGCACCGATGTGGTTCAGCGACTGCCCGCCGCCCCGCGGATTTTTCCCATTAGGTGGTGCCGTCAGGGCGGCTCTCGGGTATGGTAGGCACCGCTTTAGGCCAGCTAACTTCTCGTGATCTGGAGTTTTCATGACACAACCACCACCGCCTGGTTACCCGCCGCAGCAGCCGCCTGCCGGGCAACAACCTGACAACTACTTGGTGTGGTCCATTCTGGTGACGTTGTTCTGCTGTCTTCCGCTTGGGATCGTTGCGATCGTCAAGTCCACCCAGGTCAGTGGGCTGTGGGCACAGGGGCGCTATGCGGAGGCCCAGGCGGCCGCCGACAGCGCCAAGAAGTTCGTGATGTGGTCGGCCATCGCCGGCGTAATCGTGATCGTCATCTACGGCATCTTGATGGCGGTCGGTGCGCTGAACGCCGGGACGTCGAGCGCGGCCATGCTCGTGGGGATGTTCTAAGGCGAGTACATGGTGACCCACCAAGGGTCGGTGCCGTTGCGGTTGGGTGCGCCACTGCTGGTGGCCGCGGCCACCATGTCGGTGTGCGCCGTTATCTGGGTGGGTGACCCGACGACGCCGAACGGTCCGCTTCCGGTATGCCCCACCAAGGCATTGCTGGGAATCGATTGCCCGGGCTGTGGCAGCCTGCGAATGCTGTACAGCCTGCTGCACGGCAATCTGTTGGCCGCCGCCAGATTCAACGCTCTCGGCCTGGCGGCGGTGGTGCTCTTGGTGTGGGCCTACCTGGCGTGGACGTATGGTCGGCTGGTGGGTCGGCGAATACGCGGCTGGCAGCGCAGTCGCTGGTCGGCCCTGGTGACGTTGTCGCTGGTGCTGGCCTGGTTCGTGGTGCGCAACATCCCAGTTGCGCCGTTCAGCGCTTTGTTCGTCTGAGGCCGTGCCTGTCTGAGTTCGTCTGGGCTCACCCGCATTCACTAAGGCCGGATCGATCGCCCGCCGGATGGGTGTCAAGCGGCGCCGCGGCTGGACCGCGGTCTAATCTGGGCGCGATGGCGAACAAATCAAGGACCCCGGCAATGTCCGTGGTGGTGGTCATTGCCCTGCTGGTGGTCGGTTGTGTTCATTCGTCGGGCTGTCCCCAGGCCTTTACCGGCAATCCGGCCGCGGCCGAGTTCGCCGACGCGTTGCACAACCGGGTGCATACCGAAGCGATGGTGACGCATCTTGCCAAACTGCAGGACATCGCCAACGCCAACAACGGCACCCGGGCGGTGGGCACCCCGGGCTATGAGGCCAGCGTCGACTACGTCGTCAACACCTTGCGCAACAGCGGTTTTGACGTGCAGACACCCGAGTTTTCGGCCCGGGTGTTCCACGCCGAGAAGGGGTCGGTGACCGTCGGTGGCGTGACCGTGGAGGCACGTGCGCTGGAATACAGCCTCGGCACCGCCCCGGACGGAGTAAGCGGACCGTTGCTGTCGGTTCCCACCGACGACAGCCCGGGCTGCACCGCCGCCGACTACGACAAACTGCCGGCACGGGGTGCGGTCGCGCTGGTGGACCGTGGCAGCTGCGAGTTCGCCCAGAAAGAAGACGTCGCCGCCCAGCAGGGCGTCGCGGCGCTGATCATCGTCGACAACGTCGACGAGCAGTCGATGGGCGGCACTCTGGGGGTCAACACCGACGTCAAGATCCCGGTCGTCGGTGTCACCAAGTCGGTGGGCATGCAGCTGCGCGCGAAGTCCGGGCCGACAACCGTCAAACTCGCGGCGAGCACCCAGAGTTTCAAGGCGCGCAACGTCATCGCGCAGACCAAAACCGGGTCCACCACCGATGTGGTGATGGCCGGCGCCCATTTGGACAGCGTGGCCGAGGGTCCCGGTATCAACGACAATGGCTCCGGAGTGGCCGCGGTCCTGGAAACCGCAGTGCAACTGGGTAACTCGCCACAGGTGCACAACGCGGTGCGGTTCGGATTCTGGGGCGCCGAGGAGCTGGGGCTGATCGGTTCCCGCAACTATGTAGAGTCGCTCAATCTCGACGCGCTGAAGAACATCGCCCTCTATCTGAACTTCGACATGCTGGCTTCCCCCAATCCGGGCTACTTCACCTATGACGGAGACCTGTCGCTGCCGCTGGACAGCCGTGGCCAGCCGGTGGTGCCGGAAGGCTCGGCCGGGATCGAGCGGCTGTTGGTCGGGTATTTGAAGTTGGCCGGCAAGACCGCGCAGGACACGGCATTCGACGGTCGTTCCGACTATGACGGATTCACCTTGGCGGGGATCCCGTCCGGCGGGCTGTTCGCCGGTGCGGAGGCCAAGAAGACCGACGAGCAGGCAAAGCTGTGGGGCGGCACCGCAAACGAGCCTTTCGATCCCAACTATCACCAAAAGGGTGACACCCTAGAGCACATCGACCGCACGGCGCTGGGCATCCAGGGCGCCGGTGTCGCCTACGCCGTGGGCCTGTATGCGCAGGACCTGACCGGCCGTAACGGTGTTCCCCCGATAGAGGATCGCACCCGTCACGTGCTCGTCAAGCCATGATCCGGGGCCCGATAGCGACTCTGCTGCTGGCCTGCCTGCTGGCCGCGTGCTCGGCGCCCAAGCCGCCGCCGGCCGCGGCGCCTGACCTGGGTCGCATGTTGGCCGGCAAGGTCACCGCCGACGGGATGTTCACCCACCTACGTGCACTGCAGGCCATCGCCAACGCCAACAACGGCAACCGGGCGACGGGTACGCGTGGCTACGACGCCAGCGTTGACTATGTGGCGAATGCGCTGCGCACCAAGGGGTTTGAGGTATCGACCCCGCAGTTCGAGCGAGTGTACACCGCGTCGCAGGGTAAACCGGCGCTGACGGTCGCCGGCCGCAGTTATCCCGTCGACCAGGCCTCGCTGCTGGTTCGGACGCCACCCGGTGGCCTGACCGGCCAGCCGGTACGGCCCACCCAACCGGCCGGTTGCGCCGTCGGCGACTACCCGTCCGTGCTGCCCAAGAGCGCGATCGCGGTGGTGGACGATACCCGCTGTTCGGTCGTCGACAAGCAGAACAGCGCGCTCGCCAAGGGTGCTATCGGGTTGATTGTGGTGAGTGAGCCCACGAGACAGGGAAGCCCACCGACCCTCTTCAGCCCTGGCTATTACAACCAGCTCACCGTGCCCGTCGCGGTGGTCGACGCCAACGTCGCCGCTGCCCTGGGACGCGCAACCGCCCCGGTGCGGCTGGTGCTGGACACCGAGAACGTCAAGATCACCTCGCGGAATGTGCTGGCGCAGACCAAAACCGGGACGCCGAATGAGGTGATCATGCTCGGCTCGCATCTCGACAGCCCAGCCGGAGGACCGGGCATCAACGACGGCGGGTCCGGGGTGGCCGCGGTGCTGGAAACGGCGCTGCAGTTGGGGCCGCTGCCGCCGGTCAACAATGCGGTGCGGTTCGCCTTCTGGGGCGCCGGGCTCACCGGTGCGATGGACTACGTCTTCGGTCTGAATGGCGAACAGCTCAACAACCTCGCGATGTACCTGAATTTCGACATGCTTGGCTCGCCCAACGCGGGATTCTTCACCGACGACGGCGACCAGTCCGGCCCACCGGGTTCCGGTGTGGTACCGGCCGATGTGCCGGAAGGTTCGGCCGGCATCGAGCGCACCCTTGCCGGCTATGTGAACTTGGCGGGTAAGCGGCCCGCTGACATGCCGTTGACCGCCAGTGCCGACTACCATCCCTTCCTGGTCGCCGGGGTGCCGATCGGCGGGCTGACCACCGGCGCCTCTCAGGCGAAAACCACTGTGCAGGCCCGTCTTTGGGGCGGTCAGGCAGGCGTCGCATTCGATCCCAACTATCTGAGTGCCCGGGACACCGCCGACAACCTCAACGGGGAAGCATTGGCCGTGATGGGTTCGGCGGTGGCGTTCGCGGTGGGCAGCTATGCGCAGTCCATCGCGGGCGTCAACGGTGTCACCCCACACGACAAGCGCCATCGCGCGCCGGTGTCGTAGCGGCTGCCGCGCCGGGCGGAGTCCGGCAGGTCCGGCGAGTTTAAACCGTTGTGCCACCGGCCTGCTCGGGCCGTACGCGGCACCCGGACTTTTTGCGGCGTCGCTGCTTGGTTTGCGCACTGACTTCCGATCAACCGATCTAAACTGGGACCCTTGGGTGCAGGCCAGTCGGGATCGGGGTCGATTACATGGATAACTGCGGTGGGGCAAGACGTCAGTTGCGGCGGCGACGCACACGCGGGCTGGCCGCATCACTGCGCGCCGCGGCGGCCGGCCTGGGTGCCGTGCTGGTGGTGGCCGGCTGTACCACCCTGGTGGAGGGACGTGGGCTGTCGATCCTCAACGACCCGTTTCGGGTCGGAGGTCTGCCCGCGACCAACGGTCCCAGCGGCCCCCGTCCCGACGGGCCCGCTCCGAGCGGCACGGTGATCAACACCAACAACGGACCGATCGACAAGTTGTCGTTGCTGTCGGTCAACGACATCCAGGATTACTGGAAAGGCGTCTACAGCGAAGCCCTCAAGGGCACGTTCAGACCCGTCGACAAACTGGTGTCTTATGACTCCAACGACCCCAGCAGCCCGATGGTCTGCCACAACGAGACCTACCAGCTGGTGAACGCGTTCTTTACCTCCCGCTGCAACATCATCGCCTGGGACCGAGGGGTATTCATGCCGGTCGCCGAGAAGTATTTCGGCGAGATATCCGTCACCGGCGTGTTAGCACACGAGTTCGGGCATGCCCTTCAGGTGATGGCGAAGTTGGTGACCCGCAACGACGCCACCATTGTCCGTGAGCAACAAGCGGATTGCTTCGCCGGCGTCTATTTGTACTGGGTGGCCGCGGGCAAGTCGCCGCGCTTCACGTTGAGCACCGCGGACGGGCTCGACCACGTGCTCGCTGGAATCATCACCACCCGCGACCCGGTGATGGACGCGGATGCGGAAAACGACGACGAACACGGGTCCGCCCTGGACCGCGTCAGCGCCTTCCAGATGGGCTTCCTCAGTGGGACCGAGGCGTGTGCGGCGATCAACAAGGCCGAGATCGAGCGGCGCCGTGGTGACCTGCCGACCGGCCTGCGGGTCGACAGCAGCGGGAACCAGGAGACCGGTGAGGTCGCGATCAACGAAGACACCCTGAAGACGCTGATGGAGCTGATGGGCAAGGTCTTTTCGCCCAAGAATCCGCCCACGCTGTCCTACCAGGCGACCGGCTGCCGCGACGCCAAGCCCAGCCCGCCGGCGTCGTACTGTCCGGCCAGCAACACGATCGTCGTCGACCTGGCGGCGTTGGCGACCATGGGAAAGGTCGCCGGCACCGACGAACAGTCGTTGCCGCAGGGCGATGACACCGCGTTGTCGATCGTGATGTCGAGATATGCACTGGCGGCGCAGCATGAACGCGGGCTGGCGATGCAGAGTCCGTGGACCGCCCTGCGGACGGCCTGCCTGACCGGCGTTGCGCACCGGAAAATGGCCGAGCCGATCGACCTGCCTTCCGGTCAGCAACTCATTCTGACCGCCGGTGATCTCGACGAAGCCGTTTCCGGATTGCTGACCAACCACATGGTGGCCAGCGACGCCGACGGGATCAGCGTGCCGGCCGGGTTCACCCGGATTGCGGCATTCCGCGCCGGGGTGGGTGGCGATATGGAGGCCTGCTACTCGCGTTACGCGCTGTAGCGCACTCGTTAGATCACCCGGAAGGCCGTTGCCCGGAGCAGGATTGGCCGGTGATACTCGGCGGTGCGGGCGCGCCCGCCATGCGGGAGTCCCGGCGGGGAACGCATCACCAGATGCGAAGTGGTTTGACGCAGGCTAAAGTGGGGATCTCGTTATCCGTGGCAAACTGGCTGCGGCGGCGGCGGTTTCGGTGCGGGCTGCGCCGTGCGGTCGGTGGAGCTGCGCCAAGTGATAATGGACTCGGGATGCGTGAACCGTGTTGACGGCCAGTGTGTGCCGGACCCGTGTCCTTGCCCTCGCGGGTGCGGTGTTGGGCGTCGCGGTGCTGTGCGCCGGCACGGCGAGCGCCGACGGTCCGGTCCAGTTGAAAAGCCGATTGGGCGACTTCTGTCTGGACGCCCCGAGTGGCAGCTGGTTCACTCCTGTGGTGATCAACCCCTGCAATGGCACGGACTTCCAGCGCTGGAATGTCAACGGTGACCGAGAGATCGAGAGCGTGGCCTTTCCCGGGGAGTGCCTGCAACAACCGGGGGAGAGTCTGTGGGCGAAGCTCAATCCCTGTACCAATTGGATCAGCCAGCATTGGACAATCCAGCCCAACGGCCAGATCAACAATGACCTTGGCGGCTGCCTCGCCGTTCTCGGCGGCCCTGGTCCCGGGGCTTGGGTCTCCACCCGCTGGTGCAACGCCGATGCACCCGAACAGCAGTGGGATAGCGTTCCGTGATTGCGCTTGTTGGCCTGGGCCGGGCAAGGGCAGTAGTCGGTCGATGTATTCCGGCGACTCAGCAGCGGTGACTGCGCTGCTCGGTCCTGGCGTCGTGCGCCTACCGGCGATGATCTCGAATGGTCACGAATGTGATTGCGGGCATTGCCGATTCGCCAATCCTCGACAGTAGCGCCGTCACTGGGGCCGGGCTCGGTGCGCGGACTTGCTGCAGTGGGCGGAGCAGGTAAGCCCTCGGTGCCGCGTGTCTCCGGCCGAGTCGTTGACCCCACACCCGGGCGGGCCGGTGCCGACCCGGCTCGGATCGCGGTCGATGCGCTCATGTCAGTGGAGCCGTATAGAATCGAATGTATGTTCGATACCAGCGGCGCCGTTTCGCACCCTGAGGTGATCGAGAGGTTCACTGCCATGTTCGAGCGGTGCCATCCGCCGACCACACCGGCATCTGCCGCCATCGTGGACCGGCTTTGCGCGGCGTCGCGGGCGGAAAACCGGTCCGCTGGTGAGCGGCTGGCCGCCATCGGCGAGCTGGATGTGTTGCGACTGAGGGCTTCTGGCGACTGCGAGTCGTGGGGGACCGATACCTGGGATGCGGTGAGTGCGGAGGTCGCGGCGGCATTGCGGATCAGCCAGGCGTTGGCGTCGAGCTATCTGCACTATTCACGCGCCATGCGCAACCGGCTGCCGAAGTCCGGCGCGGCGCTACTGGCCGGCGACATCACCTACGCGATGTTCCAGACGATGGTGTATCGCACCGAGCTGATCGAAGATCCCGAGGTAATGGCCGCAGTGGACGCCGAGCTTGCCGTGAAGGCGAGCCGATGGCCGTCGTTGACACGCTCGCGCCTGTCGGCCTATATCGACCGGGTCGTTGCGCGTGCGGATCGTGATGCCGTGCGGCGCGCCCGGGAGCGGCAGGCGGAGCGGGAGTTCTCGATCTGGGGCAGCGACAACGGTCTCACCGAAGTCGGCGGCAGGATGGTCACCAGCGATGCAATGGCGCTCGATGCGCGGCTGGATGCGTTGGCCGCCGCGGTATGCGCTGATGACCCGCGTACCCGCGCCCAGCGCCGCGCCGACGCACTGGGGGCGTTGGCGGTCGGGGCCGAGCGGCTGGTGTGTCGCTGCGGGCAGTCGGCCTGCCCTACCGGGACGACGCCGGCGCCGCGGCCGGTGGTCATCCACGTGGTCGCCGACCGGGCCAGCGTGGCTGGCACCTCGACAACTCCCGGCGCATTGGTCGGCGCCGAGGGCCTCATCCCGGCAGAATTGCTCGCCGAGCTGGCCGAGTCGGCGCGCCTGCGTCCGGTCGTGCACCCGATCGATGCGGCTCCCGAGGGCGGCTACACCCCGTCGCGGACGTTGGCTGATTTTGTCCGCTGCCGGGATTTGACGTGCCGGTTTCCCGGCTGCGACCGCCCGGCAATGCACACCGACATCGACCACACCATTCCCTATGGCGACGGCGGTGCCACCCATGCCTCAAACTTGAAATGCCTTTGCCGCCAACATCATTTGCTGAAGACCTTCTGGGGATGGCGCGACAAACAGCTGCCCGACGGCACGGTGATCTGGACCTCCCCGTCCGGAGATACCTACGTCACCACCCCGGGCAGCACGCTGCTGTTTCCCAGCTTGTGTGCGCCTACCGGCGAGGCACCCCGGCAAGCCTCGCAAGCCAGCGCGCGCTGTGGCGACCGTACTGCGAAGATGCCGCTGCGGGCCACCAGCCGGGCGCAGAACCGTGCTCGCTACATCGCCGCCGAAAGGCGAAAAAACCACCAGATCCGCGAGCGAGTCGCCGCCCAGCAGCAGTCGGAGGACATCCCGGTCGTCGTAGACGACGAACCTCCGCCCTTTTAGCTTTAGCGGGGCCGCAAGCCGGCGACTCGGTCAGCCGGACAAGAGACTTAGCGCCGCGTCGACCGCCAGCGCGGCGACGTCGACGGTCTTCGAGCCCAAATCGTGTCGGGCGCCGGTGATCTCGACGATCTCGGTGGGCGCGTTGATCAGCGCCGCGGCATCGCGCAGCTCTGTGATGGTGCCGAAGGGGTCGGAGCTGCCGTGGGTGAACACCGTGGGCACGGTGATGCTCGGCAGATGCTCGGTGCGGGCGCGATCCGGTTTGCCGGGCGGGTGCACCGGATAGGAAAACAGCGTCAGGACGTCCACCGCTGCGCCACCGGCAGCCACCACCATCGACGTCTGCCGGCCTCCGTAGGAATGTCCACCCGCAATCAACGGGCCGTCGACCAGCCCGCGACACCACTCGATCGCTTCGACGATGCCCACTCGGTCGGATTCTGCCGCGCCCGACGGTGGGCCTTTCGGTCGGCGGCGACGGTAGGGCAGGTTATACCGGACCGCCAGCCAGCCACGACGTGCCCATTCGTCGCAAAGCTGTTGCAGTAGAACAGAGTCACGGCTGCCACCAGCACCATGAGTCAGCACCGCGATGCCGTTCGCGCGGCCGTCGGGTTCATGCGCGATGCCCGAAATCCGGTCGAGGTTCATGACAGCCGAAACAATGGCGAGACCGGGCCATGACCGGCCCCCAGCGGGTAGGCGGCGCGCAAACATTCGGTGACCCAACGCTTTCCGAAGGCCACCGCGTCGGGCACGGTGAACCCGTGCGCCAGCGCACAAGCGACCGCGGCGGCCAGGGTGTCGCCGCCGCCGTGGTCGTTGCCCGTACTCACTCGCGCCGCGTCGAACTCGTAATAGTCGGCCCCACCGTAGAGCAGATCGCAGCTGCGCTCCGACGACCGCAGATGCCCGCCCTTGACCAGCGCCCAGCGCGGACCCAGGGCATGCAGGGCTTTGGCCGCCGCGCGCTGCGATTCGCCGTCCACCACGTCGATATCCACCAGCAGGCGCACCTCGTCCAGATTCGGCGTCACCAGCGTGGCCAGCGGAAACAGTTCAGCGCGAAGCGAATCCAGGTCCGACGCGGCCAGCAGCGGGTTGCCGTGCATGGATACGCAGACCGGGTCGACGACGAGCGGGACGCCCAACTCGAGCCGGCGCCACGTTGCGGCCACCGCCGAAATGATGCGCGACGACGCCAGCATCCCCGTCTTGGCGCCCTGGATACCGATGTCGGTGACCACGGCCTCGACCTGGCCGACGACAACATCGGCGGGCACCTCGTGAAAGCTCTTGACGCCCAACGTGTTCTGCACGGTAACGGCGGTGACGGCGACGCACGCATGCACGCCGAGCAACGCCATGGCCCGCATATCGGCCTGGATACCGGCGCCCCCGCCGGAGTCCGACCCGGCGATCGTCAGCACCCGCAGCGGGGTCGTCCCCGGCGGCGGCACGGGCAGATAATTCACTGTGTCGGACGAGGGGTGACCCGGCCCCCGCGAGCGGGAGGTGCCCCCAGCGCCCGGCCCCGCCGCGCTTGCGATCACCGCTGTGTGATCGGCAGATACACCCGGTTGCCGTGCTCGGCGAACTCGCGGGACTTCTCGGCCATCCCTTCGGCCAGCATGGCTTCGATGTCCTCTTCGGTCTCCAGCCCGTGTTTGGCGGCAAAGTCGCGCACGTCCTGCGTGATGCGCATCGAGCAGAACTTGGGCCCGCACATCGAGCAGAAGTGTGCGGTCTTGGCCGGTTCGGCGGGCAGCGTCTCGTCGTGGAATTCCCGTGCGGTGTCGGGATCCAGCGACAAGGCGAACTGGTCATTCCACCGGAATTCGAACCGAGCAGTGGATAACGCGTCATCGCGCTCCTGGGCGCGGGGGTGACCCTTGGCGAGGTCGGCCGAGTGGGCGGCGATCTTGTAGGCGATCACCCCGTCCTTGACGTCCTTGCGGTCGGGCAAACCGAGGTGTTCCTTCGGCGTGACGTAGCACAGCATCGCCGTGCCGGCCTGGGCGATGATCGCCGCGCCGATGGCCGAGGTGATGTGGTCGTAGGCCGGCGCGATGTCGGTGGCCAGGGGCCCCAGCGTGTAAAACGGGGCCTCCTCGCACAGTTCCTCTTCCAGGCGCACGTTCTCGACGATCTTGTGCATGGGTATGTGACCCGGTCCTTCGATCATCACCTGTGCGCCATGGGCTTTCGCGATCTTGGTCAGCTCGCCCAGGGTGCGCAGCTCGGCAAACTGCGCGGCGTCGTTGGCGTCGGCGATCGAACCCGGCCGCAACCCGTCGCCCAGCGAGAACGTGACGTCGTAATGCGCGAAAATATCGCACAACTCTTCAAAGTTCGTGTACAGGAACGACTCTCGGTGATGGGCCAGGCACCAGGCCGCCATGATCGACCCGCCGCGGGACACGATGCCGGTGACCCGCTTGGCGGTCAGCGGGACATAGCGCAGCAGCACCCCGGCGTGCACGGTCATGTAGTCGACACCCTGTTCGCACTGCTCAATCACGGTGTCGCGGTAGATTTCCCACGTCAGTTCGGTCGGGTCGCCCTTGACCTTCTCCAGCGCCTGGTAGATCGGCACCGTGCCGACCGGCACCGGCGAATTGCGCAGGATCCACTCGCGGGTTTCGTGGATGTTCTTACCGGTGGACAGGTCCATGATGGTGTCGGCGCCCCAGCGGGTGGCCCACACCATCTTGTCGACCTCCTCGGCGATCGAGGACGTCACCGCCGAATTGCCGATGTTCGCGTTGACCTTGACGGCGAACGCCTTGCCGATGATCATCGGCTCGCTCTCGGGATGGTTGTGGTTGGCCGGGATCACCGCCCGGCCGCGGGCGACCTCGTCGCGGACCAACTCGGCCGGCAGGTCTTCGCGGGCGGCGATGAACGCCATCTCGGCCGTGATCTCGCCGGCGCGGGCGCGCTGCAGCTGGGTGCCGCGGTCGCGGACCACCCCGGGCCGCCCCGGCAGGCCGGCGGTCAGATCGATGACCGCATCGGGATCGGTGTAGGGACCGGAGGTGTCGTAGAGGTCGAAGTGATCCCCGGTGGAAAGGTGCACCCGCCGAAACGGCACACGCGCGCCGGGTACCCCGTCCAGTGCGCGATAAGTCTTGCTGCTGCCCGCGATGGGGCCGGTGGTCACGGAAGCCGCCGACGGTTCGGTGGTCACGGTCATTGTCATCTCCCTACGCCGGCATTATCCGGTCAGGTTCGTACGGTCGACGGCCCCGAGCCGTCCTCTCAGCGCACTGGGGGTGCGCTCCCGCGTGGATTTGGTTGATGTACCCAACGCTAGCGCAGCGCGGCGCCGCTGTGCAGGGGCGTCTGGCGCGTGCTGGCCGGTCGGCACCTAAAGTGGGATGATTTCAGACGTGCACCTGCCCGACTGCCGTGACCATCCGACCGGCGGCGAAACGACCGCCGGGCTCAGTAAGTACTTGAATGTCGGCGGTTTTCGATTCTGGTTCGTTGGTCAACGTTGGGAGTGGTCCGACGAAGTGGCACGAATGCATGGCTACGAACCCGGATCGGTTGTGCCGACGACGAAGCTGCTGCTGTCGCACAAACATCCCGACGACCGCGCCCATGTCCAGGACTTACTCGACTACGCGTTGCGCTCGGGTGGCTCGTTTTCGAGCCGTCATCGATTCGTCGACACCGCGGGCAACGTGCACGACGCGATCGTCGTGGCCGATCGCATGCACGACGATTCGGGTGCGGTAGTGGGCACCGCCGGCTATTACATCGACCTCACCGACACCTTCGACGAAGCCCGGCAGGAAGTGCTCGACGAGGCCCTGCCCGACCTCTTCGAGAACCGCGCGGCGATCGAGCAGGCCAAGGGTGTGCTGATGGCCGTGTACCGGGTCAGCCCCGAGCAGGCCTTCCGTGTCCTGCAGTGGCGGTCGCAGGAGACGAATACCAAAGTGCGCGCGCTGGCAAAGCAATTGGTCGCCGAAGTCGCCACCTTGCCGGCGCCCTCGGCGACCGTCCAAAGCCAGTTCGACCATCTGTTGCTCACGGTGCATGAACGCATCCCGGCTGGACCGGGTTAGGCTCGGGTTAGGCTGTAGCAATCTAGGACGGCGCAGGCGTGGGTCGGGCGCCCCGCCCCAGTTAACTACCGGAATTCGACATATTCGCGGGCGGAGTGAAGGCCATGGACCTGCTGGCGGTCGGACATGAGGTTTGCCAGGACGCCGTTGTGGTGCGTGCCGAGGGCGATATCGACTCGACGACCGTGGACGAACTCACCGCCCATCTGATTGCGGCCCTGCAGCTGGCCGCCAGCCACCCCGCCCGCCTGCTCGTCATCGATTTGCAACCGGTGACTTTCTTCGGAAGCGCGGGATTGAACGCGGTGCTGGATTGCCACGAGCAGGGCATCGCCGCCGGGACGTCGGTCCGGCTGGTCGCCGGCCACGGTCAGGTCACCCAGCCGATCAGGGTGACCGAGCTGGACCGGATACTCAAGATCTACCCCACCATGTCGGAAGCCCTGCGGACGTGCCCACCCAAGGAATCTGAACAGGCGCGATGAGCGAGCCGCCCCCGCCCAGCACCTCCGGTAGGCGACAGCTACCCGGTGACTTGGCGGCCGCGGTCCCGTTGGGCGGCGAAATGGGCCGCTGTTTCGCTGAATTCGACTGGCCGGCTCATCCGCTCGGTCCGCCCGCCGACTGGTCACCCGAGATTCGTGCGGCGGTGGCGGTGGCTTTGACATCGCGGTTTCCCATCGTCTTGTGGTTGGACCCGACAGAGCTGTTCCTGATGTACAACGACGCGTACGCGCACATCCTGGGTGACAAGCACCCGGCGGCTCTGGGCGCTCCCGGCCGGCAGGTGTGGCCGGAGATATGGACAGAAATCGGGCCGATGCTGGCCGGGGTCGTGGCGACCGGCAAGGCCACCTGGTCGGACGACTTGATGTTGCCGCTGGTGACCGCGGGCACGCCGCAGGAGCGGTACTTCACGTTCACCTACAGCCCGATCATCGGCGGCCGCGGTGCCGTCACGGCCGTCTTCTGCGCCGTCATCGAGACCACCCAGCGGGTGCTGAGCGAGCGCCGCCTGCACCTGCTCAATGCCGTGGCGTCGGCGACCATGGAGACCCGGACCATCGAGGACACGGTGAGCGCAGCCGTCACCGCCTGTGCCAGCCAGCCAGAGGATCTGCCGTTCATCGCGGTCTACGTGCGAGACGGTTCCGACACCGACAGGGACGGGGCCACGCTGCGCGGCGCCACGCCGTCGATGCGTTCGGTGTTACCCGCCGACCTGGCGTTGCTGACCGGGTGGGATGCGGCGTCGCGATCGCGGGAGACGGCGCACGTCGTCGACCACCTCGACGAGCTGATGCCCGGCATCGACACCGTTTTCACCCAGGACTGCCCGAGGCAGGCGCTGGTGCTGCCGCTCGGCGAGAACTCGGCCCCGGGTGCGCTGGTAGTGGGGACGAATCCGCGCCGTCCGCTGGACCCGCTGTATCAGAGCTTCTGCCAGCTGCTCGCCGACCAGCTGTCCGCGGCGTTCGCGGCCGCGCTCTCCTATGAGCAGCAACGGCGGCGAGCCGATGCGCTGGCCGAACTGGATCGGGCGAAGACAGCCTTTTTGACCAACGTCAGCCACGAGTTCCGCACGCCCTTGACGCTGCTGCTCGGGCCGCTCGACGACGCGCAGACCGACGCGGGATCCGGCACGCTCCTGGCCGAACGGCTAGGCACCGCGCGACGTAACGCGCGGCGTCTGCAGCGGATGGTGGACTCGCTGCTGGACTTCTCCCGTATCGAAGCCGGCCGTGCGAACGCGACGCTGGCATGCACCGACGTGGGGGCGTTGACCTCCGATATCGCCTCCTCGTTCAGCGAGCTGTGTGCGCGCGCAGGTCTCGACCTGGTGCTGGACTGTCATCCGGTGTTAGCCGATGTCGATCCGGACATGTGGGAGACGATCGTGCTCAACCTGCTGTCCAACGCGGTCAAGTACACGCTGACCGGATCGATCACGGTCGAGGTGCGCAGCGAAGGCACGCACTGCCGCTTTGCGGTGCGCGACACCGGGGTCGGGATTGCCGGACACGACCTGGGCCGTCTGTTCGAGCGCTTCTACCGGGCCGCGAACGTCAGCGGGCGCAGTGCGGAGGGCACCGGCATCGGCCTGTCCCTGGTGCGCGGCCTGGTCGAGCTGCAGCGCGGCACGGTGCAGATCGACAGTGAACCGGGCCGCGGTACCACCGTGACCATTCGGCTTCCGTCGTCGCTGGGCGACACCGCGGTCGACCCGTCGTTCACCCGGCCGAAGGACGCGAACAATCCGTATGTGGAGGAGGCCAGCCAGTGGTTGGGGTCGTCGATCAGCACCACGCCACGCCCGGAGGTCAGCCGTGCCCCGGGGCGCGGGGTGGTGCTGATCGTCGACGACAACGCCGACATGCGGGCCTACCTGGACCGGGTGTTGTCGCCGCACTGGCAGACCGTTCTGGTCGCCGACGGCGAGGCGGCGCTGGACGCGACTCGCCGGCTGCACCCGGACGTGATCGTGACCGACGTCATGATACCGTCCCTGGACGGATTCGAATTCGTCGCGGCCATCCGCGATGATCCGGTCCTGGCGGCCACGCCGGTGATCATGCTGTCCGCCCGGGCCGGCGCCGAAGCCGTCAGCGAGGGCCTCGCCGGCGGTGCCGACGACTACCTGCCCAAGCCGTTCCGGTCCCAGGAACTCGTCGAGCGGGTGAAGTCGCGGCTGGCCGCCGTCGACCGCGAGCGCAGGCGGCAGGGGCTGGCCGTCGGCCTGGCCGAGCTTGACGCCGCGCTGCAGGCCACGGACTCGGTGGCCGGAATACTGGCGGCAATGCTCGACTCCCGGTTCGGTGCGGACCCGGCCGCCGTCGGAATCGGGGTTGTCGACGGCGATTACGCCCGCTTCGAGTACGCCGGCGGGCTTCCCGCCGAAGTGCGCGACCGCTATCACGTGGTCTCGCTGAACAGCCCCCTGGTCGGGCCCGACGTCATCCGCCGCGGAACACCCATGGTCGTCAGCGACACCCTGGCGCTCCCGCCGCGCTATCAACACGCCGTGCAGGACACCGCGGCCAGTGTGCGCGCCTGCGTCGCCCACCCGTTGCGCGGTCGCACCGGCCGTGTGATCGGAGTGCTGATCCTGCTCTGGCCGACGCCGCGCCAGTTCGACGCCGCCGAACTCGACGTGTTCACCCGGATAGCCGAATTCACTCAATCCGCACTGGACCGGGTGCTGCTCAGAGCCCAGGAACATCGGATTGCCGTCTCCTTCCAGGAGCACCTTCTCGACCTGAATCGCGGGTCGACGGCCGCGGCGGTGGCCGCGGTGTACCAACCGGCGGGTGAAGCGATGCGGGTTGGCGGCGACTGGTATTCGGTGACGCCGTTGAATGGCGACGGCACGATCGGGATCTCGGTGGGTGACGTCGTCGGGCATGGTCTGCCGGCCGCGATCGTGATGAGCCGACTGCGTGCGGCGGTGGCTGCCTCCGCGCTCACGTCGGCCGAGCCGTCGGATGTGCTGGCGGCGCTGGACAAATATGGGGCTACCATCGCCGGCGCCCGCGGCGCCACCGTTGCCTACGCCGTCATCGACGCCCCATCGGACGCCAGACCCGGGGGCGGCGCCATGAGGTACCTGTGTGCCGGGCATCCCTATCCGCTGTTGGTCTCCGCGGACGGTCGCCCGGTCTATCTCCGATCGGGCCGGCGTCCCCCGGTGGCCACGTACGGAGAAGACTCGACCGTGGCCACCGGACACGCCGAGCTACCGGCAGGAAGTTTGATTCTGCTCTATACCGACGGATTGATCGAGCGGGCCGGGGAGACGCTCGACCAGGGATTCGCCCGTCTGCAAACCGCGGCCGCAGCGTGCGCCGGGCTGCCCGTCGATGCGGTCTGCGCCGAGTTGCTGCACCGCATGCGCCCCCTGGATGGCTACCGCGACGACGTCGTGGTGCTGGCGCTTCGGCCCAGCCATGTCGGGACGCACAGTTTCGCCACCGTGTTGCACGCTGTCCCGGCGGAAATCCCGGGCGCTCGGCAGCGCCTGCGGGACTGGTTGGCAACCATCGACATCGCACCCGCCGGTAGCGACAAAATCCTGCTGGCCACGGGAGAAGCGGTGACCAACGCAATCGAACACGGCAGCGGCTGCGATGCCCGCAAAACCGTCTCCATCGAGGCTTTCCTGCACCGGGACCGGGTCGTGGTCACCGTCAGCGACTCCGGCCGATGGGCAGGTGATTCCTCGGCCAGCCTGCGCAGCCAGCGGCGCGGACGTGGGCTCACCCTGATGAGCGGGCTCGCTGACCGCGTCGACACCGTCCGCACTGCCGGCGGAACCCGGGTTGCGCTGCAGTTCGACGATGCGGCGGCACCCTGACGGGGAACTGACCAGGCCTGATTGGGCCGTGATCAGGCCTCTTCCATCGCCTCGCCGAGCTCTTCCAGGAGCCGGTTGTGGTGGTTGCTCGCCAGGACGTGGCCGGTCGCGATCACCAAGGCGACCGGCCAGTCGATGAGTTCGAGGGCGGCCAGCGCGGCCAGGCCGCCGTAGTAAGCCAGTTGTTCGGGCCGGGGCACTTCTAGTTGTCCCACCAACGGAAGATTAACCACGAAGGTCTCGCCCTCTCTGATTTTCTTCACGGCTTCACGCTGCGATGTTCCGCGACGAGCCTTCTTTTCTACCATCATTTGCCTTTCAGTAACGAAGGGTTTGCCGCCGAGCAGTGTCGTAGGGTCACCGTCGGGAGTATGTCGACGACCGACGCCCTGGCCGATCCGCTGGTTTCGTCGATTGCCGCGGTGCTGAGCGTGCCGTTGCGGGAGCTTTATGCGCTGCTGTGGCGGGTGGGGTTCGTGGAGATCGTGGAGCGCAAGCCGGCCCCTCGCCCGGTGCCGGCGGGGTACGCCGCTCGGGTGCCGACGGGTCCGATGGATCCGGTTCCGCATCCGTACTGTCCAGAATGCGGTTCAGAACGGCCATCGCGGCGGTCGCGGCGGCGGCCGACCCCAGGCCCTGTGCCCACCCGACCGGGCCGAGTGGGGTGCAGCCGAGCAGCTGGCTGACCAGGGGAATGCTGATCAGGGTTCCCATCGCGGCCAGTGAGCCCAGCGCGGTGAGCACCACCAGCCAGTCATGTGAGTCCAGCAGGGTTTGGCCCAGCTGCGCCGCGACCAGTGCGACCAGTCCCACCGTCGATGCGCGGCGCGGCAGGCCGGTGAACCTCGCCATGGTCCACGCCGCGGTGGCCGCGGCAGCCGTGGTTGCCCCGCGGACGCCGACCGCCTGCCACAGCGCGCGCTGGTCCGGGCCGCGGGCGTCCGGGCTGGCCGGGTCGCGGGGTTTGCTGACCGCCAGCGCCGCGGCGGGCAACGCGTCGGTCAGCATGTTCACCAGCAGCAGCTGTCGGGTGTTCAACGGCGACGTTCCGCTGATGGCACTGCCGATGATGGCGAACGCCACCTCGCCGGCGTTGCCGCCCAGCAACACCGACACCGCCGCCTGGACCCGCTGCCACAATTGACGACCCTCCAGGATGGCGGGAAGCAGCGATTCGATGCGTCCGTCGATCAGCACCATGTCGGCGGCGACCCGCGCAGGGTCACTACCGTGCGAGACCACCCCGATCCCGACGGTGGCGGCCCGAATCGCGGCGGCGTCGTTGGAGCCGTCGCCGACCATCGCGCAGACCCGCCCGCTGCGTTCCAGCGTCTGCACGATCTGCACCTTGTTCTCCGGGGTCATCCGGGCGAAGATGGTCCGCTCGGCCACCGCCTGTTCCTGGTCCTTGCGCGACAAGGCATCCCACTGCGCACCGCTGATGATCTGATCCGGGGCCACCGACATACCCAGTTCCTGCGCGATCGCCGCGGCGGTGATCGGGTGATCGCCGGTGATCAGCCGCACGTCGAGCCCGTGTTCGTGCAGGTCCGCGAGCAGTTGGGCGGCCGGGCCGCGGGGGGTGTCCGACAGCCCGAGGAAGCCCACCAGGGACAGGCCGTCACGACAGAAGCGGGCGATCTCGTCGGGGTCGTCGAGAACCGACCGGGCCTGCTGCGGGTCGAGCTGCCGGCGCGCCACCGCGATCACCCGCAGCCCATCGGCGGCCAGTCCGGCGACCGTCTGGTCCATGTCGGGGCCGTCGGCGCCGCAGGCGGCCAACACCACCTCGGGCGCACCTTTGACGGTCAGCTCGGTGCCCGACACCGAGGCCGAGAACGACCTGCCCGAGCGGAACGGGAGGTGAGCATCCGGGGGGTCCCCGTTGCCGGCCACGCCGGACGGCGCCGCCTCGACGATGGCGACATCGGTGGCATGCAGCTGTGGGCCGCCGTTGGTGGCCGGCGCGGCGTGCACGGCACAGCGCAGCACCTCATCGCCGCTGAACCCGGGCGCCGGGCGCACCTTGGCCACCCGCAGCCGGTTCTCGCTGAGTGTCCCGGTCTTGTCGAAGCAGACCATGTCGACCCGGCCGAGCGCCTCCACCGAACGCGGGATCCGAACCAGCGCGCCGAACTGGGTCAGCCGCCGCGCCGACGCCTGCTGTGCCAGCGTCGCCACCAGCGGCATGCCTTCCGGGACGGCGGCGACCGTGACCGCGATGCCGCTGGCCACCGCCTGCCGCAGGCCCTGGCGACGCAGCAGGCCCAGCCCGGTGACCACGGCGCCGCCGGTCATGCTGACCGGCCAGGCCCGGTTGGTGAGCTGGCTCAACTGATATTGCAGACCGACATTGGACAGGTCGCTGGAAACGAGTTCGGCCGCGCGCCGTTCTTGGGTATCGGCGCCGACGGCGGTCACCACCGCGACCGCGGTGCCCGCGACGACGGTAGTGCCCGCGTACAACATGCAGCGGCGCTCGGCCAGGTCCGCACCCGGCGTGGCGTCGACCTGTTTGGTCACCGACAGCGATTCGCCGGTGAGCGCGGATTCGTCAACCTCGATGTCGACCTCCTCGATCACCCGGGCGTCGGCCGGGACCACCTCGTGGGTTCGCACCTCGATGACATCGCCCGGCTGCAATTGCTCGGCGATGACGTCGCGGTACACCCGCTGTCCGTCCGGACCGGCCACCACCTTCCTGGCCGGCGGAACCTGTAGTGCCAGAAGGCGATTCAGACGGCTTTCGGCGCGCAACCGCTGGGTCGCGGCGAGTACCGAGTTACCGGTGAGCACCGAGCCGACCATCACCGCGTCGACGGGCGACCCCAGCACCGCGCTGGCGGTGGCGCCCAGCGCCAGCATGGGGGTCAGCGGGTCGGACAACTCCGCACGCACCGCGCCGAGGAACTGTCCGACTGCCTGCGCGGGCCCCACGGTGAGCCGGGCTCCGCGCTGTGCCGTGTGAATGCCGCCGGCGATGGCGCGGGTGGCCAGTGTGGCGCGCTCCGGCGCCGGCTGCTCCGGGTCATCCGGTGACGGCAGGAGTTTACGGACCTGCTCGGGGGACATCGCGTGCCACTCGTGGAAGGCCGCCGGGCGCGGCGGCCGCGCCCCGACGATCTTGCGCGCCAACAGGTATCCCGACAGCATCCCCGCCGCCGCTCCGGTGGTCACGGGTCCCGGGCCCAGCCCACGGACCCCGGGCAGCATCAGCAATGCGCCCAAAGCTGATGCGCCACCGGAGATTTCGATTCCCCGCCGACGTGCTTCCCGGGCCGCTGGAATTGCGTGCATCATGCGCCAGGCGGCGGCGAGGTCGGGCAGCAATACGTCGGCATGCCACGTCGGGCCCGCCGCGGCGTGCGGCAATACCCCCAATGCCACATCTGCCGACGAAATGGCTTGCCCGCCAATCGAAGACAACACCGCAACGGTCCGGCCGGCCTTTTGCAGATCGGCGACCGCGCCGGCCAGGGCGTCGTCGATCGAGCTGCTCTGCGCTCCGTTCGGCAACGGCCGGATATCGTCGAATGCCGGCCGAAGCTCGCCCAACGAGCCGTCGTCCACCGAGACCAGCTCCGCTGTGGTGCGATGTGCCTCGGCGACCACGGCCGCGGCGAATGGGTCGTGGGCCGGCAGAAAAAGCGCTCTGACACTGGATGCCCTTGTGCTGGAAGGCATTCCGGGTACCTGGTGCCAGCCGGGAGGAAGACCGTTGTTTTCCAGGAGCAGCTGTGCGCGGTTCCAGGCCGACGACAGCTCGTCCTGCTCGGCGCCGGCGATGCGGGCCACCCGCAGCTTTTCGGTGCACAACACCCGAGGGTCGACGACGATCGCGTCGACCTTGCTCAGGCGGCGCAGGCCCTCCGGGCGCAACGGCAAGACCCGATGGCGATCGGCCAGCCCTTGCCCGAGCGCGGCGGCGAACGCCTCTGGTGCGGTTCGGCTGGCCTTGGGGGTGGCCACCAGCGCGGCGGTGGCGGCCATGTCCAGGTTGCGGGTGCTGGCGCCGACCAGACCGGCGCTGATCGCCTGGATGAGCGCAAAACGACCGGTAGCGCGCTCGACGGTAGGCGCGGGCCGGCGGACGGGCTCGATCGGGGCTTGGTCCGCATGCCGCGCCAACAGTGGTTCGTGGTAGTGCCAGGCCCGCGCCGCGGCACGGGATTCGGCGGCTTTGAGCGTCTGCATCACCAGGCCCACCGACAACGACGCCGGCGCCTGCGTGAGTGTCTCTGCCGCGGCGACGGCTAAGGTCATGACGGTGTCGGTCGCGGCCGCGCCGATGCGGTCTTCGAGCAGGCCGCGTAATCGCGGCTGGTAGTCGAACGCCACCACGCCCGCGAGCAGGCTGCTCGGCAATCGGGGCCAGCGCAGGGCCCGGCCACCGACCGCCAGGCCCAGCCCGGCGGCGTTGGCGGCCAGGGTCACCGCCCGGGTCGCCAGCACCACACCATCGCCCGGCAGGCTGGCCGCGGGTGTGCGGTGGTAATTGTCTTGCGTTGAGCGGTAACGATTTTCAGCGTCGGCGACGACGCGGCACAGCTCCCGCAGCGTTGTCGCCGGCCCGTCGATGTCGACGACGACACGGGATAACGGGTAGTTCAGGCCGGCCGACGCCACGCCGGGGTGGGCCCGTATCGATTCGAGCACGAGGCGGCCGAGTTCGCCGTCGTCGCCGAGGCCCCGCACTTCGATCCAGGCGCGGTCGTCACCGCGCCAGCAGTGCCGGCTCAGTGTTTCGCGGGACAGCTCGCCGGAAACCGCCTTGGCCCCGTCGCGCAGCGGCGCCGTGCCGGCCTCCAAACACGCCTCGAAACACACCTTGGTGACCGAACCCGCCGTCTTACCCAACGTTTCGGCGACGTCCGCGGCGACCGTGACCGATGCGACGGTAAGCGCGGTGGTCGCCTGAATGCCAGTCGCGAGGGCGCGCAGCGGCAGAGACCGTGTTATGGACTTGGCAATGCTCAACGGGTGCTCAACACCGCCGTCAGTTGGTGCTGCGCAGCTCGGTGCTACCTGCCCGGCGCCCGCTCGCCTTCTTGGCCGGTGCCTTGGCGGTTGTCTTCTGTGGTGGAGCTTTTTCCGGCTCGGACTCGCTAGGTACCGAGGTCAGTTTCGCCTTCACCGGCGGCCCGGAGTCCCCGGGTTTCTTGTTCATCCGGCGCAACAACAACGCGCCGCCCCCGACGGCCAACAGGATCGGCCACTCGACAATTCCGGTGACGCCGAGCGCGCCGATGGCCAACGCGGCCGCCGGCGTCGACTTGGTGCCGGTGCTGAGTCCGCGCTGCACGCCCTCCGCGACTCCTTTTACGCCGCCGACAACGCCGTTGACCGCCGCGCCGCCGACGGCGCCCGCGGCAGCCGTGGTCACCGTGGCGGCCTGACTCACCGTTCGACCAACGCTGCGGACCGCTCCGCCGACGACTCCCATGATGACTCCCTGGCTTGTAATCGTTTATCTACTCTGGGCCGCACACTTCACAGCACGCATGTCTACTAAAAGCCTGCCACGTTACCAACGCCAGGACAACGAAGAGTGACTGGAGAGTGTCTGCCGGTTATGTAGTCGAGTCGTCGCGTATATCGACGAAGACCGGCGCGTGGTCACTGGGCGCCTTACCCTTGCGCTCCTCGCGGACGATCTGCGCGTCGACGACGCGGCGCGCCAGTGCGGGGGAGCCGAGGATGAAGTCGATCCGCATTCCCTGCCGCTTCGGAAAGCGCAGCTGGGTGTAGTCCCAGTAGGTGTAGACCCCCGGTCCGGGGGCGAAAGGCCTTACCAGGTCAGCGAATTGGGCCTCGACTATGGCATTGAACGCCTTGCGCTCCGGTGCCGAGACATGCGTGGCCCCGGCATAGAACTCGGTGCTCCACACGTCGTCGTCGGTCGGGGCGATGTTCCAGTCACCGGCCAGCGCGATGGCGGCGGCGGGATCGTCGCGTAACCAGCCTTCAGCCGTATTCTTTAGCGCCGCAAGCCAATCCAACTTGTAGGTGTAATGCGGATCACCCAGGGCGCGACCGTTGGGCACGTACAGGCTCCACACCCGGACACCGCCGCAGGTGGCGCCCAGGGCGCGGGCTTCCGCCGTGGCCGCCACCTCCGGCTTACGGCTCCAGGTGGGTTGGCCGTCGAAGCCGATCCGGACATCGTCGATACCGACCCGCGATGCGATTGCCACGCCGTTCCATTGATCGAAACCGACATGTGCGACCTCGTAGCCGAGTTCGAACAGTGGCAGCGCGGGGAACTGTCCGTCGGCGCACTTGGTCTCCTGCATGGCCAATACGTCGACCTCGGCGCGGGCAAGCCAGTCCAGGACGCGGTCCAGGCGGGTGCGAATCGAATTCACGTTCCAAGTGGCCAGCCGGATGGTGCCCTCGGGCATGGCTAGAGGCTATCGGGTGGCCGCAGGTAGCGGCGGCGATGGTGCAGCCCGAAACCCAGGGGTTGGGCCGGGCCGGCGCCCGGCACGCTCAGGTAGGCGCGGGTCGCGCCGCGCCGAGCGCCCCAAGCCAGCAGCGCTTCATACAGTGGCGCGGCGCGGGACTGGTCGCCGGTTGCCCACAGCCCCACCCACCGAGTGCCGTCCGGCGCGTCGGTGACGGCCGCGCGCGCGGCCACCCCGGGGTAGCTGCCGAAAGCAAGTTCACCGTCGTCGACGGCGGTTAAGACGTCAACGGGTATCCGGCGGTCGTCGAGCCGCAGCCAGGTGTCGTCGGGACGGGCGGACACGATGATCAAGCGGTCGGTCGGGCGGGTGCTCGCGTCGCCGACATCGCGCATCAGGTCGCGCACCAGGAGGCGTTCGGTGTGTTCGGGCACCCATCCGGTCGGCTGGCGCAGCAGCCGGTCCGGGATGGCCAGCCGAGGCGTGCGCCCGCGGGCCCGGTACCAGTCGGCGATCGCGGGGACGGTACCCGCTCGGGCCGAGATGTCCAGCGGCACTGCCGAATCGGCGGGAGTGGCTTCGTGGCTGGCCCGCAGCAGCCAGCCGTCCAGCCAGCAGCGTTGCGCACCGGGCCAGGCCTTGGCGGCCGCGTGCTCGACGGCCCGGATCTCCGCGGTGCGCACCGGAGCATCGGTGAGAACCCGCACCGCCACGACATCGGTGGGGGCGATGTCGACCGTCGCGCCGGTCTTGGTCCGCACCCGCACCGTCGGGGCGACGGTCAGCAGCTGGCCCACCGCGTCGGTCAGCGGCGGGACAGACCCGGGCGGCCGGCGGTAGCGAACCGTCACCCGCGTCCCGGCGTCCGGCCACGAGATCGCCATCAGTGACCGAACGGGTCGGGCCCCTCGCCCGGCAGCCACGACAGCCCGGGTACGCCCCAGCCGTGTGACTTGACCGCCCGTTTGGCGCTGCGGGCATACCGGCCGATGAGACAGTCCAGGTACAGGAAGCCATCCAGGTGCCCGGTTTCGTGCTGCAGCATCCGCGCGAACAGGCCGGTGCCCTCGATGTCGACCGGCGTGCCGTCGGCGCCGAGGCCGGTGACCCGCGCCCACTTGGCCCGCCCGGTGGGAAACGATTCGCCGGGAACCGACAGGCAACCCTCCTCGTCGTTATCCGGGTCGGGCATGGTTTCGGGGATTTCGGACGTCTCGAGCACCGGGTTGATGACCACCCCTCGGCGGCGCGCGGTTTTGCCGCGGTCCTCGGCGCAGTCGTAGACGAACACCCGCAGTCCGTAGCCGATCTGGTTGGCGGCCAGGCCGACGCCGTACGCGGCGTCCATGGTGTCGTACATGTCGGTGATCAGCTGCGGCAGATCGGCCGGCAGCGATCCGTCGGCGCCGACCGGTATCGGCTTCGTCGGAGTGTGCAAGACGGGATCGCCCACGATGCGAATAGGAACGACTGCCATGGTCGGCTAGCTTAGGCGGGCCGGCGCGGGGTACCGGTGCCGCCGGTGGCTGGTGTGGCGATGTGACGCAGCGGTCGACGACGTCCCGGAGCCGGTGACCGGGTCGATGCGGCCAGCGCGGCGGGAAGCAGGACAATGCACCCAATCGGCCGACTCGCGGGTCAGGGTAACCGGGCAACAGTTCCGGGCGTGGTTCAATATTCGCCGGAACATGCGCCTTTGTAGGTCAAGTCATTCGAGCTAAGTGAGCATTCGCCGGAAGGGCCCAGGGGAAGCAATATGGACGGCGCTATGGCGCGGGCAAATCGAGCGGGGGACGACTCTGACATTGCCGAAGGTCTGACCCGTCGCGAGCACGACATCCTGGCTTTCGAACGTCAATGGTGGAAGTTCGCCGGCGCCAAGGAAGAAGCGATCAAAGAGCTGTTCTCCATGTCGGCGACACGCTATTACCAAGTGCTCAACGCGCTGGTTGACCGACCCGAGGCGCTGGCCGCGGACCCCATGCTGGTGAAACGGCTGCGGCGGCTGCGAGCTAGCCGTCAGAAGGCGCGGGCGGCGCGTCGCCTCGGCTTCGAGGTGACCTGACACCCGTCCACCTTTTTGACGCGCCGTTACAGGTTTCGGGCCACTCCTGGCTACAGTGGGCTCGATGAACGAGCGCGTACCCGACTCTACGGGGCTTCCCCTGCGGGCCATGGTGATGGTGCTGCTGTTCTTGGGCATCATCTTCCTGCTGCTTGGCTGGCAGGCTCTGGGTTCGTCCGGGAAATCCGATGACGACTCGTCGACGGTGGCCGGCATGACGACCACCAGCACCGCGCCCACCTCGACCAGCGCCAAGCCCGCGGCGAACCAGGCCGAGGTGCGGGTATACAACATCTCCGGCAAAGAGGGAGTCGCCGGGCGTACCGCGGACCAACTCAAGGCGGCCGGTTTCAAAGTGACCGAGGTCACCAACCTCGCCGTGTCGGAAGTCTCCGTCACCACCGTTTACTACGGCGACGCCGAGGGCGAGCGGGCCACCGCGGACGCGGTGGGACAGAAACTGGGAGCGCCCGTCGAGCGGCGCATCGCCGAAGTTGCCGACCAACCGCCCGGCGTCATCGTCCTCGTCACGGGTTGAGCCCGACTTCCCAGCGGGTCGTTTCGACCCGCTCGGTAGTAAGGGGGGCGCCAGGCTAGGCTCTCCGCTATGTCTATGCCCGCCGGTCACCGCCACGTCGTAGCCACCACCCTGTCCACCCTGTCCGCGGCCGTTTGCGTCGCGCTGGTAAGCGCGTGCTCATCACCGCAACACGCCTCGACGACACCGGGTACCACGCCGTCGATCTGGACCGGATCACCCGCGCCGTCGGAGGGCCGGGGCCATCAGGAGGGGGTGCCCGGCGCACAGGGCTTGACCACTCAGCTGCGGGCGCCCGACGGCACCGAGGTGGCGACCGCCAAGTTCGAGTTCGCCAACGGGTTCGCGACCATCACGATCGCGACAACCGGCACCGGCCGCCTCGCGCCCGGCTTCCACGGCGTGCACATCCACCAGGCGGGCAAGTGCGAGCCCAATTCGGTCGCTCCGTCCGGCGGCGCTCCCGGCGACTTCCTATCCGCCGGCGGGCACTTTCAGGTGCCCGGGCGTGCCAAGGCCGGTCAATCCAATGGTGACTTGACGTCGCTGCAGGTGCGCGGTGACGGCAGCGGCATGCTGGTGACCACCACCGATGCCTTCACGATGGACGACCTGGTGAGCGGCGAGAAAACCGCGATCATCATCCACGCCGGTGCCGACAACTTCGCCAACATCCCGGCGGACCGTTACACCCAGGCCAACGGAACCCCGGGGCCCGATCAGACCACGATGACCACCGGTGACGCCGGCAAGCGGGTGGCGTGTGGTGTCATCGGTGCCGGCTAGCTCGCCGGTCAACAGGGCGCCCGGTAAAGGTGATGCCCGCATCGATTTCGCCCCGTCACCGCGGCCGACTGTCGGTGTCGAATGGGAGTTCGCGCTGGTCGACGCGCATACCCGAGATCTGAGCAACGAAGCCACCGCGGTCATCGCCGAGATCGGTGAAAACCCGCGCGTCCACAAGGAACTGCTGCGCAACACCGTCGAGGTGGTCAGCGGTATCTGTGACTGTGCCGCCGAGGCGATGCAGGATCTGCGTGACACCCTGGGCTCAGCGCGCCGGATCGTCCGGGACCGCGGTATGGAGCTGTTCTGCGCCGGCACTCACCCGTTCGCGCGGTGGTCGACCCAGAAGCTCACCGACGCGCCACGCTACGCCGAGCTGATCAAGCGCACCCAATGGTGGGGCCGCCAGATGCTGATCTGGGGCGTGCACGTCCACGTCGGGATCTCGTCGGCCAACAAGGTGATGCCGATCATCTCGTCGCTGCTCAACTACTACCCCCATCTGCTGGCGCTGTCGGCGTCCTCACCCTGGTGGGGCGGCGAAGACACCGGCTATGCCAGTAACCGGGCGATGATGTTTCAGCAGCTGCCCACCGCCGGGTTGCCGTTCCAGTTCCAGACCTGGGCCGAGTTCGAAGGCTTCGTCTACGACCAGAAGAAGACCGGCATCATCGACCACATGGACGAAATCCGTTGGGACATAAGACCTTCACCACATCTCGGTACCATCGAGGTGCGGGTGTGCGACGGGATCTCCAACTTGCGTGAGCTCGGCGCGCTGGTCGCCTTCACCCATTGCCTGGTGGTCGACCTGGACCGCCGACTCGACGCCGGTGAGACGCTGCCCACCATGCCCCCCTGGCATGTCCAGGAAAACAAGTGGCGCGCCGCCCGTTACGGCCTGGACGCTGTGATCATCTTGGACGCCGACAGTAACGAGCGGCTGGTCACCGAGGACCTCGACGATCTGCTGACCCGGCTGGAGCCGGTCGCCAAGTCGCTGAATTGTGCCGACGAGCTTGCCGCGGTGGCCGATATCCCCCGGGTGGGTGCTTCCTATCAGCGGCAGCGGCGGGTGGCCGAGGACCATGACGGCGACCTGCGCGCCGTCGTCGATGCGCTGGTTGCCGAACTAGACATTTGAGGCTGTCGGATGACGGCGACAAAACCGTTCGAGTTGGCGATGTTCCCGCTCGAGTCGGCGCTACTGCCCGACGAAGAGCTGCCGTTACGCATCTTCGAACCGCGTTACAGCGCGCTGGTGCGGCACTGCATCGACACCGGTGATCCGTTTGGCGTGGTGCTCATCGTGCGGGGGCGGGAAGTGGGGGGCGGCGATTCCCGGTATGACGTCGGAACGCTGGCCAGCATCAGCGAATGCATCGATCAGGGTGCGGGTCGCTATCAACTGCGTTGCCGGACAGGAGAGCGGATCCGGGTGTGTGACTGGCTACCCGACGATCCCTATCCGCGGGCGAGGGTAGTGCTTTGGCCGGACGAACCGGGAGATCGCGTGACGGAAAGCCAATTCCGCAACGCTGAAAATCGGGTCATGGATTTGTTCCAGCGCATCGCGGCCGTCCGCGGCGTCCGCCTGCCGGATCGCGATGTGGTGCTGGGCTATACGTACGACGACACTGGTGAGGTTGGAAAACTCTTGTATACGTTGGCGTCTCGAGTACCGATGGGACCGGCCGACCGTTACGCCGTGTTGTCGGCGCCAACGGCCGCCAACCGGCTGACCGCAATGCTGGAGGCGGTGGATTCCATTGCCGCGATGGTCGAATTTCAATTGTCCGAGTAGCGCGGTGCTGATTCAGTTACCGCGCGCAGCGCAGTCCTGGCCGAGCCGCCTTCGAGCGACAAGTTGAGGCGCGCAACGCCTTTGTCACCTGCTGACGCGGTTGGGTCGGAGCCTGGCGCCGCCGAGTGTGCCATGAGGGTTTTCGAGTGTGTGTCTATGGCATCGATATTGCATCCAGGGCGGTGATCGGGCACTTCTTCCGCCCTGGATACACAGTCGACGCCCTGGATACACAGTCGACGCCCTGGGCGCACAGTCGACGCCGTCATCGCACGCTCGATGCTGCGACATGACAATCGATTCGGTGAGCGTGGTGTGGCCGAGAACAGAGCCAAGGCTTGCGCAAGTCGACTTGTCGACAGGCATTCCCGGTCACTGGTCACCCTGAATTTCCGAGTGCGGTGGGCAGGACGAACATCCGGCCCCGGGCGGCGTCACAACGTCTTGGCGAACGCGCGCAAAGACTGCACCTGCAGCGGATCCAGCGACGGCCGGACGATTCCCCGGGCAGCGGCCAGGTCCGCGGCGGTGACGTCGGCGGCATCGATGGAACGCCGCATCGCGGTCAGGGCGGCCTCGCGGAGCAGGGCCACGCAGTCGGCGGCGCTGTACCCGTCGAGCCCGGCGGCCACCTCGTCCAGGTCGACGTCGGCGGCCAGCGGGACCGATCTGCCGGCGGTGCGCAGAATTTCGCGCCGCGCCGCCGCGTCGGGTGGTTCGACGAACACCAGGCGTTCCAGCCGCCCCGGGCGCAGCAGCGCGGGGTCGATCAGGTCGGGCCGGTTGGTGGCGCCGAGCACCACGACGTCGCGCAGCGGGTTGATGCCGTCGAGCTCGGTCAGCAGGGCCGCCACCACCCGGTCGCTCACTCCGGAGTCGAAGCTTTGGCCGCGCCGAGGTGCGAGCGCGTCGACTTCGTCGAGAAACACCAGGGACGGCGCGGAGTCGCGGGCGCGCCGAAACAATTCGCGCACTGCCTTTTCCGACGAGCCCACCCACTTGTCCATCAGCTCGGAACCCTTGACCGCGTGCACGCTCAGCTGCCCGGTACTGGCCAGCGCACGCACCACAAAGGTCTTGCCACACCCGGGCGGGCCGTAGAGCAACACCCCGCGGGGCGGCTCGACCCCCAACCGGGCGAAGGTATCCGGGTGCTGCAACGGCCACAACACCGACTCGGTCAGCGCCTGCTTGGCCTCGACCATGTCGCCGACGTCGTCGAGCGTGATGCTGCCGACGGCGACCTCTTCGCTGGCCGAGCGGGACAGCGGCCGGATGACGGTCAGCGCGCCGACCAGGTCTTCCTGGTTCAGCGTCGGCGACTGGCCGTCCGCGCTGGCCCGCGAGGCGGCCCGCAATGCCCCCTCGCGCAGCAGCGCCGCCAGGTCGGCAACTACGAAACCCGGTGTGCGGCTGGCAATTTCGTCGAGATCAAGGTCGCCGGTGGGGACGTGCTTGAGCAGCGCTTCCAGCAATGCCCTGCGGGTGCCGGCGTCGGGCAGCGGCAGACCGAGTTCCCGGTCCAGCAGCTCGGGTGCGCGCAGCCGCGCATCGATCTGGTCGGGCCGGGCGGTGGTGGCGATCACCGCCACGCCGTCGGTGGCCACCGCGGTGCGCAACTCGGCCAGGATCAGCGAGGCCACCGGCTCGGCGGTCGCCGGCAACAACGCGTCGACGTCGATGATCAGCAGCACCCCGCCGCCGTCCCGCACCGCCGTGACTGCCTTCACGGCAGCGGCGACGGCTTTGAGCCGGTCTTCGGCAGCCAGCGCGCCGACCTCCGGTCCGTCCAGCTCCACCAGCCGGCGCCCGGCGCACACCGCGCGCACCAACGTCACCTTGCCGACGCCGGCCGGACCCGACACCAGCACCCCCAGGTTGGGGCCCGCCCCCAGAGTCTTGAGCAGGTGGGGCTCGTCGAGCGCCAGCTTGAGCCATTCGGTGAGCTTGGCGGCCTGCGGCTGGGTGCCCTTGAGCTCTTCGACCAGGATCTCCGGGGTGGCGACGCTGGCTTTCTCCGCGGCCGTCGACGCCCGGTAGGGCACCCCGGAGCCCCAGGTCACCAGGGAGTTCGGCTGCACGCTGACCGGCCCTTCGGGATCGACGCCGGTCACCGTTAACAGCTCCGAAGTCCAGCTGATCCCGACCGAAGCCGCCAATGCCCGGGTGGCCGTCGACGTGGAGGTTCCAGGACCCAGGTCGCGGGGAAGCAGTGACACCGCGTCGCCGACCGTCAGCACCTTGCCGAGCAGGGCTTGGCGCAAGGTGAGCGGCGAGATCGACTGAGAGGCCAGCGTCGAGCCGCTCAGCGTCACCGTTCGCGCGCCGTAGACGGTGACCGCGTTGACGAGCACCGCGGTGCCCTCTCGGACTCCCGCGTTGGACAGCGTGACGTCGTCCAGCAGGATGGTGCCGACCGGAATCTGCGGGCCGGCCATGCCGGCCACCGCTGCGCTGGTTCGGGACCCGGTCAGCGATACCGCGTCCCACTCCCGAATGCCCAGGGCGGCAATCGCGCTCGGGTGCAGCCGCACCACACCCCGGCGCGAGTCGACGGCCGAGGTATTCAGCCGCGCAGTCAGCGTGAGCTGCGTTGCCGACGCATCACCGGGACGAGTCACAACCGCCGGCCCGGCTTACGCAGCCCCAGCCGCGCCATCGACCGCCGGTGCGGTTGCGCTCGGCGGATCGCGCGCCGGGCGGCACGTCGTTGCTTGGGTTTTTCGCCCCACACCTCGGGATGTTCGGCCAGCCAGCGCTTGCTGCGTACCGCGAACGGGATGTGGCACACGTACGAGATGATGATGACCCAGATCAGGATGTAAGGAGCCAGGACGGAGGCGGCCGCCACGATGGCCAGCACCGCCAACAGCGGGGCCGCCAGGTTGGGCGGCACCGCGACGGTGTGGATCTTCTTCATGGGGATCGCACTGACCATGAGCAGCGACGTGCCGGTGATCCAGAAGGCCAGAAAATACACCGACGTCCACCAGCCCTCGCCGAACTGCAATTTGAGGCCGATAAGACCGATCATCGACACCGCGCCCGCCGGTGCGGGCATTCCGACGAAGAATTCCTTGGCGTAGGGGGGCAAGGTGCCGTCGTCTAGCTGCGCGTTGTACCTGGCCAACCGCAACACCACACATACCGCATACAGCAACACCACCATCCAGCCGACCGGCCACTTGGACAGCATCGTTACGTAGACCACCAGCGCAGGTGTCACGCCGAAGTTGACCGCATCGGCCAGGGAGTCGATTTCGGCGCCCATCCGCGACTGGGCGTCCAGGATGCGGGCCACCCGGCCGTCGAGGGCGTCGAGGATGGCGGCCACGGCGATCAGTGCCATCGCGGGTATCGGCTTGTGGTCGAGGGCGAACTTGATCGAGGTCAAACCCGCGCAGATGGACAGCACCGTCATCGCACTGGGCAACAGATGCAGGTTCACCCCTCGTCTGATCCGAGGCTTGGTGGTCATGGCAGCTCGGCCAGTACAGTCTCGCCGGCGATCGCCCGCTGACCCTCCCTGACCACGGGCTCCGCGCCGGGCGGCAGGTAGGTGTCCAGCCGCGAGCCGAACCGGATCAGGCCGTAGGTGTCACCGATCGACAGCTTGTCCCCGACGTGTGCGTCGCACACGATGCGGCGTGCCACCAACCCGGCGATCTGCACGACTATGACCTCTGAGACCTGCGAGCCGCTAGAGGTGCGGATCCGCACACTGGTGCGTTCGTTGTCGGCGCTGGCCGAGGGCAGGTCAGCGGATCCGAAGCGACCGGGCCGGTGTTGCACGGCGATCACTTCGCCGCTCACCGGTGACCGCTGCACGTGGACGTCGAAAATCGACAAGAAGATGCTGACCCGGGGCAGCGGTGCGGCGCCCATGCTGAGTTCGGCGGGCGGTGCCGCGGAGTCGATCACGCAAATCACGCCGTCCGCCGGCGCGACGATGACGCCCGGCCGGGTCGGCGATACCCGGGAGGGGTGCCGGAAAAAGCCCGCAGACGCACCCGCGGCCAGCAGACCCGTCCGGCGCAGCCAGCGAAGATCACGTCCGGTGGCGGCCTGACCCAGAATCGCGGCCGACGCCGCTGCCAGGCCGGCAGCGATGAACGGCCGCCCCGCCGGGTGGATCGGCGGAACGGTGGATCGCACCAACGCCAGCAGGTGCTGCGGGCTCAACGTCGGTTCCGGAAAGGAGGTGCCCTCCTGAGCGGAAGGGCGGGGGCGTCGTGCCACGCGGTCATCTTACGGAAGGCGGGCGTGCGGTGTGTCCGAGTCGATCCGGTGGCCCTGGCTAACTGATGGGACCGCCGCTGATCGGCGGACTGAGATCAGGACAGATCCCAGACCTGCACCTCGGTTCCGGCGAACACCTCGACGACGTCCTCCGGTATGTCCAGCAGCGCGTTGGCCGACGCCAGCCAGCGCAGATGGTGGGAGGCCGGCGGGCCGTAACTGGTGACCTGTCCGCTGTCGGCGTCCAGCACCGCCCTCCGGAACTGCCGTTTGCCGCGCGGCGAGGTCACCGACTCGGTCAGCATCGCGGCCCGCCGCGGCCGGAACGCATCGGGAAAACCCATGGCCATGCGCAATGCCGGCCGGATGAACACCTCGAAGGACACCAGCGCGCTCACCGGATTGCCCGGGAGGGTCACGATCGGTGTGCCCGCCACCACGCCGACGCCCTGCGGCATCCCGGGCTGCATCGCCACCTTGACGAATTCCACGCCCTGGTCGCCGGCCCGCCCGAAGGCGTCTTTGACCACTTCGTACGCCCCGGCGCTGACGCCGCCGCTGGTGATGATCAGGTCGGCGTCAGCCGCGCGGCGCTCGATGATCGCGGCGAACTGCGCGACGTCGTCGCCGGCGGTCTCGGTGGCCGCCACCATGGCACCCGCGTCGCGCACCGCGGCGGCCAGCATGACGGCGTTGGACTCATAGATCTGCCCCGGCCGCAGCGGGTTGCCCGGCGGCACCAGTTCGGATCCGGTGGAGATCACCAGCACCCGTTGGCGCGGAATCACGGTCAGTTCGGGCAGTCCCAGGGCCGCGGCCAAACCGAGCGCGGCCGGCGTCGCATGTTGGCCGGCGTGCAGCACGGTGGTGCCGGCGGCGACGTCTTCGCCGGCGCGCCGGATGTGCTTACCCAGCATGGCCCGCTGTCGGATCGCCACCGTCTGCACCCCGCCGTCGGTGACTTCGACGGGGACGACAGCCGTGGCACCGGACGGCATTGGCGCGCCCGTCATGATGCGGTGCGCGGTGCCGCGTGCCAGCCGCAGTTCGTCGGTGCGCCCGGCTGGGATGTCCTCGGCCACCGGCAACGTCACCGGATGCTCGGCCGTCGCGCCCGCGGTGTCCTCGGCGCGAACCGCGTACCCGTCCATCGCCGAGTTGTCGAACACCGGCAGCGACAGCGGAGCGATCACGTCGCCGGCCAGGACCAGGCCCTGGGCTTCGCTGAGCGCAACCGTCACCGCCGGACGTGCTCGGATCATGTCGGTGACGATGAACTGGTGTTCTGCTACTGATCGCACCCGGCCATTATGGTCGCTAGACCGGGAAGTGGACGCCGGTCAGTTCCTCGGAGACCGCCCACAGCCGGCGTTGCAGCTCCTCGTCGTGTGAGGCAGCGCTGGACTGCACCAGCTTGGGGTGGCCGCGTTGCTCGGCGAAACCGTCGGGACCGTAGTACTGCCCGCCCTTGACGGACGGGTCGGCGGCGGCCCGCAGTGTCGGCAGCGCACCCATCTCCGCGCTCTGGAACAGCACCGGCCCGAAGATGTTGGACAGCGGTCGCACAATCCGCGGCAGGTGGCGCGCCAATTCGGTGTTGGAGCCGCCCGGGTGGGCGGCGACGGCGATGGTGGCGGCCTTGGGATCTGCCGCCAGCCGGCGCTGCAACTCGTAGGTGAACAGCAGGTTGGCCAGTTTGGACTGGCCGTAGGCGGCGATGCGGTCGTAGCGTTGTTCCCATTGCAGGTCGTCGAAGTGGATCGCGGCGCGAATCCGGTGGCCCAGACTGCTGACCGTCACCACCCGCGAACCGCGCACCGGCAGCAGCCGGTCGAGCAGCAGGCCGGTCAGCGCGAAGTGACCGAGATGGTTGGTGCCGAACTGCATCTCGAACCCGTCCTCGGTGACCTGCCGGGGCGTCCACATCACCCCGGCGTTGTTGACCAGCAGGTCGATCCGGGAATACGCCGAACGCAGCGCCTCGGCGGCGGCGCGCACCGAACCCAGCGAGCCCAGGTCGAGCTGCTGCAGCGTGACGTCTACTTTCTGGGCATTTCGGCCCGCGGCGGCGACGATGCGCGCCAGGGCGGCGTTGCCCTTCTCCAGGTTGCGTACCGCCAGCACCACGTGCGCGCCACGGAAGGCCAGCGCCGCGGCGGTGTGGTAGCCCAGGCCGGTGTTGGCGCCGGTGACGACGGCCACCCGGCCGCTTTGATCCGGGATGTCGGCTCGCGACCACTTGCGGTTCGCCGTGGCGTTTTTCGAGACGTCAGAGGTCATGGGGCACAAGATACTCAGTGGCGTCAACGGCGGCGCCCGGCGCTACGGCCTGAGTAAAGTTGAGAACGTGATTACCGGTTTGGCGCACACCGGCATCTGCGTACCCGACTGTGCGGCCGCGGTGGCGTTCTATCGCGAGGTACTGGGCCTGCAAGTGCTCTCGCCACCGTTCGTCATCGGCGGTAACGCCATTCGCGACGACATGGGCGAGCTGGTGTCCGACCCCACGATGAAGGCGGCGATCGTCGGCCTGCCCGGCGACGGCGACCGCGTCCTCGAGGTCATCGAGTACCTCAACGTCGAAGGTTCCGATCAACGGGCCGCGGCGGCCCTGAGCGATCACGGCCTGACGCACGTCGCGTTGATCTGCGACGATCTCGACGCCACCCGCGCCGACCTGGAAAGCAAAGGGGTGCGCTTTCTGGTCGACGGGATCGCCGAGGTGGCGCGGGTCCGCACCACGTGGTTCGCCGACCCGTGGGGAGTGGTGTTCATTCTGGTCGAGAAGAGCCGGCCGGAACGACCCTATTTCGCGCAATGGCACTGAAGCCGCGGGTCGCGGTGATCGGAGCCGGCGCCGGCGGCATCGCGATGGGCATCCAACTCGCCGGCGGCGGGTACGACTTCACCATCTTCGACCGCGCCGAAGGCTTCGGCGGCACTTGGCGGCACAACACGTTCCCGGGCGCGGCCTGTGACGTGCCGTCGCACCTGTACTCGTATTCGTTCGCGCCCAACCCGCGCTGGAGTAAGACGTACGCGAACCAGCCGGAGATCCTGGCCTATCTGGAGAAGGTCGCTGCCGACTACGGACTGCAGGCCCAGCTGCGGCCCAACACCGCGGTCACCACGGCACGCTGGTCAGATGCCCGCAAGCGCTGGATGCTGACCACCGACGACGGCCGCCGGCATGAATCCGACGTCCTCATCAGCGCCGTCGGGATGCTCGACGTGCCCAACATCCCGGATATCCCAGGGGCGCAACGGTTTCGCGGCCGGCAGTTCCATTCGGCGCGCTGGGATCACACCAAGTCGACGGCGGGCGAGCGGGTGGCGTCCATCGGCACCGGCGCCAGCGCAATCCAGTACGTGCCGGCGATCGCCGCGCAGGCCGCGCACCTGACCGTGTTCCAGCGGACCCCGATCTGGATTTCCCCGCGATTCGACATCCCGTTCACCGCCGAGCAGCAGGAGCTGTTCGAGCGCGACCCGGCCACCGCCCGGAAACTTCGCGACGAGGCCTTCGACTCCTACGAGTCGTCCAGCTTCGACATCGACGCGGCGCAGACCAGGGAGGCAACCGAACTGGCCCGCGGCTACCTGCTGCGCAAGGTGGCCGACCCCGAACTGCGCGCCAAGCTGACTCCGGACTATCCGGTCGGCTGTAAACGGCCACTGATGTCGCGCGACTGGTACCCCACGTTTTCGCTGCCCAACGTCAGCCTGGAAACCACCGCTATCGCCGAACTGACCGAACACGGCGTGCGCACCGTCGACGGCGTCGAACATCGCGTCGACACCGTCATCTACGGCACCGGGTTTCACGCCGCCGACTACCTGGCCAGCATCGACGTCTACGGGACCGGCGGCCGTCGGCTCCGCGAGGATTGGCGCGACGGCGCGGAGGCGTATCTGGGCACCCTGGTCGCCGGGTATCCGAACTTCTTCATGCTCTACGGCCCCAACACCAATGGGGTCAACTCGATCATCTACATCCACGAGGCGCAGACGACCTTCATCCGCCACATCCTCGACGTGCTGACCGGCCGCCGGGCGCGCACCGTCGAGGTGACGCCCGCGGCGCAGCGGCGCTACAACGACGAGATCCAGGCCGCCATGGAAGGCAAGGTGTGGCTGGCGTGTGCCAACTACTTCCGGCATCCCAGCGGGAAGGTCGTCACCCAACTGCCCTACAGCGGCCGGACGTTCTTCGAGCGCACCCGCGCCATGGTGCCCGGCGACTACTGGATCCAGTAGGTGATGCGGGGCGCGAAGGCTGCCGGAATCGATCACCGACCCCTTCCTTGCACTCGGCATGGGCGAGTGCTAAGAATGACGTTGGCACTCTCCACCGGCGAGTGCTAGGTCGGGACGGTGAGGTCCAGCCGCAACAGCTGCGATCGTCCGTCGCGGGCACTGCGCCCGGCCAGCGTAAGTAACGGGGTGGTCGTCACCCGGCGGCCCCAGTTTCATTCCCAATCCGGAGGAATCACTTCGCAATGGCCAAGACAATTGCGTACGACGAAGAGGCCCGTCGCGGCCTCGAGCGGGGCCTCAATGCCCTCGCCGACGCGGTAAAGGTGACGTTGGGACCCAAGGGTCGCAACGTCGTCCTGGAGAAGAAGTGGGGCGCCCCCACGATCACCAACGATGGGGTTTCCATCGCCAAGGAGATCGAACTGGAGGACCCGTACGAGAAGATCGGCGCCGAGCTGGTCAAGGAAGTCGCCAAGAAGACCGACGACGTCGCCGGCGACGGCACCACCACGGCCACTGTGCTCGCGCAGGCGTTGGTCAAAGAGGGCCTGCGCAACGTCGCGGCCGGCGCCAACCCACTGGGCCTGAAGCGCGGCATCGAGAAGGCAGTCGAGAAGGTCACCGAGACGCTGCTCAAGGGCGCCAAGGAGGTCGAGACCAAGGAGCAGATCGCTGCCACCGCGGCCATCTCCGCGGGTGACCAGTCGATCGGCGACCTGATCGCCGAGGCGATGGACAAGGTGGGCAACGAGGGTGTCATCACCGTCGAGGAGTCCAACACCTTCGGCCTGCAGCTCGAGCTCACCGAGGGTATGCGGTTCGACAAGGGCTACATCTCCGGCTACTTCGTCACCGACGCCGAGCGTCAGGAAGCAGTTCTGGAGGACCCCTACATCCTGCTGGTCAGCTCCAAGGTGTCCACCGTCAAGGACCTGCTGCCGCTGCTGGAGAAGGTCATCCAGGCCGGCAAGCCGCTGCTGATCATCGCCGAGGACGTCGAGGGCGAGGCGCTGTCCACCCTGGTCGTCAACAAGATCCGCGGCACCTTCAAGTCGGTGGCGGTCAAGGCGCCCGGCTTCGGTGACCGCCGCAAGGCGATGCTGCAGGACATGGCGATCCTCACCGGCGGTCAGGTGATCAGCGAGGAGGTCGGCCTGACCCTGGAGAACGCCGACCTGAGCCTGCTTGGTAAGGCTCGCAAGGTCGTCGTCACCAAGGACGAGACCACCATCGTCGAGGGCGCCGGTGACTCCGACGCCATCGCCGGGCGGGTGGCGCAGATCCGCGCCGAGATCGAGAACAGCGACTCCGACTACGACCGCGAGAAGCTGCAGGAGCGCCTGGCCAAGCTGGCCGGCGGTGTTGCGGTGATCAAGGCCGGTGCCGCCACCGAGGTGGAGCTCAAGGAGCGCAAGCACCGCATCGAGGACGCGGTGCGCAACGCCAAGGCGGCCGTCGAGGAGGGCATCGTCGCCGGCGGCGGCGTAACCCTGCTGCAGGCCGCGCCCACGCTGGACGAGCTCAAGCTCGAGGGCGACGAAGCCACCGGGGCAAACATCGTCAAGGTGGCGCTGGAGGCCCCGCTGAAGCAGATCGCGTTCAACTCGGGCCTGGAGCCCGGCGTGGTCGCCGAGAAGGTCCGTAACCTGCCCGCGGGGCATGGCCTCAACGCCGCGACCGGTGTGTACGAGGACCTGCTCAAGGCCGGCGTTGCCGACCCGGTCAAGGTAACCCGTTCGGCGCTGCAGAACGCGGCGTCCATCGCGGGGCTGTTCCTGACCACCGAGGCCGTCGTCGCCGACAAGCCCGAGAAGGAAAAGGCCGCCATGCCCGGTGGCGGCGACATGGGAGGCATGGACTTCTAAGTCCCGGTACGAAAAGCCCGGCCTGCTTTTGCAGGCCGGGCTTTTTCGCGCGCCGAGACTGCGTACCCGGCTGCAGGACCGGGCCAACCTAGACGCCCACCGCAGTTTCGACGCAATGGCCGCAGACTGGACACGCGCGCAGGGCACGCTACGGCGCCGAGAACACCACACAGTCGTGGCGGCAGCCTTTGGCCGCTGCGGGGGAGTCGGGGTCGGCCTCGCGGTGCAGCAGCGCGCGGGTGGGCACCACCCCCAGACGGACGGTCTCCTCACCGGCTTGTGCTACTTCAGCGCTGCCGTCAACGATCAGCGAATAGCCGCCGGGCTCACGCGCGGGCCATAGCAGCGTCACGTCGCGGCGCTGCGCCAGGTTCTTGCGGGTTCCTCCGCCGACCAGCCCCACGTCGAGGACGACCCCGCGCAGTACCGGCTCGACGGTCACGGTGTGCGCGCGGTAGTCGTCATCGACGGTGATCAGGTAGGCGAAGGGATAATCGGCCAAGGCGGCGGCCAGCCGCGTGAGGTCTACCTTTTTGGCGCCCATGCAATCGAGGATAGGCGCCGGTAAAGACGGGCCGATGGGCGCTGCTGGGCTAGTCGGGCTAGTCGGACCGAACCGGCAGCTTGATGCCGGTGCCGGGGTCGGCAGGTTCGCGGCTGGGGTAGAAGGTCGACTTGGGGATGCCCGACCCGGGAACGCCCGGAGCGCCGCTGACCGGCTCACGGACCGGGGCGTTGCGCACACCCGAGTCGTTGCTGCCCGAGTTGTAGAAACCGGTGTACCCGCTACCCGGGTTGCGCAGCCCGGCATTCGCCGGCGAGCCGGTGCCGGCAGTGGCGCCGCCGCTGTTCGCGGCCCCGGGGTCAACTGCCGCGGGAGGAGTGATCGGCGTCGCCGCCGGGGGTGTGGCCGGGGCCGGGTTGAGCGCGTTTGCCAGACCCGGGTGCACGCCGCCCGTCTGACCGAGGGCGGAGCTGAGAATGCTCGAGCTCAAGGTTGCCGTGCCACCGGTTGCGTAGCTCGCGGAGTTGGCCAAGCCGGCGTCCAGGCCGGCCGTGCCCGGCACGTTGTTCTGCAGCACTGATTGCCACAGGCCCGCGCTCATGGCGCCGTTGCCGAAGCCGGTGTTGATGTTTCCCGAGTTCCCAAACCCGTTGTTGAGGAAGCCCGAGTTGCCGATTCCCAGGTTTCCGTTGCCGGAGTTGAAAAAGCCGATGTTGCCGGTGCCGGAGTTGCCGAAGCCGATGTTGCCGCTACCGGAATTGAAGCCGCCGAAACCGACCTGGTTATTGCCGGTCAGCCCAACACCGACGTCATGATTGCCGGTACTGCCGAAGCCGAGGTTGCTATTGCCCAGGTTGCCCATGCCGACGTTGTTGTTGCCCGTCATGACGAGGCCGATGTAGCACATGCACGAGTACGAGAAGCCCTCGGAGAACTAGCCGGGCATGGCGAACACGTCCATCGACAA
>NZ_MVIF01000340.1 GCF_002086675.1 Mycobacterium persicum
GTGCTGCTGGTGCCGGGGGCGCCGGCGGTGCAGGTCTCGACGCCGGCCCCGGTGGCAATGGCGGGGCCGGAGGACATGGTGGTGCCGGCGGGAACGGCGGGATCTTCTGCGGGGGCGGTGCTGGTGGCGCCGGGGGCGCCGGTGGAGCCGGCGGCGCGGGCGCGAACGGCGGTGCTGTCGGCGGTAGTGGCGGAACCGGAGGGGCTGGCGGCGACGGTGGCGTCGGCGGGCGAGGTGCGGTGGTGGTTGGCGCCGGCGGGCGCGGGGGTCTGGCCGGCCGGGGGGG
>NZ_MVIF01000341.1 GCF_002086675.1 Mycobacterium persicum
GTCCGGAGGTTCCGGCGGCCATGGTGGCGTGCTCGTCGGCGCCGGTGGCGACGCCGGCGACGGTGGAGCTGGTCGCGTTGCGGGTGGGCCCGGAGGCCGCGGAGGGGACGCCGGTCTGCTCTATGGCCACGGTGGAGCCGGCGGCACCGGCGGTACCGGTGGCACCGACGGCGGTGGGGGCGGTGCCGGCGGACGCGCGGGTCTGCTCTTCGGAGCGGGCGGCGCCGGCGGCGGCGGTGGTGCCGGCCACCTCGAAGGCGGGACGAGTGGCGCCAACGGTGGGC
>NZ_MVIF01000342.1 GCF_002086675.1 Mycobacterium persicum
TCACGACTTAATCATGTCGATTCCCGCTAACAACCTCGCCCAAGCGAACGTTTTAGATTTTCTGAGAAAGCTATTGCCAGAGAATTCCGGTGCGGTCTTTTCTGCCGAAAAGGAGCCTAACTTGGCAAACATGAGTGTTGACGACTTGGTCGCCATCGCTTTAAATAGTTCCGATGTTAAATCTGCAGAAAATAGCAGAGATGCAAAATAAGATCGACAAAATTACGGAAGCGCTGCGGGTCACCCTTACCGAAAATCAACAGCTAAAGACACTCTTGGCG
>NZ_MVIF01000343.1 GCF_002086675.1 Mycobacterium persicum
GGCTCCACTGTTGGTGCTGATGGCACCGCCGGCAACGGCGGCACCGGTGGCGTGGGCGGCACCGGCGGCAAGGGCGCGGACTACACCGCCGCGGTCGGCGCGGGCGCCACCGGCGGCACCGGCGGTGCCGGTGGGGCCGGTGGGCAGGGCGGCACCGGCGGCGCCGCCGGCAACGCCTTCACCGGCACCGCCGGCACCCAAGGCGCCGGCGGCCAAGGCGGTGTGGGTGGCACCGGTGGCACCGGTGGTCAAGGTGGTACCGGCACCGACAGCACCAACCC
>NZ_MVIF01000344.1 GCF_002086675.1 Mycobacterium persicum
GCTGGCGGGTTCCTGTACGGCAACGGCGGCGCCGGCGCCAACGCCCTGGCACCCGGTGTCGTCGGTGGTAACGGCGGCAACGGCGGCCTGATCGGCCATGGCGGGGCCGGCGGCAGGGGCGCCAACAGCACCGACGGCGCCGCCGGCGGCAACGGCGGCAATGGCGGACTGCTGTACGGCAACGGCGGGGCCGGCGGCAACGGCGGGACCGCATCGGGAATCGGAGGACAAGCTGGAGCCGGCGGCAACGGCGGCAACGGCATCGGGCTGTTCGGCAG
>NZ_MVIF01000345.1 GCF_002086675.1 Mycobacterium persicum
CCACGTCCGCCGGCTCCGCCGGAGCCGCCCGGGCCGGCCAGCCGCCCGGCGGCGCCGCCGGCCCCGCCGGCGCCGCCGGCGGCGTTCATGCCGCCGCTGAAGCCGCCCGCGCCGCCATGACCGCCGCCGGCGCCGACCAGCCCGGCCAGCAGCCCGGCGGCCCCGCCGGAGCCGCCGGCCCCACCCGCGCCGTTCAACGAACTCCCGCCGGCCCCGCCGAGGCCGCCGCCACCCAACAGGCCACCGGCGCCGCCGGACCCACCGAGCCCGCCGACAC
>NZ_MVIF01000346.1 GCF_002086675.1 Mycobacterium persicum
CCTGTTCTTGGGCTTTGGTGGTAACGGCGGCCCTGGTGGGGTCGCAAGCGGATCCGGTAACGGCGGGGCGGGCGGCGTCGGGGGTGCCGGCGCGTCTGGCGGCAGAGGCGGCACCGGAGGGTGGTTGTGGGGTAACGGCGGTGCCGGGGGGGCCGGCGGCACCGGCGGCGGGGCCGGTGGAGCAGGTGGCAACGCCCTGTTCTTGGGCTTTGGTGGTAACGGCGGCCCTGGTGGGGTCGCAAGCGGATCCGGTAACGGCGGGGCGGGCGGCG
>NZ_MVIF01000347.1 GCF_002086675.1 Mycobacterium persicum
CACCGAAGACCCCACGATCAACTGGGGGGTCCCCGACGAGGTGATCGTCGGCTTCGAACGCGGCGTGCCGGTGTCCGTCGACGGCAAGCCGGTGTCGATGCTGGCGGCGATCGAGGAGCTCAACCGCCGCGCCGGAGCGCAAGGTGTCGGGCGCCTCGACGTCGTGGAGGATCGGCTGGTGGGCATCAAGAGCCGCGAGATCTACGAGGCGCCCGGCGCGATGGTGCTGATCACCGCGCACACCGAACTCGAACACGTCACCCTGGAG
>NZ_MVIF01000348.1 GCF_002086675.1 Mycobacterium persicum
CCCTTGCCGCCGGTGCCGCCCACACCACCGGTGCCGCCGTCGCCGGCGGTGCCATCAGCACCAACAGTGGAGCCGAGACCGCCCTTGCCGGCGTCGCCGCCTTGGCCGCCGGTGCCACCCTGGCCGCCAGCCTGACCCGCCACCGCCGGGTTGGTGCTATCGGCACCAGACCCACCTTGACCCCCGGTGCCGCCGGTGCCGCCGGTACCCCCATGCCCACCGGCACCCTGAGCGGCGCCGGTCCCGCCGCCAGCCCCACCGGCGCC
>NZ_MVIF01000349.1 GCF_002086675.1 Mycobacterium persicum
GACCACAACGGTACGGCCGGTGGTGGCAACGCCGGCAGCAACAACACCGGCGGCAATGGAACCTCGGGTGTCGGCAACTCGGCGGCCGGCGGGAACTCGGGCTTCGCCAACAGCGGTAGCGCCGGCCAGTCGGGTACCGGCAACAGCGGAGGCGCCGGAAACTCGGGCACCAACAACAACGGGTCCTCCGGAAGTTCGGGGCACAACAACGGGGGGGCCGGCGGAAACTCCGGCACCGGCAACAGCGGCAGCGCGGGCAACTC
>NZ_MVIF01000034.1 GCF_002086675.1 Mycobacterium persicum
CTGTTGGGAATCGCGGCGACCTCGGGAGTCCCGCGCGGTGTTTCACGAAACGTCTTGCAACGCCAGCTCACCCGATGTTGGGCAGCGCCGCACCCGCCGATCCCGCCCAAGCGATCAGGTTCCAGCCGGCAGTCGCTACGCGCAGGTTCACCGCGCACCCGTTTGTAGCGCCGCGGAGTCGCTGATGCGCCGCCGTTGTGCCTGGATCAGTTTCTAGGGCAATGCAATTGGTGGATATTCGATCCGCGGCGGCCAGGTGCCGCATGACCGCTGTCCGAGGACGCCTCCGCAGCACGCACCCCTGCCCACGCCGCTACTGTGGGATCATGCCCGCCACGGTGGAGATTCGGCGAGCGGCCGAGCGGGCCGTCACCACGACCTCCTGGCTGACATCTCGGCACTGCTTCTCGTTCGGCGACCACTACGACCCGGACAACACCCATCACGGGCTGCTCCTGGTCAGCAACGACGACGTCGTGCAACCCGGGACCGGATTCGACACCCACCCGCACCGCGATATGGAAATCGTAACCTGGGTGCTGAAAGGTGAACTGACCCATCGGGATTCGACGGGAAACCACGGCGTGATCTACCCCGGTCTGGCTCAGCGCATATCGGCGGGCAGTGGAATCCTGCATTCGGAAAAGAACGAGTCAACCACGCAGCCAGTGCGTTTCGTGCAGATGTGGATAGTGTCCGACCAGACCGGCATTGACCCGGGCTACCAGCAGCACGATATCGGCGATGCCCTGTCGAACCCCGGTCTGGTCACCATCGCCTCGGGCATCAACGGCCACGACGCCGCGATCACGCTGCACAACCGCAGCGCGGCCCTGCACGCGGCGCGATTGCGGCCCGGCGACACGGTCGACGTCCCCCCGGCGCCCTATCTGCATCTGTTTGTCGCCCACGGCCGGGTTGGCCTGGACGGGGCCGGCGCCCTCGCCGAAGGGGATGCGGTCCGCTGCACCGACACTGGGGCCCGGCGGCTCACCGCCGACTGCCCCGCGGAAGTCCTGGTATGGGAGATGCACGCAAACCTGAGGTCCTGAGCCCGTTCTGACACCACATAGAGTGGGCTCGACAGACAGGAGCCCACATGTCTCAATCGCATCCGCGTCATGCCGCACCGAACCCCAAGCGCAG
Source organism: Mycobacterium persicum (assembly GCF_002086675.1). GTDB lineage: Bacteria > Actinomycetota > Actinomycetes > Mycobacteriales > Mycobacteriaceae > Mycobacterium > Mycobacterium persicum. The sequence goes on from NZ_MVIF01000034.1 coordinate 1,147, forward strand.
CATCAAGTCGGTTCGGACCGTGCGGTTCTGGGCGGCGCCGATCCTCATCACGCTGGCCCTCATGTCGGCACTGGCAGCCCTGTACCTGGGCGGAATCCTGAACCCGGCGACTAACCTGCGTCACTTCCCCATCGCGGTGGTCAACCAGGACGCCGGTCCCACCGGCAAGCAGATTGTCGAGGGCCTGGTGGCCGGACTGGACAAGAACAAGTACGACGTGCGCGTCGTCTCCCACGACGAGGCCAAGCGGCTACTGGACCGAGCTGAGGTCTACGGTTCGGCCGTCATTCCGCCGACTTTTTCCTCGGGGCTGCGCGATTACGCGATGAGCGCCGTGCAGCCGACCCACGCGGACCGACCTACGATTACCATCTCGACCAATCCGCGTGCGGGCACGCTGGGCTCGAGCATCGCCGCCCAGACGTTGACCCAGGCGATGGCCGTGGTGAATTCCAAAGTCGGGCAACGCCTTACCGCCGACGTTGCGGCGCAGACCGGCGGCGCGCCGTTGGCCGGCGCCGCCGCGCTGGGGCTGACCAATCCGATCGACGTCAAGTCCACGGTGTACAACCCGCTGCCCAACGGAACCGGTAACGGACTGTCGGCCTTCTACTATGCGCTGTTGCTGCTGTTGGCCGGATTTACCGGCAGCATTGTGGTCAGCACGCTGGTGGACTCGATGCTCGGTTACGTACCAGCCGAATTCGGCCCGGTGTATCGCTTCGGTGAGCAGGTCCGTATCTCGCGGTTCCGCACCCTGCTGCTCAAGTGGGGATTGATGACGGTGCTGGCCTTGCTGACGTCGGCGGTGTACCTGGCGATCGCCCATGGCCTGGGCATGCCCATTTCCCTCGGTTGGCAATTGTGGCTCTACGGAGTGTTCGCGATCATCGCGGTAGGCGTCACGTCCAGCTCGTTGATCGCGGTACTGGGATCGATGGGCTTACTGGTGAGCATGTTGATCTTCGTCATTTTCGGGTTGCCGTCGGCGGGCGCCACGGTTCCCCTCGAGGCGGTGCCGCCGTTCTTCCGCTGGCTGGCCACATTTGAGCCGATGCACCAAGTGTTCCTGGGGGTACGGTCGCTGCTCTACCTCGACGGTCACGCCGACGCCGGGCTGTCGCACGCCTTGGCGATGACATCCATCGGTCTGGTCATCGGCCTGCTGTTAGGGGGCATCATCACCCACCTGTACGACCGCAAGGGGTTCCACCGGATACCCGGGGCGGTCGAGTTGGCCATCGCGGCCGAACACCAAGCGCAGCACCAGGCACGGGAACGAGCTCGCGCCGGCGCCGTCGAGAGCTCCCCCGGCCCTGGTGAAAATCCAAGCGAACAAACGTAATTCGAGTGCGGCACAATCGTCACATCGCTGTTACATAAGTTGACAGTGTGACAGATGTGGCTAATTCTGGGATGGCTGCTTCCCGATCGGGCCGAAAGGGCTACCGTGCTGACGCCATCTGCCAGCCTGCGCCGACTTGCGGCTTGTCTTGCCTTGGTGGCTGCATGTGCCACGCTCACGGTCACCATCGGACCACCCGTCGCCCATGCCGCCGACGGTCGGGAGATGCTCGAGCACGCCATCGCCACAACCAAGGGCTCCTACCTGGTGTACAACTTCGGCGGCGGGCACCCGATGCCGCTGCTCAACGGCGACGGTGGCCGCTACGAGATGAACAACGGCGGCCATCTCATGATCATCAAGAATGCGTCGCAGCGCCTGCAGCCGCACCTGCTTGTCGACACCCACACCGGTGACCAGGCACGCTGCGAACACAACGCCGGGGCACGCACCAATGAAGGGCTCTGGCAGGCATCGGAAATCTACGCACCGCTGCAGGCCTGGCAGCGAATGGGACAGCCGACAATCGCGATCAACGCCAACTTCTTCGACGTGCGCCCGCAGAAGGGCGGCTCCTGGCGATCGACCGGCTGCAGTTCGCCACTGGGCGCGTTCGTCGACAATACCCACGGCCAGGGCCGCGCCAACCAGGCGGTCACCGGCACCGTCGCCTACGCCGGCAAACAGGGCCTCTCCGGCGGAAACGAGACCTGGACCTCGCTGACCACGATGATCATCCCGGCCGGTGGTGCGCCATATGTGTTGCGGCCCAAGGGTAGAGAAGACTACGACCTGGCCACTCCGGTGATCCAGGGCTTGCTCGACAAGAACGCGAAGTTCGTCGCCGTCGCCGGGATCGGGCTGTTGTCGCCGGGCAACACCGGCCAACTTCACGACGGCGGCCCGAGTGCCGCGCGTACGGCACTGGCCTACGCGAAGCAGAAAGACGAGATGTACATCTTCGAAGGAGGTAACTACACGCCGGACAACATCCAAGACCTCTTCCGGGGCCTGGGCAGCGATACGGCGATCCTGCTCGACGGTGGTGGGTCGTCGGCCATTGTGTTGCGCCGCGACACCGGAGGCATGTGGGCCGGCGCGGGGACACCGAAGGGCTCGTGCGACACCCGCGAGGTCCTGTGCGACTCTCACGAACGGGCGCTGCCCAGCTGGCTCGCATTCAACTAGTAAGCGCCTGAGGCGTTTTGCGATCCACGGGGCCGTAGCGGAAGACCAGCATGCTCACCGAGATCACGGCGGCGGCCAGTGCGAACACCGGCGCCACGGTCACCCTCGACATGATGGCGCCGAGCAGGGCGCCGCCTAACATCGCGGCGATCACGCTATAGCGCAGCAAGCTTCGGCCACCCGTGCCGCCGGCCAGCCGGCTCTCGGCGCCGATCGCGACGATGGTCGACGTCAACATCGTGGTGCTGAGCTCGCGAATGCCGAACTCCCGAGCGATCGCGTTCTGCAAGCCGAACGTCAACGCGAGCCCACCGATGAGAAACAGCTTGGTGTTGTCGTGATAGTGCAGTACCCCGCTGCCGGCCAGTACTGACAACGTCGCCAGCACCGCGACCTCGGTTCCCAGCGCCGCGCTGATCCAGCGTCGTGGCTCACCGCCGAGCGCCCGAGTCAACCGGCCGCCGATCATCGTGCCGATGACGAAGGTGACCACGGACACCACGCCGGCGACCAGGTCGATACCCGTCTGCGACTTCGGCACCAGGCAAATGCCGAGGAAGATCACGTTGCCGGTCATGTTGGCCACGAACACATGCCCGAGGATCAGCACGCTGATCGCGTCGGCCAAGCCGGTGGCGAAGGTCAGCAACAGCAGCGCGGCGATCGTCAACCGGTGATAGCCGGGCGAGCTGACGGCCATGCGAACCCTCGACCAGGCCGGGGCTACAGGCGAGGCGTCAAATCCAGCGAGGTGATCGTCGTCATCCTGGTCACAAACCAGCGGGAGTGATCCCGCTTCATGATCAGCCGGTACGACAGATACTTCATTGCCGGAATGTTCTTGGTCAGCGGGCTGGTGGTGGTGGTGTTCGTGTACACGATGGCCACCGCATTGGGACCATCCAACGATTCGACGGCCACGCCGGTGACCTCGGTGTTATTGGTCACCTTGGCTTGCTTGTTCGGTGCGACGATACTGTCGACGAATTTTCGGTATTGCGCTCCGAAGTCACCGCTGAGGTAGACCGCCGCGCGATCGGCCAGCTTATCCATGTTTTCCGGGGTGTAGGTCCACAACGTGGTGATCGCGTTCGCCGCGGTCCGCGCCACGTTGAGCTTGACGGCCACGACCGCGCGATCGGCCAGGTACGGCTGCAGGGTCGCGCCGGCAAATGCGGCGGAACCCACGAAAAGCGACGCGACGAGTCCGGCGACGACCGCGGCGACTCGCTTTCCGCTGGGGCGTTTCACCTTGCCGGTCAGTCGCTTGAGGAACCCGACGTTACGCCCGGCGCCGTCACCCGCGGCCTCGGTGTCGGTGTCGGTGCCGGACTTTTCGGAATCGGAGTCGCCGTCGGCATTTTCGGACTGATCCTCAGCTGCTGGCGCAGACTCGTCGCCTCCGGGTGCAGCGCCCACCGACTCGGTTGCGCGAGTTGCCTGATCGTCCAACTCGGCTTCGGCGCCGGTCTCGCCGGCGGAGGTCGCCGCGGTCAGATCATCTGCAGCAGGTTGCTGATCTTCCACTGATTCCCTTCCTGCTTAGCCGTGGCAGCCCAACGGTTCGTGTTCTCGAAGACCTCTTTGCCATCGGGTGACTTGGAAGTGACCTCGGTGGCCACCAAAACGCTGGCGGTGCCGTCGTCGTTCCACCGTTCCACGCCCGCATCCAGGACCGTACCCTTGGCGGGCTCTGCTTGAGCGACCTGCAGCAGGATCTCGTTCGCCTTGTCGTGGTACTGCTTGGCGAACTCGCCGGTCGCTTGCGCCAATATCCGCTCGACGTATTCGTTGGCGTGATACGGGTCAACGGTAGTGAACTGCCCCATGAACCATTTCACGTAGTTGACCACCTCGTGCTCGCGGTGCGCGGCCTGATCCCGCGACGCGTGCGCGACCAGCATCAAGCTGGATAGCGTGATCGCCACCGCCATCACCACGGCAGCGGAAATGGCCACGAGCGGGAATACCCACGGTCGTCTCGGCGGCAGTGGGCAGGTGACAAGCAGAAGTCCCTCGCCGGGGTGGAATCTGCGCCGCGGACTCATTTTCCGTCCCCTGGCGGCTTCGGTTTGGTCAGTACGGTCAGGTCGTCAACCCGCCATTGATCGTCGCGGCCCCTTGCGAAGCTGACCCGGACGGTTGCGCTGATATAGCGGATATCGGGCGGCGTGCCACGGCGACCCTGCATGAACAGCAGCATGGTCGCCCGGTTCGGCGTCGCGGATTGGACGGAACTGCCCGTCACCCAGTACTCGTTGAGGACGGGATGCCCCTTCGCGACGGTATCCTGCTGGGCGGCCAGCTGACCGCGGTACCTGTCGGTGGTCAGCGATTGCGCTCGAGCGAAGTCCTCGCGCAACGTTTTCGGGTCGTACGTCAGCATCTGGGAGACCATCTTGGGCCCCTGCGTCGCGAGCTCCGCGCGGGTTCGATCGGCTGCCTTGTCATAGGAGTACACCACCGCGTAGCTCACACCGGCACCGCCGAGGCACAGCCCGGCTGCGGTGATCAGTGCCACCGCCGACCACCGCCGCGCCGTGGCCGGCCGCCCGCCGGGATCAACGCTTCGCACCTCGGTGCGCAATAGCATGTCGGCGAAGGTGCGCCGGTCCGGATCCCACAGCGGCCACAGCCATCCGACCATCAGCGGCACGGTGTCGACCAGGTGGGCGAGGTCGCGCACCATCAGCCGCCACGGGCCGACGGCGTCTCCGTCAGGGCGCACCACCGCGATTCCGCACAATGCGCGGCCCAGGGTCCAACCGCTCAGGGCGGGCGCTAGCCAGCGGTTGACAGACATCAGCAGGGTCACCAAGGCCAGGATGGCGACGCACACCCACCACCATGAGCTGTCCGACGGCACGGTAAACGAGACCAGCGCCAGGGTCGCTACCACCGCGATGCCCGGCAGTACATCAACGGCGACCGCAGCCATGCGCAAATGCCATGGCGCCAAAGCCTTTTCGGCTAAGGCCGGGACGGTCTCGGGGGTCTGGATCTGCTCGACCACCACCGTCACTTGGTCACCTGGTCGAGTTTCGAAATCTTGTACTGGCCGTCCGTAGGTGTCATACGCACCCGCAGCCGGTAGCCCGTTTCCTGATCCTGCGCCTGATCGTTGGACATCCGGACACGCAGCGCGACGAGCACGTCAACCGATCCGTCGGGGTTATTACGCTCGACCGCGGCCCGCATATCGGTCAACTGAACGTGCACGTTGGCGGCCTGGTACGCCTGAACGAGCATGCTGCTGTAGAGCACGGCTTGGGAGCGGTACTGATCGGTGCCGCAGTCGATGATCTTCTGTTCACTGGCGGCCATGGAACTGGTGTCCGGTGCCTGCGTGACCGCGACACAGTCCTTGGCCACCTGAAGCGCTGCCGCGTTGTTGCGCGCTACCACCTCGCTCTGCTGGTGGGCACGTAGCGCCAGATAGCCGCCGGCCCCGATACCGCCGGCGACGAGCACCAACGCCGCGCTGATACCTACCAGCCACCCACGACCCAAACGCGACGGGCGCCGCTCGACGGCCGGCGCCGCGGTTTGGTCCTCACCCGTGGTGTCGGAGATGTCCGGACCTGCTTCGTCCTCGGATTCTGCCGAGTCCTCGTCCATTGCCTCGGCGCTGTCCTCACCGGCTTCCGATTCCGCAGTCAGCTCACCCTCCGTGTCGGGGGTGTCTGAGCCGGTGTGAGCCTCGGATTCGGCCGAGTCCTCGTCCGTTGGCTCGGGGCTCGACGAATTATCCGCGTCGATGGGGTTCAGCCGGCTGGCGCCAGCATCTCCTTCCATCCGTCGTCTCCTGTTTTGGTCGAGTTTTCGACGGAGTATCTGACTCCGTCGGGCCCTACCAGTTCACCGCTCTGAGGGCTGTAGACCGCCGTGGGCGGCCCGCCCGGAGTGTAGACACAGGGGTTGGGCTGCTGTCCGTTGCACTGCACAGTACCCGAACCGGGCCGCTGCAGCGGGTCACTGACCGGCGGCGGCGTCCCGCCCGGAGGCAGTCTATCGGCCGGTGCCGGGTTCATCCCGTTATTGACCGATGGCGCCGGGATCACCAAGCCGGGCTTGACCGGCTGATCGCAGCGCGCCGCCGGCGCCGGGCAGGTCAACAGCTGGTTGGGGTCGCCGTACCACGGATTGGTACCCGCCGGCACGTATGGTTTCGGGTCGCGGCACTCCCGCGGCGTCGCCGCTCGCTTGCCCGGGACGTCAACGCACGGAATGTTGCGTGACCCGCGCACGCTGTTGGCCGGGGTATCCATCGGAATCTTGCAGTACGTGCCTGTCGGCAACGGCTGCAGGCTGGTGTCGGCAAAAGATCGCCACTCCGAGGCAGGGATGAACCCGGTCAGACACGGCGGCGGCTGGTTGATCGCCAACGCCAGGTCCAGGGCGGCCATGTTGGGGAACGGCGCGGCCACTGTCTGCGCGATCGAAGCACCCTGCGGCAAGAACACCAACACCTGCTCGACGCCCTTGTGGTAGCGCTTGAGCAAGTCGAACACCACTTCGAGGTTCGCCAGCGTCTGCGGCAGCGAATCACGCACGTCGGTGAAGACCTCGTTCAGCTGGTCAGCGGTCGGAGCTGATTGGGACAGAATGCTCTTCACGTTCTGGTCCCGTTTCGCGGTCTGAGCGGCCAGCGTGTTGAGGTTGCGCGCCCAGCGTTCGATCGCGTCGCCCGAGGTGACTTGGCTTTGCAGGATCGGGCCGGAGTGGTCGATGATGTCGTTGACGTCGTTGATCTGGGTGCGGAAGTCACCGACGATCGCCTGCGTGGCGTCGACCAGCCGTTGCAGGGCGGGGCCCAAACCACCTACGGCTTGCGCCGTTTCGTCGAGCAGCACGGGGATCTTGTCCGCCGGCAACACCTGAAGGCCGCGGTTAGCGGTGTCCAGGGCCGGCCCGATCTCACTGGGCACCGTCCCCTTGGTGATCGTCTGTCCGGGCGAAAAGACCTTGCCCGGGTTGCCTGTCGACACCAAGTCCAGGTACTGCTCACCGACCGCCGATACCGAATGCACGTTCGCCGACGCATCGACCGGAATCTTGTAGCGGCTGTCAATGCTCATCGTCGCCTCGGCGCCGGTGGGCGTCGGCTCCACGTCGGTGACCTTGCCGATGGTGACGCCGCGATAAGTCACGTTGGCCGTCGGGTAAAGGCCACCCGATGCCGGCAGCTCCGCCTTGAGCGTGTAGCGGCCGATGCCCGCCAGCGATGGAATCCGCAGGTAGTAAACCCCCAGGACCAACAGTGAGACCACGGTCAGGACCGCGAACACGATCAACTGGCGTTTGATGAAGGGAGTCAGCATTGCCGGTCGCCCCTTTCCACCAGCGGTCCGCCGGGCGCGTCGTTCGGGTTCGGCGTGTAGCGGACGTCGGGGATCATCGTCTCGGGATCGCGACCGAAGGACTGCTCGAGCGCGCGCAAGGCTCCGGAAAAGCCGGTGCCGGTGAGCAAGGCGTTGTCCATGGCGCTGAAGGTCACGTCAATCGTGGCCGACACGTTCTGGTAGTCGCCGCGGAACAGCTTCGGCACGGTATCGATGTCGTACGGCTGGGTGAGAATCAGCTTCAGCGCGCCGATCAGATACTGCGACCCGCGGCCGAGTTCCTTGAGCGGGCATTGCAGCGCCTGCAAGTCGGTATGCAGCGGGCCACGCGCCTCCGACAGGTATTGGTCGGTGACCTGGGTGAGCTGTCCCAACGCGTCGACGGCGTTGATGAGCAGGTCACGTGTGTCGGCGAAGTGCTTGATCAGCGGCGGGATGTCGGTCAGTACCCGGTCCAGCACATCGGATCGGCGACCCACGTACACCAGCAAACGGTTGGTGGAGTCGATAGCGTGGGTGATGTCATCGCGTTGCTGGTTGAGCTGGTCGGTAAAGGTGTCCAGCTTGGTCAGGAAGGCCCGAATCTGGTCGGCCCGCCCGTGGAAGATGTTGTAGACCTCGTTCTGGAGCACCTCGAGATTCGGGATGCCGCCACCGCGCAAAATCATCGAGATGCTGGCCAATGTTTGCTCGGTGTTGGGATATGCGGAGGAGTTCTTCAACGAAATGGTGCAATCCTGCTTGCGGTGCGGCGGCGGGCACAGCGGCTGCGGCGACGGATCCGGCGGCGCCGCGAGCTCCACATGCTGAGAACCCAGCAAACTGGTCTGGCCAATCTTCGCGGTGGCGTTCCTCGGTAGCTTGACACCTTTGTCGATCCCCAGCTTGAGGGTCGCTATCCAGTTCTCCAATCTGATGTCACGTATCGAGCCGACCGTGACGTCGGCGACCATCACCTTGCTGTTGCCGTTGATCGCCAGCGTGTCGGGCACCTGCACATAGAGGACGTACGACCCGTCCCCGGTGCCCGGACCACCCGGAATCGACACATTGGAGATCCCGCGCCAGCCGCACGAACTCAGCATCAGCGCGACCATCAGCAACGCCAACGCCTGCCAGGCGCGGTGACGGACGCGTCCCACGGCTCGCCGCGGTGCCCACTGGCTCGGCTTGCTCTTCGCGCGTACCGCGCTCATCGCGCCCCTCACTGGCCTGCTCCTGCCTCAGCCGGAAGTGGAGCGCCTACCGGCGCGGGCGCCGCGCCTGGACCGGGCGTCGGGGCAACCGGTCCCGGGATCACCCCCGGGCCAGGCGGCGGCGGCTGGATCGGCACCGGTGCCTGCAAACCGATCGGCGGCAACACCGGGTACTCGTCATAGGCGTTCGGCGGTCCGGGTGGCGTCTGCAAGGTGGACTGAACGGGCGGGATGTCCGGGCCTCCCATGAGTTCGGCCAGCGACTCGGGGGTCATCAGACCCGCGGTGATCGGCCCTACCTGCTGCCCCTGCATGCCGGGGGCGACAATCCAGCCCGGCTGGGTGTTGCGGTGCGACAACGGAGTATCCGGCACCCAGATCCCCGGGACGGTGGTGTCCTTGTACCCGTTTGGCGGCTGCAACCGCGGCTCGGAGTAGGCGACCTGCTTGGGCAGCACTTCGGCGGTGCTGAAGAAGTTCACCCCGAACGGGAAGTAGTTGAACTTGATCGCATCCAGGATCGGCGCCAGGTACTGCGCACACAACTCAGCGGACTCCTGATATCCAAGTCGGCTGGCGGCCTGAATAGAGCTGCAGACGAACTGCATCGGGTTGGCAAAGGATGTGATCTCCGGGATGGCCACGACGGACCCGTGCGACGGATGGTAGATCTGGTTGACGTTCGACGCCGCCGTCGGCAGCACGTGCAAGGCGGTCTCCAAGCCGTTCAACGGCTCGGGTTGCAGCAGCGTGTTGGTCGCCTCGGCCAGGTTGTTGACATCGTGAGTCAACACCTCGCGGTTCTTGTCGAGGAACGGCCGGATCGTCGTCAGCAAGCTGTCGAACTGCTGTAACGCATTGGAAAGGGCTTGGTCGGAGCTGACCAGCCGGCCGGTGAGGTCGGCCAGGTTCTGGTTCAACGCCACGAACTGCTGGTCGTCCTGGTGCAGCGCGTTGACGAACAGCGCCAGGCTGCGGACCACCGCGAAGAAGTCGCCACGGCCTTCGTTGAGCGCGGTCAGCGCGCGCGACAGGCTGTCCAGCGTGGTGTTGAATTGCTTGCCCTTGCCTTCCAGCCCGTAGGCGAAGGATTCGAGTACCTCACCGAACGGTCCCTTGGGCTGCTGCGGGGTGGGGCCGAGCTTGTCGATGATGTTGGTGATGCTGTTGCGCAGCTCGTCCCACTCCACCGGCACCTGGGTGCGCTCGATCGGAATGACCGCGTTGTCGGCCAGCACCGGGCCGCCTTTGTAAGGCGGCTCCAGCTGGATCGAACGCGACGCCACCAGGGTCGGGTTGAGGATCACCGCCGAGGCGTTGGCCGGCACCTTGTACTGGTTCTGATAGTGGAAGGTGACCTTCATCTTGTCGCCGGCCGCTTCGATGCTGTCGATCTTGCCCACCTGCAGGCCCATGATCTGGACCTTGTCACCGGGGTACAGCGCATTTGCGGCAGGGAAATACGCAACCACGGTGTTGTTGGTCAGCTTCTGGTAGAGCCGCCAGCCGACAAACGCCGCCACCAGGGCCAAGATCACGATCAGCGTTCCGATGATCACCGTCGCCCGCGTCATCCTCGGAAGCCGCAGGTTGCGGATGTCAAAGACGGTGCTCAATTCTGGCTCCCTCCAGTCACACCGCTACCGCCGGTGCCTCCTGGGTTGATATAGGGGTCGGGCAGCTGCGGCCCCGGCCCGGGCGGCGCGGGCGGACCCGGCGGTAGCCCTGGCGCGAACGTCGACGGCGGAGGTGTCGGGCCGGCCGGCGCCAGTTGCTCGGTGCGCGCCCCCGGCGGAGCGTTCGGTGGCAGCGGCACCGGGGTACCCGGAACGTCCGGCGGCGGGTCGCCCGGACGCCCCGCGATCGGGATGCCCGGTGTCGGCGGCAGGCCGTTCGGGTTCGGTGGGGACGCCTCGACATCCAGCGGCGCCGGGAAGTTCGGCCCCCCGAACGGGCCGAGGAGTGCGCCAGCGCAGGGCAGCGGGTTCCATGGCCGCGGCAACCCCTCGTCGCCGACCGTGACATTGCCGCCGGGATTGGCCGGCGTGTACGAGCAAGGTGAACCGGGCGGGACGGCCGGCCCCGGGTGCTCGGGCGTGCCCTCCAGCACACCCGGCGCCGGCGGCGGCGCGCCGTTGGGGAAGCGGGTGCCGTTGGGATCGGGCCAGCGGAATTCCGGCAAGCCGGCACTGCGCCAGAAATTCTCCGGGTCCAGGCCACGCTTCTTGAATGCGGCGTCGATGAACGGCTGCAGAATCTGCCCCGGAACCAGGTTGTGGATGACCACTTTGAAGAAGGGCCCGGACGCGATTGACTCGTTCAGCGACGGCAGGAATCCGCCGACCATCAGGAGCCCGTTTGCCAGGTCGTCTTTGCGCTCAACCAGGATGTCGCTGACCTGACGCAGCTGCTCGAGCACATGGTTGAGATTCGGGTTGTCGTTGATCAGCCCCTGCACCTGGGCCGAGAACGACGCGATGTTGGCCAGGAGTGCGTCGATGGCGCGCCCGCGTTCGTTGAACGCGGCGATCAACGTCTTGGCGTTGACCAACAGCCGGTCCACCTGCTGGCTGCGGTCCCCCAGGATGCTGGCCACCTGGTTGGCCTGCGCCAGCAGGTGCTTGATCTCCTCGTCGCGCTTGCCGATGGTGTCGGAGAACTTGGCCACGCCCTCGAGCGTGGCGCTCAGATGCGGGTAGGTCTGGTCGATGGTCTGCGACAACACATGCAGCGACTGCTTGACCGTGTCGATGTCCCAGCCGGTGGCCGCCTTGGTGACATCGAAGAAGGCGTCATAAATCTGGTACGGAGTGGTGCTCTGGCCCAATGGCAACGTGCCCCCCGGGCGCAGCGGCTGGTTGCCGCGCGCCTCGATCTCGAGGACCTTCTTGCCGAGGATGGTGTCGGTTCGGATCGCCAGCCGGCTTTCGGTACCGATGACATTGGTGCCGACCGAGAATTTGATCTTGATGTGGTCACCGTCGATCGACAGGGCCTCGACCTTTCCGACATCCATGCCGGCGATGCGCACCTTGTCACCCTTGTTGAGACCGCCGGAGTCGGTGAACTGCCCGTAGTAGCTAGGCCGTGCGAACAACATGGGGACGCTAGTGAAGCTTTGACCGACGGCGACGACGATGATCATCACCACGATGCCCATGAGGCCGATACGAAGCCGATTGGGAGGTTCCAGCGTTCTCATTGTGGCGTGCACCTACCCGTCGGCTGGGTGAAGAGCCGGACCGTACGCACCGGTCCGCCGGGCTGCAGCCCATTGATTCTGAGGCTGATATCGCAGGAGTAGAAGTTCACGAAGTCCCCGTAGGACCCGATGGTGCGCCCGATCATGTTCAGCGCGGTCGGGACCTTGTGCAGGAAATCGTTCAACTCCTGACGCTGGTCGATGAGCGGCTGCTGGACGGCGTCGAGGTAGTTGACGGTCTTGTGCAGCAGTGCGCGGTCCTCGGCCAGCAGATCGGCCACGGTCCCGGCGGCGTTGCTGATATGCACGACGCCGTCCGCCAACTGAGTACGGTGGTCCTTCAACCCGGTGATCAGCACCTCCAGGTTGTTGACGGTCTGATCGAAGTCCTTGCGATGGCGAACCGTGGTGTCCAGCACGGTGTTCAGGTTCTTCACCACCTCGCCGATGGCTTGGTCGCGTTCGGCGATCTGTGAGGTCAGCTGCGCGGTCTGGTCGAGAATGTCGTTGATGGTGCCGCCCTGACCCTGAAACACGGTGATCAGCGCCGAGGCGATGGTGTTGACCTTGTCCGGGTCCAGCGCCCGGAACACCGGCTTGAAACCGCCGATCAGTGCGTCGAGGTCGAGCGCCGGCGAGGTACGCGATAACGGAATGAACCCACCCGGTCGCATGACCCGGTCGCTGCCCTCGCCGTCACCACGCTTGAGCTCCAGGTATCGATTGCCGATCAGGTCGAGGTAGCGGATCTGCGCCGTGGTCGATTGGTAAAGAGGTATCGAGCGGTCGACGTCGAAATCCACCCGGACCCGTTTGCCGCCGTCTACCAGCGACACGTTTTTGACCTTGCCGATCTCCACCCCCGAGGCGCGGACGAATTGTCCGGCCCGCAGCCCGCTGACGTTGCTGAACTCAGCGGAGTAGCCGTAGGTGCGGTCGAAGCGGATCTGACCGAAAACGATGACGATCATCACGCTGAACAGCACCAGCACCAGTGCGAAGGCGCCGAGTTTTATTGCAGTACCGGTGATTTTCATGGGTTGATCGTGTTGTCCCCTACTTGACGGCCCCAGACGTATTCGATCGCGTAGGGCGAACCGGTCTCCAGGTGGTTATAGGGAGCGATGCTGTTGCCGGTGTCCATCACCAACTCGGGCGCCGGCCAGAAATCGTGGGTGATCTGCTGCCAGCAGCCCGGCGCACCACCGGGGCCGCCATGTGCGTTGACCCGCGGCAGGTTTTCCGGATACATGTAGGGATTCGGTGCGCCGCCGACCACTCCGGCGGCCAGCCCGCCGATCTGTGACAGCAGCAGCGGCACCAGCGACGTCGGATTCAGCATCAATCCCAACCCGGACAGCAGCTCGCTGTGCGTGGCCAGCGAATAGCCGTTGCCGCCGAGGAAAGTGGCGGCCTTGGGCTCGATGTCGTGATAGTTGCGCAATGTGCAATACAGCTCCGGGCTGTAGGTGTCCAGCAACTGAGCACTGGGCACCAGGTCGGCGGCGCCACGCGCCAGATACGGGCCACCCCGGCCGAAAACGTCCGCGCCGGTGTTGCCGAACCCGACCGCCGCCAGCAAAGCGGCATCCAATTCGCGCTGATGCTGGTTGATGGTGCGCGCCGTCGGCACCGAATTGTCAAGGAAGTCGAACAAATCCGGCGACGCGTTGGCGTAGACGTCGCCGAGCGCCGCCAACTGCTGAATGTCGCGGCGGGCCTGCGGCATCCGCGGGTTGACGTCATCGAGAATCGCGTTGGCGTTGACGATCGATTGCCCGAAGCGATCGCCCAATCCGGTCAGCGCCTGCGCGGCCGCGCTGAGCGTCAGATTGAGCTTGACCGGGTCCACCTTCTCGGCAATCGAGGTGATGGTCTGGAACAAGGTATTGATCTCGGTCGTCACGCCGACGGCATTGATGACGCTCTTGGGGGTGAGGTGACCCTTCGAGATGACATTGCCGCGGTCGTCTCGTGGCGTCGTCAGCGACACATACTTGCCGCCGAACACCGTCGTCGCCTTGATTTGCGCGTTGACGTTTTCCGGTACCAGCGACAGGTACTTCGGATTCACGTTCAAGACGAACTTGGCGGCGGGTTTGCCGTCGCGGGTGATCTCCGAGATGCTGTCGACCCGGCCGATCTGCACGCCGTTGTAGGTGACCTTCGAGCCGGGATCCATCACCAGGCCGGCTCGGTCGGAAAACATCGTCAGCTTGACCTTCGGGGTGAAATCCCCACGAAACTGCAGGTAGACCAACACGAATATGACGAGCGCGAGCACCAGAAAGACGACGCCCGCCGTCTTGTACGGCGGATCGCTGACCTTGTTGACCTTGGCCGGCATCGTCATGGCGCTACACCGTCAGTGCGAAGTTGGGGTCGACGCCGTAGAGCGCCAACGCGGCGGACAAGACGACCACGGGAATCGAAACCAGCGAGAAACGCATCGATCGGCCGACGGCCTCGCCGACACCGACGGGGCCGCCGCCGGCGCTGTACCCGTAGTAGCAGTGACTGACCATCACCACCGCGGTGATGATGATCGCCTCCAGAAACGACCAGAAGACGTCGTCGGGCCGCAGGAACGTGCGGAAGTAGTGCTCGTAGGTGCCGGTCGACTGGCCATAAAGCACCGTCGTGGTGATCTGCGGGGACAGGAACGCCATGATCATCGCCATCGCATAAAGCGGGATGATCACCGTCAGCCCTGCCAGGATCCGGGTGGTCGCCAGGAAGCAGACCGACTTGATGCCCATCACTTCCAGGGCGTCGATCTCTTCGCTGATTCGCATTGCGCCCAGCTCGGCGGTGGCACCGGCGCCGACCGTTGCCGCCATGGCCACACCGGTGACCACCGGCGCGGCGATGCGGACGTTGATCAGCGCGGCGAAAAAGCCGGTGAACGCCTCCACACCGATGTTCCCCAGCGACGCGAAACCCTGGATGGCGACCAGCGAACTGCCGGACAACGTCACAAAACCGACGATCGCGGCGGTGCCGCCGACCACTGCCATCGCACCGGTGCCCATTCCGATCTGAGCGATCAACCGAAGGGTTTCCTTGCGGTAGCGGCTCAGCGCAAACGGGACGTTCCCGAGACTGACCAGCGTGAACCAGGCCAGTCGGCCGGTCGTGTCCAGTCCGCGGATCGCGGCCCCGCCATATCGGTTCAGATTGGCGGTGGCCCTGGGGAATCGGGCGCGCAATACCGCAGAAGTCGCCATGTCAGTGCCCCGTCCCGAACCGGACGCCGACCGTGGTCAGCACCACGTTGACCGCGAAAAGTGCGACCACGCAGAGCACGACGGTCTCGTTGACGGCGGTGCCCAAACCCTTGGAGCCACCCCGGACGGTCAGCCCGCGGTAGCAGCCGACCAGCCCGGCGATAAGTCCGAACGTCGCCGCCTTGACCATTGCGATGACCACCTCCGGCAGGCCGGTAATGGTGGTGAGCGTGGCCAGGTAAGCCCCGCCCGACACGTTTTGCAGATAAACACCAAACAGATAACCGCCCACCAGCCCGACGGTGATCACCAGGGCGTTGAGCAACGTGGCGATGAGCGTCGCGGCTATGACCCGGGGAACGACGAGCCGGTGGATGGGGTCGATGCCCAGCACTTCCATCGCGTCGATCTCCTCACGGATGGTGCGGGCACCCAGATCGGCGCAGATGGCCGTCGACCCGGCGCCGGCCACCACCAGCACCGTGACCTGCGGGCCGAGCTGGGTGACGGCTCCGATCGCCGCGCCGGCACCGGAGAGGTCGGCGGCGCCGAACTGGGCCAGCAGCACGTTGAGCGTGAAGATCAGCAGGACGGTGAACGGCACCGAGACCAAGATGGCCGGCAGCAGCGCGACCCTCATGATGAACCAGCACTGCAGGATGAACTCGCGCCATTGGAATGGCCGGCGAAACAGCGCCTTTCCGGTCAACACACACATCCGGAAGAATCCGCCGACGAGTGTGAGGGGCGTTTCCAACTGGTCCCGCAGATAGCCCATCAGGTGCGGACGCGTCGAGGTCGTCGTCACTGTCGCCTCCTCACCGTGGGACCGCTCGGGTTGCGGCGTAACGGCCGATCATGTCGCACGCCTTCCTCCTTGCCCCATCCCTAGGTGTGTGACCGTCGGCTCCCTACCTGCAGGTAGTAACGGAGACCACAGGAATGTACCTGATGGCCGTCGGCGTGTGAACCGCATCCTCACAATTAACCCTCCGTCAACAGCGGGCAGCCCGCAAAGCTCCTGTCAGTCGTCCTCTCTAGTCGTTGAATGCATTGGCACAGAACGATTTTCGAAGCTCTTGCGAGCCCCGTAGCGCAACCGCAATTCGGTTTTGAGCACCTTCCCGGCAGGGTTGCGGGGCAGGGCCTCGACGATCTCGAGCGCCTTCGGGTGCTTGTAGCGCGCGAGCCGCTCGGTCAGGTACTCAGTTAGGTCTTCGATCCGCAGGGGCGCATCCGTTACAGCCGCGATCGCAACCGGCACCTCGCCCCACTTTTCGTCGGCCCGGCCGATCACCGCAACCTCGGCGATACCAGGGTGGCCGGCCAGAACGTTTTCCACCTCGGCGCAGTAGATGTTCTCGCCGCCGGAGATGATCATGTCCTTCTTACGGTCGACCACCCAGACGTAGCCGTCGGAGTCCATCCGAACGAGATCCCCGGAATGAAACCAGCCGCCGGCGAACGCTTCCGCGGTGGCCTCCGGGTTGTTCCAATAGCAGCTCATCAATGTTGGTGCGCGGTAGACGATTTCACCCACCTCACCGACGGGGACGTCGTTCATCTGGTCGTCGACCACGCGGGCGGTGACCGTGGGGATCACCTTGCCGACCGAGCCGCGCTTACGGATCGCGTCTTCGCCGAGCAGCATGCAGGTGACCGGCGACATCTCGGTCTGGCCGAACGCGGCCAGAATCTGCGTTCCAGGAAACACCTCCGACATCTGCCGCAACAACGCGTCCGGCGCCGGTGCGGCCCCCCATGACATCACCCGCAATTTCAGGTTGCGCGGCCTTGCCTGCTGCTCGGCGCACACCGCCTGCCATTGCGCAGGCACCAGAAAGATGCCGGTGACCCGCTCCGCGGCCAGCACGTCGAGCAGTTGACCGGGATCGAACGCGCCCAGCGGGTACAGCACGGTGGGGACACCGAGCAACATCCCGGTCAGCATGTTGCCGATCCCGGCGATGTGGAACAGCGGGACACCGATGAAACCGACGTCGCTGCCGATGTTGGCGCCGCTGGTGTACAGCGCGGTTATCGCCTGCCCGGTGAGATTGGCGTGCGTGAGCACCGCGCCCTTCGGCCGGCCGGTGGTCCCCGAGGTGTACATGATCAGCGCCGGCGAATCGTTGGGGATGTCGACGGGCGCGGGCGGGTCCCCCGTTTCGTCCACCAGATCGTCGTAACCCTGCACGGCGTCGTCGGATGCGCCGCCGGCCACCACGATCGTGTCCACCAGCGGTCGGATGGCACGGACAGCGGTGGCCACCGGTGCCAGCACCCCCTCGGTGATCAGCACCCGCGGTGCGCAGTCCGCCACCAGCAAGGCGATCTCTGTCGGGGTGAGCCGGAAATTCAGCGGCACCGCGATGGCCCCGAGCATGTTGGCCGCCAACACCGACTCGATGAACTCGGTGCGGTTGAGCATCAGGATCATCACCCGGTCGCCGAAGCCGACCCCTCGACGGCTCAACGCACCGGCCAGCGCGGTGACCCGGTAGCGCAGGTCAGACCACGTCACGGTGTGACCCAGAAACCGCAGTGCCGTCGCCTCGGGCTGCATCAGGGCATGCCGCTGCAGCTGGTTGACCCAGTTTTGCCGGCGGGCCAGATAGGGCTGCTCCAGGCCGGCTGCGGCCTGGCTCAGATCACTGACCAGTTGCGCGGTCAACTGTGCGATCCCTTCACTCCTGCACCGCTTGCGTCACGCTGATATTTGATAAAACATGGTGTTATCTGGGTCACATTAACGGGCCCAGTGGCCCTAAAACAAGACCCGCAAAGCCCCGCCACGCCCCCGAAAGTCCTGGCAGGCCACATGAACGCTCCGCTGTCCGCCCGTCCGCGAAGCCGGCGGCCACTGCGCCGGGCGCAGTTGTCCGACGAGGTGGCCGGCCATCTGCGGGCGGCGATCATGTCGGGGACGCTGCGTCCGGGCACGTTCATCCGCCTCGACGAGACCGCGGCCGAACTCGGGGTCAGCATCACCCCGGTTCGTGAGGCCCTGCTGAAGTTGCGTGGTGAGGGCATGGTGCAGCTGGAGCCGCACCGCGGTCACGTGGTATTGCCGCTGACCAGGCAGGACATCGACGACATCTTCTGGCTGCAGGCCACCATTGCCAGGGAGCTTGCCGCCGCGGCGACCGCCCGGATCACCGACGTCGAGATCGACGAACTGACCCGCATCAACGACGGGCTGGCCGCCGCCGTCGGGTCCGGTGACGCCGAGACCATCGCGACACTCGAGTTCTCGTTCCATCGCGTTTTCAACCAGGCCAGCCACCGGATCAAGCTGGCCTGGTTCCTCTTGAATGCCGCCCGCTACATGCCGGCGCAGGTGTTTGCCGCCGATCCGCGCTGGGGCGCGGCCACCGTGGACAATCACCGGCGGCTGATCGCGGCGCTGCGTCGCCGGGATGCGGCCGCGGTCACCGAGCACACCGTCTGGCAATTCACCGACGCCGCACGACGACTGACCGAAACGCTGGACCGTAACGGAATCTTCGGCCAAGCCGACCGGGTTGCCCCGTACCCCTAGCCGGTGGCCAGGTTCTCGGCCCGCTGTTTGAGGTTCTCGGCGAGCTGCTCGAGGACGTTGTTGAGCAGCATCTTCACCATGGGCGCGGGCACCGGCAGGCTGGGCTCGACGTCGATGTCCACCGTCAGCAAGCTGTTGGCGCCGGTCTCCACCACGCTGAACAGCTGTTCCTGCTTGAGAAACAGGTCGCCCTGCTGCATGACCGTTTGAATCTGATTCTCGCCCGGGTAATACACGGCGTGGATATAGATGCCCTCGAAGCCCTGGATCGCGGTGTCGAGCCGCACCTGGCTGGGACGCCCGTCGTCGTAGCGGTGCAGCACCCAGGCGCCCTTGATCCCTTCGTTCCATTCCGGGTACCGCTCGATATCGGCGACGATGCCCATGATCGCTACGGCGTCCGCGCTGACCTCGACGGTCTTGCTCAAAACTGGCATTGGCGAAGCATACCCGGGTAGCCGGCGGGCGCTGACCGTGCCGGTCCCGGCCTGATTTCGGGTGTGGCCCGGCCTATTTCACGCCGGCCTTACTCCGTCCTCACGCCGGGTTCGCGCGGGCCGCACGCAAGCTGTCGCCAGCAACGAGCGGATGGCCTCCGGGATCGGAACGGGTTTGCGGGTGGTCCGGTCGACGTAGACGTGGACCCAGTGGCCCAGCGCGGTGATCGGCTGCGCCCGGTCGCTGTCGGTTTGCTGGCCGGCCTTGAACACGCCGAGTCGGTAGGTGACGCTGCTGCGGCCCAGTCGGGTGACCGCCAGGCCCACGACCAGCTGTTGCGGGAAATGCAGTTCGGAGAAGTAACGACAGCCCGATTCGGCGACGATGCCCAGCGACGACGTGGAGAGCGGGTCGAGGTTGGTACCCGTGTTGATCCAGGCGTTGATCGCGGTGTCGAAGAGCTGGTAGTAGACGGCGTTGTTGAGGTGGCCGAACATGTCGTTGTCAGCCCAGCGGGTGAGCACCGGCCACAGCACCGGGAAGTCGTCGCTGGTGAGGTTCTGCGGCGCAGGCGTTTCGGGCACCGACGGGACCGATGGAACTTTCGATGTCGAAGCCATGGTTGTATTCCAGCATGTTTCACATCCGCGGCGCGGTGCTCGAGCGGATCGGGTCGCCTCGCCCGTACGTCGAGTCGCGGCCGATCGGTGTTGCCGACCTCGATCTGGAAGCGCCCGGCGGCGATGAGGTGCTGGTCCGCATCGAGGCCGCCGGCGTATGCCACTCCGACCTGTCGGTGGTCAACGGCAACCGGGAGCGGCCGGTGCCGATGTTGCTCGGCCATGAGGCCGCGGGAATCGTCGAGCAGGTCGGTGATCGGGTCGACGACGTAGTCGTCGGCCAGCGAGTCGTGCTGGTTTTCCTACCGCGGTGCGAACACTGCGCGGCATGCGCGACCGAGGGCATGACGCCGTGTCAGCCGGCCGGCGCGGCCAACGCGGCCGGAACATTACTGGGCGGAGCTATCAAACTCAGCCGGGACGGCCACCCGGTGTACCACCACCTCGGCGTCTCGGGATTTGCCACCCACGCCGTGGTCAATCGGGCCAGCGCCATCCCGGTACCCGACGATGTGCCGCCGCGGGTGGCGGCCCTGCTCGGCTGCGCGGTGCTGACCGGCGGAGGCGCCGTTCTCAACGTGGGTAACCCGCGACCGGGACAGTCGGTCGCCGTCGTCGGACTCGGGGGTGTCGGGATGGCGGCGGTTCTCACCGCCCTCACCTATCCCGACGTCCGCGTCATCGGTGTCGATCAGATTCCGGAAAAACTTTCCACTGCAACGACACTCGGCGTCCATGACACCTATACGCCGCAGCGGGCCATCGATGCCGGGGTCAAGGCGAACGTGGTCGTCGAGGCCGTCGGTCACCCCGGCGCGCTGGAGACCGCGATCGCACTGACCGCCCCGGGCGGCCGTACCGTTACCGTCGGGCTGCCGCCCCCCGACGCGCGGATCAACATCTCGCCGTTGGGGTTTGTCGCCGAAGGCCGGTCGCTGATCGGCAGCTACCTCGGTTCGGCGGTTCCCAGCCGCGACATTCCCCGGTTCGTGTCGCTGTGGCGGTCCGGCCGGCTGCCGGTGGAATCGCTGGTGTCGTCGACGATTCGGTTGGACGACATCAACGCGGCGATGGACCATCTGGCCGACGGCACGGCGATCCGCCAGCTCATCACGTTCTGACTCTGCGGGCTCAGGCCGGCACTAGCCCCACCACTGCGTATCGCTGAACAGCGTCTCGACCGACTCGACCGAACCGCAGGGGATTCCGGCCGCCTTCAGCGCCTGACCCTTGAACGCCCGCGCGGCCGCGCTAAGCACATGCTGCACCGGGCTGATCGTGCGATTCAGCCCCCAAGGCCACTCGTCACCCCACAGCGCCACCTCGCCCGACCGGTGCTCGAGCGCCTCGAGCATTAGGTTCCGGACGCGATCGTCCGACGCCAACGCAGCGGCGCTGACGGCCAGGCTCTGACCCCATGGCCCCCATGGGCGAGGCTCGGTCAGTCCGGTCTCCAGGTCCGCGGTCCGGGCCCCGAGGATCCGCAGCGGCCGGGTACCGTCGCCGCCCGGCAGCAGTACCGTCACCTCCCAACCGGCCATCACCCGGTCGTACAACCAGCCCCCGGCGGCATGCACCACATCGACAGCACTGGTGGCCACCACCTCGAGCCGGTAACGCAGACACTCCGTGTCGGTCCGCGGCCCCCGGTGCACATCTGTCGCCAGGTAATCGCTGATGCCGAAAGTGGGAGTGATCATCGGTTCATTCCTCGTGCGTGGACCACATGCGGACGGGTGGCTTGGCGCGGCTGTCAGGGTGTCCGCCGCACCGGAATGGCCCACCGGGACCGGCCCGGTTTCGGCGAATCGGGTGACACGGTTCACCCGACAGCGTGACACTTTCGCGCAAATTTGTAAAGCTTGTGGGACCGTCAAGACCCGCGGCGGGCCGCAAGTTCGGCCAGAACTTCCGCGGTGTGCTGGCCCAGTGCGGGAGCCGTCCAGCGGGGTGCCCAGGGCGTGCCGTGGAAATCCGCCGGCGTGGCCACCATCGGCACGCTCGATTCCCCGTCCGGCACCTCGACGATGCCCCCCGCGGTGTGGAATTGCTCGTCGGCGACGACGTCCTCGAGCGTGTTGACCGGGGACCAGAAGAAATCCGGTTCGGCGGCGAAGGCTTCCGCCCATTCCGCAAGCGACTTCGTCGCGAAGATCTCGTCCAGCGCGGCGATCAGCGGCACGGCGTTGGCGGCGCGGGCGCGGGCATCGCCATACCGCGGATCGGCCAGCCACTCCGGCCGCCCGACGACGCGACACAACGCCGGCCAGTGCCGATCCGCCTGAAGCCCGACGATCCAGAACCGTCTCCCGTCGCCGGCGGTGTAGTTGTTCATGCACGGGTTACCCATCGACTCGCGTTGTCCGACCGCGATCGGCTGGCCGGTGAGCAGATACGTGTTCAGGTCGAAGCTGACCGTGTAGGCGCCCTGGCGGTATAGCGAGGTGGTCACCAGTTGACCGGTTCCGCTGCGCTCACGCGCGAGCAGCGCCGCGCAAACGGCGGCCGCCAGGGTCATGCCCGCCGAGTGATCACCCATGCCGCCGCGCTGGAACGGCGGGGTGCCGCCCGGCGGGGTGAGCAGATCGGCCACACCGGCGCGCGCCCAAAACGCCGCCACGTCGTAGGCGGCCCGGTCGGCGTCGGGCCCGGTTTCGCCATATCCGGTGATCTGCCCGTAGACCAGACGGGGGTGGTGGCCGGATACCGCCTCGAAGTCGAGCCCCAGCCGTCGCAACGCGCCGGGGCGCACATTGGTCACGAAAACGTCTGCGTCGGTGAGCAATTCGAAGGCAGTGCGGCGACCGGCAGCGGTGGTGAGGTCCAGCACGATGCTGCGCTTGGAACGGTTGTCCATTTCGAAAGGCGGGTTGACCCCGAGGTCGCATCCCAGCATCCGGCCGAACATCCGGCCCGGATCGCCGGTCGGCGGTTCGATCTTGATGACGTCGGCGCCCCAGTCGGCCAGGATGGCGGCCGTGGCCGGTCCAGCGACCCAGACCCCGAGCTCGACGACTGTGATGCCTGCTACCGGTCCCGCCATGGCTCATTCATACTCCGGCTCATTTGCCCGAGCCTCTGCGGGACCGAAGCCCGGCCAAGACCCGTCGAGGCAGCACGCGCCGGCTGCGGTTGGGACATACGAAGTCCGACGAAACGTCACCTCCGCATCACGCACCCGCGACTACCTCGAAACGAGAAGCCGGCCGGAGCACACCGTCATAGCACACTCACATTTCGGGTAACGGCAATCCGTGCCGGATATCGGCGGGCCGCGACTTACGCTTACCTGATAGCACGACGTCGCCGGGTTTCGCGGTCCGCCAGCAGCGAGCCCGCACCCCGCACTTGGCAGACGCGGCTCGCGGCGACGCAATCACCATGGCCGCGGCGCTGGTGCCCCAGTTGGGAGGAGCCTCATGAGTCTGGTGGCCGGACATGGTCCGCTCAGCCGGAACCCGGCCGGACACTTCTGTCCGCCGATACCCGCAAACGTCGTCTACATCGAACCGCATCCGCGCCGGATTCAGGCCTTCCGGAACGGGCGGCTGGTCATCGACACCGAGCGGGCGCTGCTGGTGCACCGGCGCGATCACCCGCTCAGCTACGTTTTCCCGGACGACGAGGTCGGCGACCTACCGACCGAGCCCGAATCCCAAGCGCCCGGTTATGTTCACGTGCCGTGGGACGCCGTCGACACCTGGGTGGAGGAGGGCCGCAAACTCGTCCACTATCCCCCTAACCCGTACCACCGGGTCGACTGCCGCCCGACCACCCGTCACCTCAACGTCTCCCTCGCCGGGACGGCGCTGGTGGACACCCACGACACGGTGATCGTTTTCGAGACATCGCTGGAACCGCGGCTGTACGTGGAACCTTCGCAGGTGCGCACCGATCTACTGCAGAAGTCCGACACGTCGAGCTACTGCAACTACAAGGGCGTCGCGACATATTGGTCCGCCGTCCTGGATGACATCTTCGTCGAAGACGCCGCGTGGAGTTATACCGATCCGTTTCCGGAAAGCCTGCCGATCAAGGGATTCCTCAGCTTCGACGACACCCGCATCGATGTCATCGCCGAGCTGCCGGGCCGCGTTCTCGGGGCGACAAGGGTCCTCTGATCCGCGAGGAGGGGTCAGGCGGCATCGATCACCAGAGTCCGGAACCGCTCGATGGTCTCCAGCACATGAGCGAGGCTGTCGCCGGGCAGCCCTACCTGCACCCAGGTAACGCCAAGGGCCGCAAGCTTTTCCAACCCGGACAGGTAGGCGTCGGCGTTGAAGCCGTCGCTCGCCGGGCTGCCCCCGTCGGCGTTGGTGAAAGTGATGTCGATTGCCGACCAGTCGCGGCCGGCCGCGTCGCAGTTGCGCCGCAAGTCCTCGATACCGTCGGCAAGCCGGTCCATCGAGTCGATGGCCGCGGTACCCGCGGTCTGGGCCAGCCGCGCAGGGGCGGGAAACGGGCACCAGCCGTCACCGTAGCGGGCGACGCGACGGCACGCCGCCCGGGTGTTGCCGCCGATCCAGATCGGCGGCGGACGCGGCGGTCGGGGATGCGCGGCGATGCCACTCGCGGTGAAATGCCTTCCCGCAAACGATATGTCATCGCTGGTCCACACCACGCGGATGACCTGCAGCGCCTCCTCGAACAGCTCGGCACGCTCGTCGTAGTCGACACCCAGTGCCGCGAATTCCCGTTTCAGATACCCCACCCCGACCGCCAGGGTGAACCGGCCGCCGGACAGCAGGTCCAACGTCGCGCCGGACTTGGCCACCAGGAACGGGTTTCGATACGGCAGCACCACGATGTTGGGAATCAGGCGCAGCGTCGTCGTGCGGGCGGCCGCGAAACCCATGGCGACAAACGGATCCAACGCGTCATGGCCACCTGCCTGAAGCCAGCGCTGTGACGGGGCCGGGTGGTCGGTGAAGCCGAACCCGTGAAAACCGGCGCCTTCGGCCGCCGCGGCGATCGCCGCGATACCGGCCCCGGACAACAGCTCCGGATTGTAGGGATGACTGTGCATCGGGTGGGTGACGGCGAAGCGCATAGCGCTAGAACCGGGACCGGGCGTCGATCGCCGTGTCGGTGATGCGCAGCGGCCGGATCATCGCCTCCTGGACAAAGGAGGCGATGAGTACGCCCTCCTCGGTGTGCACGGTGCCGCGGACGTACGACATTCCGGCGCCGACCTGGGTGCTCTCGTGGGTGTAGAGCAACCAGCCCTCCCAGCGCACCGGTTCGTGGAAGGCCACCGAGATCGTCATCGGCGCGGTGGACACCGTCAGATGCGCCTGGCTGGTACCAATGCCCGGGTGCGCCCGCATGGTGGTCGAAATGCCCAGGTGGCCAGTGAAATACGCGACCAGCGCCTTGGCCAGGTCGTCACGGGCCGGGATGGGGTCGTAGCGCAACCACGCGTACAACTCGGGTGGTCCCACCTCGTCGGGACTGTTGACGTCCACCACGTCGACGAGTCGCAACTCGCGCCCGATCATCGGCATCTGCGAGACGTTGGCGTGCGCGGGCGCCGCGACGACGGGCCGCGGCAGGTGATGGCGGATTACGTCGCCGGTGGGGACGTCGGCCAGGACCGTCATGGTGATGCAGCGCCGGCCGTCCTGCTGGGCCGAGACGACGGCGGTGGCGGTGGACCGGCCCTGGTGCACCACGTCGAGGAGCAACTCGACCGGCGGACCGACCGCGACGGCGCGGGAAAACACCGCGTGCGCCGACCGCACCGCCTTACCGTGGAATCGCTTGGCCACAGCGACGATTGCCTGTGCGAGCACCTGGGTGCCCTCCACCACCTGCCGGCCGTCCGTCCCGGCGATGCCGGTTTCGGCGCTGAACCGATCGGCGCCCTGGGCCCGCACCTCGAAGAGTTCGAGCAGCCGATCGACCGACCATTGGGCCTGTTCAGAATCTGTCGTCAACTGCGTTCACCTCTTGCTCACAACGCCAACTCACGGCCCAGCGTGACACTTTGAGCTAAGTTTGTAAAGGTTATCCGATTGCGTCGCGTCCCCGGGCCACCGGCGAAACCACGTGACACTTGCCCAATGCTTTGTAAAGTTTGAGGCATGAGCCAGGCGTTTGGGGCAACAGCTGCGACCGAGACCGACAATTCGACCCGTCAGCGGATCCTGGCGGCCACCGCGGAGGTGCTCGGCCGCAGCGGCAAGACCAAGCTCAGCCTCTCGGAGGTCGCGGCCCAGGCCGGGGTCTCGCGTCCGACCCTCTACCGCTGGTTCGCTTCCAAAGAGGAGTTGCTCTCCACATTTTCGCGCTACGAGCGCCAGAACTTCGAAAGCGGACTGGCCGACGCGACGGCCGGGCTCAAAGGCGTCGAAAGGCTGGATGCCGCACTGCGTTTCATCGTCGACTACCAGTACTCCTACTCGGGGGTCCGGATGGTCGATATCGAACCGGAGCTGGTCATCGCGCAGATGTCCCGCGTCATACCCGAGATGCGTGACGGCTTGCAGCGGCTGCTTCCCGGCCCCAATGCCGCGGTGAAGGCAGCGACGGCAATCCGGGTCGCGATCTCCCACTACATCGTTCGAAGCGACGACGCCGATCAGTTCCTGGCTCAGCTGCGTCACGCCGTCGGCATCAGGGGAGCCGAATGAGGGCCAACCGCGCCGCTATTCGAACAGCACCGCCGCGTTGAGATAGCCGGTCGGGTCCAGCGCCGCCTTGAGGGTTCGCATGACGGTGATATCGGTGGACTCCCGCGACATCCCCAGGTACCGGCGCTTGCGGCTGCCGACGCCGTGCTCGGAGCTGACGTTGCCACCGCACTCGGCGATCAGTCCCATCAGCTCCGGATACAGCGCAGGTTCGCGCTCCGGCGGCAACCGCAGCACGTTGAGGTGCAGATTGCCCTCCCCGATATGGCCGAACAGCACCGGCAGCGCGTCGGCGACATGGGCGTGGACCAGACTGACCGCGTCCCGGGCGAATCCGGCGATCGCCGGCAACGGCAGTGAAACGTCGAGCTTCAACGGTGGCCCATAGCCGCCCAGCACCTCGGCCAGCGCTTCCCGGGTGCGCCACAGTCGTTGCCGCGCAGCGCTATCCACGCCGACCGCCGGTTCGCCGCAGTGCGGCATCCCGGCGAGCAGCCCGGCGAGCCGATCGGTCTGATCGTGGTCGGCTGCCAGTTCCACCAGCAGCAGCCAGTCTCCCTCGACGGGAGCGGCCAGCCCCAGCTGCTCGCGGGTCAGCGCGGCGGCGCGGCCGTCGACCAATTCCAGTGCCGCGATTCCGTCCGCGTCGCGCAACACCCGTGCGGCGTCGACCAGCGCGTCGAGGTCGGCGAACCCACAGATCGCCGTCACCCGATGCGACGGAGCCGGATGCAGCCGCAGATCCAGCTGGGTGATGACGCCCAACGTGCCTTCGGCGCCGACGAACAGCGCCGGCAGGTCGTAGCCGGTGTTGTCGCGGCACACCCGGCTGTGCCGATGCAGCACGGAGCCGTCGGGCAGCGCCACGTCCAGACCCACCACCTGCTCGCTCATGTTGCCGTAGCGCACCGTGCGCAGGCCGCCGGCGTTGGTGGCGGCCATCCCGCCGACGGTCGCGGAATCGCGCGCCGACAGGTCGACACCGAACACCAGCCCCGCCGCCGTCGCGGCGTGTTGCACCGCCGCCAGTGTGGCACCGGCACCCGCCGCGACACGGCGTTCGAGGACGTCGACATCGCCTACCGCACAGAGCCGTTCGGTGGACAGCAGCACGTCGTCGTGTTGCGGAACGGTGCCGGCCACCAGGGAGGTGCGACCGCCTTGCACGGTGACGTAGGCCCCGGCGTCCCGGCATAACCGCAGCACCTCGGCGACCTGCTCGGCGCAGCCGGGCCGCACCAGCGCACTGGCCCGGCCCCGGTAGCGGCCGGTGTGGTCGACGCTGCGCGCGGCGAGCACGTCGGCGTCGGTGGTCACGTGGCTCGAACCGACGGCAGCGGAGAGGCCACCCAGGATGCTCATGACGCGCGCGAAGCCTCATCAAGCCGACCGACGTTTCCGGCGCCGACATGAGCGACGTGAATCGCCATGGGTGTCCTCCGTCAAGCCGCGATCCGGTAGCGTTTCCCGACCGTAGTCCATCATCCGGCGGGCTGACGAACACGTGCTGGAGGCGCTGTGGCCGAACGCGAAGACGTCTCTTTCACCTCCGGCGCCGACCGGATCGGCGCGTGGCTCTACCGCCCCACCGGCGGCGGCCCGTCGCCGCTGCTGGTCATGGCGCACGGTCTGGGTGCGGTACGCACCATGCGGTTGGACGCCTACGGCGAACGATTCAGTGCGGCCGGCTACGCCTGTCTGGTGTTCGATTACCGCAACTTCGGTGACAGCGAGGGCGAGCCCCGCCAGCTGCTCGACATCGGTATGCAGCTTGCGGACTGGACGGCGGCCGTGGCCTATGCGCGCACCATCGAGGGGATCGACCGGAGCCGAATCGGCTTGTGGGGCACTTCCTTTGGCGGCGGGCACGTCATCGCCACGGCGGCCCGGGTGCCGGGTATCGCCGCCGCCGTGGCGCAGTGCCCGTTCACCGACGGCGTCGCCTCCGTCCGGGCGATCAACCCGGCGACCGTTGCGCGCCTCACCGCACTGGCGCTGCGCGACGTCGTCGGCGCCCTGGCCGGACGGTCCCCGGTGCTCGTTCCCACAGTCGGCAAGCCCGGCGAGGTTGCGGTGATGACCGCCGCGGACGCCTACGAGGGCTATCTCAGGCTGGTGCCCGAGGGTGTGGAGTTGCGCAACGAGATCGCCGCCCGGATCGCGTTGCGGGTCCTCACCTATCGTCCGGGACGGCTGGCCGCCAAGGTCCGCTGCCCCATCCTGTTCTGCGTGTGCGAGACCGACTCGGTGGCGCCCGCCGGCCCGACCCTGCGTTACGCCGCCAAAGCTCCCCGCGGTGAGGTCAAGGTGTATCCCGAGGGGCATTTCGCCATCTATGTCGACGGTGCTTTCGAGCGCGCCGTCGCCGACCAGATCGCGTTCCTCGACAGGCACCTGAAAAGCGGTTAGTCCCCAGCCTGGCCGATACGGGCAAACGCCAGACTTCCCGGCAAGACCGCTCTACCCTCTGTAATTACCCAATACCCGCGGTTGCGGCTAGTTGCGGCGGGACAGGGCGGGACCCGTTGGCGGGAAGGACGGGGAGATGTCGCATGTGTTTACTGCCCCGGAGCTATTGGCGTCTGCCGCGGCCGAGGTCGACGGCATCGCCGCGGCGGTGGGCGCCGCCAACGCGGCGGCCGCCGGGCCGACGGCCAATCTGCTGGCAGCCGCCGGTGACGAGGTTTCGGCCGCTACGGCCGCGCTGTTCAATGCCTACGCGCAGGAGTACCAGGCGGTCGTCAGGCAGGCTGCCGCATTCCATCACGAGTTCACCCGGGCACTGGCCGCCGCGGCAGGTGCCTACGCGCAAGCGGAGGCCGCCAACGCGGCTTTGCTGAACGCGGCGCTGACCGGGGCGCTGTCGAATGCGCGCACCGCGGTCACCGCACCGATCCAGTCGTTGTTGACCAGCGCGGGCGTCGGCACCGGCGGATCCAGCGCGCTGACGGCGGTTCCGGCCGCGGCTTCCCAGGTTGCGCTGATCATGGGCGGCACCGGAAACCCCGACCCCGACCCCAAATACCTCAATCGAATCAACGTCAAATACATTCAGCACCTCTTCCCCGGGGCCATTCCGAAGGCGCTCTTCACCCCCGAGCAGTTCTGGCCGGTTACCCCGCAACTGGGCAACATGACGTTCAACCAGTCCGTCGCTCAAGGCGTAGTGGACCTGAACAACGCCATCAACGCCCAAATTGCACTGGGAAACAAGGTCGTCGCGTTCGGCTATTCGCAGAGCGCCACCATCGTCAACAATCAAATCAACGCGCTCATCGGGGCCGGCTCCCCCCATGCGAGCGACATCTCGTTCGCCATGATCGGCAATCCCAATACGCCCGACGGCGGGCTGCTGTCCCGCTTCCCCGGCTTCTACATCCCGTTCCTGGATGTGCCGTTCAATGGTGCGACCCCGCCGAACAGTCCCTATGCGACCACCATTTACACCGCGCAGTACGACGGCATCGCCAACGCTCCCCGTTATCCGCTCAACATCTTGGCGGACATCAACGCCTTCATGGGCTACTTCTATGTGCACAACACATATCCGACGCTCTCGGCCAGCGAGATCGCTAATGCGGTGCCGTTGCCGACCTCTCCCGGCTACGCCGGCAACACCCAGTACTTCATGCTGCTGACTCAGGACCTGCCGCTGGTCCAGCCGATTCGCGACATTCCCTATGCCGGACCGCCGATCGCCGACCTGTTCCAGCCGCAGTTGCGGGTGCTCGTCGACCTGGGCTACGCCGACTACGGACCGAATTATGCGAACGTTCCGACCCCGGCCGGGCTGCTCTCGATTCCCAACCCGTTCGCCGTCGGCTACTACCTGGCCCTGGGAAGTCTGCAGGCGCCCTACGCCGCCGCGGTGGAAATCGGTGTGGAAGCTGGATTCTGGGGCCCGGAGTGGTTCCCCCAGGCCTATCCGTGGATTCCGTCCATCAATCCGGGCCTGCATTTCTATATCGGCCAGCCTGAGGTGACGTTGCTGTCCCTGGCGAGCGGGGGCCTGGGGTCGCTGCTGCATCTGATTCCGCCGCCGGTCTTCCCGTGAGACGACGACGCGCGGCTTGGTCGCCACGAGTTCCGGAAGTTCAGGTCCGTCGGAAACGTGGAATCGCCGGACTTCCCGGCGGGACCGCTTTAGTCTCAGCTCATACCTGATACCCCCGCGGTTTCGGCCCTTTCCGTTTTCCGGCCGGAAGGGACCCAGTTTGCAAAGGACGTGGCGATGTCGTATTTGCTCACTGCGCCAGAAATGGTGGCGACGGCCGCCACTGATCTGGACGGGATCGCGGCGGCGCTATACGCCGCGAACGCGGCCGCGGCCGGACCCACGACCGGATTGCTGGCGGCGGCCGAAGACGAAGTGTCGAGGGCTATCGCGACGCTGTTCGGCGCATTCGGTCAGGAGTACCAGGCTGTCGTCACCCATGCTGCCGAGTTTCACACCGAGTTCACCCAGGCACTGGCCGCGGCGGCGAACGCCTACGCACAAGCCGAGGCCACGACGTGCAGCGCGCTGAACACATTCGAGACGCAACTCCAGGCCCTGTTGGCCCCGCTGCTTCCCAATGCCGGCGCCGGTGCCATCAACCCGCCGTCGATAACCAGCATCGGCGCGCAGGTCGCCTTCATCATGGGCGGCACCGGTATCCCGGACCCCGATCCGATGTATGTGACAGGCGCCCAGACACTGTTCATCCAGCCCCGTTTCCCGGGTTTTCTCTCGGATGCCCTGCACACGCCCGAGCAGTTCTGGCCCACCACTCCGAATCTGGGCAACCTGACGTTCGGCCGTTCAGTGGCCGAGGGTGTGGCTACTTTGAGCAACGCGCTCACTACCCAATTCAGCACCCTGGGCAACAGCGCCGTCGTTTACGGCTACTCGCAGAGCGCGGTGATTGCCACCATCGAAATACGCCATTTGATGGCCCAGGTCACCCCGCCGAGCCCCAGCGATCTGGGCTTCGTGCTGACCGGCAACCCGAACAATCCCAACGGCGGTGTCCTGCAACGCTTCACCGGCCTGTACGTGCCGGTCCTGGATGTGCTGTTCAACGGCGCGACGCCGCCGGATTCGCCCTACCCAACTGTCATCTACACCAACCAGTACGACGGCACCGGCAACTTCCCGCAATACCCGCTCAATCTCCTGGCGGATCTCAACGCCGTGATCGGAATAGTCGACGGTACCCATTTCTACGTCGGCTTGCCGCCGGACCAGGTTGCCAACGCTGTGCACCTGCCGACTTCCCCGGGCTACACCGGCAACACCGACTACTTCCTGGGTCTCACTCAGAAGCTACCGCTGACCAGCCTTATTCGTCCGATTCCCTATGTGGGGACGCCACTTGCCGAGCTGGTCCAGCCGGACCTGCGGGTGCTCGTCGATTTGGGCTACTCCGACTACGGGCCGGGTCTGAGCTATGCGGACATTCCCACCCCGGCCTCGTTCCTGTCGGTTCCCAACCCGTTCGCCGTCAGCTACTACCTGGCCAAGGGCGCGGCGCAGGGAGTCCAAGCCAGCCTGGTGAATCTCGGGTGGTTGCCGCCCTCCTACATACCGACTGGGTATCCGTACGCTCCGTCCGTGGCCCCGGGTCTGAACTTCTTTGTTGGTCAGCCGAGCGTGACCGGCCTGTCCCTGCTAACCGGGGCACTGGGCACCGCGGCCAGAGATCTGGGATGGATTCCGCCGTGGTGGGATTGATTCCGCCCATACCGGGGCTTGCGCCTTGCTAATATCACGTATTCGCTGACCGGCAGAAACCCCCGTTTTCCAGTGCAAGAACAGCTTGCTCATTCCCCCTGGAAAGCGCCAGATCGTCAGGGGAGGACGTGCAATGACGCACCTAATCGCTGCGCCCGAAATGATGGTGTCGGCGGCTACGAATGCGGTGGAGATTGGTTCGGCAATCACCGCCGCGGGCGCCACCGCCGCGGGGTCGACGACCAATGTGCTGGCGGCGGCTGCCGACGAGGTGTCGGCGGCGATCGCGAAGCTCTTCGGCACCTACGGTCAGCAGCTTCAGGCGGCACTCACCCAAGCCACCGCATTTCACGACCAGTTCGTCCAGACGCTGGCCGGCGCGGCAACCACCTATGCGCAGGCCGAGGCGGCCAATGCCGCCGCGGTGGTCAATGCTCTCGGCGGAATCAATGCGCAGGTCCAGAGTCTGCTTGCCCCGGCGGTGCCCAACGCCGCCGCCGGACCGACAGTGATGGCGGCCGCGGCACCCGCCGCCTCGACGGTGGCGCTGGTCATGGGCGGCACCTTCGACCCGGAACCCTTCCCCCTCTACGTATCGCTGATCAACAACGCCTACATCCAGCCCTTCTTCCCCGGGGCGAACCCGACGGGAGTGAGTTACCCCGCCCAGTTGTGGCCGCTCAGCATATTTCAAGGCAACCTGACGCTCAACGAGTCCGTCGCCCAGGGCATGACGGATCTGACTAATGCGATCAATTCTGAGATCGGCTCGGGAAATCCCGTCGTCAATTTCGGGTTCTCCCAAAGCGCTGTGGTTTCCACCAACGTCATCACCGAACTCATGGCGCTGCCCCCTGGCATCCGGCCCGACCCCAGCCAGCTGTCGTTCGTGCTGGCCGGCAATCCCGCGACACCCAATGGCGGCTTCTTCACCCGATTTCCAGGTATTACCATCCCCTGGTTGGACATAACATTCACCGAAGCGACCCCGCCGAATTCTCCCTACCCGACCACCATTTACGCCACCCAATACGACCCGGCCAGCGACTTCCCGCGCTACCCGCTCAATTTCTTGGCCGACCTCAACGCGCTAATGAGCACCGGACGGCACGAGTTGTATCCAATTCTCGCCGTTAACGATGCGGTGCCGTTGCCGACGTCTCCGGGGTATAACGGCAACACCCAGTACTACATGTTCATGACCAAGGATCTGCCATTACTTGACCCGCTTCGCGCCATCCCCATTGTGGGCGAGCCGCTCGCCGAGCTCATCCAGCCCAATCTGCGGGTACTTGTCGATTTGGGCTACTCCGACTGGGGAAACGGCCAGGACTACGCGAATGTCGTAACCCCGGCCAGCCTGTTTTCCATCCCCGACCCATTCGTCGTCGGGAGAGAACTGGCCGATGGCACCGTCAAGGGTATCCAAGCCTCGCTCGTGGAAATAGGAGCATTGCCACAATCCGCACTGCCGAATGAATACCCATATCTTCCGGCCTTGGACACCGACGTGAATTTCTACGTGGGCCAGCCAACCGCGACAGACATATCGTTGCTTACTCGGGCCGTCGGGCCGCTGCTGGACTTGGTTCCACCTATCCACCACATGCCGCTGCTGACTCCATTAGCACTTCCGTTGATTCCGCTAATCCTTCCGTTGCTCCAGTAGCGCAGCTGCGGTGTAAGCCGAAGGACTCCTGCTGGCGCCGGGCGCCAGCAGTCCCCACGGCGGAGGCGCGTCGCGCGCTGATCACGGCGGCTGCCGTAGCGCCCGTCGCGCTCGCAAGGACACCGGGCCCGACGGCAGAACAGATTTACGTTCGCTCATAGCTGGTAACGCCGGCCAAGCCATGCTCGGACGCGAACGACAGCAGACACGAGACGCGGTACGTCTTCATGGGAGTGAGTACCGTCGTCGCGAGGCCAGCGTCTTGCTATAATCTCCCCGCTGACCAGGCAAAACCCCATTTCCCGGCGCACCAGGAACACACTAGTTCCCGGTGAAAAGTGCGGGACTGTCAGGGGAGGACACAGGGTGACCGACCTCATCGCCGCCCCGGAGATGTTGTTCTCGGCGGCCACGAATACCGAGCAGATTGGTTCGGCAATCATCGCGGCCGCAGCGGCCGCGGCGGGATCGACGACCACTGTGTTGGCGGCGGCCCAAGACGAAGTGTCGGCAGCCATCGCGAAACTCTTCGGTACCTACGGCCAGCAGCTGCAAGCAGTTCTGCGGCGAGCCTCCGCATTTCACGACGAGTTCACCCAGACGCTGGCGACCGCGGCGAACGCCTATGCACAAGCCGAATCCGGCAACGCCAAAACGGTGGCCAACGCTCTCGGCGGACTCGGCACGTGTGTTCAAGACCTGCTGCGCCCAGTGGCCGCCAGGGCCACCACTGCACGGACATTGCTGGCCGCTCCGGCTGCCTTGGCGGACGCGCTCGTCATGGGCGGCACCTTTGACCCGGAACCCTTCCCTGTCTACGTATCGCTGATCAACAATGCGTACATTCAGCCCTTCTTCTCGGGGGCAATCGCGTCGGGGGTGAGCTACCCCGCAGAGTTGTGGCCGCTCACCATATTTCAAGGTGACCTGACGCTCGACCAGTCCGTCGCCCAAGGCGTAGCTAATCTGAACACTGCGATCACATCTCAGCTCAGTCTGGGTAACAAGGTCATCGATTTCGGCTTCTCGCAAAGCGCCGTGGTGGCCACCAATGAAATAGCTACCCTCATGGCCCTGCCCCCTGACGTGCGACCGAATCCCAGCCAACTGTCGTTCGTGCTGGCCGGCAATCCCGCAACTCCCAATGGGGGATTCTTTACCCGATTTCCCGGCTTGCACATTCCGTTCCTGGACATAACATTCACCGAGGCCACGCCGCCGAATTCGCCCTACCCGACCTCAATTTATGCCACCCAATATGACCCGACCAGCGACTTCCCGCAATACCCACTCAACCTCCTGGCCGACCTCAACGCCTTGATGAGCACCGGCCAGCACGAGTTGTATCCAAACCTCGACATTGCCGACGCGGTTCCGTTGCCGACGTCTCCGGGCTATACCGGCAACACCCACTACTACATGTTCATGACCCAGAACATGCCATTGCTCGACCCGCTGCGCGCCATTCCGTTCATCGGTAACCCGCTCGCCGACCTCGTCCAGCCGGATCTGCGGGTGCTGGTCGACCTTGGTTACACCGACTGGGGAAACGGCCAGGACTACGCGAATGTCCCCACCCCGGCCGGTCTGTTCGGTATCCCGAATCCCGTCGCCGTCGGCACAGACCTGGTCAGTGGCGCGGTCGAGGGAGTCCAGGCTTCGCTCGTCGATATTGGGGTGCTGCCGGCCTCCGCCGAGCCCAACGCCTATCCGTTCCTTCCGTCCTTGGACACCAACGTGAACTTCTTCGTGGGCCAGCCAACCGTGACCGGTATATCTCTGTTCACCCGCAATGTCGGGTCGATACTGAAATTGATTCCGCCCGTCGAACAGCTGTTTCCTTTTGCGTTTCCGCCATCCCCTTGAGCTATTTCTTTAGCGTGCGCACAGGCATAGGTCGCGAACCCCGCAAACCCGTGGCGCCGCCCGATGGCCGTCGGCGCCGTAAACCGCCCAGTTGTCGCTCGTGCGCCGGTATCAGGGCTACGGTCCCAGCGGAGAATTCCTGCGGATCGACTCGTCGCGAATCAACCCGCGCAGCAACGCGGTGCTGAATTCGGCCGCGATCTCCTTGGCGGTGCGGCGGCCGCTCGGCCGCAACCAGCGGTAGCTGCCCAGCGTCATCCCGATGTAGCCTAGCGCCACCACATGGGAGTCGCATTCGTAGAATTCGCCGCTGGCGATGCCGCGGTCGATGAGGCCGTGGACGTGCTCGTAGACCTGGGCTTCCTTCTCG
The DNA here is from genome assembly GCF_002086675.1 of Mycobacterium persicum. Taxonomy (GTDB): domain Bacteria; phylum Actinomycetota; class Actinomycetes; order Mycobacteriales; family Mycobacteriaceae; genus Mycobacterium; species Mycobacterium persicum. The sequence continues at coordinate 37,496 of NZ_MVIF01000034.1, forward strand.
CGAACCTCCGCCACCTGTTCGCTGGTGAACCATTCGGTGATGTAGGGCTGTTCCTGGAAGTACACCGCGGCCCGTTCCGGATTGCGCGCAATACCGCTGAGCAGCCGCACGGTGTATTGATAGAGTGCCTCGCGCGCCGTCCAGGACGGGTCGTCGTGCACGGCGGCCAGCGTGCCCTCGGCGGCTTGACGATAGATGTCGAACAGGATCAGCGCCTTACTGGCGTAGTAGTGGTACACCGTCGCCTTGTTCAGCCCGATCACGTCGGCGACGTCATCCATCCGGGTGCCGTGATAACCGCGGGCAGCAAACAGCTTCGTGGCAACGGCCAGCAACTCCTCACGGCGCGAAAGCCCATTCTCGGACGGCGTTTGTGGCATCGGTACTCGCTATCTCGCTGCCCGCGGAGCCCGGCGCCCCGAATCAAGGCTTGACCAATCAACTGGTTGGACAGTTTATGCAGGGCCGGCACCGCCTGTCGCACCGACGCGGATCCGACTAGACTTCTGGGGAACCAGTCGCGAGTCGATGGCGAGTCGAGAGGTGCAGTAATGGATCCAAGTCCTGACTACGACGTGAGCGACGAAATCGAGTTCTTCTTCAATTACCTGACCTGGGGCATCCGTGGGGTCGAGGACGGCAACGGCTATCCGCCGCCGGCCTACCCGCCCGTCTAGATATCCGGCGCCACCACCTGGTTAGCCACCAACGCAACCCGGCCAGATCCACCGAGGCTGTCAGCCCGATGTTGGCGGCGGGCCGTTTGTAACGATTGGCGATCCTTAACCGGCCGCGATCACGACATTTGGGCCCGGCCGAAGCTGGTTTGGCCAAAATGCCGGACGTCGCCGACAGGACTCTTTTAGGCTCTCTGGGCGCCCGCTGTTGGGCTGGCCGTGCTTGGCAGGGTCGGTCCCGTTTGACGGGTAATCGCCTCAGCGTCGGACAGGAGACGAGTTGCCCAGTGTGATCGCGGCCCCGGAGATGCTGGCTACGGCGGCCGCCGACGTGGAGGGGATTGGTTCGGCGATCAGCGCGGCCGGCGCCGCGGCTGCGGTCCCGACGGCCCAGGTGCTGGCGGCGGCCGGTGATGAGGTGTCCGCGGCCGCTGCGGCGCTGTTTCGCGCATACGCCCACGATTGTCAGCTAGTCCTGAGCCAGGCCACCACCTTCCACAGCGAATTCACTCAAGCGTTGGCTGCCGCTGGGGCCACCTACGCGCACGCCGAGGCCGCCAACGCCGCGGCCATGTCGGGCGCACTTGACGCGCTCGACGCGCCGGTCGAAGCGCTGCTGGGACTGGGCAACGCCGGACCAGGCGCCGCCGTGGGTACGTCGACGTCGTCGGTGATGCTGTCCGGCAACCCGGTCACGGCGTTGATCATGGGCGGCACCGGGTATCCGACCTTTCCTGCGCCCGTGTTGGCGGCCCTGGACAGCGCGTACATCCAGCCGATCTTCGGGCCCAACAACCCGGTCGCCCAGTACACGCCCGAGCAGTGGTGGCCGTTTATCGGGCACCTGTCACTCGACCAGTCCATCGCCCAGGGCGTCACGGCGCTGAACAACGGAATCAACGCGGAACTACAAAATGGGCATGACGTCGTCGTTTTTGGCTACTCGCAAAGCGCCGCGGTCGCCACCAATGAGATACGTGCGCTGATGGCACTACCAGTCGGCCAACAGCCAGATCCCAGCCGACTGGCTTTCATGATGATCGGTAATATCAATAACCCCAACGGCGGTATCCTGGAGCGTTACACCGGCCTTTATGTCCCGTTCATGGATGTGTCGTTCGACGGTGCAACGCCATCAAATTCCCCCTACCAGACGTACATCTACACCGGTCAATACGACGGCTATGCCCACAACCCGCAATACCCGCTCAATATCTTGTCCGACATCAACGCCTTTATGGGCATCAGATTTGTCCACAACGCGTATCCCGTCACGGCCGCCGATGTTGCGAATGCCGTGCCATTGCCGACATCCCCGGGCTACACCGGCAACACCCATTACTACATGTTTTTGACCCAGGACCTCCCGTTGCTGCAACCCCTTCGTGCCTTGCCCTTTGTCGGGCCCCCGCTTGCCGACCTGATCCAGCCGGATCTCCGGGTGTTGGTCGATTTGGGTTACGGCTACGGCTACGCCGATGTGCCCACCCCCGCCAGCCTGTTCGGCTTCGTCAACCCGATCACAGTGATCTCCCACCTGGCGACAGGGGCAGTGCAAGGCCCCCAAGCCGCCCTGGTAGATATCGGGGCGTTACCGCAGTCGTCGCTGCCTGACACCTACCCCTATGTCCCGTCGGCGAATCCCGGCATGGTATTCAACTTCGGCCAATCGAGTGTGACCGAGCTGTCGTTACTGAGCGGCGCCATTGGGTCTGTAGCGCGATTGATTCCGCCAGTCATTTGAGACAGCCTCGCGCCGGGTTCCACCTAACGACTTCAGCTGGCCTAGAGCGCTTTGAGTTCCTCGGTGACCTCGGACACCGATTTCTTTGCGTCCCCGAACAGCATCGTGGTGCCGTCGGCATAGAACAGCGGGTTGTCGATGCCGGCGAAACCCGAGTTCATCGACCGCTTGAGCACGATGACCGACCTGGCCTTGTCGACGTTGAGAATCGGCATGCCATAGATGGGGCTGGATGTTTCGTTGCGGGCCGCCGGATTGGTGACGTCGTTGGCGCCGATGACGATGGCAACGTCAGTGCGGGCGAACTCGTCGTTGATGTCGTCCATGTCCTTCATCGCGTCGTAGTCGACTTCGGCCTCGGCAAGCAGCACATTCATATGCCCGGGCATGCGGCCGGCCACCGGGTGGATCGCATATTTGACCGTCACACCCTTGTCCTCCAGCAATGACGCCATGTCCTTGACCGCATGCTGTGCCTGGGCCACGGCCAGCCCGTAACCGGGCACCACGATGACCTGGTTGGCGTACGCCATCTGAATCGCGGCGTCGGCCGCCGACGTGGCCTTGACGTGCTTGTCGCCGCCGCCATCGCCGCTGGGGGCCACCCCGCCGCCACCGAAACCGCCCGCGACGATGGCCGGGATCGAGCGGTTCATCGCCTTGGCCATCAGGTTGGTCAGGATGGAGCCGGATGCGCCGACGATCATGCCGGCCACGATCATTGCGGTGTTGTTCAGGGCCAGACCGGCCGCCGCGGCCGACAGCCCGGTCATGGCGTTGAGCATCGAGATGACCACCGGCATGTCGGCGCCGCCGATGGGTAGCACCACCATCAAGCCCAGCACCCCGGCCGCGGCCAGCAGACCGATCATCCACCACAGCGACACTCCGCCGCTGCCGGGATGTGCGCCCAGCCCGATCACCACAGCGGCCGCGACAGCGCCGGCCAGCAGCAGCAAGTTGACCGGCTGCTGCGCCTTGCCGAGACCGATCGGGCGGCCGGAGATGATCTCCTGCAGTTTGCCGAAGGCGATGATCGATCCCCAGAACGAGATCGATCCGATGATGGCGGCGAACAGCGACGCCACCACGATGTGCACGGTGGGCGACTCGCCGTGTCGGAACGCGGAAAAGCCGCTGGTCTGGATGAATTCCGAGAGCGCGATCAGGGCTACCGTCCCACCGCCGACGCCGTTGAAGAACGCCACCAGCTGCGGCATGGCCGTCATCTTGGTCAGCCGCGCCGGGGGCACCCCGAGCACGACGCCCACGACCAGGCCGGCGATGATCAACGGCCACTGGCTGGTGTGCCGGATCATGACCAGGGTGGCCGCCACCGCGATGGTCATGCCGACCGCGGCGATCAAGTTGCCGCGCACCGCCGTCTTGGGGCCGGTCAAGCCCATCAAACCGTAGATGAACAGCGAGAACGCGAAGATATAGAGGCCGATCACCAAGTACGTCATTTGGCTGCCGGCTCCTCAGTTTTGGCGGGTAGCGGCTTCTTGCCCTTGAACATGCCGAGCATCCGGTCGGTGACGATGAAGCCGCCGATCACGTTCAACGTGCCGAACACCACCGCGACGAACAGGATGATCTGCACCGCGATCGATGGGTGCTCGACCCGCCCGAACACCACCAGCGCACCCAGCACCACGATGCCGTGGATCGCGTTGGTTCCCGACATCAGCGGGGTGTGCAACGTATTGGGCACTTTGGAAATCACCGCGAATCCGACGAACCCGGACAGCACCAGGATCGCCAGGTTCTCCAACAGTTGGTCGTACATCGCTAGGAGGCCTTTCCGTCCTGGGTGCGGGTCACACACGATTCCGCGATGACCTCGTCGTCAAAGTCGGGGGCCAGCTGCCCGTCCTTGATCAGCAGGTCCAGCAGGGCCGTGATGTTCTTGCTGTAAAGCTCGCTGGCGTGCTCGGGCATGGTCGCCGGCAGATTCAGCGGCGAGGCGATGGTGACGCCATGCTTGACCACCGTCTTGCCCGGCTCGGTCAGTTCGCAGTTGCCGCCGGTCTCGCCGGCCAGGTCCACGACCACGCTGCCGGGCTTCATGGCTTCCACCGCGGCAGCGGTCACCAGCCGCGGCGCGGGTCGGCCCGGGACCAGCGCGGTGGTGATGACCACGTCGAAACCGCTGATCGCCGCTTCCAGGGCCTTCTGCTGCTGGGCGCGTTCCTCGTCGGTCAGCTCGCGGGCGTAGCCGCCTTCACCTGCGGCGGTGATTCCGACGTCGAGCCACTGCGCACCCACCGAGCGCACCTGGTCGGCGACTTCCGGCCGCACGTCGTAGCCGGTGGTGCGCGCCCCCAACCGCTTGGCGGTCGCCAGCGCCTGCAGACCTGCCACGCCGACACCGAGCACCAGCACGGTGGCCGGCTTCACCGTTCCCGCCGCGGTGGTCAGCATCGGGAAGAACCGGGTCGACTCCGATGCGGCAAGCAGCACCGCCTTGTAGCCGGCGACGTTGGCCTGCGACGACAGCGCATCCATGACCTGGGCCCGGGAGATGCGCGGAATGGCCTCGAGTGCGAATGCCTGCACGCCGGCTTGCTCGAGCGCACCGATGCAGTTGTCGGCGTTACGCGGGGCCAGGAAGCCGATCAGGGTTTGCCCGCTGCGCAGCCGGCCGATCTCCTCGGCGGTCGGCGGCGCGACCTTGACGACGACGTCGGCAGCCCATGCATCTCCAATGATGGCTCCGGCCTCGGTGTAGAGCTCGTCGGGTAGCAGCGCCCGCTGACCGGCACCGGACTCGACCACGACGGCGACACCACTGTTGACCAGTGAGGCCACCGCTTTGGGTACCAGCGCAACGCGCCGCTCGTCGGGCCGTGACTCGGCCACTACCCCTACCCTGACGGTGTGGGTCTGCGCATCTGTCATGGCGCGTACATCTACTTTCCTCGTACTTTCCTGCGCGATGGACATGCCGCTAGCTCGGCCGCGCGCCTGGCTACCATAACGCGTGCCGGGTTCACCACCGATTTGTGACCGTTCAGGTCGAGGCGCCGGCAACCCTCGGCACACTGGTTGATGGTTCGCCGTCCGACGCCAAGCCGGTAGCCGCCGGGCTGTTGTGGCGACACAAAGTGAGGTTGTGTGACGCGGCGGCGGGCCTCACCAGAGCGGGATGTCCCGCCCGTGCTCGGAGGCCGGTCGCGGACCGAACCAGCGCCGCTCGGATTCGGCGATTCGCAGGTCGTTGATGCTGGCCTCGCGACGCGCCATCAGCCCCGACGCGGTGAACTCCCACAGCTCGTTGCCGTAGCTGCGATACCACTGACCGGTGTGGTCGCGGGACTCGTACTGGAACCGCACCGCGATGCGGTTGTCGTGGAAGTCCCACAGGCTCTTGCGCAGCGTGTAGTCGAGCTCGCGCCGCCACTTGCGGGTCAGAAAGGCGACGATCTGGTCTCTGCCCACGATGTGCTCGTCGCGGTTTCGCCAGTGCGAGTCGACGGTGTAGGCCAGGCTGACGTGGTGAGGGTCGCGAGTATTCCAGGCGTCCTCTGCGGCCTGGACCTTCTGCGTTGCGGTGTCAGAGGTGAACGGCGGGAAGGGCGGGCGAGTCTCGTTCATGACCCCTATTGCATCGCGAGCAGTCGCAGAATCGCACTGACGTATGCGAATTCATGCGATTCCGCGTCTGCTCGCGGCGGCTTACTGCAGGCCCCCCATCGTGCCTTAGTGTGTGGGAATGGACTTCGCGATGTCGGCCAAGGCCATCGACTACCACCAGCGGTTGTCCGACTTCATGACGGAGCACGTCTTCCCGGCCGAGTCCGACTACGACCGATATCGCAATGAAGCCGGCCCGGACGACCACACCGTCCCGCCGATCATCGAGGAACTCAAAATCAAGGCCAAAGAACGCGGCCTGTGGAATCTGTTCCTGCCAGCCGAGTCGGGCTTGACCAACTTGGAGTACGCGCCGCTGGCGGAGCTGACCGGGTGGAGCCTGGAGATCGCGCCCGAGGCATTGAACTGCGCGGCGCCCGATACCGGCAACATGGAAATCCTGCACATGTTCGGCACCGACGAGCAGCGCCGGCAGTGGCTGCAACCGCTGCTGGACGGCGAGATCCGCAGCGCGTTCTCCATGACCGAGCCCGCGGTCGCCAGCAGCGACGCCCGCAACATCGAAACCACGATCGCCCGAGACGGCGATGACGGCAATAACTACGTCATCAACGGCCGGAAGTGGTGGACGTCGGGCGCCTCGGACCCGCGCTGCAAGATCTTGATCGTCATGGGGCGCACCAACCCCGACGCGGCGGCCCACCAACAGCAGTCGATGATCCTGGTGCCGATGGACACTCCCGGGGTGACAATCGTGCGTTCCACACCCGTATTCGGCTGGCAGGACCAGCACGGCCACTGCGAGGTGAGCTACGACGACGTTCGGGTGCCGGCCACCAACCTGCTCGGTGAAGAAGGCTCCGGCTTCGCGATCGCCCAGGCGCGGCTGGGACCGGGCCGAATCCACCACTGCATGCGCGCACTGGGCGGAGCCGAACGCGCGCTGGCGCTGATGGTGGACCGGGCGCGCAACCGGGTGGCGTTCGGCCGCCCGCTGGCCGAGCAGGGCGTGGTACAGCAGGCAATTGCCAAGTCCCGCAACGAAATCGACCAAGCCAGGCTGCTGTGCGAGAAGGCCGCGTGGACCATCGACCAGCACGGCAACAAGGAGGCTCGCCACCTGGTCGCGATGATCAAGGCCGTGGCACCGCAAGTCGCGTGTGACGTCATCGACCGCGCGATCCAGGTTCACGGCGCCGCCGGGGTCAGCGACGACACCCCGCTGGCCAGGCTCTACAGCTGGCATCGTGCGATGCGGATCTTCGACGGACCCGACGAAGTGCACCTGCGGTCCATCGCGCGCGCCGAGCTGGGGCGGGAGAAATCCGCGTTCGCCGCCGCGGTCACCCGACATGGCTGACCTGGAACTACCCGGAGCATGGAACTTTCGTGACGTTGCCGACAGCACCGCGCTGAGACCGGGACGGCTGTTTCGCTCCAGCGAGCTCAGTCGCCTCGACGACGCCGGCCGGGAAACACTGCGCCGGCTGGCCATCACCGATGTCGCCGACCTGCGCTCGTCACGGGAGGTCGTCCGGCGCGGTCCGGGGCGAGTGCCCGCCGGCGTCGACATCCACCTCCTGCCGTTCCCCGACCTGGCCGACGACGACGCCGGGACCGACGCCGATGCGCCGCACGAACACGCGTTTCGGCAGCTAATGACCAACAGTCCGGACGGCGAATCAATCGACCAGGCCGCCGTCCGCTATATGACCGACGAATATCGCCAATTCCCTACGCGCACCGGCGCCCAACGCGCGCTGCACCGCGTCGTCACCTTGTTGACCGGCGGGCGGGCAGTGCTCACCCATTGCTTCGCGGGCAAAGACCGTACGGGCTTCGTGGTTGCCACCGTGCTGGAAGCCGTTGGTGTCGACCGCGAGGCCATCCTCACCGACTTTCTGCGCAGCAATGACGCGGTGCCGCGGTTGCGGGAACAAATCTCGGAAATGATCCAACAGCGCTCCGAGGCCGAACTGACGCCGGAGGTGGTGACGTTCACCGAAGCGCGGCTGTCCGACGGCGTGCTCGGCGTGCGTCCGGAGTACCTGGAGGCATCGTGGCGGACCATCGATGAAACCTGGGGATCGGTCGGCGCCTACCTGCGCGACGCGGGTATTACTGCCACCGACGTCGACCGGTTGCGCAGCGCGCTCTTGGGCTGAACTCCAATCTTTGAGGTCGGCCCAAAGGCCAGACATGATCGCGGAATCGCCTTACGCTCAACGGGTACCCGACATGGCGGGTGAATCGTGCACCCCGTCACCAGGAGGATGGCCTCTTGTCATATGTTTTGACACAGCCGCCGGCCATGGTCGCGGCCGCCGCCGAGTTGGCCGGGATCGGCTCGGCGATCAATGAGGCCGCTGCGTCGGTGGCAGGTCCGACAACCACGATCGCCACGGCCGCCGCAGATGAAGTGTCCACCGCTATCGCGCAGCTATTTGGCGCGTTCGGGCAGGAATACCAAGCGATCAATGCGCAACTCGGGACGCTATACAGCCAATTCACCCAGAAGTTGACGGCGGCCGCGAACGCCTACTTCGGCGACGAGGCCATCAGCGCCGCCAGCCTGGTGAAAGGCGCCACCGCCGGGCTCTTTACGCCGACCTCTCCCACCCCGGTACCGCCGGTTTTCGGCCAGAACACCGCGATCGTCATGAGCGGCACCGGATCGCCGATACCCTCGATCCAGTACGTCACCAACATCACCAATCTATTCCTGCCGCCCGGCGTGGTCGTGAACCCGTTGAACACAATTGAGGAGCTCTATCCCATCACCGGCGTCAAATCGCTGCCCTTCCAAAACTCGGTGCAAACAGGGCTGCAGATTCTCGACGCCGCGATTTGGGAGCAGATTCACGCCGGAAATCACGTCACCGTTTTCGGCTATTCCCAAAGCGCCGTCATCTCGTCCCTGGAAATAGAGCAGCTTCTGTCTCTGGGCCCCAATAAGCCGGACCCGAGCCAGCTCAGCTTCATATTCATCGGCAACGAAATGAATCCCAACGGCGGCATCCTCTCACGGATACCCGGACTGAACATTTCGACCCTCGGCCTACCGTTCTACGGATCGACCCCGGACAATCCGTATCCGACGACGACCTACACCCTGGAATACGACGGCTTCGCCGACTTCCCGAGGTACCCACTCAATGTCCTGTCCGACATCAACGCGGTTTTCGGGATTATCACCGTGCACACCCAGTACCCGTATCTCACCTCGCAACAGGTAGCCAACGCCATACTCCTGCCGACCGAGGGCGTGACGTCCAATCAGTACTACATCATCGAAACCGCGGACCTGCCCCTGCTAGCCCCGATACGGGCAATCCCCGTCATCGGACCACCCCTGGCCGCGCTCGTACAACCCAATTTGGAAGTGATCGTCAATCTCGGCTACGGCGACCCGAGATTCGGCTACTCGACGAGCCCGGCCAACATACCCACCCCTTTCGGACTCTTCCCGGACATCCCGCCGGGCGTGGTCGTCGATGCGCTGGTCGCCGGAACCCAACAAGGCATCAACGACTTCGCTGCAGCGCTGCCGGCAGCGCTCAACCCTCCCGAATTGCCGGTGATCGGATTCCCACCGTTCATCCAGCAAATCCTGCCGCCGAGTCCAACGCCGGTGCCCGCGACGCCCGTCAATATCGCCAGCACTTTTGCCGCCGTTGTCGCGGACAGCTACTCACTGCTGCTTCCCACGGCCGATCTCGGCGTGGCTTTTGCCACGATTCTTCCGGCCTACGACCTCAGCCTGTTCCTGAACCAATTGCTGCACGGAAACTTCATCGCCGCGATCGAATTGCCGCTGGCCGCCACCGCGGGGTTGGCCGCGCTGGGCAGCATGATCGAATTCATCGCGATCGTGAGAACGATAGCGTCAATTATTCAGCAATTGCAGAGCCTGAGCTTCTAGCCGGGGTGCGGCTAGACGCTATGAAATGGCCAGGCACTAAAGCGGCGGACAGGTTTGCTTTGAGCGCCTGAGGTTGGTTGCTAAGGAGGATACGCCGATGCCGTACGTGCTCGTCGAGCCGCAGATGGTGGCGACGGCCGCGGCGGATCTCGAACACATTGGCGCGGCGGTGGGCTCGGCCAGTGCCGCGGCAGCCGGTCCGACGTCAAGCCTGGCCGCGGCCGCGTCCGACGAGGTGTCGGCGGCCATCGCGAATCTGTTCGGCGCATACGGTCGGGAGTACCAGGGCATCGTCACGGTTCTGGAGGCGTTCCGAGCCGAGTTCGCTCGATCACTGGCGGCCGCGGGTTTGGCATACGCGCAAAGCGAAGCCACCAATGCGGCAACGGTTTCGGCTGCCATCACGGCGTCGCCACTGACGGGACCGACCGTTTCCCTGATCATGGGAGGCAGCGGAAACCCAACGCCCGGAATCGATTACGTGGACGATCTGCTCAACTACATCAGTCCGCAATTCGGGGCCACCACTGCGCGGGCGCTGTTCACCCCGGAGCAGTTGTATCCGCTCACCGGCGAAAAGAGCTTGCCGCTGACCACTTCGGTGAGCCAGGGCATCGAGATCCTGCACAATGCGATCCTCAACGAGGTCGACACCCTGGGAAACAGCGTCGTTGTCGGCGGCTACTCGCAGAGCGCGATCATCGCCTCGTTGGAGATGCGCAATCTGGCGGCCATGCCGCCGGGCACCGCTCCGCCCGCCGACAAGCTCGGCTTCGTCCTGCTGGCCAACCCGATGAATCCCAACGGCGGCCTGCTGTCGCGCTTCGCCGGCCTCAGCCTGCCGAGCCTGGGTGTGGAGTTCTTCGGAGCGACGCCCGCCGACACCATCTACCCGACCTCGATC
>NZ_MVIF01000350.1 GCF_002086675.1 Mycobacterium persicum
GCCGCCGGTACCCCCATGCCCACCGGCACCCTGAGCGGCGCCGGTCCCGCCGCCAGCCCCACCGGCGCCGCCAGCGCCGCCGGCAAACCCGGTACCGCCGATTGTGCCCGAACCCGGGGCTGCGTCGCCGCCAGCGGCGCCAGCCCCGCCATGGCCGCCTGCACCGCCGGCGCCGCCGATGGCGGCGCCGCCCGCCGCGCCACCGGAACTAAAGATGAGGCCAGCCGCGCCCCCGGCTCCGCCCTGACCGGGCGTGCCTCC
>NZ_MVIF01000351.1 GCF_002086675.1 Mycobacterium persicum
GCCCACGCCGCCGGCGCCGCCGCTGCCGAGCGCGGAGCCGGCGGAACCGCCGTTGCCGGCGGTTCCGCCGGTGGCGCCGCCGTTGCCGCCGCCACCGCCGACGCCACCGTTGCCGAAAAGCGCTCCGCCACTGCCGCCGTCGCCGCCCAGGCCGCCTTGGCCACTGAGGTTGAAAGTGTTGTCGCCGCCCTGGCCGCCGGCCCCGCCGCTGCCGAACAGCCAGGCGTCGCCGCCGAACCCGCCCATGCCGCCGATGGTGG
>NZ_MVIF01000352.1 GCF_002086675.1 Mycobacterium persicum
GTTCGGCGACGGCGGCGCCGGTGGCGTCGGGGGGCAGGGGAGCGGCAGCGCAAACGCCGGCGATGGCGGAGCCGGCGGCCACGCCGGCGTGTTCGGCAACGGCGGGGCCGGCGGCGACGGCGCCAACAGTTTCAAGCCCGGCGCCGGCGGGGCCGGCGGCGCCGGCGGCATGCTCGCCGGCGCCGGCGGCGCCGGGGGCAACGGCGGGAATAGCCAACGTTTCGCCGGCGGGGTCGCCGCAAACGGCGGAGCCGGCGGCG
>NZ_MVIF01000353.1 GCF_002086675.1 Mycobacterium persicum
GCTTCTACAACATCATGTTCAGCATGTATCGTCTTAACAGCAATAATGTCATCTTGATCTTCAGGTGTCATTAATGCTGAAACATTAACATCCGCATTCTGTTTAGCTTGGTATTCCTCATTTACCGACGTAATACATTCACGAAGCCACATTGGTATGTCATTTTGATGACGTGATAATAAAATTAAACGGTAATTATCTTCTTGTGCGATATAATCCACAAGTCGTTGCATCATTTGTTGCAAATCAGCGTCACTC
>NZ_MVIF01000354.1 GCF_002086675.1 Mycobacterium persicum
GGCTCCACTGTTGGTGCTGATGGCACCGCCGGCAACGGCGGCACCGGCGGCGTGGGCGGCACCGGCGGCAAGGGCGCCAACAACACGACCGTCGCCGGCGCCGGCGCCACCGGCGGCACCGGCGGCCGAGGCGGCAACGGCGGCCAGGGCGGCACCGGCGGCAACGCCGGCAACGCCTTCACCGGCACCGCCGGCACCCAAGGCGCCGGCGGCCAAGGCGGCACCGGCGGCCAAGGCGGTGCTGGGGGTCAAGGCGG
>NZ_MVIF01000355.1 GCF_002086675.1 Mycobacterium persicum
CGGTACCGGCGGGACCGGCGGTCGCGGCGGCGTGATGTTGGGTTCCGGCGGGTCGGGCGGCGCCGGTGGGGGCGGCGGCGTGGCCGGCGGCGCCGGCGGCGACGGGGGGAACGCGGCGTTGATCGGTCTCGGCGGTGCCGGTGGTGCAGGCGGTGACGGCGCCGCCGGTGCGGCCGGGGTGTCCGGTGGTGCGGGGGGTGCGGGCGGTACCGGCGGAAACGGTGGTGTCTTTGGGTTCGGTGGTCATGGTGG
>NZ_MVIF01000356.1 GCF_002086675.1 Mycobacterium persicum
GGGGGCGTGGTGGGGGGCGGTGGGGGTGGGGTGGGTGGGGTGGGTGGGGGGGGGTGTGGTGTGGGCGTGTGCGGGGGGGGTGGTGGTGTGTCCGGTGGGGTGCTTGGTGCTGGTGTTGGTGGTCAGGCTGGCGGTGTGATTGGTGCTGGTGTTGGTGGTGGCATCGGTGGCGGCCTTGGTGGTCAGGCGGGTGGCGCGGTCGGTGGAGGCCTTGGTGGACAGGCCGGTGGCGCTGTAGGGGGCGGGGGGGG
>NZ_MVIF01000357.1 GCF_002086675.1 Mycobacterium persicum
TACGACAACAGATGAAAATGGTAAATATCAGTTCACTGGTTTAAGCAATGGAACTTATAGTGTAGAGTTTTCAACACCAGCCGGTTATACACCGACAACTGCAAATGCAGGTACAGATGATGCTGTAGATTCTGATGGACTAACTACAACAGGTGTCATTAAAGACGCTGACAACATGACATTAGATAGTGGATTCTACAAAACGCCAAAATATAGTTTAGGTGATTATGTTTGGTACGACAGTAATAA
>NZ_MVIF01000358.1 GCF_002086675.1 Mycobacterium persicum
GGCGGCGCCGGGCTTTGCTCGGCGCCGTGGATCGGAACCGGCCCCGCGGATTCGCACCCCACTCGGGTGGCGGTGGCGGCGCCGGGCTTTGCTCGGCGCCGAGGATCGGAACCTCCCAATAACCAGCTCCCCCAAGGCTACTGGACGGCGGCGCCGGGCTTTGCTCGGCGCCGAGGATCGGAACGAAACAAACTGGTAGTAGTCGATGGGCATAAGAAGGCGGCGCCCGGCGTTGCTCGGCGGCG
>NZ_MVIF01000359.1 GCF_002086675.1 Mycobacterium persicum
GCAGCTACAACTTCGGCGGGGGGAACTTCGGTAGCTCCAACGTGGGCAGTGGAAACCATGGCTCGCACAACCTGGGCTTCGGCAACCTGGGCAACAACAATTTCGGTTTCGGCAACCACGGCAACAACAACATCGGGTTCGGGCTCACCGGCGACAACATGATCGGCATCGGCGGGTTGAACGCGGGCACCAACAACATCGGCTTCGGAAACTCGGGCAACAACAACATCGGGTTCTTCAACTC
>NZ_MVIF01000035.1 GCF_002086675.1 Mycobacterium persicum
TCCGAGGTCGCTGGGCCGGGTCCGAGTCCAGTTGGCCGACGTGTGGATGCTCAGCGGCACCCCGAGTTCGACACACTTGGCGTAGTACGGAAAGTATGCGGGGTCTGATGCCGGTCGACCGATCATGAAAGGCCGCAGGCTCAGTCCGCGGAATCCACGGTCGGTGATCCAGCGCTCGAATTCGTCGAGCGTCGCGGCGCCGCCCATGATGTCGGCGCCGGCGAACGGGATGAACCGATCCGGGTGTCGGGCGGCGAGCGCGGCCACTGACTCGTTGTGCACGAACGTCACGCCGCAGGTGGAGCGTTCGTCGAAGCCGGTGATAAGACTCTGGTGGATGCCGGCGGCGTCGAGCTGGGCAAGGATGTCATCGTCGCTTCGCCGAAGCGATTCCGCGTAGGCGTTGAACTGCTCGGCGGTGAGTGGCGTCTTGGTGAACACTTCGAGATACCGGAGTTGTTCGGACGGAAAACCGGCACGCAGGTCGTCGATGATCTCGGCAGCCGGCACGATCGGCGCCCACATGTCAATGACTTTGTCAGCCAACGTCTTCCCCTTCCGCGACAACAGTTGGGCGGCGAACGGCGCGCTTCGCCAAACCTACCCTGTGGCCGCGGTTCTCGGCGTGTCACCGCAACCGGTCAAGGCGTTGCGCTCAAGGCCGCGAGCCACCAGCGCCGGCCGGTGACCCGGGAGCTGTGCCCCCGCATGTACCGCAGACCGGCACCGTGCGGCCAAGGTTCGGCGATCGGTACCCGGCAATTGCAGGGACCCGACATGCACCCGGGTCACCGTGCGGCGCACGGCGAGCACCCGGCACACCGACCGTGCCAACGTGTCCTGGCCTACGTAGGCCGGAGTGGTCGACACGCTGCCGTCGACGCGGTGATACGTGAGCCATAGGGGCTGCACCGGACGCCCGGCGTCGACGGCGGCCTGAAACATCGCCGGGTAAAAGCTGCCCGACGCCAGCCCACACCAGGTAGTGCCCTCCGGGAAGGCCACGACGATCTGACCGGCGCGCAGCCTTCGGGCGACGGTGTCGACCACCTCTGGCAGTCGGCGTAGGCTGGCCCGCTCGATCGGGATGATCTTCAGCAGGCGGGCCAGGATCCCGATCGCGGGTCCGCTGAACATGTCGGCCCGGGCGACGAACGACCCGGGCAATACCGCACCGATGGCGAAGACGTCGAGCCACGACATGTGATTGCTGACCACCAGAACGCCGCGCAGGTTGCGAATCGGGTTGCCCGACAGGGTGATCCGGACGCCAAAACAGCGCAGCACCAACCGGCAGTAGGCGCGTTGCACGTGGGTGCGACCGGGCAGTGGCACCCCGAGCAGGGGCAGGCCCGGCGCCAACAGCAGCGCGAGCGTCAAGCGCAGTGCCACCCGCAGCCGCGCAAGACTGGCGGTGTCGCCCTGGCCCACGCAGCTGACATCACATGATGCGCGAGGCAGCCAGCAGTGCCCGGCAGTGTTCATCAGCGCGCCCCGCCGGCCATCTCTGAGGCCGCCGCCGCCGATCGCAGCCGCTTCAGGTAACGGGTGTCGGCGTGACGCTTGTCCAGCAACACGCAGAAATCGCCGACTCCGAAGGCCGGGTCGTGCGCGGGCTCGCCGCATACCCTCGCGCCCAGCCGCAGGTAGCCCCGCATCAGCGGCGGGACCGTCGGACGCCGCGGCGGGGCAATGTCGTCCAGGCCGCTGCCCGCGATGCGCACCGGCCGGTATGGGTACACCCGGTACTGCGCCGCGTGCCGGACCCGGACGAAGTCGCGCACCCCGCGGATCTGGGCTCCGGGTGGGTGACCTTCCGGACTCTTCGGGCCCGCATCGACGGGCACCGACACGCAGCCGGTCACGTAGTCGTAGTCGCAGCGGTCCAGGTAGGCCAGGATGCCCGCCCACATCAGCAGCACCACCGCGCCGTTGCGGTGACCGTCGCGCACCGCCGCGCGGCCCATCTCGACCAACGACGGCCGCAGCGGGTCGAATGCGCGGACGTCGAATTCGGTGGCGGTGTACAGTCCTCCCGCGGCGATGGCACCCGCCGGCGGCAACATCCGGTAGCAGCCGACCAGCTCACCGGTGTCGTCGTCGCGGACCAGCAGGTGGTCGCAGTACTCGTCGAACCGGTCGACGTCGCGGCGATCGATGGCCGACGGCACCGCGAACCCGGGCGTGCTGCTGAAGACGTCGTATCGAAGTCGTTGCGCGGCCTCGATCAGGGCGTCGTCGGTAGTCAGCAACAGGGAATAGCGTGGTCCCGAGGATGATCCGGTCGCCGGATCGTTCGGCTTGTCGCTGGGTATGAGGACAGAAGCGATACTCATGGCACCAACGTGGCGTAGCCGGTCAGCTAATCGGCATCGACGCTGTGACGGGCCGGTGCACGTCAGGTGACAACATGTCGCAGCACCGAATCCTTGCCGAATTTTGAAAATTGATCCAGTATCTTGTGCCATGGCTCACGTTCCCGGATACGCAAAACGTCACCGGACGCGCGCCTCGATTTTGGACGCCGCGCTGGCCGAGGCCAGTGAACGCGGACTGCACCGCGCATCGGTCACCGGAATCGCCGCACGGGCCAACACCGCGGTGGGAAACCTGCACTACCACTTCGGTTCGCGCGCCGAGCTGTTGCGGGCGACGATGCGCAAGCTCATGTCGGATTTCTTTGCGCGGCTGGCCGCCTTCGAAGAGCAACCCGCGCAGCACGGCGGTGATTTCTTCGAACGTCACCGCACCGGCTTGCTGGCCTATGTCGACTACGTGCGCAGCAACCCCGGGCATATCCGGTTGGTCGACGAGATCAGGTTTCTCGAGCCCGAGTTGTATCGCCAAGGCATCGACGCCTGGGTCGAGCTGATTTCGGCGCGGCTGCGCGACGGCATCGCGGCCGGCTCGGTGCGGGCGATGAACGACGTCGAGATCGCCGCGCAGGCACACTTTTTGGTCGGGGCCCACCGGTTCCTCGAGGACCTGGTCACCGACGCGGGCCGGGAGGCAGAAGTCGTCGACGCCTATCTGCGATTGGTACGCCGCGGGCTGGCCGCAGAACCCCAAGACACCCAAGACAGCGGAGAGGTCGATCATGAGTGAGTTCGCCGGGAACGGATTCGACCCCGATGCGCTGCGCGCCAAATACCAACAGGAACGCGACAAGCGCCTGCGACCGGACGGGATACGCCAATATGTGGAAGTCGCGGGCGCATTCGCCCGTTTCGGCGACGACCCGTGGGCTGATCCCGACTTCTCCCGCGATCCGATCACCGAAACGACCGACGTGGCGATCATCGGCGCCGGTTTCGGCGGACTGCTCATCGGTGCGCGGTGCCGACAACTCGGCGTGGACGATATCCGGCTCATCGACAAGGCGGCCGACGTCGGCGGCACCTGGTACTGGAATCGCTACCCCGGCATCGCTTGTGACGTCGAGTCCTATATCTACCTGCCGCTGCTCGAGGAGCTCGGTTACGTCCCGACTGAGAAGTACGTCAAGGGAGCCGAAATCTTCGCCCACTGCCGGCACATCGCCGAGCACTACGACCTCTACCGCAACGCCCGACTGAGCACCGACGTCACCGAGATCCGTTGGGATCCAAGCGATTACCGCTGGATAATCGCCACCAACCGGCATGACACGATCCGCGCCCGGTTCGTGGCGATGGCAAACGGATACCTGCAGAAACCGAAGCTACCCGGCATCGACGGCATAACAACCTTCGGCGGCCACGCATTTCACACCAGCCGTTGGGATTACACCTACACCGGTAAAAATCTCGAGAGGCTCTCCGACAAGCGGGTGGGCATTATCGGCACCGGCGCGACGGCGATCCACTGCGTGCCCCGTCTGGCTGAGGCCGCGCAGCGGCTGTTCGTCTTCCAACGCACCCCGTCAACGGTGGACGTGCGGGCCAATCGGCCGACCGACGCGGACTGGGCGGACTCGTTGCAGCCGGGCTGGCAGCGGCGTCGCATCGAGAACTTCCAAATCCTCACCGCCGGAGGCGAATGCGACGAGGACCTGGTCGACGACGCGTGGACCAGCCTGACCAAGAACCTGCCCATCGTGCGCCACAACGCGTCCGCGGGGCCCGGCCAGGCATCACCGTTGGAGCTGGCCGATTTCGCGAAAATGGAAGAGATCCGGGCACGTATCGACTCGATCGTCACCGATCCCGCCACCGCCGAGGCGCTCAAACCCTGGTACGGGTATTTCTGCAAGCGGCCCTGCTTCCATGACGAGTACCTGCAAGCCTTCAACCGCGACAACGTCACCCTGGTCGATACCCACGGGAAGGGTGTCGAACAAATCGCCGAGCACGGTGTCATCGCCGAGGGCGTCGAATACCCGCTCGACTGTTTGATTTTCGCCACCGGGTTCGAGGTCGGAACCGAGTATTCCCAGCGAACCGGCTTCGAGGTGATCGGTCGCGACGGTCTGACGTTGACCGCCAAGTGGGCCGACGGTATCCGCACCTTCCACGGCCTGCACGTGCACGGCTTTCCGAACTGCTTCATCGAAAGCATTGCCCAGTCCGGCTTTACCGTGAACTTTCCGTACCTGATCGACACTCAGTCCCAGCAGGTCGCCTGGGTGATCGCGTGGGCGCTGCAGCACGATGTTACCGAGGTGGAGGCGACCGCCGAAGCCGAACAAGCCTGGGTGGACGCGGTGGTGCAGCGCTCGACCGTGATCGCCGGACGGCGGGAGGCGTGCACCCCGGGCTATTACAACCGCGAGGGCCAGGTGAGCGCCAGATTGCGGCAGGACAGCTTTTTCTTCGGCAGCCCAACGGAATACACCGACATCCTCACGGCGTGGCGGGACGCAGGCCAGCTCGACGGTCTCGCCAAGCGGACGTCGTCGCCCCTCAAGCAGGAAGTCGCGTCATGATCGACGGCACGCTGGACGCCTCGCGGTACGGCTCCCCAGGCGCCCGGATCACCATCGACCCGGTTCGCACCTGACCGCCGTGGGCCTGCAGATCGACCAGGAAGTGCTCGCCGAGCTGGCGTTGCTGAAAGCGGGCGGGGCCGAGTCCGAGCCGCCGCCGGTAGGCGATGTGGCGACCCGGAGGGCCAACAGCAAGCGCACCGTCGATCAGCTCATGGCCACCCGCCCGCCGATAGCCGGTGTGGAGGTGCAGCACCACGCGGTAGCCACCGACGACGGTGCGACACTGACGTTGCACTGGTACCGCGCGACGACGGAGCCCCCACCCGGCAGTGCCGTGCTCTATTTGCATGGCGGCGGAATGATTTTCGGCATGCGCGAACTGGGCGGCCTCTACGACTGGCTCGCGCGACGCTACGTCGCCGACTCCGGTGTGCCGATGTTGCTCGTCGACTATCGCACCGCACCGGAGGTTTCGCACCCCGTCCCGGTGCACGACTGCTTTGCCGCCTTGGAATGGCTGCACGGCCACGTCGACGAATTGGGCATCGATCCGGCCCGGGTGGCCGTGATGGGCGACAGCGCCGGCGGCGGGCTGGCCGCCGCGGTGTGCCTGATGGCTCGCGATCGCGGGGGCCCCGCAATCGCCCAGCAGCTGTTGATCTATCCGATGCTCGACGATCGCACCTGCCTGCCCGACCCCGAACTGGTGCCGTTCGTTACCTGGACCTACGACGACAACATCACCGGCTGGCAGGCCCTACTGGGCCAGAGCGCCGGCACCGATGACGTCAGTTCTTATGCGGCTCCGGCGCGGGTGAGCGATGTTAAGCAGCTGCCGCCCACCTACATCGACGTGGGTGACCTCGACATCTTCCGGGACGAGGACGTCGCCTACGCGCGCCGCCTGGCGGTGGCCGGCGTGCCAACCGAATTGCATGTGTATCCAGGTTGTCCGCACGCATTCGAAAGCATGGCTCCCAATGCCGCGGTTTCCCGGCGGGTGATCGCCGGCCGCGTGCGGCGGTTGCGGACCATCTAAGGCACTTTGCGATCGTCCGCTTGCGCCGGGATCGCCAAGACCCGGCGGGTTGCTAACCCTTGCGGGCCTTGATCGCCTCGGTCAGCTGCGGAGCGACCTTGAACAAGTCGCCGACCACGCCGTAGTCGGCGATCTCGAAGATCGGCGCCTCCTCATCCTTGTTGACCGCGACGATGGTCTTGGAGGTCTGCATGCCCGCGCGGTGCTGGATCGCTCCGGAGATGCCCAGCGCGATGTAGAGCTGCGGCGACACCGTCTTGCCGGTCTGACCGACCTGGAACTGGCCCGGGTAGTAGCCGGAGTCGACGGCGGCACGGGATGCGCCGACGGCGCCACCGAGCGAGTCGGCCAGCGCCTCGACCACGCTGAAGTTCTCTGCGCTGCCAACACCGCGGCCACCCGACACCACGACGGTGGCCTCGGTCAACTCCGGCCGGTCACCGGCCACCGCGGGCTGGCGGGAGGTGATCTTGGTCGCGTTCTCGGCGGGAGCCGGCACTTCCACGCTGACCTGCTCACCCGCGCCGTCGGCCGGCTGCGCCTCGATGGCGCCGGCGCGCACCGAGATCACCGGGGTATCGCCGTTGGCCTGCGCCTCGACGGTGAACGCGCCACCGAAGATGCTGTGGACGCCCACTGCACCCTCTCGGACGTCCACCACGTCGACGAGCAGGCCGGACCCGATCCGGGCGGCGAGCCGGCCGGCGATCTCCTTGCCGTCGGCGGTGGCGGCCACCAGCACGGCGGCCGGGGCCGAGGACTCGGCCAGCGCCGCGAGCACGTCGACATACGGCGTGATCAGGTAGTGGTCGACGACA
The DNA here is from genome assembly GCF_002086675.1 of Mycobacterium persicum. GTDB lineage: Bacteria > Actinomycetota > Actinomycetes > Mycobacteriales > Mycobacteriaceae > Mycobacterium > Mycobacterium persicum. Next base: position 6,764 of record NZ_MVIF01000035.1, read on the forward strand.
TCTGATTCGGCGACGTAGATCTTGGCGGCACCGGCCGCCTTCAGTCCGTCGACCAGCGGCGCGGCGGTGCCCGGGGCGCCGACCACGACGGCCGCCGGCTCGCCCAGCGCCCGGGCGGCGGTGATCAATTCGGAGGTGACTTTTTTCAGCGCACCTTCAGCGTGCTCAACGAGCACCAGTACTTCAGCCATGGGTTATATCGCTCTCGTCTCGGAATAGCGCTGGTTTAGATGATTTTCTGGCCGACCAAATACTGCAGGATCTGGTTGCCACCCTCGCCCTCGTCGGCGACCTTCTCACCGGCCGTTTTCGGCGGCTTGGGCGTCGAGGACAACACCGCGGTCCCGGCATTGGCCAGCCCCACCTCGTCGGCCTCGACACCGATCTCGGCCAGAGTCAGCACGGTGACCTCTTTCTTCTTGGCGGCCATGATGCCTTTGAAGGACGGGAAGCGTGGCTCGTTGATCTTCTCGTTGACGCTGACCACCGCCGGCAGGGTGGCCTCGAGGGTGAACACACCGTCGTCGGTCTCGCGCTCACCGACAACTTTGCCGCCCTCGACCGACAGCTTGCGCAGATGGGTGAGCTGCGGCAGGCCCAGGTACTCGGCGATGATGGCCGGCACGGCGCCGCCCACGCCGTCGGTGGACTCGTTGCCCGCAATCACCAGCTCGGTGCCTTCAATGGTGCCCAGGGCACGCGCCAGCGCCCACCCGGTCTGGATGACATCGGAGCCGTGCATCCCGTCGTCCTTGAGGTGCACGGCCTTATCGGCACCCATGGACAACGCCTTGCGAATCGCCTCGGTGGCACGCTCGGGGCCCGCGGTCAGCACCGTCACCGACCCTTCGACGCCGTCGGCTGCCTCCCGCTCCCGGATCTGCAGCGCCTCTTCCACAGCGCGCTCGTTGATCTCGTCCAGGACCGCATCGGCGGCCTCACGGTCGAGCGTCCAGTCACCCTCGGTCAGCTTGCGCTCCGACCAGGTATCCGGGACCTGCTTGATCAGGACCACGATGTTTGTCATGAGTGTGGCTCGTCCTCCTCGAAGGCGTCCGGCAGCGCTCGTCAGCCGGACTCGGTCACGCGGTTTCGCAACCGCACAGGCATGTTACTAGGCGGTAACTTTTTGCGGTCTGCCCCCACACCATAGCGGGTCGTACTTGCCGGATTGCCCGGTCACCCCGGCAAACGGGGCCCCTCGGCTCGCTGGTCGGCACCTGCCGCATCCTTGCCGGGCCGCCGCTAGCCGGTGCGCGGTTCGCGAATCGGGCGCTACGGGTTAGCCTGCCTTAGCAATGAGCGCATTCGTCCCCGGCCTTCCCCGAAACACCCCGACCGACTCCCCGCCGGCGGTCTCTCCGACGACCCCGACGGTGCTCACCTTGACGGGTGAACGGACCATCCCCGACCTGGACGTCGAGAACTACTGGTTCCGCCGCCACGAGGTCGTCTATCAGCGGCTGGCGCCCCGCTGCGCGGGCCGTGACGTGCTGGAAGCCGGGTGCGGCGAGGGCTACGGCGCCGACCTGATCGCCACTGTGGCCCGTCGGGTGGTCGCGATCGACTACGACGAGGCCGCCGTGGCACATGTTCGCAGCCGCTATCCCCGGGTCGACGTGATGCAGGCCAACCTGGCAGAGCTGCCGCTGCCTGACGCGTCGGTGGACGTCGTGGTCAACTTCCAGGTCATCGAGCATCTCTGGGACCAGAGCGGTTTCGTTCGGGAGTGCGCCCGGGTGCTGCGCCCGTCGGGCCTGTTGATGATGTCCACCCCGAATCGGATCACCTTCTCCCCCGGTCGCGACACCCCGATCAACCCCTTCCACACCCGCGAGCTCAACGCCGACGAACTCACCGAGTTGCTGGTCAACGGGGGCTTCACCGAGGTGGCCATGTACGGGTTGTTTCATGGGCCGCGGTTGCGCGACATGGACGCCCGCCACGGCGGTTCGATCATCGACGCCCAGATCGAGCGGGCGGTCGCCGACGCGCCGTGGCCCGCCGAGCTGGCCGCTGACGTCGCGGCGGTCACCACGGACGACTTCGACATGGTGAACCAGGACGACAGCCGCGACATTCACGACAGCCTGGACCTGATCGCAATCGCGGTGCGGCCGTGAACGCACCCGCAAGCCGGGTGCCCGGAATGTTCACCCTGGTGTTGCACACCCACCTGCCCTGGCTGGCCCACCACGGCCGGTGGCCGGTCGGCGAGGAGTGGCTCTACCAATCCTGGTCGGCCGCCTACCTGCCGTTGTTTCGGGTGCTGCGGGAGTTGGCCGGCGAAGACCGCAGGGGCTTGATCACTCTGGGCATGACCCCGGTGGTCAACGCCCAGCTCGACGACCCCTATTGCCTGAGCGGGATGCACCACTGGCTGGCCAACTGGCGCTTGCGCGCCACCGAAGCCACCAGCGTGCGGGGCGCGCCGCGCTCGAAATCGGCGCACTATCAATCATGCACGCCGGAAGCATTGCGGCCGTTCGGTATTCGCGAGTGCATCGAGGCGGACCAAGCACTTGAGCACTTCGCGACGCTGTGGCGTCACGGCGGCAGTCCGCTGCTGCGCGGCTTGATCGACGCCGACGCGGTGGAGCTGCTCGGCGGGCCGCTGGCGCATCCCTTCCAGCCATTGCTGAATCCCCGGCTGCGCGAGTTCGCGTTACGCGAAGGCTTGGCCGACGCGTGCTTGCGGATGGCGGCACGCCCGACCGGAATCTGGGCGCCCGAATGCGCCTACGCCCCGGGCCTGGAGCACGACTACGCCGCCGCGGGAGTCAGCCACTTCATGGTGGACGGGCCGTCGCTGCACGGGGACACCGCGCTGGGCCGGCCGGTCGGCGACACCGACGTGGTGGCGTTCGGGCGTGACCTGCAGGTCAGCTATCGGGTGTGGTCGCCGAAATCCGGTTACCCCGGACACGCGGCGTACCGCGATTTCCACACCTACGACCATCTGACGGGTCTCAAGCCGGCCCGAGTCACCGGCCGCAATGTGCCCTCGGAGGCCAAGGCGCCCTATGACCCCGAGCGGGCCGATCGTGCGGTCGACGTTCATGTCGCCGACTTCGTCGACCTGGTGCGCGGGCGGCTGATCGCCGAGTCGGAGCGGATCGGGCGGCCCGCCCACGTCATCGCCGCCTTCGACACCGAATTGTTCGGCCATTGGTGGTATGAGGGGCCGACATGGCTGGCGCGGGTGTTGCGGGCGTTGCCGGCCGCCGGGGTGCGAGTCGGCACGCTGCTCGACGCGCTCGATGACGGGTTCGTCGGCGACCCGGTCGAATTACCGCCCAGCTCTTGGGGTTCCGGCAAAGACTGGCAGGTGTGGAACGGCGAGAAGGTGGCCGACCTGGTCCAGCTCAACTCCGAAGTCGTCGACACCGCGTTGACCACCGTCGACAAGGCTTTGGCGCAGACGGCATCGCTGGACGGGCCGATCCCCCGCGATCATGTCGCCGATCAGATCCTGCGCGAGACGCTGCTGACCGTCTCCAGCGACTGGCCGTTCATGGTGAGCAAGGACTCGGCCGCCGACTATGCCCGGTATCGCGCGCATCTGCACGCCCATGCGACCCGAGAGATCGCCGGGGCGCTGGCTTCTGGCAGGCGCGACAACGCGCAGCGGCTGGCCGATGGCTGGAACCGCGCCGACGGTCTGTTCGGCGCTCTTGATGCCCGAAGGCTGCCCCGATGACGGCTTTATCGGGTCCGCCGGGCCGCCGAGACTGCGCTGGCCGCATCCATCCTGCGCTCAGCGTCTATTCGGGGGTCGAAGCCGCGCTGTGGTTGCAGTTTCGGCGACGGAATGGGGGGCCGTTTCGATGAAAATCCTGATGGTGTCGTGGGAGTACCCGCCGGTGGTGATCGGCGGGCTCGGCCGCCATGTGCACCATCTGTCGACCGCATTGGCCGCGGCCGGTCACGACGTCGTCGTGCTGTCCCGCCGGCCCGCCGGCACCGACCCCAGCACCCACCCGTCGTCCGATATGGTCAGCGAAGGGGTGCGGGTGATCGCGGCCGCACAGGATCCGCACGAATTCAGCTTCGGCAGCGACATGATGGCCTGGACCCTGGCGATGGGTCATGCGATGATCCGGGCCGGCCTGTCGCTCAAGAGGCACGGCACCGACCGGCCGTGGCGTCCCGACGTCGTGCACGCCCACGACTGGCTGGTGGCGCATCCGGCCATCGCGCTCGCCCAGTTCTACGACGTGCCAATGGTTTCCACAATTCACGCGACCGAAGCCGGGCGGCATTCCGGCTGGGTCGCCGGAACGATCAGTCGTCAGGTGCACGCGGTCGAGTCGTGGCTGGTGCGCGAATCCGATTCGATCATCACGTGTTCGGCGTCGATGAGCGACGAGATCACCGAGCTCTTCGGTCCGGGCCTGGCTGAAACCACGGTGATCCGCAACGGTATTGACGCGGCGCGCTGGCCATTCGCGGTCCGACGCGCGCGCACCGGGGCGCCCGAGCTACTGTACGTCGGCCGGCTGGAATACGAGAAGGGTGTGCACGACGCCATCGCCGCGCTGCCGCGGATCAGGCGAGCCCACCCGGGTACCACCCTGACTATCGCCGGCGAAGGCACCCAACGGGATTGGCTGGTCGAGCAGGCCCGTAAGCACCGGGTACTCAAGGCAACCACGTTCGTCGGACACCTCGACCACACCGAACTATTGGCGGTGTTACACCGAGCGGACGCGGCGGTATTCCCCAGCCACTATGAGCCGTTCGGGCTGGTCGCCTTGGAAGCCGCCGCCGCCGGCGCCCCGCTGGTGACGTCGAACATCGGCGGCCTGGGCGAAGCGGTGATCAACGGGGTGACCGGGATATCGTGTCCGCCCCGCGATGTGGCGGGGCTGGCCGCCGCGGTGTCCGCGGTGCTCGCCGACCCGGCCGCCGCGCAGCAGCGGGCCCGCGCCGCCCGCGACCGGCTCACCTCCGACTTCGATTGGCGGACAGTCGCCGAAGAGACCGCTCAGGTGTATCTGGCGGCCAAACGCCGCGAACGGCAGCCACTGCCCCGGCTGCCGATCGCCGAGCACGCCCTGCCGGACCGCTAGTCCACACCATCCAGGCCGATCGCTGTCGCGCAATACCGCCACAGCACATCGCGATCGCGGTCACTGGAACGGGTCCAGGGCAGGTAATGCTCGGGTCGGAGCCGGCGATCGTGCCAAAAGGTGCCGGTCGGTGGTGCGGGACTGGTCGCGGCGAGCCACACGGCGGTGTCGGCGCCCTCCTCCAGGGTGCGCAGCAGCGGCCCGGTGACGGCGCGAAAACCCGGAAGTGACGACGCAACGCCCGGAGTATCGGCCCAACCCGGATGCATGGAATACACGCGGATGTGCCGGTCGGCCCAGCGGCGGGCCAGGATCGGGGTGAATGCCACCTGCATCCGTTTGGTGCGGGCATACGCGACGGCGCCACGGTAGCGACCGATGCGATATTCGGGGTCCTCGACGGGCAGCGACTGGGTATACATCCCGCCGGAGGACATCAGGATCACCCGCGGGTCGTCGGAGGCAGCCAGCATCGGAGCCAGCAGCTCGGTCAGCAGTATCGGCCCCAAAACATGTGTGGCCAAAGTGATTTCGTGGCCATCGGCGGTCTCGTCGCGGGTCGCGGGCAGCAATCCGGCGTTGTGGATCAGCACGTCCAGCCGCGACACCCGGGTGCGCAGGTCGGCGGCGAAGGTGCGGACGGCGTCCAGGTCGGAGACGTCGCACACCTCCACCCGCACGTCGGCGCCCGATTCGGCGACGATCTCGTCGCGGGCCCGCTCACCGTTCTCGCGGTCGCGAACGGTCAGCAGTACGGTCGCGTCCAGCCCGGCCAGACCCGCGGCGACGGCCTTGCCCAGGCCGCGATTGGCGCCGGTGACCAGCGCGGTGCGGCCCCGCAGCGCACCCGGCGGCGGGTCACCGGACCAGCCCGATCGGCGAAGCCGATAGCCGATGCGGGTGTAACCGGGCACGATCGTCCGGTCGAGGGCCGTGTCGAGCAGCGGGCGCAGCCGGCCGAAAACGCTCATACCGCCCCATACTTCCCTATCCCCCGTGGCAGCGGCACCCGCCGGCGGCTGCGCCGGCATGTCGGCCGTCACGGCTTCGCGCGTAGGCACGGCCCCGTAGGTCCGCCAGCCATCCCGGAAACAGCCGCAACCCGGGCACGGTGTTGACCACCGGATCGAACGACACGTCGTTACCCGGGCCCGGACTGGCGACACTGGTCAGCCTCAGGTGCGCCACCTTCTCGAAATTGGCTCTGCCGCAAGCTTGGTCGAGGGCCAGTTCGACGCCACCGTCGTTGATTCGTTCCCGAACATCGCCGAGAGACAGGCCGAATCCATTGATATCGGTCAGTATTCGCGCTCGTAGCCACCAGTACTTTGCCCGGTAGCGCAACGGCATGAGGGTGGTCATGGGTGGGCCCGTCCACGATGTGACCGGCCGCAGCGCCAGCGCCCGGCTCAGGACACCAGATCCCGCGGAGACCAACAGGATGTCCCACGGTGTCGCGTCGACCCGCGGGGGCGCGACCCGCAGCGCCAGCCCGATGAAGTCGGGCAGGGACCCGGGCGTGCCGCCTGCTTTTGACACCCTGACCACGACGTCGGACGACGGCACCGGAAGCCCGGTGGACGCCGGCGCAACGCGTTCGATCGAACCTGACGCGATGACGCCGACCGGGTGGAAGATTCGACTACCGCGGATCGCGGATCCCCACTGAAAAGGCCGAGCGACGAAGTCGGAAACAGTCATCCGCGCCGGGTTCCCCTTCTCGGGATTGCGAAACCAGCACTCGGGGCCGGCCGGTCATCGTTGCCGCGCAGCTACTTTCGGGTCTGTCCCGGTTCGAACTGGGTCGTTCACCGGCCGATGGTGTGTCCCAAGGGCGGCTGTATCGGGCCAGCCGACCGTGCGTCGATGTAGAGCTGCCGCATGACCGCCTGCCAGGACTGGGCCCACAGCGTCGAGCCGCGCGCCCCGTCGAGCAGTCCGACAATGACGGCGCGGTTGTCGTCGGTCAGTGTATATACCGGCCCGCCCAGCTCGCGCTGGTCTGCGGTCATGTCGGCAATGGCAAACCCGTCGTTACCGACCGAGCTGACCCGGCCGCAGACGTGCCCGGAGGATATTCCGCCATGGCACACCGGCAGCGCCGGTTGCACGCTGAATCCCGGGATGGACTGCAGTTGACGGCCGCCGGGCAACAGCTCTGAGGCGATCACCTCGGGTGCCAGTGTGATGACTTCGTATTCGACGCCCGCTGCGGAGTCGGCTGCCGCGGGTTCGTTGACGGTGTCGCGCCGGGCGAGCATCACGCTACCGACCACGTTCCCTTTACTGTCGGTCACGGTGGCCCCCTCGTCGCAGCGGCCGGCGCTCACCGCGATCCGCAGCCGCGGTTCGACGAACCCCACCGTGCACACCACGGCGCCCTGATGAATTTCCATGCCCGGAAATACCGTGACACCGGGTTTGGCCGCAGCGGGCGCCGGTGTACTGAGCACCACCAACGCGATCGCTATAGCTACCGCGGAATGGCGAAATCCGTACCACACGGTTTCCATTTGGCCGCTACCATTCCTCGTCTCCACAAGGGCAACTTCCGCAACCGTCAATTCCAGGCTGTACAAGCCGCCTAGCGGGCTCAGATTACCCCTTTTCCGGCGCGGTGAAACCCAAATATCGCAGAAACACCAGGGCGGTGGCGAGTACATTTTCCGGCGGCGATCTGGTCGCAGAGCGGTCGGTTACGGGCCCGCGGTCGAAGGTCAACAGGCGAAGTGGTTAGGGGGGCAGTAGCCGAAAAGCGAAGACTCGGCGTGGTTGCCCGACCTCGGTGGCTCTGCCGAAATCTGTTGTGCCGCTGGCATTTAATCGCTGCCCCGGGCTTCGCGTCGGGTCCGCCTACGGCCACCGCGTCGCGGCTGCCGGCATTAGGCTTTTCGACGAGGTTGAGTTCACAGCTGACCACCGCGGGGGCGGTGTCCCAAAGGCTGTAGCTCCCGCGCCCACCACCACACTCGATGGGCTCGAAGAATATGACTGCTTTAGGGGCTATCAGCCCACCAGAACAACCCCGCTGCCGCTATGTGGTCGACTGCGCAGGGGCACGACTGTGCGTTTACGCGCGCAGCCTGGCCACCATTGCGCGCATCGACGGAGAGATCGACGCTTCGAACGCCGAGCGCATTGCCCACGAAATTCGGCGCTTCGCGCGGGTGAAGGCGCCGTTGATACTCGATCTGAGCCACCTCGAGTTCCTCAGCGTTGACGGTTTTCGGGCTCTTTTGGTGCTCAACGACGAACACCACAAAGCCGGCCTGCACTGCAGCGTGATCGCGGGTCCTGCGATGCGTCCGCTACTGCGGATTGTCATCAATCACGGTCTGCCTGTTGCCGATTCGGTTGCCGAGGCTCTGCAGTTGATCGAGGACGTCATCCGCTCGCGCCGTCAGTTCCTTGCCGGACTGGTCAAACAACGCGAACCGCAGCGCCAAACCCCGCTCGCGCAAGTCTCCGGAGATCGTCGCTAGAACTGCCCGCGGCGGTCACCGCCTCGTCACCGGTACGGCAACTTCGTTGCGGCGCAAGCATGGCAGCGTCCACGGTGGGTCATAAAACCACGCCACCGGAGCACCGGCCGGCGCGTACTCGGTGCCGTCGAGCAGCCCGAGCAATTCGTCGGTGTGTGCGGCGACGGCGCCGGGTCCGCGGTCACCGCTGAAACGCAGCACGGCATAATCCTGCGCCGGTACCGAGACGAGTTCGACGGATTCGTCGTCCGGCGTGGGTAGGGTATCCAGCCTCCATTTAGCCGGCATGAAAAACCGGATCACCCAGGCGCCGTCGCCGCCCGCTTGCTGTGCTACCGGGCCCGTCATGGCGATGCGCATTCCCGGGCCGGCTGCTCCGCCGGCCCGTTGCTGACTGACCGGAGCCGTCATCGCGATTTTCGAATTCGCATGATTCGCACCGAAGATGTAGCCCGCCAGTGCACGGAATCCGCGATTGCGGGCACCTTCCTCGGTATCGGCGACGACGACTTCGGCCGCGATTCGTGGGCCGTAGCGGCGGATCTGAAGTCCGCCGTGGAGCTGCTCTACGGTATGGGGCGGTTTCTCGGTCCCGACCCGCACCCCGACGACCGAGCCGGCCGCCTCGACGACCTGGGTCAGCAGTGGCGCGACACATCCCAGCATGCTGCGGACCTACCTTTCGTGTGCTTCACGGCCTAACGGCGCGGACCAGCCCGACGTGTCGGCTCTGAAAATATCGAATGGCAGTCTCTTTTTCCGCAGCAATCCTATTTTCCGGCAAAACGCCGCGCACCGCGCCGGAGCCGGTGTAGACCACGATGCGACGGCCAGTAGCCTCGGTACGAACAGCGGTGGCGCGAAGGCGCAAGACGGGAGCCGGGCAATGAAACCGCAGAACCGGGGACAACACTTTCCCTATCGCTACGATCCTCGCCTTGCCGCGATGTGGCTTCCGTTTCGGTGGCCGGGACGCCAGGGCGTGACGCTGACGGACGACGGCCGTTTTCTGGCTCGCTACGGGCCATTTCGTGTCGAAGCGCCGTTGTCGAGCGTCCGCGACGCGCATATCACCGGTCCGTATCGATGGTGGACCGCGGTCGGCCCCCGGCTGTCGATGGTCGATGACGGACTCACCTTCGGCACGAACGCGCGGGCCGGGGTGTGCGTCCACTTCGAACCGCCTGTTCACCGGGTGCTGGGACTGCGCGACCACTCGGCCTTGACGGTGACCGTCGCAGACCCTGAAGGGCTGGTGGCCGCGCTCAAGGGCATTCGGTAGCCGCGGCGGGCCGGGCCGCCGCGGAAGGGCTTTCGGACCGGCGCTGACGAGACGTCCGTTGCCACATCGACCATGCCGCCACGGATACCACGATTGCCGTGGTGATCGCGGCCGCCGGAAGAACCAGCTGCGCCAACCACAGTCGCCGTTGCACCCGCAGCACGGTGCGCTCTGCGCGCCGGACGCGCCGGGCTGCCTCTCCCGCGTTCACCCCACCCACATACCCGCTAGCAGCAGCGCGAAACTCCGGCCGGAGCACCGCGTTCACCGGCGGGCCGGCCGGCCGCGGTCTTTCAGGGTCGCGCCGGAGACGACGATCACCCTGCCGCACCCGTCTGCGGAGCTCCGCCGGCATTTCGCTGGCCTCGACGGGCGACCCGGGGGTCCGCGAAGGTTTCCTTTCGAGACTCAACGGGAAACTGAGGTCGAGGGCGGGGTAATGCCGCCGAATCGAGAAATCAGCGGGAGGCAGAAATGGCAAGCAGAAGTGGACCCCTGGAAGCCGTCAGCGGCATAGTCGAGGGCGTCAAGGGCGCGATCAAGCAAGTCATCGGTTTGGTGACCGGCAATGATCGGCTTGCGCAGGAAGCAAAGGCCCAGCAGGACAAGGCCGACGCCCAACGCCAGGCCGCCAAGAAGGAGGCTGCGGCCGAATCGGCCCGTGCCGGCGCGAAGGCGGCAAAAGAACGGCAGCAGGCCAACCAGTAGTTCGTCGACACGGTGGGCCCGGCCGGAATTCCTGGCCGGGGCCCACCGTCGATTTGCATTGGCGTACAACGTATTCGAGCATTGTTCTGCGGTCGCCGCCACGCGGCCGGACCCGGGCCGCCATAGTGGTTAGTTTGCTTAATACTTAAAAATTGAAATGCTTGCCGGCGTGGTGTGGGACGGGCTCGCGGCTGCGGTGACCGGTAGGCGGTCATGGCTGATCACCTTGGGCGTTGTCCTGTTCGGCGTCGGCTTCATGGTGTTGATCGGCCCCAATGCCGCGGCGGGTCAGGCACCGCAATCGCTGCCGAGCAACTCCGCGTCGGCCAAAGTCGAGGCGCTCTCGGCTCAGTTCCCCGGCGGCGACCGCGCTCCGCTGCTGGTGGTCCTCACCCGCCGCGCCGACGGCGCCGTCCTGGACGGCGCCGATCTCAAAGCCGCCGAACAAGTCCGCGATCGGATGCGGGCGGCTGCCCAACCGGGCGCGCCGCCGGCACCGCTGCCCGTGCAGGTATCGGCCGACGGCAAAGCGGCCATCGGGGTGGTGCCGATCAGCACCGGCCTTTCCGGGTTGGAACTCACCGACGCGGTCACGTCGCTGCGCGCCGCCGCGCACCGCGGGCTGCCGGCAGATCTCGATGCCCACGTCACCGGAGGCCCGGCGTTCGGCGCCGACATCGCCAACGCGTTCTCCGGCGCCAATGTCACCTTGCTGGCTGTCACAGGAACCGTGGTCGCGCTGCTGCTGATCGCGACCTACCGATCGCCGGTGTTGTGGCTGCTGCCGCTGCTGGTGATCGGGTTCGCCGACCGACTTGCCGCGGCTGCCGGGACCGCGGTCGCCTCGGTGACCGGGCTCAGCTTCGACGGGGCTACCTCCGGGATCACCAGCGTGCTGGTCTTCGGCGCCGGCACCAACTATGCGCTGTTGTTGATTTCGCGTTATCGCCAGGAACTTCGGCGACACGCGGAACACCGCGGCGCCCTGCGCCGCGCGGTGCGCATGGCCGCGCCGGCGATCGTCGCCAGCAACGCCACCGTGGTGCTGGCGTTGCTCACGCTGCTTTTTGCCGCTACTCCCAGCACCCGCAGCCTGGGTGCGCTGGCGGCCTGCGGACTGCTCGTCGCCGCGGTGTCGGTGCTGGTGGTGCTGCCGCCGCTGCTGGCGTTGAGCGGCCGGCGACTGTTTTGGCCCTTCATCCCGGAGCCGGATGCCGGCGCGACCCTCGAATCGGGACTGTGGCACAGCGTCGCCGAACGGGTTGCCCGCCGCCCCGCCCTGGTCGCGGCGGCCACCCTCGCCCTGCTGGTCCTGCTGGCCACCGGGTTACTCGGCACCCGCACCGGTTTGTCGCAGACCGAGCAATTCCGGGTCAAGGCCGATTCGGTGACCGGGTTCGACATCGTCGACCGGCATTTTCCGGCCGGACTGGCCAGCCCGACGATCGTCGTGGCCCCCGCCGCACAGGTGCCGCAGGTGCAACAGGCGATCAGCGCCACACCCGGAGTGGTATCGGCGACCGAGTCGGCTAGGTCGACGACCGGGTTGGCGAAATGGTCGGTAGTGATCGATGCGCCGCCGGCATCCAAGAAGGCGTTCAGTATCGTTGCAGCACTGCGCGATTCGACCGCCGCGGTATCCCCCGGTGCGTTGGTGGGCGGCGCCGACGCCCAAGCCCTCGACGTCGGCGACGCGGCCGCACACGACCGCAGGGTGCTGATTCCGGCGATCCTGATGGTCATCCTGCTCGTGCTGTACGTACTGCTGCGAGCCGCGTTGGCGCCGCCTACCCTGCTGGCCGCGACCATTCTCGGCGCGCTGGCCGCACTGGGACTGGGTGGCTGGGCCAGCATGCACGTCTTCGGATTCGCGGCACTGGACAACAGCACCCCGTTGTTCGCTTTCCTGTTCCTGGCCGCGCTCGGGGTCGACTACACCATCTTCTTGGTCACCCGCGCCCGCGAGGAAGCCGCACACCACGGCGCCCGCGACGGAATGATCCGCGCGGTGTCGGCCACCGGCGGCGTCATCACCAGCGCGGGAATCGTATTGGCCGCTGTTTTCTGCGTCTTGGGCGTGCTGCCGCTGATTGCGCTGACCCAGATTGGGATCATCGTGGGGCTGGGAATCCTGCTGGACACCTTCGTCGTGCGCACGCTGGTGATCCCGGCTGTGTTCACCCTGATCGGTGATCGTATCTGGTGGCCAAATTTCCCGAATATGGCTAGATATCAACATGATTCAGCCTATTCACCGGCGAATGGAGGATTGGATGAATAAGTCGACACTGACCGCTACCGGGCTGGCCGTCACCGCGGCGGCGGGTGCCGGAAGCATCGCCAGCCCGGGATCCACCGCCGGGTGGTACGCGCGGCTTCGCAAGCCCGGGTACCAGCCGCCAAGCATCGCCTTCCCGATGGTCTGGACCACCCTCTACGGCGACATCGCCCTCAGTTCCGCGGTGGCCCTCGACCGGTTGCGCGCAGCGGGACACCACGACAAGGCGCGCCGCTATGTCGCCGCGCTGGGCATCAACTTGGTGCTCAACGGCGGATGGAGTTGGCTGTTCTTCCGGTTCCACAAACTCGGCGCGTCCGCGGTGGGCGCCGCGGTCTTGGCGACCAGCAGCGCCGACCTGGTGCGCCGGACCGCCGGAGCAGATCGACGCGCGGGGCTGGCGATGCTTCCCTACGCAGTGTGGACGGCCTTCGCCACCGTGCTGGCCACCCACCTCTGGCGGCTCAACCGCTGACCGCCCGATGACGCGGGCGCTCTTGTGGTTTCGTCGCGACCTGCGGTTGCGCGACCATCCGGCGCTAGCCGCTGCCGCCGCCGACGACGAGGTGCTCGCCTGCTTTGTCCTCGATCCGCGTCTGGAGGCGTCGTCCGGCCGGCGCCGCCTGCAGTATCTGGGCGATTCGCTGCGGCTATTACGCGACGATCTGGGCGGCCGGCTGCTGCTGACCCGCGGGCGGCCCGAAGAACGGATTCCCGTAATCGCCAAGGAAATCGAGGCATCGGCGGTACATATCTCCGGGGATTTCGCGCCGTTCGGCCGGCGCCGCGACGAGCGGGTGCGCGCGGCGCTGGGCTGCGTTCCGCTGGTGGCGACGGGATCGCCGTATCTGGTGCCACCCGGGCGCGTCGCCAAAGACGACGGGACGCCATATCGGGTGTTCACCCCGTTCTTCCGCCGGTGGAGCGAGGCGGGGTGGCCCTCGCCGGCGCGTACCGGCCACGACTGTGCGCGCTGGCTGGATCCGGCCCGAGTGCCCGTCGAACACTGCGAAATCCCCGACCCCGGTGTGCCGCTTGACCCGGCTGCGGGCGAAGCCGCGGCTCTTCGGGAGTGGGGAGCCTTCGTCGACGACGGACTGGAACGCTACGCCGAGGATCGCGACCGGCCTGACCTCGACGGCACCAGCCGGATGTCGGCGCACCTGAAGTTCGGCACCATACACCCCCGGACCATGGTCGCCGGCCTGGACTTCCGCGGTGCCGGTGCCCGAAGTTACCTGCGCGAGCTGGCTTTTCGCGACTTTTACGCCGCGGTCCTGTTTGACCGCCCGGCCAGCGCCTGGCGCAATTGGAACAGTGACTTCGATTCCATCCAGACCGACACCGGCGCCCACGCCGAACGAGTCTTCGAGGCCTGGAAGGCCGGTGAAACCGGGTTTCCAGTGATCGATGCGGGGATGCGGCAACTGCGCGAGACCGGGTTCATGCACAACCGGGTCCGGATGATCGCCGCATCGTTTCTCGTCAAGGACCTGCATCTGCCCTGGCAATGGGGGGCGGCCTGGTTCCTGGAGCAGCTCACCGACGGCGACATGGCCAGCAACCAGCACGGGTGGCAGTGGTGCGCGGGATGCGGTACCGACGCCGCGCCGTATTTCCGGGTGTTCAACCCGACCACGCAGGGCGAGAAGTTCGACCCCTCAGGCGATTACATACGCCGCTGGGTGCCCGAACTGCGCGCGGCCGCCGACGTCCACCTCCGGACAGGCAAGCGCCCATCGGGGTATCCGCCGCCGATCGTGGACCATGGCACCGAGCGCGCCGAGGCGCTGCGCCGCTACCGTGGCATCGGCTGACCGGCGCGCGGTATTTCCCGGATTCGCTTTCGGAGAAGCTGTTTGGCATGTCATTATCAGCCGATTCACAGTTGTCCCAGTGTTCCAAGCAGGGAGGCGATATGGCTCACTCGATCGTTCGCGCGTTGCTGATCTCAGGCGCTGCCTTGGGGCTGATGGCCAGCGCCGGAGCCTGCTCATGTTCGATCGGATCGTCGTCGCATTCGGTGAGCAAGAGCGACGTCGCCGACCAGATCAGAGCCAAGATGACCGACGCCGCCGGTAACAAGCCCGAATCCGTGACCTGCCCGGGTGACCTGCCGGCCAAGGTCGGTGCGCAGCTGAACTGCGAGATGAAAGTCAAAGACTCGACCTACAACGTCAACGTCACCGTAACCAGTGTCGAAGGCAAGGACGTCAAGTTCGACATGGTGGAGACCGTCGACAAGAACCAGGTCGCCTCCATCATCAGCAACAAGCTGACGCAGCAGGTGGGCCGACGACCTGATTCGGTGACCTGCCCCGACAACCTCAAGGGCGTCGAGGGAGCCACACTGCGTTGCCAACTCACCGACGGCAGCGATAAGTACGGCGTCAACGTGACCGTCACCGGCGTCGACGCCGGCGATGTCAACTTCGACTTCAAGGTCGATGACCACCCCGAATAGGCCGGCTTAGTCTCAGGCGGCTATTTCGGCCTGTTGAACCGCCTGACCGACGCCACCGGCGAAGGTCCATGGGTCGCCGTGGCCGGGCAGCAGAGCGTCATCCATGTAGGGAGTGAGGTGTCTCAGTACGGACACCGTCGCCGCATTGTTGGCGGTGTGCTCGGCGAAGACGATCGGGCGGTCGTGACCGAAGAACATGGGATCGCGGGTCATCAGCGCGTCGCCGGTGAATAGCGCCGCTTGTCCGGGCAGATGAAATACGACGGAGCCGGCCGAATGGGCGCCGACGAACAGCGGCACCGGTCTTCCCGGTACATCCAACGGTGAGCCGCACCCTACGCGGTTTACCGATTTCAGCAGCGGCTGAACGAATACACCGTCACAGGCGGCTTCACCGAGCAAGCCGAGTGCTGCGGGCCTCCAGATGCGTCGCCGTAACCGCTGTGGGGGCAGTCGGCCCCGGGAGCTCTGCGCGAAGGCGGCATCGGCGTCGTGCAAGTAGACGGGAACGCCCTTGCGCCGCAACCGCTCAGCGAACCCGACATGGTCGGCGTGACCGTGCGTCAGGATGACTGCCTCGACGTCGGACTGCCGCCTACCTGTCCTCTCGAGCCAGGCGGCCAGGTAACGGCGGTGTCCGTCGAACCCGCAGTCCACCAGTGTCACCGCGTCACCCTCGGTGACGGCGTAGAAGTTCACTCGCCGAGTCCCCAGCAGATGGATGCCGGCCAACACCTCATCACCGGGCCGTGGCGAAGCGAATGGATTGTGCTTGATCAACATGACAGCTACTCCTACGGCGGAATGTATTTTGCTACTGTTTCGCAATAAAATTGCGTTGTCAATATTTTCGAGCGGATCGGCATGAAAAACATCTCGCCACGGCGCCCCCGGGGACGACCGCGTCAGTTCGACGAGCACCGAGTGCTGGAGGCGGTGCTGTCGGTGTTCTGGGAGCGCGGCTACTCCAGCGCTTCCCTCGACGATCTGGCACGCGCGGCTGGCGTCACACGGCCGAGTCTGTACACCGCTCTGGGCGACAAGAAGTCGATGTATCTGGCGGCGCTGGACCATTTCGGGCACCGGATGCGCACCGAATTCACGGCATCGCTGAACGCTGGTGGGCAGCTTCGCGACGACCTGCTGGCCGCTTACCTGTCCAGCGTCGACCTGTACACCACTCAACCAGGACCGGGCCGCGGCTGTCTGGCGGTCTGTACCGCGTCGGCAGAGTCGTTCAGCGACAAAGATATTCGTGACCGACTCGCAGAAATCTTGAGTGCCATCGATGCCGCTTTCACCGAGCGTTTCGATGCCGCGATCGCCAGCGGGCAGCTACCGCCGACCACCAATGCCGCCGCGCAGGGGCGGCTTGCCGGAGCGGCTTTGCATAGCCTGGCGCTGCGCGCCCGCGCAGGAGCCGACCGTCGGATTCTCGAGGAATTAGCCCACACCGCTGCCGAAGTCTTGAGCATGTCAGCGAATTGCGCCGCCGCGAGCACGGATGGCGAGTCAAAGCCGTTGCCCGTGAGTGATCTTTAGTGGTCACGCGAGCTGCACCGAATCACGCGATCGAACGAACTCTTACACCACGTCTGCGGGCTTGGCGCCGCGCCGCCATGGTCCACCTCTGGGCAGTTCGCAGTGAACTCATCGCATTCGCCTGGCCGCTCACCAGTTATCCAAGGCGCTCTGATCGGCATCAAGCGCAGCATCGAAGCTGCGCGTACGGTTGTTGCCGCGCGATCTTTCTCGCGTCCTCGTCCGCAATAGGAGCCCCGATGGATTCTGCTGAGATGGTCAACAACCCGGATGCGATGGGTGACTACAACAGCCGCAACATCGAAGAGTTTCGCGCCAACCGCGGCAAGGTCGCTGCCTTCGGCGAGGCACCACTGCTTATTCTGCACTCGGTCGGAGCGAAGTCTGGTCAAGAACGCCTCAATCCGGTGGCATATCTGCCTGTCGGCGACGACTGGGCCATATTCGCCAGCCGAGCCGGCACACCCAGGAACCCGGATTGGTATTACAACTTGAAGGCGCATCCCGCGGCGGCGATCGAGATTGGCACTAGCGACGGTGTCCAGACGATCGCAGTTACGGCGCGCGAACTGACCGGCACCGAACGCGACGACATATGGAATCGCCAGAAGGCGCTGGCTCCCGGCTTCGCCGACTATGAGCAGCAGACACAAGGCCGCGTCATCCCGGTCATCTTGTTGACCCGACGAAGCTGAAAAGCCGGACCCAACGAGGTTCCGTGCAGCGATGCGACTTTGATCGATGGCGATTTCTTAGCCAACTGAGCGGCAATTCGGAGCGCCGTCGCGTGACCCGGTGCGAGCGAGCGGTACCCCGATGAAGCGCTGTTGGCGCCACCTCATCTGGCCGCCTTCTTGCGTTCGATATCGGCCAGTGCGGCAGCCAGTTCGGCGCGCTGCGCGGCCGACGCATCCCAGGCCACCCGCCGGTTCTTGACCACCTTGGCGGGAGCGCCGACGGCGATCGAATAATCGGGGACGACGCCGCGGACCACGGCGTGCGATCCCAGCACGCAGCCGCGTCCGATAGACGTGCCCCGCAGCACCGTCACCTTCACACCGACCCACGTGTCGGGCCCGATACGGACCGGCGACTTGACGATCCCCTGGTCCTTGATCGGCAACGTGATGTCGTCCATCCGATGGTCGAAGTCACAGACGTAGCACCAGTCCGCCATCAGCACCGAGTCCCCGATCTCGATGTCGAGATAGCAGTTGATGACGTTGTCCCGGCCGAGCACCACCTTGTCGCCGAAGCGCAGCGAGCCCTCGTGAGCGCGAATGGTGTTCTTGTCGCCGATGTGCACCCAGCGGCCGATCTCGAGCTGGGCCAGCTCCGGCGTCGCATGGATCTCCACACCCTTACCGAGGAACACCATGCCCCGGGTGATGATGTGCGGGTTGGCCAGCTTGAACTTCAGCAGCCGCCAGTAACGCACCAGATACCACGGGGTGTAGGCGCGGTTGGCCAGTACCCATTTCAGCGATGCCAGCGTGAGGAATCTGGCCTGGCGCGGGTCCCGCAATTGCGCACCACGCCAGCGGCGATGCAGCGGCGCACCCCACATGGACGTCATGGCCGGAAGCCTAGCCTGACGACGCGGAGCTATCGAGCGGGACGCGCAGCGTCCGGATGTGGGGGCACGGCACACCCGAGCCGCCACGGGTTACCCTCACCTGTACCCGATGGCCGCTATGCCGAACGGCCGGACCCGGCTGCCGGCGACCAACGTTGCGGAAGGTATTGGGGAACCCTGCGTAAGGACTGCGAAAGGTCAAGGTGCGTGCGCGACGTCTCCTGACAGCCATGTTCGCCGCCGTGCTCACGGTCGGGCTCAGCGGTTGCGGCAACACAGATTCCTGGGTGGATGCGGCGCCGGCGCTGGGCTGGCCCGCGCAGTACGGCGATGCCGCCAACAGCAGCTACACCGGCACGAGCGGCGCCAGCAAGCTCAAGCTGGCGTGGACGCGTTCGGTGAAGGGCAGCCTCGCGGCCGGGCCGGCGCTGAGTGCGCGCGGCTACCTGGCGATCAACGCGCAGACCCCGGCCGGTTGTTCGCTGATGGAGTGGGAGAACAACAACAACGGCCGCCAGCGCTGGTGTGTCCGGCTGGTGCAGGGCGGCGGGTTCGCCGGCCCGTTGCTGGACGGCTTCGACAACCTCTACGTCGGACAGCCGGGTGCGATCGTGGCCTTTCCGGTTACCCAGTGGACACGCTGGCGCCAACCGGTGATCGGGATGCCGACCACTCCCCGATTCGTCGGGCACGGCCACCTGCTCGTCGCAACCCACCTCGGACAGATACTGGTGTTCGATACCCACCGCGGCAAAGTCGTCGGCAGCCCGGTGGATCTGGTCGAGGGCGTCGACCCGGCCGATCCGATGCGCGGATTGGCCGACTGCGCGCCGGCGCGGATGGGCTGCCCGGTCGCCGCTGCCCCGGCATTCTCGGGGGTCAACGGGACCGTTGTGCTCGGTGTCTGGCAGCCGGGGGCACCGGGAGCGGGGCTGGTCGGCCTCAAACTGCGTGACCAGCAGCTGGTCCGTGAGTGGGCCAGTGATGCCGTCAAAGACGGGGTGCTCGCCAGTCCGGTGCTTTCTGCCGACGGAGCGACGGTCTACGTCAACGGCCGCGACCAACACCTGTGGGCCCTGCACGCCGCCGACGGCAAGGTCAAATGGTCGGCGCCGCTGGGATTTCTGGCGCAGACACCGCCCACGGTCACCCCGGAGGGCCTGATCGTGTCCGGCGGCGGTCCCGACACCCAGCTGGTGGCCTTCCGCGACGCCGGCGACCATGCCGACCAGGCCTGGCGACGCGACGACGTCACGCCGTTGTCGACGTCCAGCCTGGGCGGGAGCGAGGTCGGCTACACCGTGGTTGCCGGTCCACCCCACGACGGCGGACCGGGTTTGTCGTTGCTGGTTTTCAATCCGGCCAACGGTCACACGATCAATAGCTATCCGCTGCCGGCGGCCACCGGATATCCGGTCGGCGTCTCGATCGGGTATGACCGCCGGGTGGTAACCGCCACCAGCGACGGCCAGGTCTACAGCTTCGCGCCGGCTTAACGGCCATACTTGGTCGATGTCTACCGACGATGCGGCCACGGCGAACGCGGCTCTGTCCAACCGCCGCAACCCCGCCCACCGGGCGCTGGATATCACGGTCGCGATCCTGCTGCTGGCGCTGCACGCCCTATTGTTCGTGGCGACGATGCTGGTGCTGGGCATGCTGGTGATGGGCACCGACCCGTGCGGTGCTCAGCCCTGTGGCGATCCGGCCTGGGTGGACCGCGCCATCAGGTTGGGATTGTGGGCCGGCATCGCGATCTTCGTCGCCGACCTGGTGGTCACCGTGTCGCGTCTCGCGCGGCGCACCGTGGCCTTCTTCGTACCGATCGTCGGGTGCGTGGCGCAGCTGGCGTTGGGCGGCGCGGCGGCAGCGATGGAATCGCTGGCCGGCCCGGTGTAAGCCTCAGATCGCCAACGCCGGGATAGCGTTGCGCGGCACCTGGACTTGAGTTGCTCCGGCATACGACGGCAGCAGCTCGCCCTGGGCGAAGTAGAAAATCACGTCGTCGTCGGTGATGGCGAAGTTCTGGTAGTGGCTCGGATCGAGCCCGCTGGAGGGCGTCACCACTGAAAGCCCGGTCTGGTGTTCCAGGTCCCGTTGCACGATCGGAAAGATCGCGTCCAGCGGCGTGGTGCCGGGCACAAACAGCGTGTCGAAGGTGATGGGTTGTTTCGTCCCGAGGTTGTAGTTGAAGGCCTTGTACCAGGTGAACGGATGTGCGCCACCGAGATCCTGGAAGAACTTGAGCACCACGCTGCGGGTGTTGTGTGGTGGCTGGCCGGCGCTGTGTTGTTCGGCGGTGGCGTCCATCTGGTAGGGCCGGTCGCGGCGTGGCGACCCCTGCGCCACGTTGACGAATCCGTCGCGGTTCTGCGTGATGTAGTCGGTCAGCGCCTGTTGGTCCGGGTAGTCGACGGGGTAGGTGATGTCCAGTGTGTAGCTGGAGCCTGTCGCATGGATGTGGCACATCTGCGCTGCCTCGACCGAACCGCCGAGGCTGGCACAGGCCGGCGGTGCTGCGGCCGCCGGGCAAACCAACAGGACCGCAGCAGCCAGCACTGCGACCGCTATCAGATGACGCATTGTCGAATGTTCCTCGCAGACCTTCGGGCAGTGGCGCCGCCAAGGGTGATCGCCGCCAGCGTACCCGGCCACTACCGAGACGGGCAGCATACGAAGGCGGTCCCACGGCCGGCGGCCGCCGAACCGATCCGGGTGATGACCACCGACAGCGGTCGGCCACCACGCAACCGCAGCCGTCGCCGCAGCGCGTCGGGATCCACCTGCACGCCGCGGACCAGGATCTCCAGCGCCCCGCAATCCAGCGCAGCCAGTGCCTGGCGCAACCGGCGCTCGTCGAACGCCAGCTGCTCGAGCACCTCGAAACCGCGCACGCCGGCGGGCAGCCGGTCACCGGACAGGTAGGCGATGTCGGGGTCGAGCTGCCACAGCCCGTGCCGGGCGCCGTAGTGGCGGACCAGGCCGGCCCGGACGACGGCCCCGTCGGGATCGACGATCCACCGCCCGGCGGGTCGCACCCCGCAATCGTCGGGCTCACTGTCGGTGACCTGTTCGCCGCTGTCGAGGATGCTGGCCCGACGCCGCACGCCCGGCGCAGCCAATCCGCCCGACCACAGGCACGCCTCCCGGACCGAGCCGCGGTAGGCGGTCACTTCGATTTCGCCCTCGAATCCGAGCCGGCTCAGCTGATCGAAACCGATTCCGGGAGCGCACTTTACGACGAGCTCCCGGCCTCGGTAGGTCGCCAGCAGCGGGCCCAGCGCCGGTTGGTAGTCGGCCGGGCGCAAGCGCCGGCGCCCGCCACGGCGACGCGCCGGGTCGACGACGACGACCGCGTCCCGGGTCACCGGGTGCAGGGCGTCGGCGCGACACAGGTCGGCATCGGGTCCCAGGTTGTGGCGCGCCATCGCCAACCGGACGGGGTCGATGTCGCTGCCCACCGCCCGCTCCGACGTCCGGCGCAGCGCGGCCAGCTCGGTTCCGACGGAACACGTCGCGTCGTGCACCACCCGACCGGCCAGCCGCCGGGCGCGATGCAGCGCCACCGCCGCGACCGTGCCCTGCTGCAGCGCCTCATCGGTGAACAGCCAATTGGAGACGTCGCCCAGATCGGCCAGCTTGTCTGCAGCGCGCCGCCGTAACAGCGTGGTCTCGACCAGAATCGGCGCCCGCTCGCCGAACCGGGCGCGCACCGCGGTGGTGTCGGCGACCCGGGTGGCGGCGCTCAGCTCGAACTCGGCGACCGCGGCCAGCGCGGCAGCACCCGGCTCCGAGCGCAGGTAACCGACGTCGTCAGAAGTGAACGCAAGGCCGACACTCAGGACGGCTTGACCCCGGTGACCATCACGTTGTAGAACCAGCCCTTCGGCGCCACGTGCCGCCACAGGGTGGCGTCCACCCAGCTCAGCGCCTTCCAGCCGGTGAAGGCGAACTTCGCCCAGCCCCAGCCCAGGCGACCGGGCGGCAGCGAGGCCTCGAACGTCCGGACCGGCCAGCCGAACATCGCGGCGGTGAACTCCTCGCTGACGGTCTGGACCTGCGCCGCGCCGGCATTGGCGGCCATCCGCTCGAGGTCGGCCGGGGTGAACGTGTGCAGGTCGACGATGGCCTCCAGCGCCGCGGCGCGTGAGGATTCGTCGAGCTCGGCCTGGGGCCGTCGCCAGCTGCCCAGCCCGGGCAACCTGGTGACGTTGGTCGCGACGCGCCACGTCAGGGTGGACAGGGCACGGGCGTATCCGTTGCCGACGGTGGTCGGCTCGCCCGCGAAGACGAAGCGGCCGCCCGGCTTCAATACCCGGATCACTTCGCGCAGCGACAGCTCCACATCGGGAATGTGGTGCAGCACCGCATGCCCGACCACCAGGTCGAAGGTGTTGTCGTCGTACGGGATGCCCTCGGCGTCTGCCACCCGGCCGTCGATCTCCAGCCCCAGGGACTGCCCGTTGCGGACCGCGACCTTGACCATGCCTGGTGAGAGGTCGGTGACCGACCCACGCCGGGCAACCCCCGCCTGGATCAGGTTGAGCAGAAAGAACCCGGTGCCGCAGCCCAGTTCCAGCGCCCGGTCGTAAGGCAGTTCGCTCAACACCTCGTCGGGCACGATGGCGTCGAACCGGCCGCGGGCGTAGTCGACACAGCGCTGGTCGTAGGAAATCGACCATTTCTCGTCGTAGTTCTCGGCTTCCCAGTCGTGGTAGAGGACCTGGGCGAGCTTGCTGTCATGCCGGGCGGCTTCCACCTGTTCGGCGGTGGCGTGCGGGTTGGGCACGACGTCGGTCGAACTGCTCGTCATACCGGGAAGCCTAACGGCCGGCGTCGTCGCCGTTGCCGCCACCGCCTCGACTTTCGGCGAACACCTCGACGTAACGACGCCGTTCGGCGGCGGGTCGCAGCGCCGGTTCCAGTTCGAGGACGTCGTTGATGACGGCCTTGGCGGCGGCCATCGCCAGCGGCGGGCCGTCGATGAAGCGGCGCGCCCAGCCGACGGCGGCGTCATAGACGTGGTCGGGCGCCACCATGTCGTCGATCAGCCCCAGCGCCAAGGCCTCCTCGGCGTCGAAGAAGCGCCCGCTGAACACCAGCTCCTTGGCCCTGCTGGGACCGGTCACCTGGGTCAGGCGCGCCATGCCGCCGCCGCCGGGGATCAGTCCGGCCAAAATCTCCGTCGCCCCGAACTTCACGTTGTCGCCACTGACCCGCCAGTCGGCGGCCAGCGCCAGGGTCAGACCGGCGCCCAGCGCGTACCCGGTGATCGCGGCCACCGTCGGCTTCGGGATCGCGGCCACGGCGTCGATGGCCTGGCGCCGCACCCGCGCGGCGGTATCGGCCTCCGCGGCGGTCAGTGTGCGCAGCTCGGGCATGTCGTCGCCGGCGGAAAAGATCTCATGGCCGCCGAACACGATGACTGCGGCGACGTCCTCGCGGCGGCCCAAATCATCTGCCGCGGAAGCGATTTCCCGGTAGAGCTGACGGGTCATCGCGTTGGTCGGCGGTCGCGACACCACCAACGTGGCCAGGCCCTCGTTGGCGACGACGCCGACGAACTCCCTCACAGCGGCCACGCGGTGAATCCGCCGGAGCGCCGGGCCTGGTTGTAGCGGTCGGAGTCGAAGAACTCGATCTCCCAGTTGTCCCCCTGCAGCGCGAGGTTGGGTTGCACCGGCACAATCGTGCGCTGCACGGCCAGCACGTCGGCCACCGTGCGGCCTGCCAGCGCGTCGAGTTGGGTCCAGGTGGGCGGCAGCAGGATGTTTCGCCCGGCAGCGAAGTCGTCGATGGCGTCCTGGGGCAGCGTCCAGTCGGCCCGGTCGGACTCGGTGTTCTCACCGTCGGCACGCTGTCCTTCGGGCAGCGCTCCGACGAAGAAATAGGTGTCGTAACGACGGGTGAGCTCGGCCTCCGGGGGGACCCAGTTCGCCCAGGGCCGCAGCAGGTCGGAGCGCAGCACCAGATCGTTGCGGCCCAGAAAGTCCGCGAAGGACAGCGTGCGGTCGGCCAGGGCGGCGCGGTACTCGCTGTATACGGAGGCGTCGCGGACAATGCTGTTCGGGTCATCGGCCGGTCCGGCGAACAGCACACCCGATTCCTCGAACGTCTCCCGAGCCGCCGCGCACACCAACGCCTCGGCAAGATCGGGCTCGGTGCCCAGGCGCTGCGCCCACCACAGCGGCGGCGGGCCGGCCCACGCCCGCTGCCCGCCCAAGTCGGCATTGCGGTCCCGGTCGTCGACGCCGCCGCCGGGAAAGACCATCACCCCGGCCGCGAAATCCATGGCGGAGTGCCGCCGCATCAGGAAAACGGACAAGCCGGCCCCCGAGCCCGGCTCCGCGTCGCGGACTAGCATCACGGTCGCTGCGGGCCGGGGTACCAGGGGCCCCTGCTCCGACGGTGAGTTCATGGCTGCCTCCGATGGGCTGGGCGGGTGCGGACCCGCCGGGCGAAGTATCGCCCGTCGACGACGTCCACGGCGATCTGCTGGCCGAACGCCGTGGACAGGTTTTCCGCGGTCAGCACGTCGGGCAGCAGGCCGGACGCGACCACCTGGCCTTCGGCCAGCAACAGGCAGTGGCTGAAACCGGGCGGGACTTCCTCCACATGGTGGGTGACCAGCACCAGCGCGGGCGCGTCCGGGTCCGCGGCGAGGTCGGCCAGCCGCGCCACCAACTCCTCGCGGCCGCCCAGGTCCAGGCCCGCGGCGGGTTCGTCGAGCAGCAGCAGTTCCGGATCTGTCATCAGCGCACGGGCGATCAGCACCCGCTTGCGCTCACCTTCGGACAGCGTGCCGTAGGTGCGGTCGGCAAGGTGTTCGGCGCCCAGGCTCTCGAGCATGTCGACGGCACGCCGGTAGTCGAGGTCCTCGTAGCGCTCCCGCCACCGGCCGAATACGGCATATCCGGCCGAGACGACGAGGTCGCGCACCACTTCGTCGGTGGGCACCCGCTGCGCCAGGGCCGACGAGCTCAGCCCGATCCGGGCACGCAGCTCCGACACATCAACTCGGCCGAGCCGTTCACCGAGCACGAATGCGACTCCGGTCGACGGGTACTCGGCTGCCGCGGCGATGCGCAGCAGCGATGTCTTGCCGGCCCCGTTGGGGCCGATGATCACCCAGCGTTCGTCGAGTTCGACAGCCCAATCCAGCGGCCCCACCAAGGTGCGCCCGTTGCGGCGCAGCGAGACATTCCTGAAGTCGATCAGCAGGTCTGGATCGGCTGTCTCCTGGTCAGCTGGTGAGCCGGATTCGGGCACCCGCCAATCGTGCCGCACCGCCCTCGTGGGGTAGCTGTCGGGTCGCCCCGCCCCCGCGAGCAGACGCGGAATCGCATCGACATCGCTGATTTCGTGCGATTCTATGTCTGCTCGGCCAGTCTGCTCGGCCGCTAGAGATCGTTGCCCGCATAGGACAGGTTGAAGCTCTTGTTGGCAAGCGGAAAGTCCGGGACGATCGTGTCGGCCATGGCGACCGGCAACGCGGGCCAGTTGAACCACGAAGGGTCGACGATCTTGCATCGGGTGATGCGGCCCGCGTCGTCGACTTCCACCCGGTGTACGACCGTGCCGCGCCAGCCTTCGACGATGCCCACCCCGGAGTTGCCGGGTGTCGCCGTCAGCGACGCGTCGCATCGCAACGGGCCGCGGTGATCCTCGATCAGCGTGCAGGCCAGCGCGACCGATGCGGCGAATTCGTCACGCCGAATTGTGTAGCGGGCCAGTACGTCACCGCCGCTGCCGGGTACCGCGGTGACCGGCAGCGTGGTGGTCGGGTGATCGAGGCGCGAATCGGTGGCGATGCCGCTGGCCCGAGCGACATACCCGAGACACCCGACGGCATCCGCGTCGTCACGCGTCAGCACAGCGGTATCGGCAAACCGGTCATAGACCACCGTGTTGCGCAGTGTCAGGTCGCTGATTTCGGCGACCTCGTGTGCCAGCGCACGCAATTCGTCGGGTTCGGGAAGCTCTTGCAGCACCACGCCGCCGGGCCGGATCGCGCCACGCAGCAGGCGATGTCCGGTGACCCGCCGGTTGATCCGCAGCAGCCGTTCCCGAACGCGCTGGGCGTGGGCGTTGGCCAGGGCAAAACCGACGTCGTTGGCCAGCGCACCCAGATCGGTGGCGTGATTGTAGAGCCGTTCCAGTTCGACCAGCAGGGCCCGCAGCCGGTGCACCGGCTCGGGCGCGTCGAATCCCAACGCGTCCTCGACGGCCAGGCTGTACGCCAGGGAATGGGCAGCCGCGCTGTCACCGCTGATCCGCTCGGCAAGTTCGACCGACCCGATGGCGCCGAGCGCGTTTCGTGCCTCGAAGAGTTTCTCGATACCGCGGTGCACGAACCACAATCGAGCCTTGAGCCGCAACACCGATTCGCCGATGACCGAGAACCGGAAATGCCCCGGCTCGATCAAGCCGGCGTGCACCGGCCCGACCGGTATTTCGTAGACGCCCGGCCCGTCGACGGTCAGGAACGGAAACCGGCCGGCGTTCGGAAACGGCGGCGGCTCACCGGCGTTACGGCGCATCGGATACCACTGCTGGGGCCAATGCCCATGCCGCACCAGCCGCCGCGGTTGCGGATGTCCTTGCGGCACAACCCCGTACAGGTCCATCATCTCCCGCTCGAAGCGACCCGCGGGGATCGACAGGTGCCCCAGGGACGGAGCCCACGGGGTTGCCGCGTCGGTGGTCAAGGTTAGCTCCACGCGGCGGTCCGGCTGTCCCGCCAGCAGCAGGTAGACGATCCTCAGGGTGTCGCCGTCGTCATGCGCGGCCACCAGGGCCAGACGATAGCCGGCCGCCAGCAACTCGCTCACCGCCCGGGCGAGTTCGTCACCGGATACCTTTCGCCGCACCATGGTTCGCTGCATCAACCCGTCCCGAACTGGCCGGCGGCCGCATTGAACAACCCGGCAAGCGGGCCCGCCGTAATACCCAGCGCAACCGACGCCATGACGCCGGTCGCCAGCGCGGCCGCCACCGTGGCGGGCACGGCGATCCGCGCAGCCCCGGCGCTCGGCACTCCGAGCAGGATCCGCTGCGCGTTGCCCGCCACAGCGGTGAAAGCCACCACCATCAACAGCAGCGCGACACCGAGCACCCAGGACAGCCCGGCATTGGCGAGCGATCGAGCGATCGACACCTCGCTGGCGAACGTCGCGAAGGGCGGTAACCCCAGCAAGGCGATGACGCCGACGGCGAACGACCACCCGACCAACCGGGACCGCGACAGCACCGCGGTGATGTCGCCGATTGCCGTCGAGTCGTGCGCGGCCTGCAACTGCCCCCCGGCCAGAAACAGCACCGTCTTGCCGATGCCGTGCGCAAGCACATGCAGCAGCAAAGCCGCGATCGCCAGTTTGGTGCCCGCGGCCGCCGCGATCGCGATCAGCCCCATGTTCTCCATCGACGAGTATGCCAGCATACGCTTGAGATCCGTTGTGACAGTGAGCAACAACGCTGAGATAAGGACTGTCGCGAGGCCGGCCGTCAGGAGACCGGAGCGCAGGAAGCCAGGCCCCGTCGCGGCGTCGATGATCGGCCGTAGCCGGATCAGCACCGAAAAAGCTACCGAGAGCAGCACTCCACTCATCAGCGCCGACACCGGTGCCGGCGCTTGGCTGTGCGCGTCGGCCAGCCATCCGTGAAACGGAACCAGCCCGACTTTGGCGCCATATCCGATCAGCAGCAGCCCGCCGGCCAGCCGGGTAACGGCCGGGTCGAGGTGGCCGGCGTGGGCCGTCAAGACTTCGAGATCCAGCGCCGTCGCGCCGACGGCGCCGGCGTGCCGGGCCGCGAAATACAACAGGACGGTACCGAGAAACGCCACGGCGATACCGACCGAGCAGATCACCACGTACTTCCAGGTGGCCTCCAACGCGGTGCGGGTACGACGGTGCCCGACCAGGAAGGCCGTGATCACGGTGGTGGCTTCCACCGCGACCCAGATCACGCCAATGTTGTTGGCGCACACGGCGACCGCCATCGCCGACAGGAACGCCGGCGTCAGCGCACCGTACCGCCGCGCGTCACGGAGGTCGGTGTGACCGTGCTGGAGTTCTGAGTCGAGGTATCCGATGCTTGCCCAGGTGGCCAAGGTGCCGACCACGCCGATGACGATGAGCATGGTCACCGAGAGCGCATCGACGCGCAGCATCCCCGCCAGCACGACCCTCGGTCGGGCTGCCGTCTGAACACCAAGCGCCACACCCGAGGCGAGCACGGCCACCGCCGACAACACGGTCAGCGTTGCCGTCCACCGGCGCCAACCGCCTGCCATCGCGATGACGGCCGCGAACAGCGGCGCAAGTATCGGCACCAGCATCAGAACAGTCATCAGTCTCGCAATCTCTGCAGCCGGTCCAAATCGGTGCCACCGAACATCCGGCGCAGTCGTCCGGTCAACACGCCGAGCACAATCAACGCGAACAGCACATCCAGAGAGGCGCCCAATTCGACGATCAGCGGCACCCCGGCGGTCAGCAAGAATGTGGTAGCCGCAATCCCGTTGTCCAGCATGAGGAATCCGGCGGCCTGCGAGATGGCGTGCCGTCGGGTCACCATCACGAACAAGGCGATCAGCACCACCGCCAGGCCCGCCGGGGCGGCGCTGACCGCCGCATCGGAGTCCAGTGCCACCACCGGTCGCGCGACTGCCAGCGCGACCACCGTCAGGCCCGCCGCGATCAGTAGCGACGCCGTGGTGTTGATCAGCGGCGTCGCCTCGCGCGGCGCATCTTCGGCACCGAGCGCGTTGGCCAGCAGCGCCGGCAGCACCGCCCCGCGCAACACGAGCAGCGCGACCCCGACCCCGACCAGTTCCCAGTCATGGGAGTGGCCGCCGACGATGATCGGAATCGCTGCCAGGGCGACGCCCTGGGCCGCCAGCAGCCGCACGATGGAGCGCAGGTCACGCCGCCATACGATCAGCACCGCGGTCAGTATCAGCCCGCCCGGCGCGAGGTCCAGCACGCCCGCATAGTTGAGCTCGGTCATGCCGTCACGCCTGGGCCGTAAAGAAGTTGGCCGATGTCACGGCCAACAGGGCCAACAGGAACGAGCCGGCGAGCAGCTCGGGCACCCGGAATAGTCGTAGCTTGGCGATGAAGACCTCCGCGCCGGCCAGGACGACCGCGGCCACGGCGACCTTGATGCCGACCGCCGCGACGCCTATCGCCACGCCGATCAAGCTCGGCCTGTCACCTGCGATTCCCCAGGGGAAAAAGAGGTTGGCCAGCAGGGCCAGCAGCACGGTGAGTCGCATGCCGCTGGCCCACTCCACCAGCGCAAGCTTTGGTCCGGCGTATTCGAGCACCATCGCCTCGTGCACCATGGTCAGTTCCAGGTGGGTGGCGGGATTGTCCACCGGGAGGCGTCCGGTTTCGGCGATGACGACGATCACCAGGGCGACGAATGCCAGAATTCCGGCCAGCGACACCACTTCCGCGGGATTCTGGAGGCTAAACGCGACGATGGCGCCGAGGTTGGCCGACCCCGCGGGGATGGACAGCGCGAAGACGGCAAGCAGAATGGTCGGTTCCACCAGGGCCGCGATGGTGATCTCCCGGCTGGCGCCCATACCGCCGAACGAGGTACCGGTGTCGATTCCCGCCAACGTCAAGGCGACGGTGCCGAGGAACAACAGGCCCACGACCACGAACAGGTCAGCGACCGGGTCAAGGGGTGAGCCGGTCGCGGCCAGCGGCGCAATCGCCGCTATCAGCAAGGTGGTGGCCGCGACCACCGCCGGTGCCGCCGCGAACACCAGCGTGGTGCCGTCCGGGGTGACCTGTTGCTTGCGCAGCTGTTTACGCAGATCCCGCCAGGGCTGCAAAACACCTGCACCGCAACGCCCCTCGGCTCGGGCCCGGACTTGCCGCATCAGTCCCACGACCAGTGGTGCCCCGGTCATGACCGCACCGATCTGCGCTGCGCCGGCAACCGCGGAAAGAGCATTCATCGCGCGACCACCAAGACGACCAGGACCCCGAGCGCTCCGTAGCCGAGGTAGCGGTGCACGCTTCCGTTGTGCGCGCACCGAATCGCTTGTGCGCATCGTGCGACGGTCCGCAAGACCGGCGCGTAGACGTGATCCTCGATGGCATCGGACAATTCGGCACGGTAGGCGATCTTTTCCACGTGGTAGCGGGTGTGCTCCAAATGAGTCACCTCGATGCCGGTGTCGGGCCGCAACACGTCGTCGAAGACCCGCTGCAGTGGTTGGGCGAACGACGTCGCCGTGTATTGCATGCGCGAGCTGAGTTCGTCGGCGCCGCAGGCCCATAATGGCGACCTCACGGAGTCCGGGCGGCGACGCGAGCCCCAGCGGGCAACCGCCAGTACGATCAGGACGGCGAGGGCCAGGGCCACCGCCAGCAGGCCCGGCGCGATCGAGCCGTCAATGCCGGGCAATCGCAGCATCGGACCCAGGCCGGTGAGATCGGCGTGCTGGGACGCGGGCAGGGTGTCGAGCACCGACTGCAGGGTGTCGGCGAGGAAGAACGGCGCCACGGCAACCACGACACAGCCAACGGCGGCGACTGCCATGCCGGCGAGCATGCTGGGCGATGCCTCGCGCGCGTGAGCCGCCGCCTCCGAACGCGGTCGCGCCAAAAATCCGGTGCCGAACGCCTTCACCATCGCGGCCACACCCAAGCCGGTGGTCAGCGCCACCGCGCCGACGCCCAGCGGAGTCACCAACCCCACGACGGTGTTGTGCTCGGGACGTGCGTGGATCAGCGACTGCACCAGCAGCCATTCACTGACGAACCCGGCGCCCAACGGCAGCCCCGAGGCACCCAATGCGGCAATGCCGAAAAAGACTGTGGTGTAAGGCATTTTCCGGGCCAGACCGCCCAGCTTATCGAGGTCGCGCAGTCCAGTTGTCAGCAACACCGACCCGGCCGCCAAGAACCCGAGACTTTTGAATGCGGCGTGGGCGGCCAGGTGCAACAGCGCCGCGGTCATCGCGATCACGGCCGCCGCGGCGACCCCGGCCGCCGACAACAGCGTGGCTGCCCCAAGAGCAAGGGTGACCAGCCCCATGTTTTCGATCGTCGAAAACCCAAGCAGCCGTTTGAGATCGGCGGCCACCGAGGCCTGCAGCACCCCGTACAACGCGGTGACAGCGCCGACCGCCAGCAGGGCCACGCCCCACCACCTCGGGCCGGGTCCCAGGAGCTGCACATCGACGCGGATCAGGCCGTAGATGCCCAGGTTGACCATGGCGGCGCTCATCAATGCCGATGCGGGGCTGGGCGCTTCCGGGTGCGCTCTCGGCAGCCAGGCGTGCAGCGGCAGCAGGCCGGCTTTGGAACCGAAACCCACCAGCGTCAGCACGAACACGGCGTTGCGTACTCCGTCCGGGATCTCGGCCATGTCGGCGAACCGATCCGTTCCGGCGGCTGCCGCCAGCGCCATCAGGGCCAGCAGGATCGCGGCGAAGCCCAACTGGGTCATCACCGCGTAGTACATTGCGGCGCAGCGAACTTCGCTACGGCGATGATTCGTAAGCAGCAGGACGAGCGAACTGAGCGCCATCAATTCCCACGCCAGGAGGAAGGTGGTCACCGAGCCGGCGGCCGGAACGAGCAGCATCGCACCGACGAAAACGGGAAGCGCCGTGAGCGCGACGGCGCCGGCCCGTTCCAGGCGTGCGTATCCGATGCTGTAAACGCCGACGACGACGGCTACCGCACCGGTCAGCGCCATAAAGAACGCGCCCAACCGGCTCACATCCAGGTCGACGCCGATCATCGGCACCAGCCACTCGACCCGCGCTCGTGGCAGCGCACCGAACACGCCGTTGAGCCCCAACGCAATTCCCAATATACCGAGGGCCGTCGTTACGGCGCCCGCGGCTAAGGCGCCTATTGTGTTGCGGCGCAACGTCACCGAGTGTTCGGGCGGCGCGTCCGCGAAAGTCGCGGTCACCTGCGCGTCACCGACCGCAGGGCCATGACCACCTGGTCAGGCGAGGGTGGACATCCCGGTATCTCGACGTCGACCGGGATGACCTCACCGACGGAACCGACCACGCCATACGCGTCGCCGAACACACCGCGGTTGAGCGCGCAGTCACCGCAGGCGATGACCAGGCGGGGCGCCGGTGTCGCAGCCAAGGTGTTCCGCAGCGGCTGGGCCATATTCCGGGTCACTACCCCGGTGACGAGCAGCGCATCGGCATGGCGCGGCGAAGCCACCAACCGGGCGCCGAACCGCTCGGCGTCATAGACCGGTCCGAATGCCCCGGAGATTTCCACCTCACAGCCGTTACACGAGCCCGCGTCGACATGGCGCACCTGCAGGGAGCCGCGCACCCCGGCTGGCGGGCCGACGGTCGGCTCAGGCACCGGTCCCGCGTTTTCGGCCACGCGGCCGAGTCGCATGATTCTGCCGATCCAACCCATGCCCGGACCTACTGCCGGTCCGCCGCCGGGCCGCCCGCGCGCAGGTCTTGGAGCATTGCTACTTGGCCGCTGAGCATCCCGGTCAGCACCCGGCGGGCCACGGCCATCAGTTCAGCGATCAGCGGTGAGGTGATCGAGTAGATAACCGTGTTGCCGTCCTTGCGTGCCGTCACCACCCCCGTCCGGCGCAGCACGCCCAGCTGCTGAGACAGGTTGGACGACTCCAGGCCCACTTCGAGCAACAGCTCTGCCACGGCGTGGTCTCGTTCGGACAGCAGTTCCAGAATCCTGACCCGGGCCGGATGCCCCAGCGTCTTGAAGAACTCGGCCTTCAGCTTGTATAGCGGCTCCGACACCTGACCTCACATCGACTAAAACTTTTGCAATTCAGACATACGTCAATTTAACAATTGAACACTTTATCAACTGTTGGGCGGCACCGCTCGCCGAGGCGATCATCTGTCGGGTCGCCCTGCCCGGCGAGCAGACATAGAATCGCATCGAAATCGCTGATTTCGTGCGATTCTATGTCTGCTCGGCCAGTCTGCTCGGCAGCACCTAATCCGGCGGGATCTCGACGCGGCGCAGCACGCCGTCGAGCGCGTCGGCGGCTTCGATCTCACCGCGGGTCACGCCCAGCAGAAACAGCACCGTGTCCAGGTACGGGTGGCTCAGCGAGGCGTCGGCCACCTCCCGCAGCGCCGGCTTGGCGTTGAACGCAATGCCAAGCCCGGCGACGGCCAGCATGTCGATATCGTTGGCGCCGTCGCCGACGGCGACGGTCTGCTCCATCGGCACCCCGAACTGCTCGGCGAAGTCGCGAAGTGCCGTGGCCTTGCCCGGTCGATCGACGATGGGGCCGACCACCCGGCCGGTGAGTATCCCGTCGACGATCTCCAGCTCGTTGGCCGCCATGAAGTCCAGGTTCAGCTCCCTGGCCAGTGGCTCGATGATCCGTCGGAAGCCGCCGGAGACCACGCCACAGCGAAAACCCAGCCGCTGCAACGTGCGCAGCGTGGTCCGCGCACCGGGCATCAGCTGCAGCTGCGCGCCGACGTCGTCGATCACCGACGCCGGCAATCCCGCCAACGTGGCCACCCGCTGGTGCAGCGACTGCGCGAAATCCAGCTCGCCGCGCATGGCGGCCTCGGTGATCGCCGCCACCGCTCCCTCGGCACCGGCGCGCGCCGCCAGCATCTCGATGACCTCGCCCTGGACCAGCGTGGAATCGACGTCGAAAACGATGAGCCGCTTGGTGCGCCAGGCCAGCCCGTAGTCCTCGACCGCCACGTCGACACTCTCTTCGGCAGCCACCCTCGTCAGGGCACTCTGCAGCGGGCCATAGGCTCCGGGCGGCACCGATACCCGCAACTCCAGCCCGGTGACCGGATAGTCGGAGATGCCGCGGATGAAGTCGATGTTGACGCCCAACGCCGCCACCTCCCGGGCCACCGCGCCGAACGCCCCGGCGGTAACCGGGCGGCCGAGCACGAAGATCACGTGGGTCGACGGTTCTCGGATGATCGGCACGTCGTCGCTGCGCTCGACCGTCACGTCCAGGCCTATCCGGTGAATGGCGGCTTCGACGTCGCCGCGCAACGCCGCATTGTCGGCGACTTCCGGTGCGCAGGAAACCAGGACTCCCAGGGTGAGCCGGCCGCGGATCACCACCTGTTCGACGTTGAGCAGCTCAACACCGTGTTTGGCCAGTACCTCGAAGAGCGCAGACGTCACACCGGGCTGATCATGGCCGGTGACCGTGATCAGCACCGACACTTTGGGCGACGTGGTCACCCGTTGCGGCCTCCGGTACCACGCATCAGGAGCGGACGCTGACGTCGTCTGCTCTGGTGACGTCGCCGTCCTCCGGGCCGTGGGCGCGTCCGACATGGGCTTCGGCGCGAAGCCGTTCCACCATGTGCGGATAGTGCAACTCAAACGCCGGACGCTCCGAGCGGATACGGGGCAGCTCGGTGAAGTTGTGCCGCGGTGGCGGGCAGCTGGTCGCCCACTCCAGCGAGTTGCCATATCCCCAGGGGTCGTCGACGGTGACGACCTCGCCATACCGCCAGCTCTTGAAGACGTTCCAGACGAACGGGAACATCGACGCGCCCAGGATGAAAGCCCCGATCGTCGAAACGATGTTCAGGCTGGTGAAGCCGTCGGTGGACAGGTAGTCGGCGTAGCGGCGCGGCATCCCCATGTCACCGAGCCAGTGCTGCACCAGGAATGTGGTGTGGAACCCGATGAACGTCAACCAGAAGTGCAGCTTGCCCAGCCGCTCGTCGAGCAGCCGCCCGGTCATCTTCGGGAACCAGAAGTAGATACCCGCAAAGGTGGAGAAGACAATGGTGCCGAATAGCACGTAGTGGAAGTGGGCGACCACGAAATAGGTGTCGCTGACGTGGAAGTCCAGCGGCGGGCTGGCCAGCAGAACTCCCGTCAGACCGCCGGCCAGGAAGGTGACCGCGAAGCCGACGGAGAACAGCATCGGCGTCTCGAAGGTCAGCTGCCCCTTCCACATGGTGCCGATCCAGTTGAAAAATTTGATCCCGGTCGGTACCGCGATCAGATACGTCATGAAGGAGAAGAACGGCAGCAGTACGGCGCCAGTGACGAACATGTGATGCGCCCACACCGCCACCGACAACCCGGCGATCGAGAGTGTCGCGTAGATCAGCGTGGTGTAACCGAAGATCGGCTTACGGGAAAACACCGGGAAGATTTCGCTCACGATTCCGAAGAACGGCAGCGCGATGATGTACACCTCGGGGTGGCCGAAGAACCAGAACAGGTGCTGCCACAACATGACTCCGCCGTTGGCCGCGTCGTAGACGTGCGCCCCCAGGTGACGGTCGGCGGCCAGCCCGAACAGCGCCGCGGTGAGCAGCGGGAACACGATCAGCACCAAGATGGACGTCACCAGGATGTTCCAGGTGAAGATCGGCATCCGGAACATCGTCATCCCCGGTGCGCGCATGCAGACCACCGTGGTGATCATGTTGACGGCACCCAGGATGGTGCCTAGACCGGCGACCCCCAGGCCCAAGATCCACAGGTCGCCGCCGGCACCGGGTGAGTGGACGGCGTCACTCAACGGCGTGTAGGCAGTCCAGCCGAAGTCGGCCGCCCCGCCGGGTGTGATGAATCCAGCCATCGCGATCGTGGCGCCGAACACGAACAACCAGAACGACAGGGCGTTCAGCCGCGGGAATGCCACGTCGGGCGCGCCGATCTGCAGCGGCAGCACCAGGTTGGCGAAGCCGAACACGATCGGGGTGGCATAGAACAGCAGCATGATCGTGCCGTGCATGGTGAACAGCTGGTTGAATTGCTCGTTGGACAGGAACTGCAGACCGGGCACCGCCAACTCGGTACGCATCAGCAGCGCCAGCAGACCGCCGATGAAGAAGAAGACGAAGCAGGCGACGCAGTACATGATGCCGATCAGCTTGTGATCGGTGGTGGTGACCAGCCTGTAGACCAGGTTCCCTTTAGGGCCGGTGCGGGCCGGATATGGACGGATGGCCTCGAGTTGTCCCAAGGGCGGCGCTTCGGCAGTCAACTGCTCCTCCAAGAATCCCGGCGCGGATAGGGTCTTAATACCTCACTTTGACAGGAATCTTAGCCCGCCACCACGCCGCCGGCAGGCCTTGGTCCTACAAACTGTCGTAATCGGTGTCCGGGTGCCTCGAAGGCGCTTGGGCAGACCCTTCCCGACTGGCCGGGTGTTAACGTCGGACGCGTGCAATTCGGCGCGGTGCGACGGGGTCTGGCCGCTGCATCATTGGCGGCGCTGGTTGCGACGTGCACCGGTTGCGGCGCCGACCAGCCCCCCACAACGGCGACGCGATCAATGGTCACACCCACGACCCAAATCGCGGGCGCCGGGGTGCTGGGAAACTCTCGGAAACCCGACGAATCGTGTGCGCGGGAGGCGGCCGCGGCCGATCCCGGGCCGCCGACTCGACAAGCCCACAACGCTGCCGGCGTGAACCCGGACGTGGCGCAGGTTCCCGCCGATCCGCAACGCATCGTGGTGCTCTCCGGCGACCAGCTCGACGCGCTGTGTGCGCTGGGACTGCAGACACGGGTGGTCGGTGCCGCGTTGCCGGACGGCTCCTCGAGTCAGCCGTCCTATCTGGGCAAGACGGTGCACGACCTGCCCGGGGTGGGCACCCACAATTCCCCGGATCTGCGAGCTATCGCCGCGGCCCGGCCGGACTTGATTTTGGGCTCGGTGGCGGTGACACCGAACTTGTACCCGCAGCTGGCGGCTATCGCCCCGACCGTGTTCACGGCAGCGCCGGGCGCCGCGTGGGAGGACAACCTGCGCGGCGTCGGGGCTGCCACGGCCCGCAGCGCCGCGGTGGAATCGCTGCTCAGCGCGTTCACCCAGCGGGCGCGGGAGGTCGGGGCCAAGCATGACGCGACCCACTTCCAGGCGTCGATTGTCCAGCTGACCGCCAACACGATGCGGGTATACGGCGCCCGCAACTTTCCGGCCAACGTGCTGAGCGCGGTAGGAGTGGACCGGCCGGCGGCGCAACGGTTCACCGACAAGGCTTACATCGAGATCGGCGCCACCGATGCCGACCTGGCCAGGGGGACGGACTTCTCCGCTGCCGACGCCGACATCGTCTACGTCTCGTGTGCGTCGCCGAAGGCCACCGAACGCGCGTGGACCATCCTCGACAGTGACTCCTGGCGCAAGCTGTCCGCCAATCGCGACAACCGGGTCTTCGTCGTCAACGACGAGATATGGCAGACGGGCGAGGGCCTGGTGGCCGCCCGTGGCATCGTCGACGACCTGCGCTGGATCAACGCACCGATCAACTGAAGCTGCTCGCCCCTGGACGTGATCGCCGTCACCTAGTCCGAAAACCTTAACTTAGCTAAGCTTTTTACGGCCCCAGCTGGACCTTGATAAGGATGTCGTATGAGCACTGTTTCCGCCTATGCCGCCTTCTCGGCGACCGAACCGCTGACCAAGACCACGATCGACCGGCGGGAGCCAGGCCCGCACGACGTGGTGATCGACATCAAGTTCGCCGGTATCTGCCACTCCGACATCCACACCGTCAAGGCCGAGTGGGGCCAGCCGAATTACCCGGTGGTTCCTGGGCATGAGATCGCCGGCGTGGTGACCGAGGTGGGCTCCGAGGTGTCCAAATTCCAGGTGGGCGAGCGCGTCGGCGTGGGCTGCTTGGTCGACTCCTGCGGCCAGTGCAGCAGCTGCCTGGCCGGGCTCGAGCAGTACTGCAAGCCCGGAGCGACCTTCACCTATAACTCGATCGGCAAGGACGGCCAGTCCACACAGGGCGGGTACAGCGAGGCGATCGTCGTCGACGAAAACTTCGTGGTGCGCATCCCCGACGCGCTGCCATTGGACGCCGCGGCGCCACTGCTGTGCGCGGGTATCACGCTGTATTCGCCGCTACGGCACTGGAAGGCCGGCCGCGACACCCGGCTGGCCATTATCGGCCTGGGCGGACTCGGCCACATGGGCGTCAAACTGGGCGCCGCCATGGGCGCCGAGGTGACGGTGCTGTCGCAATCCCTGAAGAAGATGGAAGACGGGTTGCGGCTGGGCGCCGGACACTACTACGCCACTTCCGACCCCGACACCTTTCGCACGTTGCGTGGCAGCTTCGATCTGATCCTGAACACCGTCTCGGCGAACCTGAACCTCGGCGACTACCTGAACCTGCTCGACGTCGACGGCACCATGGTCGAGCTGGGCATCCCCGAACACCCCATGCCGGTGCCGGCATTTGCGCTGGCGCTGATGCGGCGCAGCCTCTCCGGATCGAACATCGGTGGCATCACCGAGACCCAGGAGATGCTGAATTTCTGCGCCGAACACGGCGTCACGCCCGAGATCGAACTCATCGAACCGGATTACGTCAACGAAGCCTACGAGCGCGTGCTGGCCAGCGACGTGCGCTACCGCTTCGTCATCGATATCTCACGCCTGTGACGCAACCTCCTCCGCTGCCTGGGCGTTGTCATCGCCGGGAACGACCTCGCTGACGTCGATGCCGGCCAGCGGCCAGCCCGCAGCGGCGAGCCTGCCGGCTACTCGTTGAATGTTCTCCGGCCCGGCGTCGTGGTGCGTCACGCCGGAGATGAATTCGGCGATCTCGTCACGGTTGATCACACCGTCGGCTGTGGCCGGCGATCCGTCGGCGGTGAGGTCGCGCACCACTTCCTTGACCTGCTCCTCGGTCAACGGCGTGCTGCGCAACAACGCCAGCAACGGCACCCGGTCGGGTCCCGGGACGCCGTTGGGGTAGCCGGTCTGCAGCCACCGGATGACCGACCGCAGAAAATGAGGATGGGCATGCGAGGTTTTCGTCACCCAAACAGTGTCACGGTAGGTGTATCACCGCGCCACCGTCAGGCGATGACGTGTCGACAATTCATCCGCCGTTCACGGCCAGCACATGTCCGGCCTGAGAACTCCCAGTCGTCGTATCGCGCACTGTTGACCCGATGCCCGCAAGCCATCCGTGATCGCGGCCCGCCGGTCTACATCAGCCCCGTTATCCCGGGCAAGCCCAACAGCGTTCCACCGGTGCCGCCGGTGCCGCCGGTACCGTTGCCACCAGCCCCAATTCCGGCGTCACCTCCGCCGCCGCCGTCACCGATCCACTGGGCGTTGCCGCCGCTACCGCCGTTCCCGCCCTTACCGGCGGCGTTCGAGTTCTGCCCGCCGACTCCGCCGGCGCCGCCGGTGCCGATCAGCGCCGCGGTGCCGCCGGCGCCGCCGTCGCCGGCGACCAAGCTGCCGACCCCGCCGTTGCCGCCGGCGCCGCCGTCGCCAATAAGCAGAGCACCGCGACCGCCGGCCCCGCCTATGCCGCCCGTGCCGTTGGAACCTAACGCGCCCTGCCCGCCGGCCCCACCGGCCCCGCAGTTTCCGAACCACCCGATGGCGGCGCCGGCGGCAACGGCGGGCTCGGCAGC
>NZ_MVIF01000360.1 GCF_002086675.1 Mycobacterium persicum
CACCGACACCGCCGTCACCACCGCCGGCACCGACCAGCCCGCCGAGCAGCCCGCCCGCACCGCCGGCTCCCCCGGCTCCGCCGGGGATGCCGGTGCCCGGGTAACCGTCTCCGCCGATTCCGCCGGCGCCGCCCGCACCGAGCACTCCGCCGGATCCGCCACGCCCACCAACCCCACCGGGCCCAAGCAGCGCAGAATTACTGAACCCGCCGGCCCCGCCGACCCCGCCGCTGCCGATGAGC
>NZ_MVIF01000361.1 GCF_002086675.1 Mycobacterium persicum
CTTCAGATCATCCTCGGGAAGGTGCGCCCAATCTCGCCGCCTCGCCGAGGCTCATCCACAGGTTCTGATCATTGCTCAGATCGACAGCCACCGTGCGGTAGCCGACATCGAGAACATCATGATCCAACAGCTCTGCGTAAGTCTGTTGCCATCGTTGAGAAGCTCTCTCTGTCTAACCTGTGTGAGACGTTGAAGTAGATGAGTCTTCTGTTGAGAAGCAGGGCGAGGACTGGATTCTGAT
>NZ_MVIF01000362.1 GCF_002086675.1 Mycobacterium persicum
ACGGAGGCAGGCACCATCCGGCGATCCGTAACACCGGGACCTTCAACGCGGGTGAGGGTAAGCGGGGCTAGGGGAACCTGGCGACGGCAACACCGGCTCCAACAACCCGGGTAGCGGCAATACCGGCAGCGCCAACCAGGGTAACGGCAACCAGGGGACCGGTAACGCCGGTGACGGCAACCGCGGCACCAACAACGTGGGCAGTGGCAACCCGGATTTCACACCGCAACACCGGCAAGGC
>NZ_MVIF01000363.1 GCF_002086675.1 Mycobacterium persicum
GGCGGGCTGGGGGGTAAGGGTGGTCATGCGGGGTTGTTCGGCGCCGGCGGCGCCGGCGGTGCCGGTGGCGTGGGTGCGCTGGGCATCGCCGGCACTACCGCCGCCGGCCAGAACGGCGGTGTCGGCGGCGTCGGCGGCGTCGGTGGAAATGGAGGTGTCGGTGGGGCCGGCGGGGTGATTTGGGGCGATGGCGGAACCGGTGGTGCCGGCGGGACCGGTGGCGCAGGTGGTGTCGGCGGCG
>NZ_MVIF01000364.1 GCF_002086675.1 Mycobacterium persicum
CCCCGCATGACCACCATTACCCCCCAGCCCGCCGATGGTCGTGGCGCTCGCCGCAGCCCCACCCGTGCCGCCGGCACCGGCGTTGCCCAACAACCAGCCACTGTTGCCCCCTGCACCGCCGGTGCCGCTGGCGAATCCGCCGGCCCCGCCGGCGCCGCCGTCGCCGACCCACAATGCGCGTCCACCGGTGCCGCCGATGCCGCCGTAGATCCCGCCGGTCCCGCCGGCGCCCCCTTGGCCC
>NZ_MVIF01000365.1 GCF_002086675.1 Mycobacterium persicum
GTCTAACACTAATGCTATTAGATTCTTAATCGGTAAATATGCTGGTACTGCTAAGTCATATGTGCCGTAATTATAATTAGTAAAATCAAATGTTACTTTTACGTGCTGATTCATTTTTCGTTCGTCTCCCTTTATGAATTGAAAAAATGACAAATCCTAAAGTCAAAAAAGCCCCTACAGACATCAAAATGTACGGGAATATTTTTTTCTCCTGCTTGTTTTGAATATAGGGGCTTTTAT
>NZ_MVIF01000366.1 GCF_002086675.1 Mycobacterium persicum
GGGGGGGGGGGGGGTGGGGGGGGGGTGGGGGGGGGTGGGGGGGGGGGGGGGGGGGGGGGGGGGGGGGGGGGGGGGGGTGGTGCGGGGGGGGGGGGGGGGGGGGGGGGGGCGGGGGGGGGGGGGGGGGGGGGGCGGGGGGGGGGGGGGCGGGGGGGGGGGGGCGGGGGGGGGGGCGGGGGGGGGGGGCGGGGGGGGGGCGGGCGGGGGGGGGGGGGCGGCGGGGGGGGGCGGGGGGGGGGG
>NZ_MVIF01000367.1 GCF_002086675.1 Mycobacterium persicum
GGCGGGGACGGCGGCGCGGGCGGGATGGGCGCGCAGGGCGCCCCGGGCACGCAGTTCTCCTTGGCCGGCACCGGTGGTAATGGCGGTGACGGCGGCACCGGTGGCGTCGGCGGGGCCGGTGGCTCCGGCGGATTCCTCGGGTCCGCTGGTGCCACAGCCGGCGCCGGTGACGGCGGCAGGGGCGGCACCGGCGGCCTGGGCGGCGTCGGCAACCCCACGAACGGGGGCGGGGCTGGCG
>NZ_MVIF01000368.1 GCF_002086675.1 Mycobacterium persicum
CGCCGGTAGGACTGGGCCCTCCATTGCCGCCGCCACCTCCGTTGCCGAACAACCCGCCGTGCCCACCGTTACCGCCGGCCCCACCGAAATTGGAGTCGGCGGTCCCGCCGTACCCGCCGGCGCCGCCGCTGCCGATCAGCGAGCCGCCGTGCCCGCCGGCCCCGCCGATACCGCCATCGCCTTTGAAGCTAAACCCGCCGTCCCCGCCGGCGCCTCCGCTGCCGTAGAGCACGCCAGC
>NZ_MVIF01000369.1 GCF_002086675.1 Mycobacterium persicum
GGCCCCGGGGTGGCCAAGGCTAGTTGGGTGGTTGGGGTTGGGGTTTGGGGCAAGTCGCCAATTTACCCTCAAATTCTCTTGGCTTGCCGGCTCCGGGCGTAGCCGGTTTTGTCCGGCCTCGGGGCTTGGCTGGCGCGGGGTTCGTGGTGTGCTGCGGGGTTGGCGGGTGCGGTTTAGGATCGGCTGACGTTTGTCTGCGGGCGGTGAGTCGGAGGCGGTGGGTGATGGTGTTTGCGAT
>NZ_MVIF01000036.1 GCF_002086675.1 Mycobacterium persicum
CATTCCCATCACCCACACTCCCAAACCCAACATTGCCCACCCCCACATTCGCCAACCCCGCATTAAAAATACTCATCCGACCCGGTGGGCTGAAGACGGCGGCCTGCGCGGCCGCGACCAACGCCCCACCGGCGGCGGGGTTCTGCACCAACTGGACAAATGGCGTCAACGCCGACGCGGCCGCCGAAGCACCGGCGTGATACCCGAACATCGCCGCCACATCCTGTGCCCACATCTGCTCGTAGGCGGCCTCGACGGCGGCGATCGCGGGCGCGTTGAAGCCGAGCAGGTCGGAGACGACGAGCGAAACCAGTTGAGAACGGTTGGCCCAAACCGCCGCCGGATGCACCGTGGCCGCGCGGGTCGCCTCGAACGCGGCCGCGGCGATCCGCGCCTGACCACCCGCCTGCGCCGCTTGCGCTCCCGCCGTGGACAACCATCCGAGATAGCTTCCGGCGACGCTTGCCATCGCCACCGACGCCGGGCCCTGCCAAGAAGAACCCACCAGCGCCGAGGTCACTGACGAGAATGCGGTCGCCGCCGATCCCAGCTCGCCGGCCAGCTGGTCCCAGGCCGCCGCCGCGGCCAGCATCGGACCTGCTCCGGCACCGCTAAATATGCGGGCCGAATTGATCTCCGGTGGCGAGACCGAAAAATTCATTCGCGGCAACCTCTCCCAGGTGGCCGTCGCATCGGGGCCACCTATCGATCACTGCCTGCGACAATCCGGCGGTCACCGGGATTGAGCCGGCTGCCGTCAAGCGGATTTCCCCGTCAGCATACGGACGGCGCGGCAACAATTTCGTGTTTTCGGCAAAATAGACGTCGACAAAGAATATTCATAGATAGCCCCGAAATGTAAAGTATTTATACACCTGCGGTTCGGGATGCCACGCCTTTGACTTCCGCTTATATTGACGTCTTGGTCGTTTACTTTTCCGGACGCCGCCATACCTGCGGTTTGACACCGAGCACCCTGGCTCGAATCCACCACGTCGCCTCGATCACACCGGCCCCGATCACGCCGATGCCCAAGGCAATCGACGTCATAGCGAGGTTCGACGGGTCCAGGAAAAACTTCTGCTGCGCCAGCGGCAGGCTGAAGATCACCAAATAGGCCGCGCCGGAGGCCATAACCAGTCCCAGACGCCACCATTGATAGGGCCGTGCCACCACCGCAAGCACCCATAGCGCGGTCACCAGCAGCGTGATCAGGGCCGCCGTTGAAGCTTGCGTCCGTTCATGCCAGGTCGAGTGACGGCCGGGGTAGGCCACGAGGTAGGAAACGAAAGTCGCCGTGCCCACCACAAGTCCGGACGGCAGTGCGGAGGTCAACACCCGCCGAACGAAGCCG
This sequence comes from Mycobacterium persicum, assembly GCF_002086675.1. Taxonomy (GTDB): domain Bacteria; phylum Actinomycetota; class Actinomycetes; order Mycobacteriales; family Mycobacteriaceae; genus Mycobacterium; species Mycobacterium persicum. The sequence continues at coordinate 1,355 of NZ_MVIF01000036.1, forward strand.
GGATACGCACGCTCGTTGTTGGGCGCCAGGGACAGGATGAATGACGGAATGCCGATGGTGAACCACGCCGCGATGGTCACATGGATCGGTTGGAACGGATACAGCAGCGGATCGGCCCCCAGCGGTTTGGCAAGCAAGCACTCGATCCCCACCAGCAACGCCAGCAACGCCGAATACACCGTTTTAGCCAGAAACAGATTCGCGACCCGTTCGATATTGCCGATCACCCGGCGGCCTTCGGCGACCACGTAGGGCAGGGTGGCAAACCTGTTGTCCAGCAAGACGATCTGCGCTACCGCACGAGACGCCGGGCTACCCGCCCCCATCGCCACCGCGATGTCGGCGTCCTTGAGGGCCAGCACGTCGTTGACGCCGTCGCCGGTCATCGCCACGGTATGCCCGTGCGACTGCAGGGCATGCACAATGGCTCGCTTCTGGTCGGGACGCACCCTGCCGAACGTCGTGAAGGATTCCAACGTGTCGGCCAATTCGGCGGGCCCGGTAGGGAGCTGACGGGCATCCAGCACCTCGCCCCGCAGCCCGAGCTTGCCGGCGACCGCCCCCACCGACACGGCGTTGTCGCCGGATATCACCTTTACCGAAATGCCTTGGTCGGCAAAGTATTCAAGCGTCTCGCGGGCGTCGGGCCGGATCTTCTGCTCGAGCACCACCAGAGCGACCGGGGTGACCCGTCCGGGCGCGTCGGGGTGGTCCACGGCGACGTCGGAAGCACCCAGCAGCAGCACCCGCAACCCCTGCGCCCCGATGCGCTCCGCCTGTTCGGCGGCGGCCGATGCCGAGTCGAGCAGCACATCGGGCGCGCCGATCACCCAGTTGCCGTGGTCCCGATAGGATGCACCGCTCCATTTGGTCGCGGACTTGAAAGATGCTGTCGCCGTTGCGGTCCAGCCGGGCGGCGAATGACAGGCCGCGGCGATCGCCTGCATGCTGGCATTGGGTCGGTCATCGGCAGCTGCCAGGGAAGCCAGCACGTCGACGATACGATCGTCAGCAGTGCCCAATCCACTGACCTCCGATACCCGCATCCCACTTTCGGTCAGCGTGCCGGTCTTGTCGGCACAAACCACGTCGACTCGGGCCAGCCCCTCGATGGCGGGCAATTCCTGCACCAGGCATCGGCGTTGGCCCAACCGGATGACACCGACCGCGAACGCGATCGACGTCATCAACACCAGACCTTCGGGCACCATCGGCACCAAGGCGCCCACCGTCCGCAGCACCGATTCCCGCCAGCCGGCCTTCGTGGTGAACAGCTGGGTGTAGACGGTCAGCAGTCCCGCCGGCACCAACAGGTAGGTGATGAACTGCAGTATCCTGTTGATACCGTTGCGCAGTTCGGATTTCACCAAAGTGAACTTGCTGGCCTCGGCGGCCAGCTTGGCCGCGTATGCTTCCCGGCCCACCTTGGTCGCGCGGTAGGCTCCGGTTCCGGAGACGACGAAACTGCCCGACATCACCGCGTCGCCGGGGTCTTTGGCGATCGGGTCGGCCTCACCGGTCAACAGTGATTCGTCAACCTCGAGGTTCCTGTCCTCGACGACCTCACCGTCGACGACAACCTGGTCTCCCGGCCCGAGTTCGATGATGTCGTCCAGCACGACTTCGCTCGGCAACCGGGTCTGAGTACCGGATCGCCTGCGCACCAAGGGCTTTGCCTGCCCCAGGATCGCCAAGCTGTCCAGCGTCTGCTTCGCTCGGAGCTCCTGAATCATACCGATGATGCTGTTGGCGATGATGAGCAGACCGAACAGCCCGTTGATCACCGAGCCCGTCGCCAACACGATCAGCAGCAGCACGCCCAGGATCGCGTTGATGCGGGTGAACACGTTGGCCCGGATGATCTGCGCGACGCTGCGGGTGGTCCGTTCTGGGATGTCGTTGCTCTTGCCCTCGGCTAACCGTTGTGCCACTTCGGCATCGGTCAAGCCGGGCGCGGCACTCATCGGGTAAACGTTCCCAGCTTGTCGGCGTCGTAGTATTCGAGGTTCAGCGTGGCGACGGGGAAGCCGGAAAAGACCGCCTTGGAAATGGATCCGGGTAAGGCGTTTTCGGTCGACAGCGGAAAAGTGAAAGTGTCTGCGTCCCAATGCGTCAACGTGAATGTCTGGTTCTTCGGCCCCAGCGACAGCTGCAGCTGGCCGTCATGTTCGGTCACGGTGGCCGGACCCCAGTAGTCGTTGGCGTAGCCCCCAACGTAGTCGCTCAACGGCCGTGCCGGCGCGGGGCTGACGGGAGGCTGTTTGTCGACCAGCGACCCCTCTGGGTGGTTCAGCGGGGCAAGTTGCTGCCTGTACAGGGTGGCCCAGTCCTCGCGGACCTGGCCGTACTGCACCAGGTCCAAGAATTCGGCCGTCAGCGCTTCCGGCACTCCGTAGGGTGCGGCATTGGTCAGGGCAATGACGGCGAGGTCTTCGGACGGCAGGACGGTAAAATTCGTCGCGGCCCCCAAGCCGAATCCGCCGGAATGACCGTACTGGGTACGACCCGACGAGTTCACCGACACGTTGAATCCGAAACCATAGGTGCCCGCTCGCGCCTTGGGCAACCGCGCCGGAGTCGAGATCACTTGCGGTGTGATGGCCGGCAAGAGCGCCTCCGGCGACGTGATCTGCTGACCGTTGTAGGCGCCGTTGGCCAGCACCATGGTCAGCCAGTGCGTCATGTCGTTGAGCGAGGAGCTGACCCCGCCTGCGGGCGTTTGGGGATCGGGATCCCGTTGGAAGCGGGCCTCCCATTTATCGCCGACCTTGATGTGGGCGACCGCGTGATTGGGTCTGGCCAGGAAATCGGCGAACCGCGAACTGGTGGATGTCATTCCCAGCGGACGGTAGAGCACCTCGTCGGACAGCTCCGCCCAGGATTTGCCGGCCGCGGCCGCGACCGCGTCGGCCGCGGCGGTCACGCCGAAATTGGTGTAGGCGTAGCTGATCCGAAATGGGGCCAGCGGCAAGTACTTCAGCCGCTGCAGCACCTGCTGCCCGTCGTAACCCAGATCCTCCAGCGGGTCACCGGCATGGTCCGGCAATCCGGAGCGATGCGAATAGAGGTCGGCGACGGTCACATGGCTGGTGACGTAGGCATCGCCGAGTTCGAACCACGGCAGCTTCGCGACGACGGGCGTATCCCAGGTGACCACGTTGGTGCTGACCTCGTGCGCCACCACCGTCGCACCCACCGATTTGGACACCGATGCCAGCTGGAAGACGGTGTCGGCGTCCACCCGGTTGTCCGGGCCGTCGGCCTTGCTGGCATCCTTGATGCCGAAACCCTTCGCGTACAACGTCTTTCCACCGTGGACAACGGCCAGGGCCATGCCGGGGATGCCGCTGGTCTTCATCAGCTCGGCGACCAGGCCGTCCAGCTTCGCCACCGCCTCGTCGATGCGCCCGGCCGGAATGTCCACGCCGGAAACCTCATTGGGCGGGACTTTCGACAGCGCCGACGTCGGGCCGGATGCCCGCTGCGCGGGCCCGCATGCCACCAGCGCCAGCAACATCACAACTAGTGCGGCCGTCGCCGCGCGTCTCGTCATGGCCGCTCACTCTAACCGGGTGCCGAATCGCGCCGCGTGAACGACGTCACCTGCGGCCGGGTCCAACGCGCTCGAGCTAAAGCCGCCACCACGGGTTGGATCTCAACGGCCCGGCCGAATCCACCCGCTGACCTGGCAGCGGCACCGCCACCTTGACTCGCTCGGGCTCAGCGGCCGCCAACAGCCGCTCAACCGGTTCTGACCATGGGTGCGGAGCCAGCCGGAAGGTACCCCAGTGCACCGGCACCAACAGCCCCGCGCCGGAATCGGTGACGTCCAGATGGGCCCGGATCGCCTCCTCGGGGTTCATGTGGATATCCGGCCATGCGGTGTTATAGGCGCCGATCGGCATCAGCGTCAGGTCGAATGGCCCGTGGTCCGCGCCGATCTGGGCGAAGCTCTTGGTGTAGCCGGTATCACCGCCGAAGTAGACGCGATGGCTGGGACCGATGAACGCCCACGACGCCCACAAGGTGTTATCACGGCTCAGAAAGCGGCCCGAAAAATGCCGGGCCGGCATACAGACGATCCTGAGCTGGTCAACCTGGCCGCTTTGCTGCCAATCGAGTTCGACGATGCGCTGCTCGGGAATGCCCCACGCCCGCAGATGGGCACCGACCCCGAGGGGCACGAAGAACGGCGCGCGCTGGGTGCGGGTCAGCGCGATGACGGTGTCGATATCGAGATGGTCGTAGTGGTCATGGCTGATCACCACCGCATCGACGGCCGGAAGGCCCTCCAGTTGCACCGGCGGCGGATGCAGCCGTTGGGGCCCGACGAGATCGGAGGGCGAACACCGGTTGCTCCACACCGGATCGGTCAGCACCCGGTAGCCGTCGATTTCCACCAGCGCCGTCGAGTGGCCGAACCAGCTGACGGCGAGCCGGCTGGCGTCACCTTTGTAGATCTCCGGGGCGGCCAGCGGGATCGGTTTGGCGGGCCTGCTGCCGCCGCGATTACCCACGAACTCCCAGATGATGAGCCGCAGTTCCTCGCGGCCCATGACGTATATGGACCCCGGGTCGAGGTTGACGAAGTTGCCGTCCTGGTAGTGCGGCGACCCCTCCGAAATGGCGCGGATGGTCGCGGGGTTTGCCCCAAGCGCAGCCGGCGCGCCGTGCAGTGCCCGCACCAGCCAGCCACCGGCCGCCAGCGAGGCCGTGCCGGCGGCCAGCCGTAGCGCTCGGCGCACCACCACGACTACTCCCCCTGAAACCTCGGCGGCCGCTTCTGCACGCGCGCCACCTGTGCCTCGATGACATCTTGGCTGCCCCATGCCTTGTCGAACAACTCCTTGTGCTCCGGCCAGGGCTCCTCGATGGCGCCGTCGTCGTTGAGCACCCGCTTGGCATGCTGGATTGCCAGCGGCGCCAGGCCGGCGATCTCGGCGGCCCAGGCTTGCGCGTCGGCCAGCGTCCCGATCCGGTTGGCCATTCCGGTATGCAACGCCATCTCGGCTGTCAGCTTCTCCGCGGCCAGCAGCATCGCCCGCGCCCGTCCGTGACCGACCAGCGAGGAGAGCCGGCGGATACTCCAGTTGTCCAGTGCCAGGCCATATTTGGACGTCGGAAACTGAAAGAACGCCTCCGGCGCGACCACCCTCAGGTCGCACTGCATGGCCAGCTGCAGGCCCGCGCCGATAGCCGGACCGTTGATCGCGCCGATCACCGGTATCAGGGTGGCGTCCATCACCCGGTGCAGCTCGATGAGCCGATCGGGGTAGTCGGCGGCGAATGCGTCGCCGGACAGGTCCGCTCCGGCGCAAAACGCAGAGCCTTGTCCGGTGAGCACAATCGCCCGGATTGAGCCGTCACCGGCCTTCAGGAACGCCTCCCGCAGCTCCTCCACGAGCTGGGAGTTCAGGGCATTGCGGCGCTCCGGGCGCTGCAACTCGATTGTCAGCACGGCCTCGACCTGGGTGATACCGATCATTGCGCCAGCCTATATAGCCTCATCCGGTGAGTCGTATCACGACCGACCAACTGCGCGACGCGGTGCTGGACGAGGGCTCGTTCACCAGTTGGGACACCGACCCGCTGCCGGTGCCGGTATCGCAGTCCTACGCGGGTGATCTGACGCGGGCCCGCGCCGCCACCGGCCGCGACGAATCGGTGCTCACCGGCGAGGGGCGCATCTTCGGGCGACGCGTCGCGGTGGTGGTGTGCGAGTTCGGCTTCCTCGCCGGATCTATCGGGGTGGCGGCGGCGGAACGCATTACCGCCGCCGTCGAGCGCGCCACCGCCGAGCGCCTGCCGCTGCTGGCGTCGCCGAGCTCCGGCGGCACCAGGATGCAGGAGGGCACGGTCGCCTTCCTGCAGATGGTGAAGATCGCCGCGGCCGTCCGGCTGCACCAGCAGGCGCACCTGCCCTACCTCGTCTACCTGCGCAATCCGACCACCGGCGGGGTGTTCGCGTCGTGGGGCTCGCTGGGCCATGTCACCGTCGCCGAACCGAGTGCCCTGATCGGTTTCCTGGGTCCGCGGGTGTACCAGCTGCTCTACGGCGAACCCTTCCCCGACGGTGTTCAGACCGCGGAGAATTTGCAACGCCACGGCGTGATCGACGGCGTCGTCGCGCTCGACGAGCTGCGCCGCACGGTGGATCGGGCGCTGACAGTGCTCACCGATGTTCCCGAGCCGCCGCCGGCCCCGGCACCGCCCGAGCCGGTGCCCGACGTACCCACCTGGGACTCGGTGGTGGCATCGCGACGACCCGACCGGCCGGGTGTGGCACGGCTGTTGCGCGACGGTGCCACCGACCGCGTGCTGCTCTCGGGTACCGGTTCTGGCGAAGCGGCGACGACGCTGCTGGCCCTGGCTCGCTTCTGCGGCCAGCCGGCGGTGGTGCTGGGCCAGCAGCGAGTCGTCGGCGGTCTTGTCGGTCCGGCGTCGCTGCGTGAAGCCCGGCGAGGCATGGCGCTGGCCGCCGAGCTGCGGTTACCGCTGGTGCTGATGATCGACACCGCCGGACCCGCATTGTCGGCCGAAGCCGAGCAGGGCGGGCTGGCCGGACAGATCGCCCAGTGCCTTGCCGACCTCGTCACCCTGGACACCCCGACGGTGTCGGTGCTGTTGGGTCAGGGCAGCGGTGGACCTGCGCTGGCGATGGTGCCCGCTGACCGGGTGCTGGCCGCGCTGCACGGCTGGCTCGCCCCGTTGCCGCCGGAGGGCGCCAGCGCGATCGTGTTCCGCGACACCGAGCACGCCGCCGAACTCGCTGCCGCCCAAGGTGTCCGGTCGGCAGACCTGCTGGCCGCCGGCATTGTCGACGTCATTGTGCCCGAGTATCCCGACGCTGCGGCCGAGCCGGTCGAGTTCGCCCGACGGCTGTCGCGCGCCATCGCTGCCGAGGTGCATGCGCTGCGGTCGGCTCCCGACGCCGAACGCATGGCGGCGCGGTTGGCGCGCTATCGACGCATCGGGTTGCCCCGAGACACCTAGGACGGTGCTGATCTATTGGCCCGAATTGTTGGAGGCAACTCCGACTTTCCCATCAGCCACGTCAGTCTCCGAGAATTCGCGGTGTCTCGTCTTGCCCACCTGGCGCTGTCCCCGGCGCGCACCGCCGCCGGGGCTCCCGTCGTCGCCGAGGTGATTCGAACAGGCTGACGGTAACCCGCCGGACAGGCACCAGCGACCCGGCGGGCGGCGTCCCACCGCCGCGGGCAACAATCAGGCAAAATGAGCGGCATGGAGACTGGTGTGAGCTCACCTCGGGTCTTGGTGGTCGACGACGACTCCGATGTCCTGGCCTCGCTGGAACGCGGCCTGCGGCTCTCCGGGTTCGAGGTCTCGACCGCCGTCGACGGCGCCGAGGCCCTTCGCAGCGCCACCGAAACCCGCCCGGACGCGATCGTGCTCGACATCAACATGCCGGTGCTCGATGGCGTCAGCGTGGTCACGGCGCTGCGCGCGATGGACAACGACGTGCCGGTCTGCGTGCTGTCGGCACGCAGCTCGGTCGACGACCGAGTCGCCGGCCTCGAGGCCGGCGCCGACGATTACCTGGTCAAGCCGTTCGTGCTGGCCGAGCTGGTGGCCCGGGTGAAGGCTCTGCTGCGCCGCCGCGGCTCCACCGCCACGTCCTCGTCGGAAACCATCACGGTGGGCCCGTTGGAGGGGGACATCCCCGGCCGGCGGGCCCGGGTCAACGGCGTCGACGTCGACCTGACCAAGCGCGAGTTCGACCTGCTGGCGGTTTTGGCGGAGCACAAGACCGCGGTGTTGTCCCGCGCGCAGCTGCTGGAGCTGGTGTGGGGCTACGACTTCGCCGCCGACACCAACGTCGTCGACGTGTTCATTGGGTACCTGCGGCGCAAGCTCGAGGCCAACGGCGGACCCCGGCTGCTGCACACCGTGCGCGGCGTCGGCTTCGTGCTCAGGATGCAGTGAGTGAACATCCTGTCGCGGATCTTTGCCCGGACGCCTTCGTTGCGGACGCGGGTGGTGGTCGCGACAGCGATCGGCGCCGCGATCCCGGTACTCATCGTCGGAACCGTGGTCTGGGTGGGGATCACCAACGACCGCAAAGAGCGGCTGGACCGCCGCCTGGACGAGGCGGCGGGCTTCGCGATCCCGTTCGTGCCGCGCGGCCTCGACGAAATACCGCGCTCCCCCAACGACCGCGACGCCCTCATCACGGTCCGCCGCGGCGACCTGGTCAAGTCGAATTCCGACATCACCTTGCCCAAGCTGCACAAGGACTACGCCGACACCTACATCGGCGGAGTGCGCTACCGGGTGCGCACGGTGGAGATCCCGGGGCCCGAGCCGACGTCGGTAGCGGTCGGCGCGACCTATGACGCCACCGTCGCCGAGACCAACAACCTGCACCGCCGGGTGCTGTTGATCTGTGCTTTCGCCATCGGCGCGGCAGCGGTGTTCGCCTGGCTGCTGGCCGTGTTCGCGGTGCGGCCGTTCAAACAGCTGGCCGAACAAACGCGCTCGATCGACGCCGGGGACGAGGCGCCGCGGGTCGAAGTGCACGGCGCCAGCGAAGCCATCGAGATCGCCGAGGCGATGCGAGGCATGCTGCAGCGCATCTGGAACGAGCAAATCCGCACTAAGGAGGCGCTGGCGTCGGCTCGCGACTTCGCCGCGGTGTCCTCCCACGAATTGCGCACTCCGTTGACGGCAATGCGGACCAATCTCGAGGTGCTGTCTACCTTGGACCTGCCCGAAGACCAACGCAAAGAAGTGCTCAATGACGTGATCCGCACCCAGTCGCGCATCGAAGCCACCCTCAGCGCGCTGGAGCGGCTGGCCCAGGGCGAATTGTCGACCTCGGACGATCATGTGCCGGTTGACATCACCGAGCTGCTCGACCGCGCGGCCCACGACGCGATGCGCATCTACCCCGATCTCGACGTCTCGCTGGTGCCGTCGCCGACCTGCATCATCGTCGGGCTGCCCGCCGGTTTGCGGCTGGCCGTCGACAACGCCATCGCCAACGCCGTCAAGCACGGCGGCGCCACCCGGGTGCAGCTGTCGGCCGTCAGTTCGCGGGCCGGCGTCGAGATCGCCATCGACGACAACGGCAGCGGAGTACCCGAAGAAGAGCGCCAGGTGGTGTTCGACCGGTTCTCCCGCGGATCAACGGCGTCCCACTCGGGATCCGGTCTCGGGCTGGCGCTGGTGGCGCAGCAGGCCCAGCTGCACGGCGGGACCGCGTCTTTGCAGGACAGCCCACTGGGCGGCGCACGGCTGCTGCTGAAGCTTCCGGGCCCGAGCTAACTCACTCCCGTCGCGCGCTCTTGCGCCAGGGCGTGAAAAAGGCCCGTGCCGCGGCGGCCTCGTCCTGGAACCAGACCTGGGCCGCGGTCGCGTCGTAGTCGGGGTCGTCGGGGGTGTAATAGAGCCTGGTATCCGTGCGGCCCTTGACCAGCCATCCCTCCGGTCCGCTGCCGTCGGCGCAGGCGCGCGCGGAGCCCGGGCCGTAGGGGGCAAACCGCACCGGGGATTGCGGCGAAGTTTCCCCAGTGACCGCGGTCTGCTCAGCCGACTCCGTCGCGTCCGGGACCTGTTGTGCCGACGTAACTTTCGCGGGTGCGATCTCGTGCGTTGCCGCCGGGTCCGCATCGGGGGTCTCGGGTCTGGGCGTCTTCTTGGCGGCCGGGATCTTCTTCGCCGGCGCCCCCTTGCGGGCGACGACCTTCTGCGCCGGCCGGCGTGGCACGGCGCTCGACTTGCGTTGCGGCAGTTGGTCTTTGACGGGGCGGATCATCAGCGTGAAGGTCAGCAGCATGCCGAGGGCGAAAGCCAGGCCCACCAGCCACCAGTGCACGTTGCCCGTCACGGCGCTGCGTCCGTCTCATGCGGCTCGTGCACATGCTGTTCTTGGCCGGCGGGCTTGACGAAGACAGTGGCGATCACCCATGCGAGAGCCGAGCCTGCCACGAAGGCAGCCAGGTAGTACAACCACTGGATCACGAAATCCACGCTGGATTCTCCTTAGCTGACCACGATTTCGACGCGGCGATTCTTGGCGCGACCCTCGGGTGTGTCATTGCCGGCGATGGGGTTGGCGGAACCGTAGCCCTGGGCGGTGATGTGATCGCGGGCAACTCCCTGGGCGGCGAGGAAGTCGGCGACGGTGGTGGCCCGCTGAACACTCAACGGAAAGTTGATGCCCTCGCCGCCGCCGTTGTCGGAGTAGCCGTTAACGGTGACGCGTGCGTCCGGACAGGCTTTGAGTTTGGCGGCTACCTGGCTCAGGATCTGGTTGTCGGCAGGGGTCAGGCTGACCCCGTCGTTCTTAAAGGCGATCGCCCCGCCCGTCAGAGCATTGATGGCCGCCGGTAGGTCGGCGCACGGTCCAGAGGCACCGGAACCTGGCGGTGGACTGGCGCCCGGCGTCGGGGACGGAGCCTTGACCTCAATGTTGTTGGTGACATTGACTCCGGGCCAAGCAGTCTTGGCCGCACGCTCCACCGCATCTTTCTGGTCGGGCGATGCGGCGGTTCCCGACAAGGTCACGGTGTTTCCCTCGACCTTCAGGCTGAAGTCCGGGATTGCGGCGCCGGCGGTGAAAACCGGTTCCGCGTTTGCGAAATCAAGGGCGCGGACCAGAGGATCGATACGGATTTGATCGATGACGATGACGCCCGGAGTCAGCACGTTTCTCAGGGCCGCCAGCAGCGCCGCCTTGGAATTGTCATCGGGAAAATCGCCGATAAGCGTAATGGTGTTGCCGCTGCGGCTGATTGAAAGCAGCGACCATGACACGTCGGAGGCGCTGGAGGTGCTACTGGTCGTTGTCAGGGTGGGCAGGTCACCGGCCGGCCCTGTGACGGAGGTGGGGCGTTCGAACATGCCGTAACCGATTGCCGCTATCAGCAACGGAATAACCGCCAGCGCGATCAGCCAGGCGACGCCGAGTGGGTGCCGACGAAGTCTCCACGCGCGGCTGGGTGCGGGCGGCATGTCTGAGACCGGCTGGCTACCCACCATCACCCCGCCTCTCGCCGTCGAAAAGTGTCTGTCCCGCCCTCAGGCGATATGCAGCCTACCGACTGTCCAGCGGCGAAACTGCCAATGTCAGGCACACTGGAGCAATGGCTAGCGAGAGCAAACCAACCGACAGCGAGACCCTGGCGCAGATCCGCGACCTGGTCGCCGAGGAGAAGGCGCTGCGTACCCGGCTGCAGCAGGGTGACATCACCGAGTCCGATGAGCATCAGCAACTGCGCCGCATCGCAATCGAACTGGACCAGTGCTGGGACCTGTTGCGGCAGCGACGGGCACTGCGGGAAACCGGTGGTGACCCGCACGAGGCACACCTTCGTCCCGGCGGCCAAGTCGAGGGCTACCTCAGCTAGCACCGATCCGGGCTTCCTGTCGACACCACCATGCGGGAATTCGATGTCGTCGTCGTCGGCGGCGGTCACAATGGCCTGGTCGCGGCCGGCTACCTGGCCCGGGCGGGGCTCGGGGTGCGGGTGCTGGAGCGGCTGTCACACACCGGCGGGGCAGCGGTGTCGGCGCAGGCCTTCGCCGGCGTCGAGGTCCGGCTGTCGCGGTATTCCTATCTGGTCAGCCTGTTACCCCGCCGCATCGTCGACGACCTGGGCGCGCATGTCCGGTTGGCCCGTCGACCGTATTCGTCGTATACGCCGGACCCGGCTACCGCCGGGCGGTCCGGTCTGCTCGTCGGGCCGAACGGCGCGGGCACCTTCGCTGCGATCGGCGCCGCGGCTGACGAGCATGGCTTCGACGCCTTCTACCGCCGTTGCCGACTGGTGACCGAACGGCTCTGGCCGACGCTGCTCGAGCCGCTGCGCACTCGGCAGCAGGCACGCCGCGCCGTCGTGGACCGCGCCGGCCGCGCGGCGGCGCTCGCCTGGCAGGCCATGATCGACGAGCCGATCGGACACGCCATTACCGGCGCGGTGGCTAACGACCTGGTCCGGGGGGTGATTGCGACCGACGCGCTGATCGGCACCTTCGCGCGACTGGACGACCCGTCGCTGAGGCAGAACATCTGCTTCCTGTACCACGTGCTGGGCGGGGGTACCGGAGACTGGGACGTCCCGGTCGGCGGCATGGGTTCGGTGACGTCGGCCCTGGCTGCCGCAGCCGCCCGCCATGGTGCCGAAATAACCACTGGCGCGGATGTTTTCGCGGTAGATCCGACGGGGGAGGTGTATTACCGCGCGGACGGCGACGAGCATGCGATCCGAGGGCGGTTCGTGCTGGCCGGGGTGACACCGGCGGTCTTGGCCGGCCTGCTGGGCGAACCGGAGCCCTTGCTGACCCCGGGCGCCCAGATCAAGGTGAATATGGTGGTACGCCGACTACCCCGGTTGCGGGACGCCGGCGTCACCCCGGAGCAGGCCTTCGCCGGGACCTTGCACGTCAACGAGACCTGGACCCAGCTGGACACCGCGTATTCGCACGCAACCGGCGGGCGGCTGCCCGACCCGTTGCCGTGCGAGGCGTACTGCCATTCGCTGACCGATCCCAGCATCCTGCCGGACCGGCTGCGCGACGCGGGAGTGCACACCATGACCGTGTTCGGCTTGCACACGCCACATTCGCTGTGCTCGGCCGCCGACCCGGATACCGTCCGCGGCCACCTGACGCAGACGGTGCTTTCGTCACTGAATTCGGTTCTGGCCGAACCTATTCAGGATCTCCTGATGACCGACGCGGACGGCCGGCCGTGCATCGAGACCACCACCACGCTGGACCTGCAGCACGCGCTGCACATGACCGGCGGCAACATCTTCCACGGCGCCCTGTCGTGGCCGTTCACCGAGAACGACGAGCCACTGGACACACCGGCCCGGCAATGGGGCGTGGCTACCGGCCACGAGCGGATCATGCTGTGCGGCTCGGGAGCCCGCCGCGGCGGCGCGGTATCGGGCATCGGCGGGCACAATGCCGCCATGGCGGTGTTGGCTGCACTCGACTAGCACTCGGTTAGCGGCAATTACCGCCCATCGATGGCCACGTAATCGCGCGCGGTGTAGCCGGTGTAGATCTGGCGCGGCCGGCCGATCTTGCTGTCGCCCTCGTCGTGCATCTCCCGCCAGTGCGCGATCCACCCCGGGAGCCGGCCCAGCGCAAACAGCACGGTGAACATCCGAGTCGGGAAACCGAGCGCACGGTAGATCAGGCCGGTGTAGAAGTCGACGTTCGGGTAGAGCTTGCGCTCGATGAAGTAGTCGTCGGTCAGCGCCGCCTCTTCGAGCTCCTTGGCGATGCCCAGCAGGGAGTCGTCGCCTCCCAGCTTGGACAGGATCTTGTCGGCCTGCTCCTTGACGATCCGCGCGCGTGGGTCGTAGTTCTTGTAGACCCGGTGGCCGAAGCCCATCAATTTGACGCCGGCCTCGCGGTTTTTCACCTTGCGGACGAATTCGTCCACGTCGTCGCCGCTCTCGCGGATCTGCTCCAGCATTTCCAGCACCGCTTGGTTGGCGCCGCCGTGCAGCGGGCCCCACAGCGCGTTGATGCCGCCGGAGATGGAGGTGAACAGGTTGGCCCGCGACGAGCCCACCAGTCGCACCGTCGATGTCGAACAGTTCTGCTCATGGTCGGCGTGCAGGATGAACAGCATGTCCAGCGCCCGCACCACTTCCGGGTCGGCCTGGTAGGGCTCGGCCGGAAAGCCAAACGTCATCCGGAGGAAGTTCTCCACCAGCGTCAGCGAGTTCTCCGGGTAGAGGAAGGGCTGGCCGACCGACTTCTTATAGGCGTAGGCAGCAATGGTGGGCAGCTTGGCCAGCAACCGAATGGTCGAGAGCTCAACTTGGTTGTTGTCCATCGGGTCCAGGGCATCCTGGTAATACGCCGAGAGGGCGTTGACCACGCTGGACAGCACCGGCATCGGGTGTGCGTTGCGCGGAAACCCGTCGAAGAACCGCTTCAGGTCCTCGTGCAGCATGGTGTGGCGCTGGATGCGGCCGGTGAATTCGGCCAGCTGGTCAGGGGTGGGCAGCTCGCCGTAGATCAGCAGGTAGGAGACCTCGATGAAGGTCGACTTCTCAGCCAGCTGGTCAATCGGGTAACCGCGATAACGCAGAATGCCGGCGTCTCCGTCGATGTAGGTGATGGAGCTCTTGCACGAAGCGGTGTTCACAAAGCCGACGTCGAATGTGGTGTAGCCGGTCTTAGACAGCAGCGGCCCGAGCGAAATCCCGTCCGCACCTTCGGTGGCATGGGCGATCTGCAGCTCGATCTCGCCCCCCGGGTACTTCAGAGTTGCGGTGTCGTCGGTGTCGGCCACGAGAACCCCTTTGCGCTCTGGCTGATATGGCAGCCCCACTCGGTGCGTATAGGTGAAGGTAGTCGTTGACGCGACGCCGCGCCTGCCCGGGGTCGAATCTGCTGGTCGGGCGGTGCTTGTCGGGTCTTTCCGGGCTTGTCCGCATGCGCGGTATGCCTTCGCCCGCTTGGGGCGTCTCGAGTGTGCGCCTGCGGCGTCGAGCGTGCGGCTCTGGCGAGCCCAAGGCCCTTGGGGCCACCGTGAGCTCACTTTCGAAGCCACCACTACACACTCGGCCCGCCAGCGGCTTGATGCCGCATCGCGGCGGCGCGCAATGCCCCTATACGGCTTCGCGGCCCGCGTCGACGCCGTCGCATGACCCATTCGCGAGCGTGACGTCGGGACGAGTTTCGGCACGGATCCTCGCCCTGACGTCACGCTGGGCGCGCATCGGGCCCGCTAGGGCTGCAGCCGCTCGATATGACCGTCGGCGACCCGGATCCTGTTGTGTACCCGGTTTTCCCGGCCCTGCCAGAACTCCACCACCTCAGGGCCGATGAGATAACCGCCCCAGTTCGGCGGAACCGGAATGCGCTCCGCATCGGCGAACCGCGCAGTCACCTCAGCAAGTTGATCGAGCAGCGCCGCGCGTGAGGCGATCGGCTGCGACTGGTGCGACGCCCACGCTCCCAGCTGCGACCCACGCGGTCGCTGGGACCAGTACTGCTCGGTCACTCGGGGATCAACCCGGCTCACCGGGCCCCGGATGTGGACCTGTCGACCCAGCTGATACCACGGAAAGGTGACCGATGCATAAGGCACAGCCGCCAACTCGGCGCCCTTGGCCGACTCGTAGTTGGTGACAAAGGTGATCCCCGTCTCGTCCACGCCCTTGCACAGCACCGATCGGCTGACCGGACGGCCCGCTGCGACGGTAGCCAGCACCATCGCATTCGGCTCGGCGACGCCGGCGCGCTGAGCGTCGGCAAGCCAGGTGCGAAACAAGGCCAGCCACCCGTGCGCGAGCCAGGATTCATCCAGGTCGGGGCTCCCGTCCTTCTCGACGGACCCGTACTCCACCCGCATTCCAGCCAGATGATCTGTCATCGTGTCAACGCTAGCGGCGTCGCTACCAGCCGGTAGCGTCCGCGGGGAGGTGGGGTGCGAGAATTTGCCTATGACTGTGGTCCCGGAAGATTTTGTCCCTGGTCTTGATGGCGTGGTGGCCTTCACCACCGAGATTGCCGAGCCGGATAAAGATGGCGGCGCATTGCGCTACCGCGGCGTCGATATCGAAGATCTGGTGAGTCAACGGGTCACATTCGGAGACGTGTGGGCGCTGCTGGTGGACGGCGAATTCGGCCATGGACTGCCGCCGGCCGAACCGTTCCCGCTGCCCATCCACACCGGCGACGTGCGGGTCGACGTGCAGGCGGGACTGGCGATGCTGGCCCCCATCTGGGGGTACGCGCCGTTGCTCGACATCGACGATCGCACGGCCCGCGAACAGCTGGCCCGTGCATCGGTGATGGCATTGTCCTACGTCGCGCAATCCGCGCGCGGCATCTACCAGCCGGCCGTACCACAGCGAGTCATCGACGAATGTTCCACGGTGACAGCGCGTTTCATGACCCGGTGGCAAGGCGAGCCGGACCCCAGGCATGTCGACGCCATCGACGCGTACTGGGTGTCGGCGGCCGAGCACGGCATGAACGCCTCGACGTTCACCGCACGCGTGATCGCCTCCACGGGTGCAGACGTCGCCGCAGCGCTGTCCGGAGCGATCGGCGCGATGAGCGGACCGCTGCACGGCGGCGCGCCGGCGCGGGTGCTTCCGATGCTCGAAGAAGTCGAGCGCACCGGCGATGCGCGTGGTCTGGTCAAGAAGATCTTGGATCGTGGCGACAAGCTGATGGGCTTTGGGCACCGGGTCTATCGCGCCGAGGACCCGCGGGCGCGGGTCTTGCGCGCAACCGCGGAACGATTGGGCGCACCGCGCTACGACGTCGCCATGGCGCTGGAGCAGGCAGCACTGGCTGAGCTGCGGGAACGCCGCCCGGACCGGGCGATCGAGACCAATGTGGAATTCTGGGCCGCTGTCATCCTGGACTTCGCCAGAGTGCCGGCGAACATGATGCCGGCGATGTTCACCTGCGGACGCACCGCTGGCTGGTGTGCGCACATCCTTGAGCAGAAGCGACTCGGCAAGCTGGTCCGCCCGTCGGCCATTTATGTCGGGCCGGGCCCGCGCAGCCCCGAATCTGTCGCAGGGTGGGACCAGGTTCTCACGTCCGCTTGATTCGACACCTGATGCGATGCGAAGGGCACCCCGCCACCAGCCGTCACCGACAGTTGCGGCCTAGGGACCCACATTGTCGGCGATGTACTGAAAGGTGACCATGGGCGGACTGTGATCCGACAACGGCTGCCCATTGGAATTGAAGAACTTCGGCGCCTCGTTGCTGTAACCGGTCGCGGTCAACGTCACGCCCTGACCGCTTCGGTAGAAGATCTTGTCCAGCAGTTCGCACTCGTTGCCGACCTTGCAGGTGGGCGCGAAGGGTGGGCTGGTGGGACCACCCTGGACCTGGACCCACGCATCGGTCAGCGAATTGTTCGCAGCGAATTGCAGAAGCGCGCTTTGGTCGTCGGAATACAGGGCGTTGAAGTCGCCCGTGACGATGACCGCACGGCCCCCGGAATTCTGCTGGATGTAATTGGTGAGCTGAGCCAGGTTGGCGTTGGTGAACGCGCCCCCGCCGGTATTGGTATGCAAGTTGTAAAGGTCGATCGTTTCGCCACCCGGAAGCTGCAGCTGGCTATAGCTGAAGCCTTTCGCGGTGAGGCAGTTGTCGGCGCTGCACTGCCACCATGTCTGCCGGTCGAGCCTTTTCACCTTGAACTGTGCGAGTGTGTTGAGTCCGTCGGAGAAGGGCACGCCGATGGGCCACAGCAACGTGGGTGGGCTGGGCGGTGTCTGGCTGGGCATATCCGATTTCTTGACCAGGAAATCGTGGTAGGCGAAGTCTTCCTGAACGTTGGTGACATAGTAGGAATTGAGCCGTTGCCCAATCTGTTTGGTGTACAGAAAGCGCGGCAAGATTGCGCTGGACAACGGAAATGGGAGCCCGGCAATGTTGTAGGTGAGCATGCTGAAGGCACCGCTTATCGTCGTGGTCGGGACGCCACCCACGAAGATGGTCACGGTGGCGACGTCGTCGTGCCCGTGGAACGGGCCCAGGTATCCCGCCAGGCCGTGCACGTGCAGGCTGGTGTCGTCACTCACGGCGACGGTGAAGGTGTCGTTGCCGACGAAACCCGGATCGGCCGTATAGGTGAAGCTGGCTGTCTGTTGGTTGATGTTGACGACGCCGTGCTGCGGTCCGCCAGGTAAGCCCCGCGGATTGACCTTGAAGGTCATCCTGTTGCCGTCGGGGTCGAAGGCCGTGAACGGCACGGGGCCGGTGCTGCCGTTAACGGGGATGCTGACCTGTTGGGGGGTCGCGACCGGAGTCCGGTTGAAGAGGACGGGCACCACCCCGTTGCGGACCGCGGCCAGAAAATCGATCACGGCGTTGAGCAGGTCATCGGGAATGCTGGCGGGGTCGACCGGTTGCGCGCTGGCGCCCGGCAGCACCGCGCCCGGGACCGCAGCTGCCGCGCCTGGCGGGGCCGTGCCCGGCACCGCAGCCGCCGCGCCCGGCACCCCGGCTACCCCGCCCGGCAGCGCAGCCAGCGCGGTGTCCGACCCGGCTGGCGGTGACGGCACGTCTGCCCACTCGCCGGCCGAGGAACCCGAATCCGTTGGCGCAGCGTAACCGACCGGAGGATTTGTCGGCGTGCTGCCAGCCAACAGAACAGCGGTTATCGCCCCGACGCCGCCGATACGCCTGGCATAACGCATGGATTCTCCTCGCGCATCCACTAGTGAGCCGGTGATTGTTGAACT
The DNA here is from genome assembly GCF_002086675.1 of Mycobacterium persicum. Lineage (GTDB taxonomy): Bacteria > Actinomycetota > Actinomycetes > Mycobacteriales > Mycobacteriaceae > Mycobacterium > Mycobacterium persicum. The sequence goes on from NZ_MVIF01000036.1 coordinate 19,561, forward strand.
GTCAGTGGATAATTCGGTGCTCGTCTTCGCTTGCCGTAGCACTTTCGGGTCGCGTTGCGCACCTGACATCAGAGGTGTTTAACCCCAAGGTGCGAATGCCGAGCGAAGTTTGCCGCGCCGCGAGAGCCATTGTCAATATCCGACTTTGGGTTAGCTGACCTAATCGCCTTCGGGTTCCTGCGGGCACTTTCAACACGTTTCCGAGTTCGGCGGGGCGCCCACCCGGAGGCGAGGTGATAAGTGCCGCGCGTCGCACGGCGTCACACGCAACTGCCCGGCCCCGATAATCTCGGCGCTAGGACCAACCCTCTGCCGTCTCGACGAGCCTTTCGAGGGCGACCGATAAGTCGACATGAGCTCATTAAAGATGTTGGCATGCAACGACATTGTGTTGCGTGGTCCAAGAGGGCAAGCCGAAGCACGCATGCGAAGCTGCCCGCTCATCTACCGGGCGATCACCGGTGGACAGCTGTCGCTTGGTCGGTGTCATTCGAATACTGTTGGACGGCAGCCGATGTGACTGTCACCTCCGCAGCGAACCAGCGGTGTAACGGGCGATGGTCATCGTGTCAACGGAAGCCTCGTCTAGGGACGTGAACCCTTGGCCGGTCGAGGTGTCGCGCGCGAACGGCAGCTGAGGTACTCGGCCGCACAGCGGGTTTCGCTACGCTACCGGTCCGGTAGCCGCGGTTTCTCAAACGGCTTTTCCATAGTTGTTTCAACCAGGCACGGAGCCCGGCCCGGGTTGCCGATTCGTGGTGACCGTCCTGCGTTGCCGGGACACTCCTGTCGAGCCTTGGCGTGGGCCGGTTGGTCGCCGACAAAGACGCTGTGCGGCAGGACCGTCGGGGCACTCTGCACCACCTGCGGTTTCCTTCGACCCGACGCTGTGACGGAGACGTATTCGCGTTGAAACCAAAATGCACCCGTGTCGAGATCCGATAGTACTCATGGTGATACCAAAAGTATTCCTAATCAACTGATCACCCACCGGCCGTCGGCAAGGTACGCGCGCCGGATGGCCGGGCCCCCTGCGAGCGCGCTCATGCCGTCGACATGAGTCGCTGGCGTGACCCGGCCGGATTCTTGTACGTGCCAAACAGCTTGTCGCCGTATGTCATCACCACGGACAGGTTGGCGGGACGCCGCTCGGAATGATGCAATTCATGGCCCGACGCGGCCGGCAGCAACCAACGGGGATAAAACGTGATGTCGTATCCGCTGTGCGTGATCACCATCGCGGTCGTGTTGGTGATCGCATACGCGACCACCACCAGCGGATGCGCACCAACCAGCAACGGCGGAACGTACAGGCACAGCATCACCATCAAGCCTTCGACGGGATGCACGACGAAGTTGGTCCAGATGGTCAACGGCGACTGGACACGGTGATGTACGTAGTGGACCTTCTCGAACACAAAGCGGCTGCCGTGCTCTAACCGGTGCCACCAATAGGTCAGAAATTCGCCGACCACCATGAAACCGATGAGTTGAGCGACAAATACCGGCAGCGTCGGTGCGGCGCCCGGCACCGCTGCCGTCCAGAGGTGAAACGTCGCGTGAAACACGAACAGCACAACGGCCGCGCCGACGTAGGTCGACATGATCCGAATTCCGAGCTTCCTGGCCGCTTTGGCCGAAATCCGCCGGTAGATCGCGACATCCACTATCGAAAAGCCGATGCCGGTCAGCAAGACGACGGCGACGACGACGGGCAGAAAATACAGCGGAAATTCGAAGAAGCCGACACCCAACAGGTTCACTATCTCATCCCAGACCGGTTGCAAAGGCGATACCTGACTCATGGGTCCGCTCCTAGTTGCGGTGAATGGTGCCGGTGAGTAAGCGCTGTGCCGCCGTCCGCAGCTCCTCGATGCACTGCTCGACGCTGATATCGCCGACACCCAGCAATGCCAGATCGGCGAAAAACACCCGCCCAAGCAACGTCATCGACGGATCAAGGGTGGCCGGCATGTCGTCGACGGCACCGGCCAACAACGCGCGGAACATCTCGCGCACGCCCCGGCGAAACTCGTCGGAGACCGGGCCCTGCGCCAGCACCGACGCCATGGTGGCCCGAACCATCGACAAATCCGACGCTGCTTCGTGCACCACCTGCTCGATCGCGACGTCGATGGCGCCAACCGTCTCCCCGGCCGCCTCAATGGCCTGCGGCAAGCGCGCCGCAACGTCATGACCCCAGGCCAGCGCGGCCTCGCAGACGACATGTTCCTTGGACGCGAAGTAGCGGTACGTCGTCGCCCTCGATACCCCTGCGGTCGTGGCGATCAACTCCATGCCCACGGTCTCATGACCGTGCTCACGGATCAGCTGTCGCGCGGCTTGCAGCAGCCGGGTGCGCACTTCCTGCTGACGCGCGTCCATCGTGCGATGGATGGTCAATCGGGTGGCGCACACGCGGCATCCTCATCGGCCGGCGATCTGAGACACGTGGTGAGACAGATGTATCAACAGCAGTCGACACATCTATATCAGGTCGCCACGTCATGTCGCAAGAGGCGGCCCTGACGGCGGCCGTCGCCGACTGCCCGATGAAAATTGCTGCCACGTTCAGTCAGTACCTGTGGGCCCCGCGCGCGGGCGACACCAACTATCCAAAGGAGCGAACAACGTGGCAATCACCGTGGAACCAGCATTGTCCCCCCACCTCGTCGTCGACGACGCCGCGGCGGCGATCGACTTCTACGTCAAGGCCTTCGACGCCGTCGAGCTCGGCCGTATACCAGGGCCCGACGGCAAGCTCATCCACGCCGCGCTGCGCATCAATGGCTTCATGGTGATGCTCAACGACGACTTCCCGGAAAGCTGCGGTGGCAAGTCGACGACACCGAGGTCACTGGGCGGAACCCCGGTCACCATCCACCTGACCGTGACCGATGTCGATGCCAAGTTCCAGCGGGCAGTGGACGCCGGTGCCACCGTGGTAATCCCGTTGGCAGACCAGTTCTGGGGCGACCGATACGGAGTAGTCGCCGACCCGTTCGGCCACCACTGGTCACTGGGGCAACCCGTACGAGAGCTCAGCATGGCCGAGATTCACGAGGCGATGTCCGCGCAGGCAACCGGCTAGTTCAGGCCAGCTCGCGCAGCCGCATCAGCAGGCGCCGTCGCAGTGGCGGCGTCTGCGATGCGGCGGTCGCCGCCGCCAGCATGTCGGTGACGTCGGTGAATTTGCTGCGCGGCCTACCGTCGCGGCTGCCGCGGGCGACCTCGGCGGCGTCGATGACACGCCAGCCCGCGGCGTCGATGACGTCGGGCTGACGCATGGCCACCAGCTGGTCCAGCGCCGCCGGCTTGCCGGCCGGATCGCTGAGCTTGCCCGCATTGAAGTCGGCCACCAGCGCCTGAACCGTTTGCCACGAGCACGATTTGTTGGTACCGATGAACCCGGTCGGCCCGCGCTTGATCCAACCCGCGACATAGGCACCCGGCACCGGCTGCCCGGTACCGGGATCGACGACCCGGCCACCGTCGTTGGGCACGACGGCCGCCGCCTCGTCGAACGGCAGGTCACGAACTCGCTTGCCGCGGTAGCCGATCGACGTCAGCACCAGCCCCGCGTCAAGTCGGCGCACCTCGTCGGTGCCGGTGACGGCGAACTCGACGCCGGTGGCCCGTTGCGATCCCAGGACGCGCCGGGGCGTGAGCTGATAGGCCAGCCTTATTCGGGGATGCGACGCCGGGGTCGACCCGTCGCCCAGGGTGCTCAGGATTTCCAGCTTGGCTTTCGTCAACGGCGCCGAGGCGGTTGCCAAGTCCTCGAGGACCCGCTGGTGGTCGTCGCGGTCGAGCACCAGCTCGGATGCGGCGGTAAGCCCGATCAACTCCGGCAGGGTGAACGCCGAGTGCGCGGGTCCGCGGCGGGCGGCGATCACCACCTCGCGGACCGCCGAGCCGCGCAGCGCCCGCAGCGCATGATCGGCGATATCTGTTCGGGCCAGGTCACCGGGGTCGGTGGTGAGCACCCGCGCCACGTCCAGAGCGACATTGCCGTTGCCGATGATCACGGCCCGGGCATGGCCGAGATCGATTGGGAGATCGACGAACTCGGGATGCCCGTTGAGCCACGCGACCAACTCCGTCGCGGTACCGGTGCCGGGTAGCCCCATCCCGTCGATGTCAAGGCGACGGTCGTCGGGAGCACCGACTGCGTACACCACGGCATGGTGGTGGGCCAACAGATCGGCGTGGGTCAGGTGCTTGCCGATCTCGACGTTGAGGTAGAACCGGAACCGGTCATGGCGCGCGACCCGATCGAACAGTGTGGTGACCCGCTTGGTGTTCGGGTGATCCGGTGCCACCCCGGCGCGCACCAGCCCGTAGGGCGTGGGCAGCTTCTCGAAGACATTGACGTGCACCCCCGGCTGGACCAGCAGCTCGTCGGCGGCATACATCGCCGCGGGTCCGGACCCGACAATGGCAACGGTCAGCGGATGCCGGCGGGCACGCACCTCGGCAGCCGGGATCACCGGAGCCAGTTTCGAGGTCGGCGGCAGTTTCGCGTCGGCCGGCCGCTTCGGGTAATAGGAGGCATTGATCTCGACGAACGGCAATTGCCGCGATTGCAGCCTGCTGTCCGGCGAAATGGCTCCCACCGGGCAGGCGCTTACGCAGGCGCCACAGTCGACGCACGCCACCGGATCGATATACAGCATCTCCGACGTCGCAAACCCCGGCTCGTCCGGCGAGGGATGGATGCAATTGACCGGGCAGGCAAAGACGCAGGAGGCGTCATTGCAGCACGATTGGGTAATAACGTGTGGCATAAAGGATTACGCGGCCGGCACGGTCGCCAGGTGTTGACGCTGCGGCTCGCTGCGGTAGCGCGACGGCTCGCCGTTGATCTTACACAGCCGCCACATGAGCCGGGCCAGGTGACTTTCCATCAACCCGGTGTCGTAAGCCAGCATCCGCACGTCGGCGAACATGTCGCGCAACCACTTCCGCGACTGCGGCGACCGGAAGAACAACTCCTTCTTCACCTCACGCGGGATGTCGAATTCCTCCCAGAACGCCTTGGGCGGCACCACGATTGCGTTACACAGCATCCGCATGGTCAGCGGGAAGTACAACGACGTCCAGAATCGCTGCCGCTTGGTCAACTGCGGCAACCGCTTACGCAGGAACTCATGCGCGAAGGAGATGTGCCGGGCTTCCTCGGCCACGTGAATGGACATCACCCGTTCCATGATCGGATGCAGCGCCTTACCCTCGCGCAACACGTTCTTCTGGGTGTGGTCGATGGGCTCCTCGCCGGCGAGTACCCCGATGAAGAAGGCCACCGGCAGCGGGCCGGCCACCAGCGGGATGAACGGCGACACCCAGCGCAGCCGCCGCGGCATCCCCGGAACGTCGGCGCCGACGCGGTTGATCATCTCCTGGAACATCATGGTGTGGTTGCACTCTTCAACCGATTCGTGCAGGCAATACCGATATTCCGGTGACCCGTTGGGCATCCAGAACGTGTAGTTCATCAGGCCGCGGATCAGGATCGACTCGAAGTGCAGCCCGACCTTGGCCACGTTGGCCTGGCGCCACATCCCGATCTTGATCTTGCGCTCGTCGGGCTGCGCCAGATACCAGGGGTGGCGACCCAGCGGGTCGGTCGCCGGGAGGATCCACCGGGGATCGTTGTCGGTAACAGCGAACTCCGGTGACTCCCAATCGATGTCGGTGTACGGGTTGAAGTTTCGCCGCACCGATCCCTCGGACAGGGTGGCGAGCATCTCCACGTACTCGGTATCGTCCCGAACCTCCATGTTGCGGCGCCAACGCCGAACCATGCGCGTCTTGTCCACTGAGAAGCCTCCCCAATGAGGTTTGTGCTGAGGTTTACCTTCGGACGTCTGATAAACACGGTACCGCTGGTACCGGGAATTCTCCAGACCCGCAGGCGGGCTGTGGCCTGGCCCGTTCGACCGATTGAGTGTGACGCTGCTCACGCCGGTCGGTGCGACGCGGCATTATTCGGCCCGCGTGGTCGCCGGTCCCCCACCGCTCACTACCCTGATTGCCATGGCCGACCAGCTCACGACTGCCCTTGAGATTCCCGCAGACCTCAAGCCCCGCGACGGGCGCTTCGGGTCCGGCCCGTCAAAGGTGCGGCCCGAGCAATTGCATGCGCTGACCACCACTGCGGCGGCATTGTTCGGGACCTCGCACCGGCAGTCGCCGGTCAAGAATCTGGTGGGCCGGGTGCGCACCGGCCTGGCCGAGCTGTTCTCGCTGCCCGATGGTTACCAGGTGATTTTGGGCAACGGCGGCGCGACTGCGTTTTGGGACGCCGCCGCATTCGGGCTGATCGACAAGCGCTCGTTGCATCTGGCCTACGGCGAGTTCAGCTCGAAGTTCGCCTCAGCCGTCGCCAAGAACCCGTTCGTGGGCGACCCGATCATCATCAAGGCGGACCCGGGCGACGCGCCGCAGCCGCAGGCCGATCCGTCGGTGGACGTGATCGCCTGGGCTCACAACGAGACGTCGACCGGGGTGGCGGTGCCGGTGCGACGTCCCACCGACTCGGGCGACGCGTTGATCGTCATCGACGCCACTTCGGGTGCCGGCGGTCTGCCGGTCGACATCACCGAGGCTGACGCGTATTACTTCGCGCCGCAGAAGAATTTCGCCAGCGACGGTGGCCTGTGGCTGGCGCTGATGAGCCCGGCCGCGCTGGCCCGCGTCGAGGCCATCGCGGCCTCGGGGCGCTGGGTTCCCGACTTCTTGTCGCTACCGATAGCGATCGAGAACAGTCTGAAGAACCAGACGTACAACACACCGGCGATCGGCACGCTGGCGCTGCTCGCCGAACAGCTCGACTGGCTGCTGGGCAACGGTGGCCTGGAGTGGGCGGTCAAGCGGACGGCGGACTCCTCGCAGCGGTTGTACTCGTGGGCGCAGGAGCGGCCGTACACCACGCCGTTCGTGACCGACCCGGAGTTGCGGTCGCAGGTGGTGGGCACGATCGACTTTGTCGACGAAGTCGACGCCGCGGCCGTGGCCAAGACCTTGCGGGCAAACGGCATCGTCGACACCGAGCCGTACCGCAAACTTGGCCGCAACCAGTTGCGGGTGGCGATGTTCCCCGCCGTCGAACCCGATGACGTCAGCGCCCTCACCCAATGCATCGACTGGGTGGTCGAGCGGCTCTAACCTGCTCGTTATCCGCCCGCAACCGTCCCGCGTGTCAGCGCGGGTTGCGGGGTTGGCTGCATTAAAGTGCGCACGTAACAGGTCCGGTGCTTCGAGGCACGGAGCCTGCGAGGAGAAGCCATGCGGGAACTCAAACTGATTGGGCTGGATGCCGACGGCAAATACCTCATCTGCGAGGGTGCCAAACCGGCCGAAACATTCAAGCTGCCGGCAGACGACCGATTGCGGGCGGTCCTGAGCGGCAATACGACGCACCCGGTTCAACCGCACCTGGACATGGAAATCACGAATATGTTGAGTCCCAAGGAAATTCAGGCCAGGATCCGCGCCGGCGCATCGGTGGAGCAGGTGGCCGCCGCGTCGGGCTCCGACCTGGCGCGCATCCAGCGATTCGCCCACCCGGTGTTGCTGGAACGGTCGCGCGCCGCCGAGCTGGCAACGGCCGCGCACCCGATGCTGGCGGACGGCCCCGCGGTGCTGACGCTGCTCGAAACCATCACCGCCACGCTGCTGACGCGTGGCCTCAACCCGGAGAAACTCAGCTGGGACGCGTGGCGCAACGAAGACGGCCGCTGGACGGTGCAGCTTGCATGGCAGGCCGGCCACTCCGATAACCTCGCGCACTTCCGCTTCACACCGGGCGCGCATGGCGGCACCGTCACCGCGATCGACGACGCGGCCAGCGAGCTGATCGACCCATGCTTCAAACCCCGGCAGCTGGCTCCAGTGGCCCACCTCGCCTTCGACGAACCCGCGAAGCCGGCACCCGCCCCGGCGGCGGAACCACCAGCCAGCCATCGGCGGGGCAAGCCGGCCATCCCGGCCTGGGAGGACGTCCTGCTCGGGGTGCGCTCCGGCGGGCAGCGCTGAGTTAAGCGCGCCCCAATCCGGCGATCGCGAGCAGCGTCAGCCACGCCACCACGACACCTGCTCCCGCGCCCAGGACAAACCAACGCAATACCGGGGTGCGCCGCCAGCCCCAGAGGGTCGGCGCCAGCCCGCCGACCGCCACCACATTCAGCCCGACCGCCAGCAACGGGTGCACCCGGATCAGCCCCAGGCTGAGCACTACCATCCCGACCCCGGTCACTGCGGCGACGAAACCGGATACCACCAAACCCGTTGCCCACGGCACGGATTCGTCACGCTCTTCGAGCTCTTGGCTCACGGGCAGAGCCTAGCCCGCTCGTAGAACGCCACTGCGGCCGCCGTGGCCACGTTGAGTGAGTCGGTGCCCCGCGACATCGGGATCCGCACCCGCAGATCGCTGATCCGCAGGGCGGCGGCTGTCAGTCCCGGGCCCTCGGCACCGACCAACAACGCGATCGGTCGGTCCCGCACCTCGTTCATGGCCTCGGCCAGCTCGCGCGCATCGCCGCGGGGGGTCATGGCCAACAGCCGAAAGCCCCGTTCTTGCAGCATCAGCAAGTCGGTGGGCCAGTCTGCTGCTCGAGCGTAGGGCACCAGCAAAGCGTGCCCCATGGAAACCCGGACCGCGCGACGGTACAGCGGGTCCGCGCAACCGCTGCCGAACACCACCGCGTCCACCCCCAACCCCGCGGCGTTGCGAAAGATGGACCCCAGGTTTTCGTGATCGTTGACCCCCTCGAGCACGACGACGGTGCGAACACCGTCGACCACCTCGGTGACGCTGGGCTCCGGTAACCGGCTTGCCGAGGCCAGCACCCCCCGGTTGAGGTGAAATCCGACAGCCAGCGCCATGACTTCCGCGGAGGCTCGATAGTAGGGGGCCGGGCTGCCGGCCAAGTCGTCCCTGAGCTCGGCCAGCCTGCGGTCGGTGCCGAGCATTGCCCGCGGGGTAAAGCGCGAAGCCAGCATGCGCTGTACGACCAAAACACCCTCGGCGATCACCAGGCCCTTCCCGGACGGCAGGTCGGGCCTGCGGTCGACGCTGTTCAGGTCGCGGAAATCGTTGAGGCGCGGATCGTCGGGATCGCTGATGTCTTGAACGTCGATGTCGGGAACAGTCACGGGCTTTCGTCGACCAGGGCCATCATGATGTCGGCGGCGTGGCGCAGGGTGTCCCGTCTGTCGCTGTCGAGCGTCGCGAGCCGTTCGGCCAGCCACTCCTGACGGGCTCGCCGTGCAGCCCTGACCAACTCCGCGCCGGCTTGGGATACCGACACCAGCACCTGACGGCCGTCCACGGGATGTGGGGCGCGGTCCACCAGACCCACGTCGGCCAGGGAGGCGATCACCCGGGTCATCGACGGTGGGCGGACCCGCTCCCGGATTGCCAGCGCGCCGGGCGTCATGGCCCCCTCGTTGGCCAGGGTTGTCAATGCCGACAGCTGCGACAAGGACACCGGAGATGACGGGTTCCGGAATCGAAGTTGGCGCGCCAGACGCATGACCGCCAGCGACAAGTCGCTCGCCAGCTGCGCATCGCTGTCAGGCACAGCGCGAGGTTACAACGGAACCCCAATGCTCGCGATCAGAACGACGGCAAACGACTGCGCTCCCGCCTTGAGCGCTCACCCCGTCGCCACACTCCCTCGGCATGCTGAAACCGTTGCGTCGCTGCAGTCCAGCAACGTCACATCCATGCCACCTGTCACATCGGTCCTGCACAGGCGGCCACCCCGAGAGGCCCAGGATGCCTCTAGGATCCTGTGTCAACTCGCTCACCACGTACGTCATCTTCTTCATCTGTGGGGCTTCTTCATCTGTGGGGCGATGCAAAGCCTTCCGGAGGCCACAAGGCTGCCGGTCGTCGCGCAGCTTGGGCTGCGCGCACACCTTGACGTCGGTTTTCGGCCACGCCGATGTTCGCGGCTTAGCTCAAACCTCTTGTGATGGCGGGTGTTTCAGTTCAGTACAGCAGAAGAATCGGGTGCTCACCGAGCCGACGGCCATGCCCGCCGTATCGAGTGTGCAACGACGGCTTTGATCGTGCGCGTAGGGCGGGAAAATCCGCGGCGGCCCGCCCTGACGGCACGCTCGACGCCCACAACACACACCCGACGCCGCCACCGCACACTCGACGCCCGCAACGCACACCCGACGCCGTTAACAGCGACAACCCCGGCGCCGTGCACCCCGACGCCGTGCACCCCTGGGCGCTGTCGTTCCGCCCATACGGCGGCCGGCATCGTCGCGGGCTATGTTGAAACCCGATGATGAGTGACGAACCTGACCACGATCCCGAGCCGCCCCCATTACCGACAGCGCTATTGGAAGTGTGGCCGGTCATCGCGGTCGGCGCACTCGGCTGGCTGGCCGCCGCGGTGGCCGCATTCGCCGTGCCGAGTCTTCAGACATGGCGTCCGGTGACAGTGGCCGGCCTGGCGGTGGGGTTGCTCGGCACGGGCATCTTCGTCTGGCAACTTGCCGCCGCCCGCCGCGGTGCCCGCGGCGCTCAAGCCGGACTCGAGACCTATCTGGACCACGAATACGACCAAAAATAGTGGCGCAAAACACATCTGGGAGGACAAATGGTAGCTCCGCTGCTACAGGCGCAGGTAGACATCGATGCGCCGCCCGCGAAAGTCTGGGCGCTGATCTCCGATTTGCGGCGAATGCCGCAATGGAGCCCGCAATGTCGCTGGACGCACCAATTCGGTCCGCTGCGCCCTGGCACCCGCACCATTAATTTCAACCGTCGCAATCGGTTGTTCTGGCCGACAACCTGCACCGTCGTCGAGGTCATCCCGGAGCAGAAGCTGGCGTTTCGGGTCGATACCAACCGCAGCGTCTGGAGCTACGAGCTGGAGCCGAATGGCGAGGGCACCCGGGTCACCGAGAGCCGACACGCCGAAAACGGGGTCAGCGCGTTTTCCAACTTGTCGGTCAACGCCCTCTTGGGAGGCACCACCAACTTCGAACGCGAATTGGTCGACGGCATGAACACCTCGCTGGCAAAGATCAAGGCGGCCGCCGAAAACGGCTAATCGGACGATTCCGGCGGCTTCTCCCAGATGTCGAGCACCCCGTCGTCGTACGGGTCATACATCGGGGAGCCGCTGCCCCCCGGGGCCGGGGTGTCGGAATGCGCACCACAACCGTAATGCTTGTCGACGACATGGCCATCGGCCGACAATTCGTTACCACATACCCCGAACATTGCGCCCAGCGCTCCGGCGAGCGGCAGGAAGAACCCGCAGTCGCGGCACACTCGTTTAGTCGACCGTGCCATGGCCGAGTCGGGGCCGTAGTCGCCGTCGTGCCAGCGTTGCGCCGCCTCGGCGCGGCCCCACGCGCTCATCACCCAGCGCCGGCCGAACCCGACCTCGGCAGCGATCTCGTCGACCTGCGGGTCACCGCTGGCGCTATAGCCCGGTACCAGCCGCGGGTCATCCTTGACCGGCGCCAGCAGGTCTCCCGGGCTCAAATCTCCCGGTTGTACCCGCCGCTCCCAGGGCACCCAGGGCGGCGCCATCAAGGCCGTTGGGCCGGGGACCAGCACCACCTCGCTGATGGTGGCATGGTCGGCACCGGCGTAGGCAGCGACGACGACGGCCCACTGCCATCCCTGGTACCCGGGCAGATGCGCCAGGAATCGGTGTGTCGCTGCATTGGGATCTTCGTAGCCGACACCGAGATAGTCGCCGACCGCATCGGGCCCGCTGAACTCGGCGACCGCCGCCCTGGCCTGGTCCACCGCGCCCGTGAGCACCGACGCCACATCGTGCGGCCACTCGGCCACGGTCGCCACGGCGGATTCCGCCGAATTCTCCAAGGGTCCGGTCACACTCTTCCCTCTCTGCAGTGCGTATCCATACTGCCGGAAGACACGGTGGACGAGCCACACCCGGTTGCCTACGCGTGGAGACGGGATAAGCCAGAATTGATGCGTGTCTGCACGGCGGCGTGATCACCCGGGCCGTACGGCTCCGGCTGCGGGCCGCCGGAGCCGGAACGGATCGGTCAACGAGCACCCCGGTATGGAAAACTATCCCGCTGACGACGCCGACTATCGGCGCCCGCGCCGTCCGCCGCCCATGCCGAGCGCCAACCGCTACCTCCCGCCGCTGGGTCAGGAGCAGGAACGCCAGCGCGACAGCCAACCGCCGCCGCGCGAGTTCAACGACGGCGAACGGATCACCGTCACCCGGGCCGCGGCGATGCGCAGCCGCGAAATGGGCTCGCGGATGTATTGGATGGTGCAGCGCGCCGCCACCGCCGACGGCGCCGACAAGTCGGGCCTGACCGCGCTGACCTGGCCGGTGATGGCCAACTTCGCGGTCGACTCCGCGATGGCGGTTGCGCTGGCCAACACGTTGTTCTTTGCCGCGGCAAGCGGTGAAAGCAAATCGCGCGTCGCTCTTTACCTGTTGATCACCATCGCGCCGTTCGCCGTGATCGCGCCGCTGATCGGCCCCGCGCTGGACAAGCTGCAGCACGGCCGGCGGGTGGCGCTGGCGCTGTCTTTCGGACTGCGGACGGCGTTGGCGCTGGTGTTGATCATGAATTACGACGGCGCCACCGGCAGCTTCCCGTCGTGGGTGCTCTATCCGTGCGCGCTGGCCATGATGGTGTTCTCGAAGTCATTCAGCGTGCTGCGCAGCGCGGTGACCCCGCGGGTGATGCCGCCGACGATCGATTTGGTGCGGGTCAACTCTCGGCTGACGGTGTTCGGGCTGCTCGGCGGCACCATGGCCGGCGGTGCCGTCGCCGCTGGGGTCGAGTTCGGCTGTACCCATCTGCTGGAACTTCCGGGCGCGTTGTTCGTCGTCGTCGCGATCACCATCGCCGGCGCCGTTTTGTCGATGCGGATTCCAAGCTGGGTCGAGGTGACCACCGGCGAGGTGCCGGCCACCCTGAGCTACCACCGCGACGCCGGCAAGCTGCGGCGAAGCTGGCCGGAGGAAGTCAAGAACCTCGGCGGAACACTGCGACAACCGTTGGGCCGCAACATCATTACCTCGTTGTGGGGCAACTGCACCATCAAGGTGATGGTCGGCTTTCTGTTCTTGTATCCGGCGTTCGTCGCGAAGGCTCACGACGCCGACGGGTGGGTTCAGTTGGCCATGCTGGGCCTGATCGGCGCGGCCGCCGCGATCGGCAACTTCGCCGGCAATTTCACCAGCGCACGCCTGCAACTGGGCAGGCCGGCGGTGCTGGTCGTGCGCTGCACCGTGGTGGTGACGGTGTTCGCGCTGGCTGCCGCGGTGGCCGGCAATCTGGTGGCGGCCGCTATCGCGACCCTGATCACGTCGGGCTGCAGTGCAATCGCCAAAGCCTCGCTGGACGCCTCGCTCCAAGACGATCTGCCCGAGGAATCGCGGGCATCGGGGTTCGGCCGTTCGGAGTCGACGCTGCAGTTGGCCTGGGTGCTCGGCGGAGCGCTCGGCGTGTTGGTCTACACCGAATTGGGGGTCGGATTCACCGCCGTCAGCGCCCTGCTGATCCTGGGTCTGGCGCAGACCGTCGTCAGCTTCCGCGGCGACTCGCTGATCCCGGGTCTCGGCGGTAATCGGCCGGTGCTGGCCGAGCAGGAGAGCACCCGCCGCGCCGCTTCGGCAACCGGAGCGATGCCGCGGTGAAACGTTGGGGCGTTGCGCTTCTCGCGGTCGTGGTGTTGCTGTTGTCCGTCGGGGCGGGGCTTGGCGCGTGGCTGCTGGTGCGCGATTCCGGCCCGCAGCGACCTGAGATCAGTGCGTACTCGCACGGGCACCTGAGCCGCGTCGGCCCTTACATGTATTGCAACGTGTTGCGGCTCGACGAGTGTGAGACGCCGCAGACCCAGGGCGAACTGCCGGTGAACGAACGCGACCCGGTGCAGCTCTCGGTGCCGCAAGCCATTTCGCGGGCACCGTGGCGACTCCTGCAGCTCTACGAGGATCCCGCCGATGCCGCCGCCACCATCTTTCGGCCCAACAGCCGGCTTGCGGTCACCATCCCCACCGTCGACCCGCAGCGGGGCCGACTGACCGGGATTGTGGTGCAATTGTTGACGTTGGTGGTCGACCCCGCCTCCGGTGAGTTGCGCGAGGCGCCGCACGCGGAATGGTCTGTGCGCCTGGTATTTTGACGCCGAAGTGCGGGCGACGAAAAGGGTGGCCACACTGCCGCCATGCAGCAGAATCTGCGTGTCGATAGCGGTGGTCTGCAGACCATGGCCACCCGCTGGGACGCTGCGGCGGGCGAACTGAACGCGACAGCGGCTCCGACGGGGCTGGGTTTGTCGGGTCAGGCCAGCGCTGTCGCGGTCGACGGCGCCCACGCCGATGTCACGGCGTTCTCGGCGGCGCTCGCCGCACGGGTGATCGCCCGGGCCGCCCATGTCGTCGAGGCTGATACTCGCTACGTTGCCAACGAGACGGATTCGGCGAATATGCTGGCCGCCGTGGCCAGTCCGGTGGTCCGCGCCTAGCACATGTCAGTGGTCACCGCGTTTCCCACCCTTTCGCAGCTGTTGGCCTGGCCCACCGAGCATCTCATCGAGGCCGCTGACCACTGGGAGGCTGTCGGTGGGCGCTGCTACGGGGTGGCCAATCAGGGCTGGCGAGACGCGCTAGCGGTGGATTGGCGAGGCGCGGCAGCCGACACACTGCGCACCGAAACGCATTCCGACATGCTGACGACCAGCGCGGTGGCCGACCAGTTGCATGAGGCGGCCAAAGTGGCACGCAGCGGAGCCTCGGATCTGCATGCGGCGCGCTCGCGGGTGCGCTACGCGGTCGAGGATGCCCGCGCGGCGGGTTCGATGTCGGCGAAGACCTGTCGGTCACAGATCGAAGCAGTGGTGGGTCGGCCGCGCAGCGGGCCGCCCGGCTAACCCAGGCGCAAGCCTTCGCCGGCGACATCCGCCCAACGAGCCGTCCAGCTGGTTGGGGTCGATCAGCAAGTCGCCGCCAAAGTCACCGCCGCCGTGGCCGGCATCCGACACGTCGTCCCGCCAACACCTGCCCCCGCCGCACCGGCACACGGCAACCGCGTCGAGGCCGTCGACAACCGCACTTGGAAACAGGACCCAACGCCGGCGCCGCCGCCGGAACCTGCCACTGGTCCGAGCGCCGACGATATTCGCAAGGTGCTGGATAAATTGCCTGCGGGCAACAAACCGTTCATCAGAGAGGTCCGCTCACCGGAGGATCTTGAAAACCTGTGGAGGTGGGCGCAGCAGAACGGGGTGGAAGTACCCAATGGGTATGGTGATCCCAGTAAGGGCATTCGATATCGGCTCCCAGACGGAACCATGATCGGACAACGCTGGTCGGCCGAGTCCACCGGAAAGCCGGTCCTCGACATCGATATCCCCGGCGAACGTGGCTACACCAAGATCCACATCAATCCGCGGGGCGGTGTACCGGAAATTCCGGAGCCAGTCAGGGCTGCGCCAGTCGAGGCGCCACCGGCCCGGACCCCGGTCGAACCTCCATCTGTTGCGCGCCCACCAGTAGAGCCGGTGCCGGGCCGCGCTGGGCCAGCACCACCGGTCGTCGGTATCGGCCCAGTGCCGCCGGAATCCATCCCACACCCTGTCCACCCTCCGCACAGCCATCACGGACCTCCGGTGTTGGGTAAGGACGAGTTACCTGACTTAGATGAATTCACCCCAGGATGACGCCCAAGATGTCGACTGACACTCGTCGCTGGACAACTAACGACCCAGAAACAATGCGAAGGTATCAAGAACGATGACTCAACCTGATGACGAGCGCCGCAAACGCGGCCAGAGCGGGTTTAGCGCCCAAGATTCCTTGCGCCGACGTTTGTTGTCCGATGCGGAAGCAAACTGCCTGCCAATGGCGCACGTAATGGGGCTAATTTTGCGCGAACACCTCGCCGAGAGCCTAACGGCGCAACAAGACGTGGCGCTGCGCACTATCCGGTCGCTCCTCGATGATGGACTCATGGAGATCGGAGACATACTCGGCGCCTCCGATGAACGCATCGTGCCCTGGGATCTCTCGATCGATGCGGTTATGAAACGTATCTACGACCTCCTAGTTCGCCACTACGAGGAGCGTGGGTTGTGGGACTTCACAATCTGGCTGGGACTCACTCCTGCCGGGAAACGGCTAGCGCGCGAGCTTCAGGGTGAAGCCGCGGACTGAATCGTCGGGAGCGTCCGCGAAAGCCGTTGGCGATACTCGCGGAATGGGAGAACCGCTCATGCAGACATGCGGTCGCACATCGTACCGCCCTCCAGTGCCGCACCTACGTGCATTTAGACAGGAGTCCGGGTGATTTTCGTTCTACCGGGTCCTTTCGTCGATCGCGGTTCCATGCGCACCACGTTGGCAGCAACGCGAATGGCGGAATGCTACGCCCCGGCTGAACCCCGGTACCGCCGGAATCCGTGCCACACCCTGTTCACCCGCCCACAGCCACCACGGGCCCCCGGTGCTGGGCAAAGACGAGTTACCCGACCTCGACGAATTCAACCCCGGATGACGCCCTGACGTTGACTCCGACCGGTCGCTAAGACACGACACCACAAGCACACCACCCAAGTATGGAGAATCATGACTGGACCCGATGAGAATAGGCGGCCGGTGAGCCAGCCAATCGAAGTAGCGCAAGACCGGCTGCGCGCCGAGTTGCTCGTCAGTGCGCTGTACGACCTGGTGCCGCTGGCAGAGGTGGAATCGCTGATCACCCGCGGCGACCTTATTGAAACCCTTCCCGCCCGACAACAGTTCGCCCTGCGGACCATCCGATCGCTCTTGGAAGACGGGCTCATGCAAATTGGGGACCTTCCCTACCCGGGCGAAAGGTTCGCAGGGTGGGACCTCTCGGTGGACGCTGCTATGGAGCGCGTCTCCAACCTGTTTGTCAGCAAATACGATGAGCCTGATCTGTGGGAATTCACGATCTGGCTGGGCCTCACGCCCGCCGGAGAACGGCAAGCCCACAAGCTCAAAGGTGACGCAGCGGACTGATTCCTCAGACGCGGCAGCCATACCAGGGCGGCATGCCCGTCAACTCATTTCAGCCAGACGCGTCGACGCCGGAATCCCCTACACTCCGTGACCCGCCGGCACCCGTTCTCCCTCAACCGGCGTCCCCGGCGGTGTCCCATCACCGAAAGGCCTGCCGCCCAATGCTTCCCGACCATGTGGTGTGAGCCATCCGGCTAGCTCAGGCCCCTTGGGCAAGATGCGGGTCGGGTTGATGTCGGCGTGCACGATGTAGTAGTGCTGCTTGATCTGAGTGAAGTCGACCGTATCGCCGAAACCCGGCGTCTGGAACAGATCTCGGGCATAAGCCCACAACACCGGCATCTCGGACAGCTTGCTTCGATTGCACTTGAAATGCCCGTGGTATACCGGGTCGAAGCGGACCAGCGTGGTGAACAGCCGCACGTCGGCCTCAGTGATGGTGTCCCCCAACAGGTATCGCTGCGCCGCCAGGCGGTCGCTGACCCAATCCAACGCGGTGAACAGCCGGTCGTAGGCGGCGTCGTAGGCCTGCTGTGATCCGGCGAAACCGCAGCGGTAAACGCCGTTGTTGATCTCGGTGTAAACCCTCTTGCTCACCTCGTCGATCTCGTCCCGCAATGCGTCGGGGTACAGCTGCGGCGCGCCGTCGCGGTGGTAAGCGGTCCATTCCGTGGAAAAGTCCACAGTGATTTGAGCGAAATCGTTGGTGACCACCGCCCCGCTCGCCACGTCGACGATCGCCGGAACAGTAATGCCTTTCGGGTAGCCGGGGAAACGCTTGAAGTAGGCATCCTGAAGCCGGGGAATCTTGAGCACCGGGTCGACGCCGCCGGGATCAAGATCGAACGTCCAACTGCGCTCGTCGTGAGTGGGACCGCAAAAACCAATGGACAGAACGGGTTCCAGGCCAAGTAGCCGACGGACGATGATCGTGCGGTTGGCCCACGGACAGGCGCGGGCAACGACAAGTCGATAGCGGCCCGGCTCGACCGGATAGCCGTCGCGTCCGTCGGCGGTGATACGGGTGGTGATGTAATTGGTGTCGCGGTTGAATTCGCCTGTCCCGGCGACGTAAGCGGCCATGGTTTCCATCATGCCTTTGGCGCACACACCTGGCGAAGCGCTCGACACTTGACGATCGAACGCTGGCTCCGTCGAATCTCATAGCCGTGGGCTGCCGTCGTTTCCGCCGCCCCGCGGGAACCGCGGCCATGGTCGTAACGGGTCAACGCCGGAGAACAGGACGCTACAAAAAGGTAACCCGAACAAAACACTCATAGGCAATTATTTCCCTCACGCAGTAGTGCAGCAAGAGACTATCGCTCTATTCATCGGTCTGCTGTGCCCCGACAACGGTGTCGCGCACGCGACCCATACACATGGTGGGCTAGATGACCTTTCGAGCCAACGACGCCCACGCCGGCACGAAGCCGCTCCTGGCCCAATGTCAAGTGGTGACTGTCGATTTCGGCGCAATACCCCCCGAGATCAACTCGGCTCGGATCTACAGCGGCCCCGGATCAGGGCCGCTGATCGCCGCGGCAACGGGGTGGGACACGCTGGCCGCAGAATTGGCCGCGGCATCGGCAGGCTACGTTTCGGTGATTTCGGAGCTGACCAGCTCACAGTGGTTGGGGCCCGCATCGACGGCCATGGCGGCCACCATCGTGCCGCACCAAGTCTGGATCAGCGCCACCGCCCGGAATGCAGAGCTGACCGGAATGCAGGCGCGGGCAGCCGCCGCAGCCTTTGAAACCGCGCACGCGATGACCGTGCCCCCGCCCGTCGTCGCGGCCAACCGGAGCGTGCTGCAGACGCTGATTGCGACGAACTTCTTTGGCCAGAACACCCCGGCGATCGCGTCCACCGAGTTCCACTACGCCGAGATGTGGGCGCAAGATGCCGCCGCGATGTACGGTTATGCCGCATCCTGCGCGAGCGCCTCGACGCTGACTCCGTTCACCGCGCCGCCCCGAACTGCCGACTCAGACGGTCCGGCCAGACAAGCCGCTGCGGTCGGCAGCACCGTATCCGCGATATCGCAATTAACCCCGAAATTGATCGACCTCGCCGTTGCAACCCAAGTGTTGCAACACCTTTCGTTGCCGCCCTGGTATATCAGAATCTGGGACTTCCTCAAGAGTATCCCGATCCCGGTGTGGGACCAGCTGCTGAACCTGGAATACATGTACGGGGCCCTGATCTACGACACCCAAGGCTACGAACTGAACGCCCTGCAGCTCATTCAGTCGCTGACGTGGGCACCCGCGCAAGCAGCAACCGGTGCCGCGGCCGCATCAACCGGCGTCAGCGGGCACCCTGTCGGCTCTGGCCTTGCCCGGCTGAGCGCAGCTGAAGTGTCGGCGAGTATGGGCAAGGCCGACAAGATCGGGCTGATGTCGGCGCCGACCAGCTGGGCAACCACGGCTTCAGCGCCGCACCCCGAAGCGGTGCGAATGGCACCGATGGTGGTCAGCGACGCCGTGCCGGGAAGTGGACCAACCGGTCTGATTCCCGGCATGCGCACAGGTGGTATGCGCGAAGACACACACTTCGTCAAACGCCAACAGGGATCACGCATTGCGGTGCTCAGCCCGAAGGCAATCGGTTAGCAGAGTTCATACCCGGCGCCATGAGCGAGTCACCGCCGAGGATGCTTGGGCCAGAAGGTAGTTCACACACAGTAGCGACGGACATGACGTAAGGGGTTCAGAGCAATGATTGATTTTGGCGTATTACCGCCGGAAGTCAACTCAATTAGAATGTATTCCGGCCCGGGGTCGGCGCCGATGTTGGCCGCTGTGTCGGCGTGGAGCGGAGTTGCTGCCGAATTAGCCTCTACCGCAGACGATTACGAGACCATTGTGACCAGACTGCAGAGTGAGGACTGGATTGGTCCGGCGGCGACGTCCATGGCCGATGCGGTCCAACCGTACCTGGCGTGGATCAGAACCACTGCGGCACAGGCTGAGCACGCTGCCACCCAGGCACGCATGGTAGTCGCCGCCTACGAGGCCGCGGTAGCCTCGGTCGTTCCCCCACCTCTGGTTGCGGCCAATCGCGCCCGGGTGGCCTCACTGACCTCGACCAACGTCTTTGGCCAAAACACTGCGCGGATAGCGCTTCTCGAGGCGGAGTACGGTGACATGTGGACTCAGGATGCGACGGCCATGTATGTGTATGCCGCCGCTTCCGCGAATGCCTCCCGTCTCACACCGTTCACGTCGCCAACGCAAACCACCAGCCTGTCGGCTTCGGCCTTGCAAGGCGCGGCCGTCGCGAAGGCCGCAGGCACCGCTGCTGGAGGGATACAAAACCTGCTGTCGAAGCTGGTTTCTCAAGCGCCGAACGCCTTACTTGATCTGGCGACGCCACTTTCGTCCCTATTGGCTTCTGCGGGAGCAGCCCCGACGCCACCCTCATGGGTGGTGTGGCTAGAGGATTTCCTGAACCTGATTTCTCCCTTGACCGGTACCTGGTACAACGTCACGGGCCTGCCCTATTTCGGGATCGGTATCACCAACAGCCTTGCTTCGACGGCAAGAGCCGTCGGAGCGATCGGTCCGGACGTCGGCGCGGCGGCGGCTTCCGCGGGCGGCGCCGCGACCGATGCTGCGGGGACGCTGGGCCGCGCTGCACCGATAGCCGCGGGTATGGGCAATGCGCCGGCCGTCGGCAAGTTGTCGGTACCGCCCAGTTGGTCGGCGACCGGCCCGGCCCCGGCTCCGTCGGTGGGTTCGGTATCGGCGCCCTTGGTCAGCAATATCGCCTTGCCCGAGGCCGCTCCGGAAAGCAGCAACATGCTGGGCGGCATGCCGCTGGCCGGCGCCGGAGTCAATGCCGCAGGCAGCGCTCCCCGATACGGTTTTCGTCCCAAGGTGATGCTGCGGCCACCGTTTGCGGGTTAGCGGAATGACGAAAAACACACGGCTGTGCCGAAGACTTCACCGATCGTCGGCCAGGTTGCCGCCGCCGACGCCACAACCGATGTCGACACCACCAACGCCATGGGCCTCGAACTATCGGATGCCCGGTGGCGTCATGATGCGTTGGGCCGTACTCGCCTTCTTCGCGTTCGTGGTCTGGACGCTCACCACAGATACCGAAGCATTGATCGCATTGCGTGGTTTCCGTTGTGGCTCATACTCCTAGCGGTCGGTTGGCTGGTCGTCCGGCGCCGGCCGGTGCCGCGCCGAACGATACCGCCGGTTTCGAGCCGAGCTTGAGCTTCTCAGCGGAACTCACGCGCTTTGCGTTCGCCCGACCGGCCCGGGCGAGGACACCGTCGAAATTCGCCGTGCCACATCGGTTTCGGTGGACGGGCCCGGTTCCCAGGGCGCGATCCACGGTCCGGTGCCCTCCGACTGATCGATGATCCCCTCCTCCAACCAGGTGTAGCGGCCGTCCAACACATCGTTGGTCAGGCGAACGTCGCTGCTGTCGGTGTTGGCCCACAACGCGTGGAACAGCGCCTCGACGCGAAGGGTCGCTTGCTCACAGAAGATTTCGGCCAGCTCATACGCCTGATGACCGACGACCGGATCAACAACCCGCTGTGCCTCGGCCCGAACACATGCCGCGGACATGGCGAACAGCTCTGCACCGATATCGACGATGCGCCCGAGGAACCCTTGCTTCTGCTCCAACCTGGCCTGCCAGCGCGCCATGCCGTAGAACGTGTTGCGGGCCAGCTTGCGCGTGGAGCGTTCGACGAATCGCAGATGCGACGCCAACGGGCCGAATTCCTGATATGCCGTGGGTCGTTGCCCTTCGCCGAATACGAGCTGCGGCAACCACTTTGCGTAGAAACCGCTGGCGCCGACCGCAGCCGCGGCCTTCTGGCGCAGATCGGTCTCGGGCTTGGCGAGATCGCCGGCAGCTGTCAAGTGCGCATCCACTGCCTCCCGGGCGATGAGCAGCCGCATGATCTCACTGGATCCCTCGAAGATGCGGTTGATCCGCATGTCGCGCAGCGACTGCTCCACCGGTGCCGCGCGCTCACCTCGCGCGGCCAGCGACTCGGCGGTCTCGTATCCCCGCCCGCCCCGGATCTGCAACAGCTCGTCGGCAATCCGACAGGTCATCTCACTGGACCAGAGCTTGGCCAGCGCCGCCTCGATCCGGATGTCGTTGCGACCCTCGTCGGCCATCTGACCGGACAGCTCGACCACCGCGTCCAGCGCGTAAGTGGTGGCGGCGATGAACGCGATCTTGCCGGCCACCGCTTCGTGTTTGCCTACCGGTTTGCCCCACTGCACCCGCTCACGAGACCATTCACGCGCTATCTTCAGCGACCATTTGCACGATCCGGTCACCATCGCCGGTATCGCCAGCCGTCCGGCGTTGAGTGTGGTGAGCGCGATCTTCAGACCGTCGCCCTCCCGGCCGATCAGGTTTTCGGCCGGAACCCGCACGCGGTGCAGCCTGGTGACGCCGTTCTCGATACCGCGCAGTCCCATGAATTTGTTGCGCCGCTCCACGGTGATCCCGGGTGAGTCGGCCTCGACGACGAACGCGCTGATGCCGCCCCGATGCCCCTCGCTCTTGGGGACCCGCGCCATGACGACCAGCAATTCGGCGACCACGCCGTTGGTGGTCCACAGTTTGAGGCCCTCGAGTTCGTACGCCTTGCCGTCTTCTATCGGTGTGGCCGTCGAGGCCAGGCGCGCCGGGTCCGAACCCACGTCGGGCTCGGTGAGCAGGAAAGCCGACAGGGCGCCGGCAGCACACCGGGGCAAGAACTTCCGCTTCTGCTCCGGGCTTCCGGCCAGCTTCAACGGCTCGGGCACCCCGATCGACTGGTGGGCCGACAGCAGTGCGCCCAGGCTCGGATGAACCGTCGAGGCCATCATCAGCGCGCGGTTATAGGCAACCTGCGACATGTTCAATCCGCCATATTCGGTCGGGATTTTCATGCCGAAACAACCCAGTTCGGCAAAGCCCTTCACGTATTCGTCGGGAATCTGGGCATCACGCTCGATCACGCTGCCGTCGACGGTGGTGAGGAATTCCCGCAACTTGCCCAGGAACGCCTCGATGCGGGCCTCCTCGGCTTCCGACGGTTTCGGAAACGGGTGGATGAGTTCGAGCGGGAACCGGCCAAGAAAAATCTCTTTGGCGAAAGATGGTTTGTCCCAACCACTTTCGCGCGATTCTTCGGCAAGCGCTCTCGCCTGCTGTTCGGTGACTTGCACTTGCTGCGCCATCGCGGCCTCCTCGCTGATGAACCGACATGGGGGTTGGTTACCCGGTTCCTGCCCGATAGTACGACGAGAGACGGCCCGAATGACCCTTACCGGCCGGGGCAAAAACTGTGCGATCGCCCAGCGCGGCCCCGCGCCTCCGAGTTCGAGCGGGACGGGCGCAGAACAGCCGTGCCGCCCAGCCCGGCCCGCTGTCATACACGAAAAGCATTGCCGGATAAGCCTGGCCGGCGAGCCAACCGAGTTGGTGTCGCTGCGAGCAGTGTGTCGTGGCGCGCCACCGATCCGACCGGAACGGCGGCGCGGGCAACCTCCCCGGCTGGCGCGGCTAGGCGTCCAACTCCCGCGCCACGGCCTTGACCACCTCGGAAACTCGCCGAGCCGTCTTGCGATCGGGGTAGCGACCCTTGCGCAACTCGGGCTGCACCGTGCTCTCCAGCAAGGTGATCATGTCCTCGACCATGCCGTGCAGTTCATCGGGACTGTGCTTGTGCTCGACCACCTCCCGCCGGGTGCGGGAAAGGCTCGGTGGCGGGTCGATCAGCTTGAGGCTCAGCGCCTGCGGTCCGCGCCGCCCGGATGCGATGCCGAACTCCACGCGTTGCCCCGCTTTGAGTCCCTCGACGCCCGCCGGCAACGCCGAGGAACGGACGTAGACGTCCTCGCCGTCCTCCTGCGACAGGAAGCCGAACCCCTTTTCGGAGTCGTACCACTTCACTTTGCCGGTCGGCACTGCTCTCACCTGCTTGTCTGACGGATCGCTGGGTTTACCACACCAAGACGCGCCCCGCCTGCGCAGGACGCGATGACGATCTCAGATCCTACTCGGATCGTCGGCCGCCGAGCATCCGTGTTTACCGCGTACTGAGTAGGCTGGGATTACCGCTGGAGGAGATATGCGCCTGATCCTGAACGTTATCTGGTTGGTCTTCGGTGGCCTGTGGTTGGCCGTCGGATACCTGGTTGCGGCGTTGGTCTGTTTCCTGCTGATCGTCACCATCCCGTTCGGTTTCGCGGCCCTGCGCATCGCGTCGTACGCGTTGTGGCCGTTCGGCAGGACGATCGTCGACAAGCCGAGCGCCGGGACCGGCGCGCTGCTCGGCAATGTCATCTGGGTGCTGCTGTTCGGCATCTGGCTGGCAATCGGGCATTTGGTCAGCGCGGTGGCGATGGCCGCCACGATCATCGGCATTCCGCTGGCCCTGGCCAATCTCAAACTGATCCCGGTGTCGTTGGTGCCGTTGGGCAAAGAGATCGTTCCCGTCGGTGCGCCGGCTCGAATCGAACGCGTGACCGTATGACGGTGACGGCGCTGGGCGTTCCGACGGTGCGTGGCCGGTTGCCGGAGCCAGCGGCCCTACCGGACGCCGCCCCCGTGGAAGGCCCGTTGCTGGACAGCTTCGGCCGGGTCGCAACCGATCTACGGGTTTCGCTGACCGACCGCTGCAATCTGCGGTGCAACTATTGCATGCCGGCGCACGGCCTGGACTGGCTGCCGGGGGAGCAATTGCTGCGAGCTGAGGAGCTGGGCAGGCTGATCGGTCTCGCCGTCACCCGGCTCGGTGTCACCAGCGTGCGGTTTACCGGCGGCGAGCCGCTGTTGGCCCGCCACCTGGAAGAGGTCGTTGTCGTAACGGCCGGCCTGCGGCCTCGTCCGGAGATCTCGTTGACCACCAACGGCGTCGGGCTGGCACGAAGGGCAGCCGCTTTGGCCGACGCCGGCCTGGACCGGGTGAACGTCTCACTGGACAGCGTGGACCGCGCCCACTTCGCCGCCATCACCCGTCGGGACCGGCTCACCGACGTATTGGAGGGCCTGGCCGCCGCCAAGAACGCCGGCCTGACCCCGGTCAAGGTGAACGCCGTGCTCGACCCCGCCACCGGCCGCAAGGATGTCGTCGAGCTGCTGAGCTACTGCCTGGAACACGGCTACCAGTTGCGAGTCATCGAGCAGATGCCACTCGACGCGGGGCACCAATGGCGCCGCGACGCCGCGCTGAGCGCCGACGATGTGCTGGCAGCGTTGCGCCCGCATTTCCGGCTGCGGCCCGACCCGGCCCCGCGAGGTTCGGCCCCGGCCGAGCTCTGGCTGGCCGACTCGGGCCCCGACACGCCGGCCGGCAAGTTCGGGGTCATCGCCTCGGTCTCGCATGCCTTCTGCTCGACTTGCGACCGCACCCGGCTTACCGCCGACGGCCAAATCCGCAGCTGCCTGTTCGCCGGCGAGGAGACCGACTTGCGCGGCCTGCTGCGCAGCGGCGCTGACGACGACGCGATCGAGCGGGCATGGCGCGCCGCGATGTGGCGCAAGCCGGCCGGCCACGGCATCAACGATCCGGATTTCGTGCAGCCCGACCGCCCGATGAGCGCCATCGGTGGCTAACCCGATGGCTAACACGCTGGCTAACTCGGTGGCAGATGCCACTGGGATTCAGGTGACCGTCCGCTACTTCGCGGCGGCGCGAGCGGCCGCCGGTATCGAGTCGGAAACAGTCACGTTGCGGCCCGGCGCCACGGTGGCCGAATTGGTCGACGGCCTGGCCGCACGCAACGCTCGGCTGGCAACGGTGTTGGGCCGATGCTCCTATCTGCGCGACGGTATTGCCGTCCGAGACGACGCCACATCGTTATCCGCCGGCGACACGCTTGATGTACTCCCCCCCTTTGCGGGCGGCTGATCGCTGTGAGATTTGTCACGTAACGGAACGATAACAAGCCGGACACGGTGCGGTGTCGAGCATTATGACCTGCGCAAATAGCCGCGCTTCTTGGGGTTTTCGGCGGCGTCTGTGAGCAAAACGCCGGCCCATCTCACACGTGACGAGATTGGCTGAAACCGCTACCGTCTCCGAAGGCTCGTCAACGAACCACTGACTTGCCCACCCTGCCTACCACGCGCCGAGCTCCATCCAGTAGGTGAGGGGTTCCGAACGCGGATGGAGGCGGGGGACCCACCGGGTCCGCCGAGATCGGACCAGGGCCGTTCACGGCCCTTGGGGTGAAGCCGACGTCGTCTCACCGGAGTACGACGCTGGCCGGGTGGCCTCTCTGGTTTTGAACCAACCCGAACCCGACAGCTGACCTCGTAGGCGTGTACAGAGAGGAATAACCGAGCGTATGAGTGGACGTCACCGTAAGCCCACCACATCAAGCGTCAGCGTCGCCAAAGTCGCCTTTACCGGCGCGGTGCTCGGCGGCGGCGGCATCGCCATGGCCGGTCATGCGGCCGCGGCCACCGATTGGGAATGGGATCAGGTAGCCCGTTGCGAGTCCGGCGGTAACTGGGCGATCAACACCGGCAACGGCTACTACGGCGGCGTGCAGTTCACCCCAGGCACCTGGGCCTCCCACGGCGGCGGCGAGTTCGCCCCGTCGGCCCAACTGGCCACCCGGGAACAACAGATCGCGGTCGCCGAGCGAGTGCTGGCCACCCAGGGCCGCGGCGCCTGGCCGGTGTGCGGTCACGGGCTGTCGTCTGCCACTCCCCGCGACGTTCCTGCTCCGGCGGCGATGGACGCGCCCGTCGATGCGCCGGATGTCAACGGCGAACCGGCCCCGCTGGCCGACGCCCCACCCCC
>NZ_MVIF01000370.1 GCF_002086675.1 Mycobacterium persicum
GCGCGAGCTGGTGGAGCTGATGCAGGCACGCGCCACCCGACTGCGCGGGCACACCCGCCTACACAGCCCTACCCTCGCCGAGCCCTTGTATGTGGTGATCATCGATGAGATCGTCGCGCTGACCGCCTATGTCAGCGACCGCAAGCTGCGTGCCGAGATCGAACACCTGCTCGGCCTGCTCCTGTCGCAGGGGCGTGCCGTCGGGATTTCGGTGGTGGCCGCGGTACAAGACCCG
>NZ_MVIF01000371.1 GCF_002086675.1 Mycobacterium persicum
CGTTCTCGACGCCGGTGTTTGCGGTGCCGGAGTTCCCGAAGCCGATGTTGTTGACGCCCGAGTTCAGCCCGCCGATGCCGATCTGGTTGTCGCCGGTGAGCCCGAAGCCGATGTTGTTGTTGCCATGGTTCCCGAAGCCGAGGTTCTTGCTACCGAAGTTTCCGAAGCCGATGTTGTTGGCGCCGTGGTTCCCGGAGCACACGTTCAAGGGGCAGAAGTTTCCACTGCAGAAGTA
>NZ_MVIF01000372.1 GCF_002086675.1 Mycobacterium persicum
GCACCGGCGGTGCCGGCGGAACCGGTGGAACCGGAGGACTTTTCGGCACCGGAGGGACCGGCGGCGCCGGCGGGGCCGGTGTGGGAAACGGAGGTGCCGGCGGGTCCGGTGGCAACGCCTGGCTTGCCGGATCGGGGGGCGCCGGAGGTGCCGGCGGAGGTGCGGGAACCTCCGGCTCGGGCGGCCCGGGCGGATCCGGAGGCAATGGCGGGTGGCTGTCGGGCAACGGGGGCG
>NZ_MVIF01000373.1 GCF_002086675.1 Mycobacterium persicum
CCCCGGTGTTGAGGTTCCCGGAATTATTGTTGCCGGTGTTGGTGTCGCCGGTGTTTCCGTCACCGGTGTTGGTGCTGCCCGAGTTGTTGTTGCCGGTATTGGTGCTACCGCTATTTCCATTGCCGGTGTTGGTGTTTCCGGACTTCAAATACAATATATTAGTATTCCCAAAGTTGAAAAAGAATAAATTAAAAAAAAAAAACTTCATACTAAAAAAATTAAAAATAACACAA
>NZ_MVIF01000374.1 GCF_002086675.1 Mycobacterium persicum
GCTACCAACTCACGCCGCTGGGCCGGCGCGTCGCGGTGTTGTTCACCAAGGTCTACGGACGTGTCCTCGCACCCGGCTTAGCCGAGTTAGGGCTCGCGCAGTAATTGCTTAGGTTTTTCTGTTTGGTTTGTTCACACTTGTGGTATGACGCTGCTTGCTGTGGACTCCGATCGGGTCGCCGCCCGTTTGTCGTTGATCCGCCCGCATCTCGATGAGCGGGCGTGGCGGTT
>NZ_MVIF01000375.1 GCF_002086675.1 Mycobacterium persicum
GGCCGGCGGCACCGGCGCAACCGCCGCGACACGGTTCGACACCGGCTCCATCGGGGGTCACGGCGGCAACGGCGGTGCCGGCGGCCAGGGCGGCGCGGGTAACGGGGGCGCCAACGGTTCGGGCGGAGCCGGCGGCGACGGCGGCCACGGGGGCCAGGGTGGCACTGGTTACGCCGACGACGGCACCAACAGCGCCACCGCCGGCGGGACCGGCGGTACCGGTGGCACGG
>NZ_MVIF01000376.1 GCF_002086675.1 Mycobacterium persicum
ACCGCCGCGGTCGGCGCGGGCGCCACCGGCGGCACCGGCGGTGCCGGTGGGGCCGGTGGGCAGGGCGGCACCGGCGGGGCCGCGGGTAATGCGTTCACCGGCACCGCCGGCACCCAAGGGGCCGGCGGCCAAGGCGGTGTGGGTGGCACCGGCGGCACCGGTGGTCAAGGTGGTACCGGCACCGACAGCACCAACCCGGCCATCGCCGGCCAAGCCGGCGGCACCGGCGG
>NZ_MVIF01000377.1 GCF_002086675.1 Mycobacterium persicum
CCGCCCGCTCCGGCGCGGCCGCGCGGCCCGGCGCCGCTCCTCCCGGTGCCCTGGTTGCCGCTTCCCTGGTTCCCGCTGCCGGTGTTACCGCTTCCGATGTTGTTGGCGCCGAGGTTTCCGTCGCCCTGGTTTCCGCTGCCCTGGTTGCCGCTGCCGGAATTTGCGATGCCGGAGTTGCCGATGCCGGCGAGCGCAACGCCCGCGGAACCGAGGCCCGCGGGGGCGAGGC
>NZ_MVIF01000378.1 GCF_002086675.1 Mycobacterium persicum
GGCGGCCAAGGCGGTGTGGGTGGCACCGGTGGCACCGGTGGTCAAGGTGGTACCGGCACCGACAGCACCAACCCGGCGGTGGCGGGTCAGGCCGGCGGCACCGGCGGCACCGGCGGCCAAGGCGGCGACGCCGGCAAGGGCGGTTTGGGCTCCACTGTTGGTGCTGATGGCACCGCCGGCAACGGCGGCACCGGTGGCGTGGGCGGCACCGGCGGCAAGGGCGCGGAC
>NZ_MVIF01000037.1 GCF_002086675.1 Mycobacterium persicum
GCCGCCAGCACCGCGACAAGCATGATCCGCCGACGCGACCAGCGATGCCGGTGGAAAGTCTCGGCCGACGGCGGAACCCGCTTGACGGCTTGTTTGCGGGGGGTTATCGCAGAGGCGCGTCCCGCGGCCGTGTTCGGCAGGGTCAGTTGATCGTCGTCACCGGATACCGCTCCGGCCAGAATCGGCTGGGTCTGGCCGTACTCGTAGTCGACGACATCGGCCACCACGACGGTCACGTTGTCCGGGCCGCCACCGCGCAGCGCGAGTTCGATAAGGCGGTAGGCGCTTTCGGCAACGTCCGGGATCTTCAGGGCCTCGTGGATGGTCTCGTCGCTCACCGGGTCGGATAGCCCGTCCGAGCACAGTAGGTAGCGGTCACCGGCCCGGACTTCGCGCATGGTTAGCGTGGGTTCGACCTCGTGGCCGGTCAGCGCCTTCATGATCAACGAGCGTTGGGGGTGGCTGTGCGCCTCCTCGGGGGTGATCCGATTCTCATCGACCAGGGTTTGGACGAACGTGTCGTCCTTGGTGATCTGGGTCAGCTCGCCGTCGCGCA
Source organism: Mycobacterium persicum (assembly GCF_002086675.1). GTDB lineage: Bacteria > Actinomycetota > Actinomycetes > Mycobacteriales > Mycobacteriaceae > Mycobacterium > Mycobacterium persicum. The sequence continues at coordinate 557 of NZ_MVIF01000037.1, forward strand.
GCAGATAACCGCGGGAGTCGCCGATGTGCACCAGACCGAGCCGGTTGCCGTCGAAGAGGATCGCGGTGAGGGTGGTCCCCATGCCCTCGAGGTCGGGCTCCATCTCGACCTGGGCGGCGATCGCCGAGTTGCCGGCGCGAACCGCGGCCTCGAGCTTGCCGAGCAGGTCACCACCGGGCTCGTCGTCGTCGAGGTGGGCCAGTGCGGCGATGACCAGTTGGGACGCCACTTCGCCGGCGGCGTGGCCGCCCATGCCGTCGGCCAGCGCCAGCAGCCGCGCTCCGGCGTAGACGGAGTCTTCGTTGTTGGCGCGTACCAGGCCGCGATCGCTGCGGGCCGCATATCGCAGGACCAGGGTCACGAGCGCAGCTCTCCCCCGCAAGCGGTTGGCGCCCCCACCTCATCGCTGCGTCCCCCGGAAGCGGGTGGTACCCCCACTGCTTCGGCGCCGGCGCGGGTCACGGGCGCAACTCGATTGCCGTCTTGCCGATCCGAACCGGCACCCCAATCGGAACTCGTACCGCAGTCGTCACCTTCGCCCTGTCAAGGTAAGTGCCGTTGGTCGATCCTAAGTCCTCGACGTACCATTCCGATCCCCGCTGAGAGAGCCGGGCGTGCCGTGTCGAGGCGTAGTCGTCGGTCAACACCAGGGTGGAATCGTCGGCGCGTCCGATCAACACCGGCTGTCCGCTCAACGTGATGCGCGCGCCCGCCAGCGCGCCCTCGGTCACGACGAGGTAGCGGGCGGTCTGCCTGCGCTGGCGCGACGGTAGTAGCGTGCCGCGCAACGCCAGCCCGCGGCGCACCATGACGGCGCCGGTGGGTGCGTAGATATCGGTGCGCAGCACCCGCAGCACCGACCAGATGAACAGCCAGAGCAGCATCAAGAAGCCGGCACGCGTCAGTTGCAGTACTAACCCCTGCATCTGGCGTCCTTTCCGTCCTGGCGTCCGTCTCGGCGCTGCCAGCCCCGCGCCGGTGATGCCGAGAAGTGCAGCAAAGTCACGATACTGGTCGGGCGGTCGGTGCGAGGGAAGCGAGGCAGCATTGTGCCCAGAGGGTTCAGTGAATGCGGACGATGATCTCGGAATGGCCCAAGCGGATCACGTCGCCGTCGGCCAATTGCCACTCCTGTACCGGTGCGTTGTTGACGGTCGTGCCGTTGGTGGAGTTCAGGTCCGTCAGGAGCGCGACCTGCCCGTCCCAACGGATCTCCAAGTGCCGGCGTGAGACGCCGGTGTCCGGCAACCGGAACTGAGCGTCCTGCCCGCGCCCGATGATGTTGGAGCCATCGCGCAGCTGATAGGTGCGGCCGCTGCCGTCGTCGAGCTGAAGGGTCACCGTATTTCCGGGTGATCCATAGCCGCCTTGCCCGTAACCGCCGTAGCCGCCCGCCGGCTGGCCGTAGTCGGGAGCCGCCGCCTGGCCATAGTCGTAGTCGCGAGCCGGCTCGGCGTACCCGCCGGACGGGGCGGGGTAGCCGCCGGGGGCTGGCGTTTCGGCGTACTGGGTGTAGTCGCCCGATCCGTATTCCTGGCGGCCGTATCCGCCGCCCTGCTGATAGCCCTGGTCGTAGCCGCCCTGCTCGTAGCCGGCGCCCTGATCTGGATATGCCGGCCGCTGTGGTTCCTGCGGGGCCTGAGGCGGAGCGCCGGGACCACCAGGAGCGCCGTAACCACCGTCCTCCTGACGCGCGGGTTCACGGCCATAGTCGCCGTAACCGCCGTAGCCGGGCTGGCCGCCGGGTGGTTGGCTGTAGCCGCCGCCGGGTGGTTGGCCATAGCCGCTCGGTGGTTGGCCGTAGCCGGGCTGGCCGCCGGGTGGTTGGCCGTAGCCGCCGCCGGGTGGTTGGCCATAACCGCCGCCCTGGCGGTAACTCTGGTCGTAGCCGGGGCCGGAGTAGCCGGGCGGACGCTGCTCGTACGACGAGGGGTAACCCTGGTCCTGGTAGCCGCGCTGTTCTGGGTAGCCGCCCTGGTCCTGATAGCCCTGTTCTGGGTAGCCGCCCTGGTCTTGGTAGCCGCGCTGTTCTGGGTAGCCGCCCTGGTCTTGGTAGCCGCGCTGTTCTGGGTAGCCGCCCTGGTCCGGCTGACGTGGTGGCGGCGGGTATCCGGGCTGGGGTGGGTAGCCGCCACCCTCCGGCGGATATCCACCGCGCGGGTCCGGCCCGCCGGGCGAGCCACTGCGTGGCTCCTCTTGCGGACGCGCGTACCGGTCGTCGTAGTACTCGTCGGGCCCCTGCCCCGGACCGCCGCGGTAGCTCGGATTGTCAGTCATCGGTGGTACTCCTGGTTCTGCGCCAAACGCGTGGTTCGATTGTGGCCGGGCGTAAGCGGTGACCGTCGGGCGGGGCTCGATGTCGGGGTTAACAGTCCCGCGGGCGCGGAACTGGCCGGTATGCAGGTTCGGCGATTGCTCGAACCGGACCACCACATCACCATACGTTTGCCACCCCTGTTCTTGGATATAGTCCGCCAAGTACCGAGCAAATGCCGTCGACGTGAGATCGGGGTCTGCGCCCAATTTCTCCGCGTCGTGCACACTGAGGGTAATGATGTACTCGTTGGGCGCCAAAAGGCGATTTCCCTCGAGTGCGCGCACACCATCCGCGGCTTCCCGCCGCAACAGGGCTTCCACCTCTTGCGGGACGATCGATCCCCCGAACATCCGGGCAAATGCATCCCCGACGGTTGACTCGAGTTTGCGCTCGATGCGCTGAACCAGGCCCTTCTGGCTACCCATTTTTCAGCGCTCGCCTCACTAGATTCCGGTCATCGTCGGCGCGAGGCAAACGACTTGCCCGCATCTCGTGGTCACGAAACATGCTATCGGGACACCGTGACGCAGTGGCACCGTGAGAATCCTGAGAAAACATCGCGCAGGTGACAGGCCGGTAGCAGGGACGGCCAAGGACCGAGCGAGTCCCGCTTCGTCCGGGCTCGCTCCCCCGCCGCGGGTTGTCGACCTGCCGGCGGCGGTTGGGGCGTGTGCCTACTACAGTGGTATGGTCCTCCGGTTGTTTCGGGCGAGTGGCGGAATGGCAGACGCGCTGGCTTCAGGTGCCAGTGTCCTTCGGGACGTGGGGGTTCAAGTCCCCCTTCGCCCACTGTTGCGAGTGAACCGCGCCGGGTAGTGCACCCCGCCGCGGTTCATCCACCGCCTCCCTGAACCGCAAATCTTCCCCGAGAAGTTAAGGTGGCCCGGTGAGTCGTGCCCAAGTGCCCGGCGGGGTCGTGCATGGGCTGCCCACCGACCTGCGTAACGCGTTGATCGCCAACGCCACGGCCCTGGCTGCGTGGAACGACATCACGCCGTTGGCGCGCAACGAGTTCATCTGCTGGGTCGAGGATGCCAAACAAGCGACGACCCGACAGCGGCGCATCCGCCGGACCCAGGAGGAGCTGGAAGAAGGCAAGCGCCGCCCCTGCTGCTGGGCCGGGTGCCGGCATCGCGAGCGTACTGGCAGCTAGCGGCTCGACACCGCCTTGTCGCGCACCGCCGCTGGCGATACGTCAGGACACCCGGCCGTCGGTTACGGACGGCGGTCATAGCCGTTGCATCGGCTCGAAATGACGCAATGGCGACATGGATCACATGGATGGTCGCCTTCGTCAACAGCGTCTACCGTCTATCCGTCAACGGCGACAATGCGCGCCGGCAGTTTTATCGACGACTATCGAAGGAGCCGCACAGTTGGACATCGATCCCGCCGCCACCGCGTGGCTGTTGGCCAGCACCGCGCTGGTGCTGCTGATGACGCCCGGGCTGGCGATTTTCTACGGGGGCATGGTCCGCACCACCGGCGTGCTCAACATGATCATGATGAGCTTCATCTCCATACCACTGGTGACGGTGGCGTGGTTGCTGGTCGGTTACAGCCTGGCGTTCTCCGATGGCGGCGCGGGCGGATTTCTGGGCGGGCTGGCGCACGCCGGGATGCTCGGCATAAGCCCGCAGACTTTGCACGGGTCGGTGCCCGAACTGCTGTACGCCACCTTCCAGCTGACCTTCGCGATCATCACCGCCGCCCTGGTCAGCGGCGCCATCGCCGACCGGGCCAAGTTCGCGGCCTGGATGGTGTTCGTGCCCATCTGGGCGGTGGCGGTGTATTGCGTTATCGCGCATTGGGTGTGGGCACCGAGCGGGTGGCTGTTCAAGATGGGGGTGCTCGACTATGCGGGCGGGCTGGTCGTCGAGATCGTCTCAGGTTCCTCGGCGCTCGCATTGGCGCTGGTATTGGGTCCGCGCATCGGCTTCAAGGTAGAAGCCATGCGCCCGCACAACCTGCCGTTCGTCCTCCTCGGTGTGGGACTGCTGTGGTTCGGCTGGTTCGGGTTCAACGCCGGTTCGGCGCTGGCCGCCAACGGGCTGGCCGCCGCGATCTTCCTCAACACCCTGGTCGCCGGCTGTCTGGGCATGCTGGGATGGCTTGCGGTGGAACAGTTTCGGGACGGCAAGCCGACCACCTTCGGCGCCGCCTCCGGGGTCGTCGCCGGCTTGGTGGCGATCACGCCCTCGTGCGGCACGGTGAACACCCTGGGCGCCGCCATCGTCGGGCTGGTGGCGGGCGTCGTGTGCTCCTTCGCGATCGCGGTGAAGTTCAAACTCAACTACGACGACTCTCTTGACGTGGTGGGGGTGCACTTCGTCGGCGGAGTGGTCGGTGTGTTGTTGATCGGGCTGCTCGCCACCGCGGTGATGACCCAAGGCCCGAAGGGAATCTTCTACGGGGGCGGGATGGGTCAACTCGGCAAGCAGGCGCTGGCGATGGTGGTGGTAGCTCTCTACGCGTTCACGGTCAGCTATGTGCTCGCCCTGCTGATCGAGCGTTCCATGGGATTCCGGGTCAGCCGAGAAGACGAGGTGAGCGGTGTGGACCTGACACAACACGCCGAGACCGCCTATCCGGAGGGCGTCTACGGGCACCAGGCTCCCCGGCGCCCGTCGTTGGGCGGCGGGCCTCGCCCGCGACCGAACGAGGACGAAGACATCTGAGCCGCGCATGCGTTATCGGGGTGGGCGTGCTTGTCGCTGACGGCGACTGGCACACAAGTCGGTCGGCATCGGTTTAGCCGACGCATTGGCGGGTTAATTGGCGTGAGGTAGCGAAGCACTCGCCCGCGGCCGTGCGCATGGTCGAGCACCCGGACGGCCGAAGGGCCAACGCGCCGGGGGGATAGCCGATGACGACGTTCGCTGTGGCCAGCGCCGGGGTGCTGAGGCAGGACAGGTCATGACGGCGCCGGTCTGGCCGGTCTGGATGGCATCGCCGCCCGAGGTGCACTCCGCGCTGTTGTCCACTGGGCCCGGTCCGGGGCCGTTTCTGGCCGCCGCGGGCGCCTACCAGCTGCTGAGCGACGAATACGGTTCGGCGATCGCCGAACTCGCGGCCGTACTGACCGCGGTCCAGGGCGGTTCGTGGCAGGGCCCGAGCGCCGAACAGTACGTCGCCGCGCATGCCCCCTACCTGGCGTGGCTCGAGCAGGCCCGCGGCAAGAGCATTGCCGCCGGGCTACAGCACCACGTCGCCGCCCAGGCCTACACCGCGGCGCTGGCGAGCATGCCGACCCTGGGCGAGCTGGCCGCCAACCATGTTGTGCATGGTGTGCTGGTCGCGACCAATTTCTTCGGGATCAACACGATCCCGATCGCGCTCAACGAGGCGGACTACCTCCGCATGTGGGTCCAGGCCGCCACCACGATGAGTATCTATCAAACAGTGTCGAACGTTGCCGCGGACTCCGTCCCGGCCACCTCGCCCGCGCCGCCGCTACTCAAGGCGGATACCAGCGACGCCGCCGACCCCGCCCGGCTGGCGGCCCTGGCGCGGGCCACCGACGCCGGCAACCAACTGAACCTCGCGGACCTGGTTTCGCAACTGCTGCAGGCATACATCGACTATGTCGAGCAGCTCTATGCGCCGATCACCAATTTCCTGCAGGACCCGGTGGGCAACGGCATGCAGTTGATCACCGATTTCTTGACCAATCCGTCGCAGGCGTTGGTTACCTGGGGGCCGTTCCTGTTTGCCGTTGCCTACCAGGCCTTCTCCTGGGTGGGGGCGTCACTCACCTATCCCCAACTGATACTCGATCCGCTGCTGGGGACGATTCTGCGGGTAGTGATCGGTGTGGGCGAGCAGCTCGCGGTTCAACTTCCGGCGGCTGCCGCAGCGGGTGACATCGCCGGTGGGGCCGGCGGGACCGTGGCGTCGGCCGGGCACCCGGTGGCCTGGCCGGCGGTAGGTGTGGCGTCGAGTGTCACCGCTCCGGTCGCCGCGCCTGCTGCCTCGACAACGGCGGGTGCCGCCACTGCGCCCGCCGCAGCGGCGGCCCCGGCGGCGACTTATGCCGTGGGCGGCTTCGACCCTGACGAAGGCTTCCCTCCCGCGTTGACCCATAACAGCGGCGCCAAGGCGCCGTCGGTCGGTGTGTCCGCCCCGGCCGCGGCGGTCTCGGCGCGCGAACAACGGCGTGCTCGTCGCCGACGCAAGACGACGGCGCCGCAGCGTCAGTACGCCGATGAGTTCATGGATATGGACGGCGACGCCGGGAACGACCTCCCTGAAGGCGCTGACGAGGTTGGCGACCTGCGGGCCGCCGCATCCAGCCGCGGGGCCGGCGCGATCGGCTTCGGCGGCACCGCGGCCAAGGGCAACGCCGATGCGGCCGGATTGGTCACGCTGCCCGCCCACAGCTTTGATGACGGTCCGGCCGGCCCGATACTGCCGGCCACGTGGGACTCCGACGGCCCGGACGCGCGGACTTAGACTTAGACCGGGTCGGTGATGTCGGCGTATTCGGGATGTTTGTTGAGCACCGTGACGACCATGGAGCAGACCGGGACGATGCGCTTGCCGTCCGCTCGCGCCTCCTCCAGCGCTTTCTCGACGAGAATGGTCGCCAGCCCGCGACCGCCGAACTTCGGGTCGACTTCGGTGTGGTCGAAGACCCGCTGACCGCCACGGTCGAGGTAGCTGGCGAAGCCAACGGTTCTACCCTCGACCGCGATCGTGTACCTGCCCTGCTCGGCGGTGACCGTGGTCTCCGCACCGGTTTTGTCGGTGGTCATCCGGCATCCTTTCGGTTCGACGCTTGCCTGGGAAGCAGCCGGGTAGCGGGCAGTGGCGGGGCAGGCAGCCGAGCCAGCGTGCCCAGGTATCCCGTGACGGCGCCGAAGCGTTCGTCGCGGGCTCGCCACAGCTGCCGATAGGTGACGATCTCGTCGTGGTTGCGCCCGACGAAGTTCCACCACATCACCAATTCCTCGGTGAAGGGCGGGCCGCCCAGCAGCAGCACCCGTCCGGGGCGGACCCCGGCGTTGGCCAGGTGCAGGGCAGTGCGGCCCGGACCTTGGTAGCCCAGGTCGCCGACCGCGAGCCCAGTCCGGTCGATCTCGATCTCGCCGGCATCGCAGAGCACCCCGTGCTCGAATGCCGGCTCGACGTCGATGTCCAGCGCAGTGTTGGGTTCCAGATCGATCTGAGCGCCCAGCAGCGGCGTGAACGTATGTGCGGGCGAACGGCTTCCGGCAAGCTCGCCCAGAAATACCCGCGCCTGGGCACCCGGCAGCGCAATCGGTTCGGGCGCGTAGTGCACGAAGTCTCGCCCCGTGTGGCGCGCCACGTCAGGCAGGGCCACCCACAGCTGGGCGCCGTGCAGGGCCGCATCCGGGCCGGATTGCAGCGACACTTCGGAATGACAAATCCCCGCGCCTGCGGTCATCAGGTTCAGCTCGCCGGGCCGGACTATCGCGTGCACACCTGCGCTGTCGCGGTGTTCCACCTCGCCGCTGAACAACCAGCTCACCGTCTGCAGCCCGGTGTGCGGATGAGGTGCGACGTCCATCCGCGCGGCGGGTCCGGTCCCGGGGCCGTAGTGGTCGAGAAAACACCAGGCACCGATCAGCGTTCGCTGCCGCTGCGGCAGGGTGCGCTGTACCGGGATCGCTCGTGGTCCGCCCAAGGGAACCTCGCGCGGGTGCAGCACCTCGATACCCGCGGTCCGGGAAGCGCTACAGGCAACTTCAGTCGGTGCGGCTTCGAGGTTGCTCATCGTCGCCCTTCGTCATGCGCTGTGCGGCCCGCTGCCGCGACCCTACGCCGACTCACCGGCCGGCCGGCCGCAGCACCTTCATGGCCGCCCGCGTCACCGGTTCGGGGAGCCGGTCCCGCATCGACAGCGCGGCGCCGGCGGCGCGCGACCTCAGCGGCGTGCCCCGACCGAAGATCCGGTTCAGCGGTCCCCCGGACGGCTCGAGTACGACATGCAGCGGTGGGGTGTCGACGGCAGCGCCGAGCGCGTTCGAGATGACCATCCGCTGGATTTCGCTGGTGCCTTCGAAGATGGTGTACAGCTTGGCATCTCGATACCACTTTTCCACCGGGTGATCGGTGATGTAGCCCCAGCCGCCCATGGTTTGGATCGCGCGTTCGGTGGCCTTGACGGCGACCTCGCTGGCGGCCAGCTTCGACATCGAGCCCTCGCCCCGCTCGAAGGGTACTCCGTTGGCCGCCATCCAGGAGGCCCGCCACGTCAGCAGCCGGGCAGCGTCGACTTGAGTTGCCAAGTCCGCCAATGGAAATGCGATGCCCTGATTGTCGATGATCGGCCCGCCGAACGCCTCGCGCTCGGTGGCATACGACGTCGCGTACTCCAATGCGGCGCGGGCAATCCCGATCGCCTGGGCGGCCACCATAGGGCGGGTCTGCTCGAAAGTGCCCAACGTCGCTGAGCTGGAACGCTTTGCGCCGGCAACGATTTCGCGGGCTCTGGCAAGCTTGTGTTCAAGCTTTTCCTGCCCGCCAAGCAGGTTCGCGCCCGGGATCCGGACACCGTTCAAGCGCAACTCGGCGGTGTGCGAAGCGCGGCAACCCAGCTTGTCGAGCTTTCGCACCAGTTCCAGTCCCGGCGTCCCTCCGGGCACGACGAACAGCGCCTGACCCCGGTGGCCGAGCTCCTCGTCGACCACGGCGTTGACCACGTGCACGTTGGCGATCCCCCCGTTACCAATCCACATCTTGTGTCCGTCGATGATCCAGTCGTCACCGTCGCGACGGGCCCGGGTGCGCAGATTGCGGACGTCGCTGCCACCTTCGGGTTCTGAGATCGCCAGCGCCGCGAGTTTGAGATCACCTGGGGTGCCGAAACATTCCGGCGCCCACTGCAGCATCTGCTCGGGGGAGGCGGCCTGGCCGATCGCCGACAGCGCCAACGCGGGCATGACGATCGCCAGGCCGATTCCGGCGCACCCCCAGAACAGCTCCTCCATGAACATCGGTAGCGACAGGCCAGTCGGATCGCCGATCAGATCGCGGTAGAACAGCGGGCTGTAGAACCCGCGCCGGGCTGCCTCCTCGAGCACCGGCCAGGGAAACTCCTGGCGCTGGTCGTAATCCAGCGCCACCGGCCGAATCACCTCTTCGGAGAACTCGTGCGTGCGCCGGGCCAGATCGTGTTGTGCTGCCGTCGGTGTCAGGTCGAACGTCATGGATCGCCTTCGGGGTCGAACTCACGGTTACCCGGATCTACCCCGAAAGCCAACTCAGCAAACTGATTGGCCTCGCCGTCCCGCTACGCCGCCGAGCGCGGGCCTACTTGTGCCGCCGGTAGGTGCAACACCACCGCGGTCACCGGCCGGGCGTCGCGTTCGGTGCGCGCCAGCAGGGCAGCGTTCTCCGGCAGTTGTCTGGCATTGATCTCACCGGCGGCGATCCGCCGCAGTACCTCGTGAGCCTGAGCCAATTGCGTCCGCTTGCGGTACTGGCCTCCGGGAAGTTTGACACCGGCCCACACGCCGTACTCCTCGCGATACTTGACGGCCCGTTCGGCGCACAGGCGCTGCTGCGCCAGTGGGCAGCGGCGCAGGCACTGAATTCGAGCCTCGGTGGCCGACCGCTCATAGGCGCGGGCCTTCGCCGCGCCGTCGCCGCTGTCGTCGTCGGGGTAGCCGAACCACAGTTCCGGGTTGCCTGTGCACGGGGTAGCCATGTCTGTTGTCTCCTTCTGCTGCGAAACTCCTCCGAAACGTAGGCAAAAGCGTATACACAGGATGGCCCCGACCGCAAGCGAAACGCGACAAAAACGTATATCAAAGCGAATACGCGCCGGCACTGTGTAATATCCGGTTATGGCCGGAGCCCGCGGTGAGCCGTGAATCGGCTGGCGCGGCCATCCGCGCATTGCGCGAGTCGCGCGACTGGTCGCTAGCCGACCTGGCTGCTGCAACGGGCGTCAGCATCATGGGGCTCAGCTATTTGGAGCGCGGCGCTCGCAAGCCGCATAAAGGTACAGTTCAGAAGGTCGAAAACGGACTGGGACTGCCTCCCGGCACCTATTCTCGGCTGTTGGTCGCCGCAGATGCCGATGCCGAACTGGCTCGGCTTATGGCAGCCCAGCCCGCTGCGGCAACGTCGCCGCCACGCCCCGGCACCGTGGTGGTCGACCGTCACGGCGACACCGATGTGCTCGAGGGTTACGCCGAAGCCCAGCTCGATACCCTCAGATCCGTCATCGATAGGCTGCCGGCGACGACATCAAATGAATATGAGACGTATATTCTGTCTGTGGTGTCACAGTGCGTGAAAGCGGAGATGCTGGCGGCAAGCTCCTGGCGGGTGGCGGTCAACGCCGGCTCGGAGTCCAGCGACCGACTGATGCACCATCTGCAGGCGCTCGAGGCCATGCGCAGCACGCTGTTGGAGCGGATGTCGACCAGTTTGAGCGCGCGATTCGATCGAGCATGCGCGCAGTCGCCGCTACCCGAAGCCGTCATAGCGGCGCTGATCGGAGTGAGCACCGACGAAATGTGGGATATCCGCAATCGAGGAGCCATCCCCCCGGGCGCGCTGCCCCGCGTACGGGCCTTCGTGGACGCAATGGCCGCTGCCGAGGACATGGAGACGGCCGGCCCGGGACAGACACACCACCACGGGGGAGAACAAGTCCAGTGAGCCACACCGAAATCGAGGTGTTGAGCCGCGCCCACCGGCTTTTCGGCGGCAGCGGTCTAGGTGGTCTCCCACCGACGCTGAACGTTGAGACCGCACACCACGAGCAACTGCTGCAGCGCGCCGCCGGGCTCAATATCGATGGTTCCCGGGGTCGGTATGAACACCGGGCCACCGACGGCAGGGACGCCCTGTTGTCTGCGGCCCGAACCGATACGGCCGTTGCGGCGGTCATCGCCGGTGCGCACCGGGACCGCGAGCGGGCTCGCCAGCTCACCGGCAGCATCGTCGAGCAGGCCCGCATCGACGCGGCCGCGACACCGGTGACCCCAATCGCCCAGCGCGAGGCCCTCCGTCGGCGCGTAGCACGGTTGCGCGCGCAACGAGCGCATGTCGTGTCGGCCCGCCTGCGGGCACGACGGCATCAGGCCGCGTTGCGCGCGCTTCGGTACCGGATGTCGCGATACGGCAGCCGGGCAGTGGGCGGCCGAGCCGCGATCGCCGTGCGGGCCGCGCTGTCACGACTGGGCTGCCCGTATGTGTGGGGCGCGACGGGACCCGGCCAATTCGACTGTTCCGGGTTGGTCCAATGGGCCTACGCGCAGGCAGGTGTTCACCTGGACCGCACGACCTATCAACAGATACATGACGGGATAGCGGTGCCGCGTTCCCAGGTGCGGCCTGGTGATCTCGTCTTTCCGCATCCGGGACATGTCCAGCTGGCGATTGGCAACAACCTGGTCGTCGAGGCGCCGTACGCCGGTGCCTCGGTGCGGGTCAGCCGGTTGGGCAGCAACGTGCAGATCCGCAGACCGCTGTGACTGATTAACGCCCGGTCGGGCGGGCAGGATGGGAAGGTTGAACTCATGTCGGACCAAGCCGGATCCTCTCCGGATGCCATCGCGGCGCGGCAGGCGGTGCTGGGTCGGCAATACGAGGCGATAGCCGAGGCCGACCGCGCGCTGGCCGAGGCGCTTGCCGGCGCACACGCCGCGATGCGGGAGAGTATCCGTCGGCTGGACGCGATTGCAGCCGACATCGAGCGCGCCGTTTCGGACCAAGGGGAGCTTGCCGTCGACACCTCCATCGGAGCCCGGGAGTTTCAGCGATTCCTGCTCGACAAGCAACGCGAGATCACCGCGATCGTGGCCGACGCCCGCGAGCTGGATCGCACCAAAAGTGCTGTGCTGGCCCGATTGCTGGCGCAGTATGCCGGCCCCGGGGGCTAGGCTCGGATCGGCGTGCGGAGGTGAATTGTGGGCACCCGAGCGCCTGGGTACTGTCACGCGGCATGGCAGGGTCGCTTGATCGCCCGCAGCGGGGCGAATCCGCATCCGCACCGCCGGATGCCGGTCAGGCGAGCGCCGCCGACGCAATCGCAGGAGCGGAAGCCGCTCTGGCACATCAGAATTCGGCGAGCTCCCAGCTCGACTTGCAAGTCATTTCGGCGATCCTGAACGCACACCTGACCGCTGTCGAGGGTCGCGACGCGCTCAACCAACTCCAGCAGGAGACCGAAGCGGCGGTCCGGACGCGATCGGATCTGGACACACCGGCGGGGGCCCGCGATTTCCAGCGGTTCCTGATCGGCAAGCTCAGAGATATCCGTGAGGTGGTCGCCAACGCCAGCCTCGACGACACGTCCAAGGCGACCCTCATGGCGGCGTGGACGTCGCTGTACAACGCCTCGAAGGACGAGCCCGGTGCGGGGCCGGCGACGCCCGCACGCGCAGCCGGCGATGATGGCGGTCATCCGGCGGATCTGCTGTCGGACGACCCGCTTCTCGATTCGTTGTTGTTCGACGATCCGGCACTGCCGGACGGGGACACCTCGATGCCCGGCGCCAGTTCCCCGCCGCCGCAGATGGCGCCGACGACGCCCGGCATGCCCAATCTGGGCGGCCTACCGATGCCGGGGTTACCGGCAGGGGCAACCTCGCCGACGCCCGGCCTCGGTTGGGGTGGGTCTCCGCTTTCGGGATTACTCCGGGGATCTGAACCAGGACTCGCCGATCGCGACGAACCCGAACTGGACTCCGGCGATCCCGACCATGAGCGAGCGGGTCACCCCGATGACCCCAAAGAAGACCGGGAGCATGAGGAAGACACCGACGCGCAACCATCGCCGGACAAGCCCGACTCGCCGCCGACCGGTCCGACGACCGTCACGTTGCCCAACGGTGAGACGGTCACCGCCGCCAACCCCCAACTGGCAGCGGCCATCAAGGCCGCAGCCGGCGGACTGCCGATCCCAGATGCGTTCCAGCAGCAGGGAATTGCCCTGCCGCCGCCGGGCACGGCGGTCACCGACCCGATAGACCCGGCTCGGCTCGAACCTGGGGACATCGGCCTGTTCGTCGATCGGCATGCGCTCGCGCTTGGCCGCAACAAGGCACTGCTCGACGGCCAGATTCAACAGGTTTCCAGCATCGGCGGGCCAAGCTTCCTAGGCTGGGAGCATCCGCCCGCCGCGGCCACTCCGACCGGGCCGGCCCGGGCCGGCGTACCGACACCGACCCGGCCGGCGGCTCCCTCGGCCGCTTCGCAATACTGACCCCGCCGGCCTGAGCGCCGGCACACCAAAGGAGACGCGGATGGCAGATCGAATCCATGTGGTGCCGGCGCACTTACGTGAAGCCGCCGCCCATCACCAGCAGACGTCGGAGTATCTGCGCACCGTACCGTCGTCGCATGCCGCGATCCTGGAGAGCCTGGAGTCGCTCGGACCGATCTTCGCCGAACTTCGGGGCGCCGGCCGTGAACTCCTCGAGTTGCGGCGCCTGTGTTACGAGCAGCAAGCCGATGACCATGCCGATATCGCCCAGAGCCTGAGGACGTCGGCCGCCATGTGGGAACGCCACGACCAAGACGCGGTACGGGACTTCAGCAAAGTCTTCGACCCCGATCGATGACCGGTCGATGACGGACGCCAATCCTGCTTTCGACACCGTGCACCCCAGCGGGCACATCCTGGTTCGCTCCTGTCGCGGTGGCTACATGCACAGCGTCGCGCTGAGTGAGGGCGCCATGGATACCGATGCCGAGACTTTGGCCGAGGGCATCCTGCTGACCGCAGACGTTTCCTGCCTCAAAGCGTTGCTGGAAGTACGCGACGAGATCATCGCGGCTGGGCATACGCCGTCCCCCAGCGTTCCGAGCGACCAAGATCTCGACGCGGCGATTGAAAAACTCCTGGCGCACCATCTGCGCCGGCGGCGGCGCTGAGGCTCTAGAGCATCCAGGTCTTGGCGGTCTCGGGATCCGGGACGATATCGGTGGGCGGTTCGATGGGATTGGCGCCGAACAACTCTCGCGCGCGGGACAGCAAGGTCCGCACCTCGTCGAGTTGCTGCTGCAGCGCAGAATCAGCCATGGCTTTACGCTACCCAGGCCATGAAGCCGGCACAATTCAGGCGTCTGTGGAGGCTCGCAGGGTCCCGGTACGCTTAGCCGGTGGCGATCTTCGGCAGGCGGTCGGCGCGCCAGCGCCTGCGGAGAGCGACGGAGGAATCCCTCACGATTCCGGCTTTCAGCTCTCCCCCCGATTGCACCCCGTGGGTGATCGGCGGGATCTGGCCTGCCGAGCTCTCGCCGAACAACGCCGAAACCGCCGCGCTGGCAGCGTATCTGAAGGCCGACTTAGACCGGATCGTCAGTTCTGCCAACGATGAGTTGAGGACCCTCAGGTCAGCGGTGATGCTTGATTCCGCCCGCCGCGCGGCCGAAGCCGCGGTGATCGACGAGGCTCGCGCGCGGGCGGTGCGACGAGTCGAGTCGACACTGCGGCAACTGCGCGCACATCCTGCGCCGCCGGTCGTCGCGCGTCCGTCAGTCCCCGCGGATTTGGGCGGGACGGATCTGGAGCGGACCCGGGTGCTCCCCGCCATCAAGGATGAACGGCCGGGTTCCGCTGACGACCCCGCCAGTACCCGAGTGCTTCCTGTCGTCGAGGAGTCCCCGGGGGAAGAGCAACCGGTCGCCCACGAGAAGGAACAAGTCCAACCGGTCGCGCCTCCTGAAGCGGAGGTCATTGTGGCCGAATCGGTGACGCCGGCGCGGGGCGTGGCCGCGCCCGAGTCCGACGACGAACGGCTGCAGCGGCTGCTGACCTTCGTGGCTCGTCAGGAACCGCGGTTGAACTGGGCGGTCGGGCAGCGCGCGGACGGGATGACGGTGCTGGTCACCGACCTGGCCCACGGGTGGGTACCTCCTGGGGTCATGCTCCCCGAAGGTGTGCAGTTGCTGCAGCCGAAGCGTCGCAGCGGCGGCGTCGCACAGCTGATCGGTACGACGGCGCGCCTGGCGACCTATCGCCCTGGGGACCTCTTGGGCTGGACGAGCGACTTCACTCCGACCACGTCCTCGTCCAGGCCGCGGGAGTTACCGACGTTGGACGATCTGGTATCGGAGCTGAGCGGGGCTACCCGCTGGCGCGACGGACTGCCGCGGATCGTGCACCTGCTGACCCAGGCCGCGGCAGCCGGAGGTGGTGTCGGTGAAGACGAAATCGACCTGCTGCGAGTGCATCTCGATACCGCTCGGCATGAGGTTGTGGCGCAGTACCCGAATGTCGATCCCGCGCTGTTGCTCAACTGTATGTTGTTGGCGGCCACCGAAAGCGGGGTTACCGGAGATCCGGTATCAGCCAACTATCACTTCGCGTGGTTCCGTGAACTCAGCCGATAGCCGGTCAAGTTGGCGGGCCGTTGAATTGACGCTGGTTGGAGCCGTCGACATACTGTTTTGGTGCCGGGGTCTGGTGATCGCGCGGAACTGAGCGATAAGGACCTCGTCGAATCGGTTCTTCGTGAGCTCAGCGAGGCCGCCGACAAGTGGGAAGCGCTTGTCGCACAGGCGGAAACCGTCACCTACAGCGTGGATCTGGGAGATATTCACGCGGTCGCCAATTCGGATGGGCGGTTGCTCAAGTTGAGATTGCATCCCGGCGTCATGACCGGCTATTCCCACGCAGAACTGGCCGACCGGCTGAACGCCGCGATCGCGGCGCTGCGCGAGGAAGCAGAGGCCGAAAACCAGGCACGCTACGGCGGCTCGCTGCACTGACGCTGGCGCGCGCTCATCGCCCGCGGCGGGGCCGATGGGCCGAGGCTCTCTTCGCGCACTGGCGCGCGCTCATCGCCCGCGGCCGGGAGGGCCGGCGAAGGCTTGAGCGATCGTCAACCACCGCTGCGCATCCTCCCCTACCGCGGCGACGTCGAGGGTGGCCAACGCCCGCCGCTGGGTGACCAGGAAACAGAAATCCTCGGCGGATCCGGTGACGCGCTGGGCGGCATCGGCCGGCCCCCAGGACCAGGTGTCTGCGTCCGGACCGCGCAACTCGACTCGGAAAGGCTCGGCCGGCGGGGTCAGGTTGTTGACGAAGAACGCGTAGTCCCGGGTGCGGACACCAAGATGCGCTATTGAGCGCAGCCGGTCGGTGGGGGGCCGACTGACTCCGAGTGCGTCGGCGACGTCGAGTCCGTGCGCCCAGGTCTCCATCAATCGCGCGGTAGCCATCGACGCCGCGCTCATCGGCGGCCCGAACCACGGTAGTTTGCGACCGTCGGCGACCTTCAGTAGCGCCTCGTGCAACCTGCCCCTGGTCATCCGCCAGTCGTCGAGCAGCTCGCCCGGCGGCCGGGCCGCGAGCTGTTCGGCGCCGTCGTCTACGAAGCCGGCAGGATCAGCAGCCGCCTGGGTCAGTATGTCGGCAAAGCCGGCGTCGTCGGTGACCGCGGTCAGCGCCACCCGATCTGTCCACAACAGGTGGCCGATCTGGTGCGCGATGGTCCAGCCCGGCGCCGGTGTCGGCTCGGCCCATCGCTGCGGCGGAAGAGGCGCCACCAGCGCGTCGAGGTCGTCGCTTTCGGCCCGCAGGTCAGCGACGATCGGACCCGGACCCGCCATCAGTACCTCCCCTAGTCGCCGTTGACCGGCTGTCCCCGTCGGCCAACAATGCTGTGAACCACCAGCCCGGCCAAATAGATCACCGAGCCGAACAACACAAACGTGGGTGCGTGCCCGTCATCTGGAATCAACGCCGCGGCAACGGTAACCGAGGCGATGTAGGAGACCCAGAACAACGCATCCTGGACCGCGAACACGTGCCCGCGCAACGCGTCATCGACGTCGATCTGCATCGCGGAATCGGCACAGAGCTTGACCACCTGGCCGGCCACCCCCAGCAGGAACCCGCATGCCACCATGATCGGGATCACCAGGCCGGCGCCGGCGATTTCGATTGTCGCGGCCGCGATCAGGGCGCCGTTGGCCGTCGCATAGCGCCCCCACCGCCGGATCAAGACCGGGGTCAACACGTTAGCCAGGAATGCCCCGAGACCCGTGGCAGCGAAGAACACCAGGGCAGTGCCGAACCCTACGACGTCCGCATCTTTCATGTGGTGCACCAGCAGCAAGATCAACAGCGAGTTGATGCCGACCACCATCCGGTGTGCGGCCAGGCCGGACAGCGCAGCGGCAACCGTCGGTTGTTGCACAACGGTACGCACGCCGTGCAGCCAGCCGGTGATCACCGCGTACACGACCGACCCATGAATCGCGCGCTTGGTGTCGTCCGGACCGAGTACCCGCGGGGCGAACCGCAGCGATAGCAGCAACGCAATCAGCACCGGAACAATGGCGGTGAAGACGACCACGGCGGCGCCGTGATCGCCGCCGCCGGCCAGCCACCGGGGCAACAGCATGAAGTTCGCGCCCAGGAAGGCCCCGACCGCCCCGGATGCGGTGGCCACCGAGTTCATCGTGACCACCTGCTCGCGTGGCACCACATGGGGCAACGATGCCGATAAGCCCGATGCTACGAACCGGGCCAAACCATTGGCCAGTAACGCTCCGATCAGCAGCAAGAGATCGCCGCCGCGAAGCGCCAGGATCGCGCCAATCCCGGCGATGAAGGCCAACCGGCCGATGTTGGCGCCGACGAGCACCAGCCGCCGGTCCCAGCGATCCATCAGTGCGCCGGCGAACGGGCCCAGCAGTGAATACGGCAGAAACAACACCGCGAAAGCCCGTGCGATCGCCATCGGGTCGGCGGCCCGGTCGGGATTGAACAGCAGCGCTCCCGCGAGTCCCGCCTGGAAGAGACCGTCACCAAATTGACTCGCTATGCGAAGCTGCAGCAGTCGCCCGAAGTCGGGCAGCGCACGTATCGACCGCCACAGTGCGGCCGGTGCGCTGGCTTGCGTTTGGCTGCGAATCACAAAACCCACTTCCACGATCGGGCGCAGGCAATGCTGGTTTCGCGCTGTGCCGACCCAATCACAGTACAAATATCTGGCGACCATGCTTGTTTGGCCCGGTGTTGCTTTGGTCAGTGCGATGATGGTGTGGTGGCGCCGCAGGATGATCCCGAGGACTACATGGCACCCGCCGCACAACGTGTGCGAGCGGGTACTTTGCTGCTGGCCAACACCGATCTGTTGGAGCCGACCTTTCGGCGCAGCGTGATCTACATCGTCGAGCACAACGAGGGCGGCACCCTGGGTGTGGTGCTCAACCGACCCAGCGAGACGGCGGTCTACAACGTCTTGCCGC
This sequence comes from Mycobacterium persicum, assembly GCF_002086675.1. Taxonomy (GTDB): domain Bacteria; phylum Actinomycetota; class Actinomycetes; order Mycobacteriales; family Mycobacteriaceae; genus Mycobacterium; species Mycobacterium persicum. The sequence goes on from NZ_MVIF01000037.1 coordinate 19,059, forward strand.
AGTGGGCCAAACTCGCGGCCAAACCGAAGACGATGTTCATCGGGGGCCCGGTCAAGCGCGACGCCGCCCTGTGCCTGGCGGTACTGCGGGTCGGTGCGGATCCGGACGGGGCGCCAGGTCTACGCCATGTTGCGGGCCGCATGGCGATGGTGGATCTGGACGCCGAACCCGACCTACTAGCACCGGTGGTAGAAGGTGTGCGGATCTTCGCCGGGTACTCGGGCTGGACTATCGGTCAGCTCGAGGGCGAAATCGAGCGTGATGACTGGATTGTGTTGTCGGCGTTGCCATCTGACGTCTTGGTTCCGCCCAGAGCCGACCTGTGGGGGCAGGTCTTGCGGCGGCAGCCGTTACCGCTTTCGCTGTTGGCCACCCATCCGATCGACCTCAGCCGCAACTAAGACCACGCCACAGCTCGCTCCGCGGGTCCGGCCACGCGGATGACGCGTCAGGAAAACCGACGGCGCACTGTCGAATTCATCGGCAGGACAACGTGCAGGCGGCGCAATCGTCGCCGCAATCAGTCGACCTGGTTCGGGCTGCCTCCCGGCGCAGCGCGTAGCGGGCGCACTGCCATGAGCCGGTGGCCAGCGTGCCGAACGCGCCCGCCACGCAAACGGCCAGCACCACCAAAGCCGTTGGCGCAGCCGCCGCAAGTGCCACGACACCTCCGGCGGTCAGCATGACCGCGGCCGCCAACTGGGTAGGGGCCATGGCGCGCAGCGCCATCTGCGTCGGATCGGTGGTGCGGGTATGGGACAGCGACCAGACCCCGAAGACGGCGGAAGCCGCCGCCGCACACACGCACAGCACACCCGCGATCAGCATGGACTCACAATACGAGTTCGCCGGTGGGTCCGCCCGACCCGATCCGCCCAGCGGGGCTCCAGGACTCAGTGCGACGGGACGGGTGTGAGGGTGACCAGCGGCGGCAGCGTGGTTATTACCCCGGGCAGCGACGGTGATGCCGGGTTGACGTGCGGCGCCGTCGCCTGCGGGGCTGGGGCTGCCACTGGAGCCGAATGCGTCGCCTGCGCGGGAGCCTGGGGAGCGGGCGCGAAGGCCTGCGCGGGAGCTTGGGGAGCGGGCGCAGTCGCTGCTCCCCCTTGGGCGGGCGCCTGACCGACCGTCCCGGGGGCCGTCACCCGGAAACCGTTGACGATGGCGTCCGTGGCAGGTGCATCGGCGATCGCCTGCGAGGCCGCGGTGGTCACCGACAACGACACCAGGTACTTGTCAGCCCCCGAACTGGCAAGGACATGGCGGCGCGAGGTATTCAGCGTCATGTCGTTCTCGCGGTACGTGCCCTCAATGATCGACGACGGGAAGCCGCTGAAGTCGGCCATGGATGAGTTGGTCGTCCGCCACGCCAGCAGCTTCTGACTGTCGACGAAACCGTGCGTGATGGCCTCCGCCGGGTCGAAGTCGCCGACCAGCTTGTAGACCACTACCTGCGCGTTGGACGTGTAGACGCTGTTACCGCCGACCCGGTCGGCGATCACCAGGAAGGCGTCGGGCACGTTGGGGTCGGGTACCGGAGTCCATCGAGGCGGCATCGGCAGGGTGACGTCGAGCGCCTTGAACCCCTGCGACCGCTGCGGCTCGAACCTGACCCCCTTGCTCAGGAGGAACTCTCGTAAGGTCCCGGCTACGGCGGGCGTGACCGCCGGCGGCGTCGGCGCCACCGCCGCCGGGGGTAGCGCCGACACCACGGGCGCGGGCGCCGGCGCCTGCGCGGGAACCGGGGCGAATCTGTTGCCGACACCGCCGGGAACCGCGGTGAGGTTCTGGACGGGCGGCGCCGCCGGTTGCACCGGAACCGGCGCGGGGAGCGGCGGTTGGGGATACAGCGGTTCGGCCGATGCCTTCCCGCCCGCGACGAGTACGACGCCGACGAAACCGGCAGCCATGCCCCCAGCGACGACCCGCCAGGTACGCGCGATGTGGATCATGTGCGTCGGTCCCTCCGAACTATGCGGGCGTCAATGCCCGTCATCGAGCTGAATTTAACGAACTCTTAGAGGCGCCAATAGTGCCGAAATCGAGCTGGGATGAACCTCTGACCGGTGTGCAATGCAACCGAGACCAACCCGTGGCCGGCGGCTTGGCCACCGACCTGCAAGGGGCGTCCTTATACCCTGTTGGGCGTGACCGAATCGCCGACCACGACGCCGGGCAGCGCCTCCGGTGGCACGTCCAGTGTCAGGGACGCGGAATCCGACGCCCCGCGGTACCGCTACACCGCAGAGCTGGCGGCGGGGCTTGAGCGGACCTGGCAGGACAGCTGGGCTCGCCAGGGGACGTTCAACGTGCCCAACCCGGTCGGGTCGTTGGCTCCCGCGGACGGTTCGCCGGTACCCGCGGACAAGCTCTTCGTCCAGGACATGTTTCCCTATCCGTCCGGCGAGGGATTGCACGTCGGACATCCGTTGGGCTACATCGCGACCGATGTCTTCGCTCGGTACCACCGGATGAAGGGCCACAACGTACTGCACGCATTGGGGTTCGACTCCTTCGGGTTGCCCGCGGAGCAGTACGCCGTGCAAACCGGCACGCACCCGCGTACCCGGACCGAGGCCAACATCGTGAACTTCCGCCGGCAGCTGGGCAGGCTGGGTCTGGGTCACGACAGCCGCCGCAGCTTTTCGACCACCGACGTCGAGTTCTACAAGTGGACACAGTGGATTTTTCTGCAGATCTACAACGCGTGGTTTGACACCGCAGCCAACAAGGCTCGTCCGATTACCGAGCTGCGTACCGAATTCGATTCCGGCGCAAGAACTCTCGACGATGGGCGGCAGTGGGCCAGGTTGTCGGCGGGGCAGCGGGCCGACGTGATCGACAGCTATCGACTGGTTTACCGGGCCGATTCGATGGTGAACTGGTGTCCGGGGCTGGGCACGGTACTGGCCAACGAGGAGGTCACCGCCGACGGCCGCAGCGACCGGGGCAACTTCCCGGTGTTCCGCAAGCGGCTGCGGCAATGGATGATGCGCATCACCGCCTACGCCGACCGGCTGCTCGAAGACCTCGACGTGCTGGACTGGCCGGAGCAAGTCAAGACCATGCAGCGCAACTGGATTGGTCGCTCGACCGGAGCCGTGGCGCTGTTTTCGGCGACTATCGCGACGGGTGACCGGATCGGTTCGCGAGTCGACATCGAGGTGTTCACCACCCGGCCCGACACCTTGTTCGGCGCCACCTACCTGGTGCTGGCGCCCGAGCATGAGCTGGTCGACGAACTGGTCGTGCCCGCCTGGCCCGCCGGCGTCAACCCCTCGTGGACCTACGGCGCCGCCACACCGGCCGAGGCCGTCGCCGCGTACCGTGATGCGATCGCGGCCAAGTCGGACCTGGAGCGTCAGGAAAGCCGGGAGAAGACCGGCGTCTTTCTGGGAAGCTATGCGATCAACCCGGCCAACGGCGAACCGGTGCCGATCTTCATCGCCGACTATGTGCTGGCCGGCTACGGCACCGGGGCGATCATGGCGGTCCCGGGCCACGATCAGCGGGACTGGGACTTCGCCCGGGCGTTCGGCCTGCCGGTCGTGGAAGTCATTGGCGGTGGCAACATTTCGGAGGCCGCATACACCGGAGACGGTGTCTTGGTGAACTCGGGTCACCTCGACGGGATGGACGTCGCGGAAGCCAAGCAGGCTATCACCGCGCGGCTGGAGTCCGAGGCACGTGGCCGGGCCCGAATTGAATTCAAGTTGCGGGACTGGCTTTTCGCGCGGCAACGCTATTGGGGTGAGCCGTTCCCGATCGTCTACGACAGCGACGGACGTCCGCATGCGCTCGATGACGCCGCGCTGCCGGTCGAATTGCCAGAGGTGGCCGACCATTCACCGGTGCTGTTCGATCCCGACGACGCCGACAGCGAGCCGTCGCCGCCACTGGCCAAGGCGACCGAGTGGGTCCACGTGGAACTGGATCTCGGCGACGGCCTCAAGCGGTACAGTCGTGACACCAACGTGATGCCGCAATGGGCCGGCAGCTCCTGGTACGAGCTCCGCTACACCGATCCGCATAACTCGGAGCGGTTCTGCGCCAGGGAAAATGAGGCGTACTGGATGGGCCCGCGGCCGGCCGAACACGGTCCGCAGGACCCCGGCGGCGTCGACTTGTACGTCGGTGGCGCCGAGCACGCGGTGCTGCATCTGCTGTATTCGCGGTTCTGGCACAAGGTCTTGTACGACCTGGGTCACGTGAGCTCACGGGAGCCCTATCGCAAGCTCATCAACCAGGGCTACATTCAGGCGTTCGCCTACACCGACGCACGCGGATCCTACGTGCCGGCAGATCAAGTGATCGAACGCGACGGGCGCTTTTTCTACCCTGATTCCGGCGGCGAGATCGAGGTCTTCCAGGAATTCGGCAAAATCGGTAAGAGCCTGAAGAATTCGATATCGCCCGACGAGATCTGCGACGCGTACGGCGCCGACACGTTGCGGGTGTACGAGATGTCGATGGGCCCGCTGGAGGCGTCGCGTCCGTGGGCCACCAAGGATGTCGTCGGAGCTCACCGCTTTCTACAACGGGTGTGGCGGCTGGTGGTCGAGGAGGACACCGGCGAGACGCGGGTGGTCGACGGGACCGATTTGGGCACCGACACGCTGCGGGCACTGCACCGCACGATCGCGGGTGTGTCCGAAGACTATGCGGCACTTCGTAATAACACCGCGGCCGCCAAACTCATCGAATACACCAATCACCTCACCAAGGAGCATCGTGATGCGGTGCCTCGCACGGCGGTCGAGCCATTGGTGTTGATGCTGGCTCCGCTGGCTCCGCATCTGGCTGAGGAGCTCTGGTTGCGGCTGGGCCACACCGTCTCGTTGGCGCACGGCCCTTTCCCCGAGGCAGATCCGGCCTACCTTGTCGACGAGACCGTCGAATACCCGGTGCAGGTCAACGGAAAAGTGCGTGGCCGGATCGTGGTGGCCGCCGAGGCGGACGACGAGGCGGTCCAAGCCGCCGCGCTGGCCGACGAGAAGGTGCGGGCGTTCCTGGCGGGTGCCACGCCCCGCAAGGTCATTGTGGTTCCGGGCCGGCTGATCAACCTGGTGGTCTAGATCCCCGCGCCGAATGTGAATTGGTCGACGCGACACGCCGAAAATCCGTCGTGCAATGCACGCTCGGCGGCCCGCTACAGCTAGAGCGCTAGCGGGGCCGGACGACCACCTCGTGGACGTGACCATCGGCCGGGGTGGCTATCACGTTTGCGACCACCGCGGCGACGGTTTCGGCCCGCAGGAACCTGGCGGGATCGTAGTTGCCGCCTTCGAACTCGACAAGTTCGCGCTGCATCTCGGTGTCGGTGCGGCCCGGGAAGATCGTCGTCACCCGCAGGCCGGGTTCGTCGGCGCGTAGTGAGTCCGCGAAGGCCCGCAAGGCGAACTTGCTGGCCGAGTAAGACGCCATGCCCGGCGAAACATTGCGCCCGGCACCGGAATTGATGAACACCACCTGGCCGTGGGCGTGCCGCAGCGCCGGTAACAGTGCCAGTGTGAGTGCCACCGGGCCAAAGACGTTGACGTCGAAGGTGGCACGCCACTCGTCGACGTGCGAATCGCCGACGTGGCCGGGGATGGATAGTCCGGCGTTGTGCACCAGCACGTCGAGTTCGTCGACCACTTCGCAGCTGGCCTCGATCGTGCCGGCATCGGCCAGGTCGAGTGGAAAAGTGGTGGCGCCCAACCGTTCCGCGACAGCGTCGAGACACTCGGAGGGCCGACCGGCCAGCAGCAGGGTGTGTGTCGGCGCCAAGGCGGTGGCAATCGCCGAACCGATGCCGCGGCTGGCGCCGGTGATGAGTGCGGTGGGCATGGCTGCAGCGGTTACCAATCAGCTTGCCGGTCGGTTGCTTTCACGCCTGTTCACGGGCATCGCCGGCGGCGGCATTGGCCGGCTCACCGCTGGCCAGGCGTTCCAGCGGCGCCAGCGCTTTCATCAACGTGTCGAGGTCCGAGTGGGGGAGCTGGCTGAGCATCGCGGCAAGGGCGGCATGCCGGTTGGCCAGCGACTCGGCATGCACCGCCCGCCCCTGCGGCGTGATGTCGACCAGCACCGCCCGCAGATCGGACGGGTCGCGGGAGCGCTTCACCAGCCCAATCTTTTCCAGCCGGCGGATAGCCACGGTGGTGGTCGGGGTCCGCACCCGTTCGTGTGCGGCCAGGTCAGTCATCCTGATCGGACCGCGATCGAGCAACGTGACCAGAATCGACAGCTGCGCCAGCGTCAACTCCCCGGCGACCGCGCCATTGGGATCCCCGCGGCGCAAGATCGAGAACAACTTGGACAGTGCGCGGTGCAGGCCCTCCGCCAATTCCGTCACCTCAGGTGCGGTGGATCCGCTGTCCGCCATAAGTCGGCAGTCTAACCCGACATCGCGGTAGCTGACTGCCAGCGGTGCCTAAAGCACCTGGGCCAGGAACCGCTGCAGTCGATCGGTCTGTGCGGCCTCGAAGATCTGCTCCGGGGGACCGGCTTCCACGACCTTGCCGTGATCCATGAAGACGACCGCATCCGATGTCGAGCGGGCGAAGCCCATTTCGTGGGTGACGACCACCATTGTCATTCCGTCGGCGCCGAGGTCGGCAATCAGTCCCAGGATGTCCTTGACCATTTCGGGATCCAGCGCAGAGGTCGCTTCGTCGAAGAACATCACCTGCGGGGCCATGGCCAGTGCGCGCGAAATCGCAACACGTTGCTGTTGGCCGCCCGATAGCATGCCGGGACGCGCAGCGGCCTTGTGTTTCAGGCCAACTCGCTCCAAGTGGCGCAGCGCCAGGTCCCTCGCCGCACCGGCGGACAGCCCGCGCAGCTTGCGCGGCGCCAGAGCCACGTTGTCGAGCACGCTGCGATGCGGGAACAGGTTGAAATGCTGGAACACCATGCCGATGCGCTGGCGCAGTTCGTTGGGGTTGTCCCGCAACACCGATCGTCCATCGAGGAGGATGTCGCCGCTGTCCGGCTCGTGCAATCGGTTGAGGGTGCGAAGCAACGTCGACTTGCCGGAGCCCGACGGGCCGATCACCGCCGCGGTGGTGCCCGCCGGTACGTCGATATCAACACCGCGCAGCACCGCGTTACCGCCCAACGTCTGATGAATATCCTTGGCAACCAACGAAACCGGCGAACGGCGCGCCTCGCTGGTCACGTCATCTCCTGGCCGATAGTCGAGCTGACGACCTCGGAGGGATCCTGCGGATCGATCCTGGCGCGGCCGCGCCGAAGCCGCGCGTCGATGTAGTTCACCAGGTGGGTCAACGGGATAGTCAACAGCAGATAGAAGATGCCCGCGGCCACCAACGGCGACAGGTTACCGGTTTGCGCGTTGAGGTCGCGGCCGATTTGGAACAGTTCGCGCTGTCTGGCCACCAGGCCCAGGAAGTACACCAGGGCAGAGGCTTTCAGCAGTGCGATGAACTGGTTGACCAATGCCGGCAACACTCGCCGTATTCCCTGCGGCACCACCACCAATCGCATCGCCGCGGAGTAGCTGAAACCCAGGGCACGAGCGGCCTCGAGCTGGCCGGGGTCCACGCTTTGGATTCCGGAACGCAGGATCTCGCCGACGTAGGCGCCGGCCATCAATCCCAGCGCGGCGATGCCCAACGGGTAGGGGTTGTTGTTGGTCAGCCCGCCCACGATCGGGCCGACACCCAGCCCGATGATCAGGATGATCACCACCTCGGGCAGGCCGCGGAAGATATCGGTGTACACCCGCGCCGGCCACCGCAGCCAGCGCTTCTGCGAGATCCCGGCGACGGCCAGCGCCATGCCGATTGCCAGCCCGATCGCGCTGGCGCTGACACTCAGGATCAATGTGTTGGGTAGCCCCGTAGCGAACAGCGTCGGGATGGCCTGCCGGTACATGTCCCAGTCGAAAAAGGATTCCCGAAGCTGCGCCAGTGTCGACTTGGGCGCGGCGGGCTGGAGCGACTTGCGGTGTTGACTGGCCGCGATTGCGGCGAAATCCGGCAACGTCGGGGCAGCGACGGCTTTCGAGCCGGGTTTCCAGCCGGCCGGCAACGTGCGGGGAACCCAGTTGCTGTAGAGATCCGACCAGGTTCCGTCGGCGATCACCGCGTCCAGCCCCGAGTTCAGCGCGTCGACGAGCGCGGGATTGTCCTTGGCGACCGCATAGCCCACGACATCGTCGGTGCTGAAGGTGTTCGCGACGATCACCGCCGGATCGCCCGGCCGCATGGCGGCCGCTGCTTGGTTAGCCGGTGCCACCCACGCGTCGATCTGGTGGGTTTTCAGACTCCCGTACACGGTGGCGAAGTCGGGATACTTCACCGGTTGCAAGTGCAGGGTGTCGACGACGTAGGACTCCTCGACCGTGCCTTGGACGACGCCGATGCGCTGACCCGCGGCGAGGTCGGTGAAACTGGTGATCGCCGAACCGGGAGGCACCACCAGCGAGTAGTAGCCGAAGTCGTAGCCGTTGGTGAAAGCGACCGTGCGACGGCGAGCATCGGTGGTCTTGACCGATGCCGAGCCGACGTCGAAACGTCGCGATGCCACCTGGGCAAGTAGCCCGGAGAAGTCGGTGCCGACGAAGCGCACGTGCAAGCCAAGTTTGGCGGCAATGGCGCGCAACAGCTCATTGTCGAAGCCGGTGAACCGTCCGGTCGAGTTGATGCAGACGTTCGGCGGGGCGTCCGAGAGCGTGCCCACCGTCAGCGCCCCGGGGGTGCCCAGCCCCAGCGCGTTGACATCAATTGAGCTGAGCGGCACGACGGTGGCGGTGGTGTCGGTGTCGTCGTCGGTGCCCGCCATACCGGGCCTCGACAGGTTGCCGGGCAGAACCGTGGCACTCTCCACCCCGGCGGGGGCGCACTGATGGCGGTCTGCCGCCGCGGGCGCGGCGGTTGCCAGGCTAGCGGTGGCGAGGATCAGCATTGTCGCGGCCGCGGCCAATAGCCTGAGCCCGCTTCTGGTGCGGGGACCCACGCGTGGACTCATCACCGCCACCGTATCGGCCGACCGGATGGCGCGTCGCTCAGAGCACGATCGACGACGGCTCGCGAGTGCCGGCCAGAGCGCCGACAGCCGACGGCTCCGGAACCATGGCCGTCAGGCGTACCGGAAACTGGTCCGGCCCGATCCCGCCGTGCGGCGTGAACACCCGGCGACGGAATAGTTCGGCCAGCATCGTGTGCGCCATCAGCTGGGATCGCCCGATACATGCGGCCCGCGCGGCTTCCGGATCACGCCGATGTATTGCCGAGTGCTCGTCTTCGTAGAACGACAGCATGTCGTCGCGGCCGTTCTGGTAGGTCAGCCAAAAGGCGCGGGGAATAAGGTTTTGCGAGGCACGAATGCTGGCGTGCAGCCGCGGCCCCGCGTACTCGTCGTTGACCGTTCGCCGGTATTCGTGCGCGACTTCGGAAAAAGTCCGCGGCTCCTTCGACGTGCGCAACGAGCGCATCAACGCGTCGAGCTGGCCCAAAATCCGCGGTGTGGGGTTGGCCGCGGCCCGCGCCGAAGCGATGCCGTTGAGCAGGCCGTCGAGCTCGTGATGTTCGAGGACGGTCGCTTCGTCGAACCGCTCGACGAACGCCCCGCGGTGATAGCGAGTCGACACGACGCCGTCGTGTTCGAGTTGCACCAGTGCCTCTTGTATCGGGACGCGGCTGACTCCCAAGCCCTGCGCGATTTCGTTGCGGTCGACACGGTCGCCGCTGCGCAGTTTGCCAGTCAGGATCAGGTCGAGGATGTGCGAAACAACCTGGTCTTTTTCTTTGATCCCATATTTCTTAGGCATCACTATCCGTCGGTTTCCGTCGAGTCTCTTCCAGCCGCTCCGGCTATCGGCGCTGGCAAGTTTCTCATGACTGGCAGCGCGCTATCGGGCGTTTGGCAGATGAAATCGACGCAAACGCCAACTAACGGCTGCCACGCCATCTGCAGAGCGCCTCGGCGGCGGTGAGGTCGTAATCGGGACCGTCGCAGCCGACCGTTAGCAGCGTGACCCCAAGCTCGACCAGAGCTTCGGCGTCAGCGATCCCGCCCGTTACCGCGGCCGAGCGTTCGATCGTGGCCGGATCCCGGCCGACGTCGGCGCAGTGCCGGTTCAATACCGCGGCCTTGGCCGGGAACTCGTCGGCGGCGGTGAAGCTGTGCCACATGTCGGCGTATTCGGCCACCAGGCGCAGCGTCTTGCGTTCGCCGCCGCCGCCGATCAACACCGGGATATCACGGGTGGGCGGTGGGTTCAGTTTTGCGAGTCGGGCCTTGATTCGCGGGAGCGCGGCGGCCAGGTCGTCGAGTCGACTGCCGGCGGTGCCGAATTCGTAGCCGTATTCGTCGTAGTCCCTTTGTTTCCAGCCGGAACCGATGCCCAACACGAGTCGGCCGTCGGAAATATGGTCGACGGTACGGGCCATATCGGCCAGCAGCTCCGGATTCCGGTAGGAGTTGCAGGTCACCAGGGCGCCGATCTGGATGCGCGACGTCTGCTCGGCCCACGCCCCGAGCATGGTCCAGCACTCGAAGTGCGCACCGTCGGGATCGCCGAAGAGCGGGAAGAAGTGGTCCCAGTTGAAGGCGATGTCGACGCCGATGTCCTCGCAGCGGCGGACGGCGTCGCGGATGTGGCCGTAGTGCGGGGCGTGCTGCGGCTGGAGCTGCACGCCGATGCGGATGGGTAGATCGGGATGCACGGCTGAGGTCATACGACCACGGTAGGCCCGGTGCTCTGGGCGAAACGCTCAGCGTCTGCCGAACACTGCGCGCAGGATGTCGACAAGCGCGCGCGGTTGGTCGCTTTGCACCGAGTGGCCCGAATCCGGAACGGTGTGCGCACCACGGAAATGCCTTGCGCGCCTGCTCAATTCGGCGACATCCTGGTCGCTGACGAAGCCCGACTTGCCGCCGCGCACGAGCGTGATCGGTGCCGACAAGGCGTCGACGTCATCCCACAAGCCGGCAAAGTCCGGGAAGCTGCGGATGGCGTCGTAGCGCCAGGTCCAGTTGCCGTTGTCGAGTCGACGGGAGTTGTGGAACACGCCGCGGCGCAATGCCTTCACCTCGCGATGCGGCGCCGCGGCGATGGTTACGTCGAGCATCGCCTGGAAGCTGGGGAATTCTCGCTCACCGTGCATCAGCGCGACCGTGCCGCGCTGATCGGCGGTCATTTCGGCGTGCCGCTGCAGCGCCGACGGGGTGACGTCGATGACGATGAGTTCGTCGACGAGTTCGGGGGCGACCGCGCCCAGCCGGATCGCGGTGAGCCCGCCCAGCGACATCCCGACGACGAATTCGGCCGCCGGTGCCAGCTCCCGCAGCACCGGGGCCAGGGCGTCGGCATTGTGCTGCGGCGAATAGTCGCCGTCCTCGCGCCAACCGGAGTGACCGTGCCCCGGCAGATCTACCGCCAGCGCCGGCTCGCCAAGGCCGACGATCACCGTGTCCCAGGTGTGCGCATTCTGGCCGCCGCCGTGGAGGAAGATCACTCGCGGCGCCGCGCCGCCCCAGCGCAGCGCGCTGATTCTGCCGGCAGCGGTGTCGGCGTCCACCCGCGCTACTTCCGGCAGCGCGCCGGTGGCACCGGCCTGCTCGGCGTTTTCGGCCAGCAGATCGAACTCGGAGAGTCCGGCCAGTTCGTCGTCGGAAATCTCGGTCACGGCTCTGACTCTACGAGTCATGCCCAAGTGCCAGGCGGGGATGACTCTGACGTCCCGTCGTTCGCTTCGTTCGACCTACCCGCCGGACCGCCTGCTATGTGATGCCGGACGCTGCGTGGGTTTCGGCAATGCGCTGCGCGCAGAGATCTAGGCCGGTAGCGCATGCAACCTTTGAAGTGGACAGATCACTTTGTGTCCGTTCGCGCTGGTCGCCGGTGACGGCTGGCGTCGATATTTGGCTGTGGTTGGCGGTTATATCAAGGCCACCGAGCCCCGCGCCAACCTTTCCGGAAAGACGCTGGGGTCGACAAGGCGCAGTTTCATAAGCTATGAATATGAATCGATCGTTGATCGCAATTGACGTAAATGAGCATTTGTCCCATAATGTTGTGGCCCCTTGCCGGATTCGAACAGCAAATCCAGCTTTACCTACGTTTACTGCGGACGCCAATGGCCACGAGTTCATACCTGTAGCCATTTTGTACAGGCAAAGTCGGACTGGCTCGCAATCCGGCTTGCACCCCTGTCCGGGAGTGGTTACGTTTAACCATTCAACAACCGGCCGCAGAGCTAACATTATTAGAAAGGCTATTAGTCATTAATGTCCGAGGACATTAAAGCAGCCAACTTTATCGATGTGACAACGGCCGAATCCCATTCCGTTCTGTTCAATTGGTCTACGGCCGAAGAGGCGACGGTCACACAGCGTCGGAAGATTGGTGTTGCAGTTGCAACTTTGGGGGCGCTGACTTTGTGCTGTGGGAGCGCCGCAGTTGATGCCGCCAATTTCGATCGGTTTAATGTTGGCAGACTCGATATTGCATTAACTGCCTACGATGGCTTCAAGTTAGACACTTGCTCGAGCGGCGACTTTAGCTCTACCGACCGTAGCGGCTCCGGCGGAAACTCAGACTCAGTGAGTCCCAGCGGCGGCGGGAGCAATCTCAAAGAAATCAACGGTGAAGGCCATAACCCAGAGCCCGAGCGAATACAGGTCTTTATTTACACTGATTATAATCCCAACGACACAAGCTACGATCCGAATAGCCATTACCATCCTCAGGTCGAGGAAAGCAATAATGGAGCAACCAATTTCGATGTACTAGCTTCAGCTCCTACCATTTCGTCCGTTGATCCGTCCCGCTTGATGGAAGTGAGTGTGCCCGAGGTCTACATTGAACGCGAGCCGGATAGCTTTGACTCTGGCTACGCGAATGGTAGCGTACGCGATTCCGATTCAGGGCAGGTCAACCCATTTTCTTCGCAAGGCGTTGGGAGAGAAGATCCCGGTGCGGGCGACCTACTTCAGGAATATTTCGTCGTAACGACAGAGGAAGGACTGCTGCCGCGTTCCATTGTTAGATCAGGTGCAGATATCGACGATCTAAACCAAGATTGGTACAACGAGGTGGTTAGCAATTCCCAGAACAGTCGCTGGACTATGCACAGAGTATATGATCCAGAAAGACTAGACATGCTTCGTGATTTTGTACGGGAGCAGCCAAACCAACCACAATGGACCGCCTCAGATGAAGAAAGATATTCTCCCGAAAATATCGATAACATTATTCGTCCCAATTATAATGATCCACGTTATCGTGATGATGATGCAGGTGAAGACGATTAGAAGCTTCACGCAGGACAGTCGATGAACAAGCAACCAGCCCCTTGCGTCTTTGGCTACTTCTGCTGCTGGCCATAATATTCGGAACATGACTGAGTAGCGTATGGCCGGCGTTAGCAAAACCGTTTCTATCGACGGTTGATGATCAGGGTTCGGAATTGGTTCGGGCCTGGCGCGGTGACGTGCTGGCGGACATACGCGCTGGGCTGGCGTGCTCGACGCGGCCGAACCGGATCCGGGAGGTGACGCCGCGAGCGGCCGAGGCGAGCGGCGGGTGCTGGACTCAACCCGTACGACGCGATGGCCACGATGGAACACGACCACGCTAATCCCGCTGCGGCAATCCGGGGCTGGTGCAGTGGTCGATGGTGCGTTGCAGCCCCGGTTGGGTGCGCGGCGGTCGCGTGACGATGGCTAGCGACCGGCCTTAACCGGCCACTGCACCAACACCAACCGCCACGTCAAGCTGACCGCAGCGTGCTTACCGCCTATCCCACCAAGTCCATTCGGCACCAACCGACCGAACTAGTCGGCCCCGATGATGAACTCTTCGAGTTGGGCGCGCGCAATGTCGTCCGGCAACTGCTGCGGCGGGCTCTTCATCAGGTAGGCCGATGCCGGGATCACCGGTCCGCCGACGCCGCGATCCTTGGCGATCTTCGCCGCGCGCACCGCGTCGATGATGACGCCCGCCGAGTTCGGCGAATCCCACACCTCGAGCTTGTACTCCAGATTGAGCGGCACGTCACCGAAGGCACGACCCTCCAGTCGCACATAGGCCCACTTGCGGTCGTCGAGCCAGCCGACATGGTCGGACGGGCCGATGTGCACATCCTTGGTCTTGAACTCGCGCTGCAGGTTGGAGGTGACCGCCTGGGTCTTGGAAATCTTCTTCGATTCCAGGCGCTCCCTTTCGAGCATGTTGAGGAAGTCCATGTTGCCGCCCACGTTGAGCTGCATCGTGCGGTCCAACTGGACGCCGCGGTCCTCGAACAGCTTGGCCAGCACCCGGTGCGTGATCGTCGCCCCGACCTGGCTCTTGATGTCGTCACCGACGATTGGCACTCCGGCGTCGGCGAACTTCTTGGCCCACACCGGGTCGGAGGCGATGAACACCGGCAGCGCATTGACGAACGCCACCCCGGCATCGATCGCGCACTGGGCATAGAACTTGTCGGCCTCTTCCGAGCCCACCGGAAGGTAGGAGACCAGCACGTCGACCTTGGCGTCCCGCAGCACCTGGACCACGTCAACGGGCTCGGCGTCGGAGAGCTCGATGGTGTCGGCGTAGTACTTGCCGATGCCATCCAATGTCGGACCGCGTTGGACGGTCACGTTGGTCGGCGCCACGTCGGCGATCTTGATGGTGTTGTTCTCCGAGGCGAAGATCGCGTCCGACAGGTCGAACCCGACTTTCTTGGCGTCCACGTCGAACGCGGCCACGAACTTGACGTCACGGACGTGGTACGGACCGAACCGCACGTGCATCAGCCCGGGCACCGTGGAGGAGTCGTCGGCGTTGTGGTAGTACTCGACGCCCTGGACCAGCGAGGACGCGCAGTTGCCGACGCCGACAATCGCGACCCGTACCTCAGGCTGCGCCTCCGGCGCCCCTAACGGCTTGTACTCACTCATTCGGGCGTTCTCCTAACCTCATAGCTTTGGGCAGTGTCTTGTGTGGTTGTGTGCAGGGGCTGGTGTGCAGAGTTCACGTCTGTTCGGCGTGATTGGGCGCTGCCCGTTCTGCGGCGATGAGCTCGTTGAGCCACTTGACTTCACGCTCGCTGGACTCGAGCCCGAGCTGGTGCAGTTGCCGGGTGTAGCGGTCCAACGAGCTGCTGGCCCGTGCCACCGCTTCGCGCAGGCCTTCTCGGCGCTCTTCGACCTGGCGGCGACGGCCTTCCAGGATGCGCATCCGCGCCTCGGCCGGAGTGCGGTTGAAGAACGCGAGGTGCACCCCGAAGCCGTCGTCGGTGTAGTTGTGCGGGCCGGTGTCGGCGACCAGTTCGGCAAAGCGTCGCCGGCCCTCATCGGTCAGCTGGTAGACCCGGCGTGCGCGGCGCACCGGCGTGCCCGCGGGAGCGGCATTCTCCGCGATCAGCCCCTCGGCCTGCATCCGCCGCAGGGCCGGATACAGCGAGCCGTAGGAGAATGCCCGGAATGCGCCGAGCAACCCGGTCAGCCGTTTACGCAACTCGTAGCCGTGCATGGGCGACTCGATCAGGAGGCCCAGGATGGCAAGTTCCAGCATCGAGTCACCCCCTTTGTATGGCTGCTGTATGGCCGCTGTTGCGTGAACTACTTAGCGTTTCGACGCCTCGCGTCATCGTATCGTTTCGATATATTTGCCACAACACCACGCGGCGTTGGTGAGTTGTTCGTCACGTGTGAGCGGCCTGCCCCCGGCTCCGCTACGACGGGTAACTCACCTGTTTGACGGTGCCGTCACCAGCAAAGGCGATATAGCCGCCGCCGTAGTCGCTGGAAACATACACCGACAACGACAGCGCCCCGGGCGTGGTGGGGTCTTCGGCCGGATCGATGACCAGGTACATGTTGGTGACGTCGGATTGCTTCATGCCCAGCGTCTCCGCGGCGCCCCGCATAATCCCCACCGTCGCCTTCACATCGAACTTGCCCAGGTCGACCAGGGACCCGTCGGTGCCGCTCTTGGCGGAGCTGGTCGGATCGCCCCAGCCGCCGCGGTAGGTGTAACTCAGCACCCTGCGGTCGTCGGCGGGGTCCTTGCGGTCGAGCACGGCGTACGTCGGGTAGATCACCAAGCGGTACCCCATGGTGTCGCCGAACCTCTTGCGCGTCTGCTCCAGCAGACCGGTGAGCCCGCCTAGGGAGTGCAGCTGCTTCGGCGGCGTCAGCACCACGGCCGCGACGCCGTCGGGCTTGGCTCCCGGATCCGTCGTGAAATCCAGCGGTGAGCTGGTATTGCCGTACAAACCCCAGCCGATGCCGACACCCAACAGCACCGACACCCCGAATGCGGCCGCCAGCAGACCCCACCCGTTGCGTCGTGCCCGCGACTTGAGCGCGGGAACCTCAGCGGGGGCACTCTCGGACTGCAGATCGGCGATCAGGTTTTGGAGGTCGCCCAGCGTCACGGCCTTGGTGGCGGTGCTCACCCGATCGCGGTGCTCTTCCATCGAAAGCTGGCCGTCGTTGAGGGCGGCGTCAAGAATCTGGCAGGCGTCTTGCCGGTCGCTGTCCTTGGCCCGGGTCGTCGTCGATCCTCCACGAGCAAGTGGTGCGCCCAGCCATTTCGCCACGGGGATGATCGTAGAAGTCCCGACCCTGGGCGCGCGATGCAGCTTCGGTGGCGCAGGTCGAGGTGCCGCCGCTGCTGCCCGGGATGTGCCCAGGCCGTGCCGGGCTGCATCGTCACGACGCGAAAGCGACGTACTCTGGTCAGCGTGCAACTGCAGCGACAGGTGGTGGACTATGCGCTTCGCCGGCGTTCACTGCTGGCCGAGGTGTACTCGGGACGCACCGGCGTCTCCGAGGTCTGCGACGCAAATCCCTATCTGTTGCGCGCCGCGAAGTTTCACGGGAAACCAAGCCGGGTGGTCTGCCCGATCTGCCGCAAGGAGCAGCTGACAATCGTGTCTTGGGTGTTCGGCGAGCATCTGGGCGCGATCTCGGGCTCAGCGCGGACCGCCGAAGAGCTGGTCATGCTCGCCACCCGGTTCACGGAGTTTGCGGTGCACGTTGTGGAGGTGTGCCGGACTTGCAGTTGGAATCACCTCGTCAAGTCCTATGTCCTGGGCGCGGCACGTCCGGCACGTCCGGCGCGACCTCCAAGGGCCCCGAGGGGGGCTGGTCGAACGCGGACGGCGCGCGATGGCGCCCGCACGGCCAGTGAATAGCGAAGGGCGCCACCACCAGTCGTCGAGTGACGCTGCAGGCGGGCCGGCGACTGAGGGTGTGGACCAATCTCGCGGGAACCCAGGTGGCGCAGAAGGGGCGCGTCCGTCGGCGGGGCCGCGCCGCCAGGTTCCGCCCGACGATCGAATGACCACGATCATCCCGCCGGTGACCGATGACCGATCGTCTCGGCACGCGGACCCGATCGAGGAAGTCAGGGCTGCCCTGGACAATCCGCCGACGACACCCCTGCATCGCGACCCGCTGGAGCAGGTCAAGGCTGCGTTGAACAGTCCCGAGCCGCGCCCTCGACACGAGCGGCTGAGCGGCGCAGCAGGTCCACCGGGGCCACCCGGCCCGGGCGGCCCGAGGGGCGCTCGGACGGCTAGGCCGAGGCCCGAGTGGATCCAGCGGATCAACTGGAAGTGGGTGCGGCGATCGGTTGGCCTGGCGGCGGCGGCGATGATCTTGCTGCCGATCGTCACCTTCACCATGGCCTACTTCATTGTCGACGTGCCGAGGCCGGGGGACATCCGCACGAACCAGGTCTCCACGATTCTGGCCAGCGACGGCTCCGAAATTGCCAAAATCGTTCCGCCGGAAGGCAATCGCGTCGACGTCAACCTCAGCCAGGTCCCGGTGCACGTACGTCAGGCGGTCATCGCGGCTGAGGACCGCGGTTTTTACTCCAACCCCGGCTTCTCGTTCAGCGGTTTTGCCCGGGCGGTGAAGAACAACCTGTTCGGCGGCGACTTGCAGGGTGGTTCCACGATCACCCAGCAGTACGTCAAGAACGCGTTGGTCGGTTCGGCGCAGCACGGGTGGAGCGGCCTGATGCGCAAGTCCAAGGAGTTGGTGATCGCGACCAAGATGTCCGGGGAGTGGTCCAAAGACGACGTGCTGCAGGCGTATTTGAACATCATCTACTTCGGGCGGGGTGCTTACGGGATCTCGGCGGCTTCGAAGGCTTATTTCGACAAGCCGGTCGAGCAGCTCACCGTATCCGAGGGGGCGTTGCTGGCGGCGCTGATCAGGCGACCGTCCACGCTGGACCCGGCAGTCGACCCGGAAGGCGCAGTCGCGCGGTGGAACTGGGTGCTCGACGGCATGGTCGAGACCAAGGCGCTGTCCGCCCAGGACCGCGCCGAACAGCAGTTTCCCAAGACCGTCCCGCCGGAGCAGGCCCGCGCGGAAAACCAGACCACCGGCCCCAACGGGCTGATCGAACGACAGGTGACCAAGGAATTATTGGAGCTGTTCAACATCGATGAGCAGACCCTGAACACCCAGGGGTTGCAGGTCACCACCACCATCGATCCGCAAGCCCAACGGTCCGCCGAAAAGGCGGTGGCCAAATACCTCGACGGGCAGGATCCCGATATGCGCGCGGCGGTGGTGTCCATCGACCCGCACAACGGCGGGGTGCGCGCCTACTACGGCGGCGACAACGCCAACGGCTACGACTTCGCCCAAGCCGGATTGCAGACCGGATCCTCGTTCAAGGTCTTCGCGTTGGTGGCGGCCCTCGAGCAGGGGATCGGGTTGGGCTATCAGGTCGACAGTTCACCGCTCACGGTCGACGGCATCAAGATCACCAATGTCGACGGCGAGGGTTGCGGGACGTGCAACATCGCCGAGGCGCTCAAGATGTCGCTGAACACCTCCTATTACCGGCTGATGCTCAAACTGAAGGGCGGCCCCCAGGCCGTGGCCGACGCCGCGCACCAAGCCGGTGTGGCCGAGAGTTTCCCGGGCGTGCCGCACACGCTGTCCGAGGATGGCAAGGGCGGGCCGCCGAACAACGGGATTGTGTTGGGCCAGTATCAAACCCGGGTGATCGATATGGCGACGGCGTACGCCACGCTGGCCGCGTCGGGCATCTATCACCGGCCGCACTTCGTCCAGAAGGTCGTCAATGCGGAAGGTCAGGTCCTTTTCGACGCCGCCACCCAGGACGACTCCGGTGAGCAGCGCATCCCCAAGGCCGTGGCCGACAACGTCACCGCGGCCATGATGCCGATCGCGGGCTATTCACGCGGCCACAACCTGGCCGGCGGCAGGCCCTCGGCCGCCAAGACCGGCACGGTGCAATTGGGTGATACCACCGCCAACAAGGACGCCTGGATGGTCGGCTACACGCCGTCGCTGTCCACCGCCGTGTGGGTCGGGACGGTCAAGGGCGACGAGCCGCTGGAGACCGCCTCGGGCGCAGCGGTTTACGGCTCGGGTCTGCCATCGGATATCTGGAAGGCGACCATGGACGGGGCCCTGAAGGGCTCCCAGAACGAGACGTTCCCCAAGCCCACGGAGATTGGCGGCTACGCCGGTGTGCCGGCGCCGCCGCCGCCTCCGCCGTCTGCGGCGCCGCCCTCGGAGACCGTCATTCAACCCACCGTCGAAGTGGCGCCGGGGATCACCATTCCCGTCGGTCCGCCCACCACCGTGACGCTCGCGCCCGGGCCGCCGTCCGCACCACCGCCGACTGACAATCCCACACCGCCACCGTGACGGATATCCGGACCCATCTAGCAACCGGCTCACTCACCTCGCCCGCGCCGTTGGCCCGCGACCTACGTAGTGCAGATACCCGCGATTGTCCCAGCCGCACCGACGTTTTGGGTTCTGCTTTGGCCGACGTCATCGGTGGGCCGGTGGGCCGGCACGCCTTGATCGGACGTGCCCGGTTCATGACGCCGTTGCGGGTGATGTTTGTGATCGCGCTGGTGTTTCTGGCGCTCGGCTGGTCGACGAAGGCCGCCTGCCTGCAAACCACCGGGACCGGGCCGGGCGACAAGAGGGTGGCCAACTGGGACAACCAGCGCGCCTATTACGAATTGTGCTACTCCGACACCGTGCCGCTCTACGGCGCAGAGCTGTTGAGCCAGGGCAAGTTCCCGTACAAATCCAGCTGGGTCGAAACGGACAGCACCGGCGCACCGCAGATCCAATACAACGGGCGGTTGGCGGTGCGCTACATGGAATATCCGGTGTTGACCGGGATATACCAGTACGTGTCGATGGCGATTGCCAAGACCTACACCGCGTTGAGCAACGTCACGCCGCTCCCGGTGATCGCCGAAGTGGTGATGTTTTTCAACGCCGCGGCGTTCGGGCTGGCGATCGCCTGGTTGGCTACCGTGTGGGCAACCTCGGGCCTGGCCGGCCGCCGGATCTGGGATGCGGCACTGGTGGCGGCATCGCCGCTGCTGATCTTCCAGATATTCACCAACTTCGACGCACTGGCAACGGCTTTCGCAATGGGTGGGCTGCTGGCCTGGGCGCGCCGCAGACCGTGGCTGGCCGGACTGCTGATCGGTTTGGGTGCTGCGGCCAAGTTGTATCCGCTGTTGTTCCTGGGCCCGCTGGTGGTGCTGGGTATTCGGACCGGGCGGCTGGGCGCCGTGGGCCGCACGGCGCTGGCCGCGGCGGTGACCTGGCTGGCGGTCAATCTGCCCATCATGGTGCTCTATCCGCGGGGCTGGTCGGAGTTCTTCCGGCTCAACACCCGGCGCGGCGACGACATGGATTCGCTGTACAACGTGGTGAAGTCCTACACCGGCTGGCGCGGCTTCGATCCCATACGCGGCTTCTGGGAACCGCCGATGGTGCTGAACACGGTCGTGACGGTGCTGTTTGTATTGTTTTGTGCCGCAGTCGCTTACATCGCGTTCACTGCGCCGCAGCGGCCGCGGGTGGCGCAGCTGATGTTTCTGGTGGTGGTGTTCTTCCTGCTGACCAACAAGGTGTGGAGCCCGCAGTTTTCGCTGTGGTTGGTACCGCTGGCCGTGCTTGCCCTGCCGCACCGCCGGATTCTGCTGGCGTGGATGACAATTGACGCGCTGGTGTGGGTTCCGCGAATGTATTACCTCTACGGCAACCCGAACCGCTCACTGCCCCAGCAGTGGTTCACCACCACGGTGTTGTTGCGAGATATTGCTGTTATCGTGCTGTGTGCATTGATAATTCGGCAAATCTACCGGCCTGAGGAGGATCTGGTGCGCTGGAGTGGGCGAGTCGACGATCCCGCGGGCGGTGTTTACGACCGTGCCCCCGACGCCGCACCCGGCTGGCTGCCGAACTGGCTGCGCCCAGTCGCATCGCGGCCGGAGCTGACAGCGCCTGCCGCTATTGCGGCGCGGGAGCCCTGATGCAGGTCGCGATCCCGCTTTTCCCGAGGTTCACCGCGTTGGACGCGGTCGGTCCCTATGAAGTCCTGCAGCGTATTCCGTCGATCGAAGTGGTTTTCGTCGGGCACCGGCGCGGCGAGCTGCGCACCGAAAACGGCATGCTCGGCCTGGTCTGCGATGCCACCTTCGACGAGGTCGGCACACCCGATGTCGTGGTGTTTCCCGGTGGCATCGGAACCCGGGTGCTGCTGGACGACGAGATCATTCGCGGTTGGCTGCAATCGGTCCATCCGCACACCAGATTCACCACCTCGGTGTGCACCGGAGCGTTGTTGCTCGCCGCCGCCGGGCTGCTTGACGGGCTGACCGCCACGACGCATTGGCGCGCCGCAGCACAGCTCAACGAGCTGGGCGCGCGGTATGTGCCCGACCGCGTCGTCGAACACCTGCCGCAGCGCATCATCACCGCCGCCGGGGTCTCCAGCGGCATCGACATGGCTTTGCGGTTGGTCGAGTTGCTCGTTGACCGGGAAGCCGCCCAGGCCGCCCAGCTGCTCATCGAATACGACCCGCGGCCGCCGTTCGCCTCGGGATCGCTGGCCACTGCCGACGAGGCAACGAGGAGCCGGGCCGCTGAATTCCTGCGCAGCCGGAAGTGACCGGCTTTCTGGCCGCGAGATTGCCGTGAGGGCTGTGGTCCGGCACCAGACCACGACCACCAGTGCAATCTGGGCGCAGACCGCGGCATTGTTCGGCGATTTTCTGGTCGGCGCGCTATCCGGTAGCCTGGGACGGTTGCCGACGCAGGCGACCCTCCTGCCACGGACCGACCGTGGCCGCTACGACCAGAGGAGGTGATGAGGTCCCTATGCGTCCATACGAAATCATGATCATCCTCGATCCCACTCTCGACGAACGCACCGTCGCCCCGTCCCTGGAGACGTTCCTGAACGTCGTCCGGAAGGACGGCGGAAAAGTCGAAAAGGTCGACATCTGGGGGCGGCGGCGGTTGGCCTACGAGATCGCCAAGCACTCCGAGGGCATCTACGTCGTCGTCGACCTGAAGGCTGCCCCGGCGACGGTATCCGAACTGGACCGCCAGCTGAGCCTCAACGAGTCGGTACTGCGCACCAAGGTGATGCGCGCCGACAAGCACTAGCCCGGCGACGATGCGGCCGCGTAGCGGGGGCGGAGGAGCCGGGCAATCAAGCACCAGCCCGTCGCTGTCAGCCCCGTTGCATAGGCTCGAGTCAAAGACGCTCATGACTACCCGCCAGGCGAGGATCGGGCGGAACAAGGAGAACTATTGTGGCTGGTGACACCACCATCACCGTCGTCGGAAACCTGACCGCTGATCCCGAGCTACGGTTCACGCCGTCGGGTGCCGCCGTCGCGAATTTCACTGTCGCGTCAACGCCCCGGATCTACGATCGGCAGACCGGTGAATGGAAGGACGGCGAGGCGCTTTTCCTGCGCTGCAACATTTGGCGGGAGGCCGCCGAAAACGTAGCGGAAAGCCTGACCAGGGGTGCGCGGGTCATCGTCACCGGCCGGCTCAAGCAACGTTCGTTCGAAACCCGTGAAGGCGAGAAGCGCACCGTCGTCGAGGTCGAGGTAGACGAGATCGGTCCGTCACTTCGGTACGCCACCGCCAAAGTCAACAAGGCCAGCCGAAGCGGCGGTGGCGGCGGCTTTGGCGGCGGTGGCGGTTCCCGGCCGGCGACCCCGCCGGCCGGCGGCGCACCCGGTTCCGGTGACGACCCGTGGGGCAGCGCCCCTGCCTCGGGCTCATTCGGCGGCGATGACGAGCCGCCCTTCTGATCGACAACACGTCCCATCACTGAGCAACGGAAAGAAAGACACTCATGGCCAAGTCCAGCAAGCGACGCCCGGCTCCGGAAAAGCCGGTCAAGGCGCGCAAATGCGTCTTCTGCGCGAAGAAGGGTCAGAAGATCGACTACAAGGACACCGCGCTGCTGCGCACCTATATCAGCGAGCGCGGCAAGATCCGGGCGCGCCGGGTCACCGGCAACTGTGTTCAGCACCAACGAGACATCGCAACCGCGGTGAAGAATGCCCGTGAAGTCGCGCTGCTGCCCTTTACCTCGTCGGCGCGGTAGCCGACCGTAAGCGCCGCAGGCCCAACGAAAGTACGCAAACGATGAAGCTGATTCTGACGGCTGACGTTGACCACCTCGGTTCCGTCGGCGACACAGTCGAGGTCAAGGACGGTTACGGCCGCAATTTCCTGCTGCCCCGCGGCCTGGCGATCATGGCCTCACGCGGTGCCCAACGCCAGGCCGACGACATTCGCCGTGCCCGCGAATCCAAAGCGGTGCGTGACCGCGAGCATGCCGACGAAATCAAGGCGGCCATCGAAGCGCTGGGCCCGGTCGCACTGCCCGTCAAAACGGCGGGCGATTCCGGCAAGCTGTTCGGTTCGGTGACCGCGGGCGACGTCGTCTCGGCCATCAAGAAGGCGGGCGGCCCGAACCTCGACAAGCGGATCGTCCGGCTACCCAAGGCCCACATCAAGGCGGTGGGCACGCATCCGGTTTTGGTGCACCTGCACCCGGAAGTCGACGTCGAGATCTCAGTCGACGTCGTCGCGGAATCCTAGCGGCCCTCGGCGCCAGGAGTCCTGGGCCGGCAATCACATTCTTCACATGGGTCGCTGGCGGCCCCGGTGCACACCGGGGCCGTCCAAGCCCGCCGGAGCTGTCCACCCCGGCGTAGCCCATCGATGCCCCGACTGGGTTGTCGGTTGCTCGTAACCGGCCGCCGGCCCGCCCTGCACGGCACCGAAAAGGTTGCCGCTGGCGAACTTTTCCGATGGTGCCTTGGCGCGGTCGCCGTTACCAAGGCTTAACTCGCTGAAAATCTCGGCGAAAACCAACACGCCCGAGGCGGTAACCTGGACCGACACGCCGAGGAGATTGTTGTCCACACAATACGTGTGCCGTTGTATGGCGGTTATCTGCAGTGATGTCGGAACAACCCGCATTGATCCACAGGTTTTGCACACCCCGTTCAACACTGGGGTCAACGGATATGCACACACCATGCACAGCTTCATGAACAACGGCCCCTTGGAGGACCGGCCAGCAACGTTTACCGTCGTCCCGGCGCATTGGGATGTGGGTGCTCGCGGGCGGTCAATTGAGCTGCGGCGGCGACGGTATCGGCGTGACGTAGCGGCCACTTGATGGTCGGCCATTTGAGGTGGGAGCGGGGATTGTTGTCGGAGCCTTGATTTACGCTCTGATTATCGGCGGTCGAATGTGTGTTCGGATGCTCATGTCGGAGGAGGTGAGGGCCCATGGCGGTCGTCGACGATCTTGCACACCCCGGAATGGATGCCCCGCCTCCCAGTGAGGACTTCGGCCGCCAACCCCCGCAGGACCTTGCCGCCGAACAGTCCGTGCTGGGCGGGATGCTGTTGAGCAAGGACGCCATCGCCGATGTGCTGGAACGGCTACGGCCCGGTGATTTCTATCGTCCTGCCCACCAGAACGTCTACGACGCCATCCTCGACCTGTATGGGCGCGGCGAGCCGGCCGACGCGGTGACCGTCGCTGCCGAACTGGACCGTCGCGGGCTACTGCGCCGCATCGGCGGCGCGCCGTATCTGCATACCCTCATCTCGACGGTGCCGACCGCCGCCAATGCGGGCTATTACGCCAGCATCGTCGCGGAAAAGGCGGTACTGCGCCGGTTGGTCGAGGCGGGCACCCGGGTGGTGCAGTACGGCTATGCCGGTGCCGAGGGCGCCGATGTGGCCGAGGTGGTCGACCGCGCCCAAGCGGAAATCTACGACGTCGCCAACAGGCGGCTGTCGGAAGACTTTGTGCCGCTTGAGGATCTGCTGCAGCCGACGATGGACGAGATCGACGCCATCGCGTCCAATGGCGGTGTCTCGCGCGGTGTGCTGACGGGCTTTAGCGAACTGGACGAGGTGACCAACGGCCTGCACCCGGGGCAGATGATCATTGTCGCGGCGCGCCCGGGAGTGGGCAAGGCGCTGGCGCTGGACACGCCGCTGCCCACACCGGCCGGTTGGACCACGATGGGCGACGTCGCCGTCGGCGAGGAATTGCTCGATGCCGACGGCTTGCCGACGCGGGTGGTCGGCGCGACCGACGTCATGTTGGGACGCCCATGCTATCAGATCGAGTTCTCCGACGGCACAACGATTGTCGCTGATGCCGAACATCAGTGGCCGACCGGCCAAGGGATCCGAACCTCAGCTCAATTGCGGGGTGGGCTGGACACGATCGCGCCGGCCGGCTCCATGGTGCGGTGCGCCGGATACCGGCCCACCGCCACGCTGGCACCGGTTTTGCGGGTCGTCTCGGTACGCCGGGTGCCCAGTGTCGCGGTGCGCTGCGTTGAGGTGGACAACGCCGCGCACCTTTATTTGGCCGGCCGCGGGATGGTGCCGACCCACAACTCCACCCTCGGGTTGGATTTCCTGCGTTCGTGCTCGATCAAACACCGCCAGGCCAGCATCATCTTCTCATTGGAGATGAGCAAGTCCGAGATCGTGATGCGGCTGTTATCGGCGGAGGCCAAAATCAAGCTCTCCGACATGCGTTCGGGCCGCATGACCGACGATGATTGGACGCGCCTGGCCCGGCGGATGAGCGAAATCAGCGAGGCGCCACTGTATATCGACGACTCGCCGAACATGACGATGATGGAGATCCGCGCCAAGGCGCGCCGGCTGCGGCAGAAGGCCAGCTTGCGTCTGGTCGTCGTCGACTACATGCAGCTGATGACCTCGGGCAAGAAGCACGAGTCGCGGCAGGTCGAGGTGTCGGAATTCTCGCGGCAGCTCAAGCTGCTCGCCAAGGAACTCGAGGTTCCGGTGGTCGCGATCAGCCAGCTCAACCGCGGCCCCGAGCAGCGCACCGACAAGAAGCCGATGTTGTCTGATCTGCGCGAGTCGGGAAGCCTCGAACAAGATGCTGACGTCGTCATTCTGCTGCACCGGCCGGACGCCTTCGACCGTGACGATCCTCGCGGGGGAGAAGCGGATTTCATTCTCGCCAAGCACCGTAACGGTCCGACCAAGACGGTGACCGTCGCACACCAGCTGCACCTGTCACGGTTCGCCAACATGGCTCGGTGAGCATCCTCGACCCCATTCACACGTCGCAGCAACTTCTTGTCACGCGCCGCCTTCGCGCTTACCCGGCGTGAAGGTGACCGGCATCGATGTCAGCTCGTTGGAGAAGTTTGACGTCAAGCGGGTAATCGGGCCGGCGAATTGCATGTCGGGCACCCGTCGCATCAGCTCTTCGAACAGCACCCGCAGTTCGAGCCGCGCCAGTGCGTTACCCAGGCAGAAGTGCGCGCCGCCGCCGAAAGCCTGATGGGGAGGTTTGTGCCGAGACACGTCGAAGCGGTCGGGGTTGTCGATTGCCTCCGGGTCACGAGACCCGGCCGGATACCAC
>NZ_MVIF01000379.1 GCF_002086675.1 Mycobacterium persicum
GGCTCCACTGTTGGTGCTGATGGCACCGCCGGCAACGGCGGCACCGGTGGCGTGGGCGGCACCGGCGGCAAGGGCGCGGACTACACCGCCGCGGTCGGCGCGGGCGCCACCGGCGGCACCGGCGGTGCCGGTGGGGCCGGTGGGCAGGGCGGCACCGGCGGCGCCGCCGGCAACGCCTTCACCGGCACCGCCGGCACCCAAGGCGCCGGCGGCCAAGGCGG
>NZ_MVIF01000380.1 GCF_002086675.1 Mycobacterium persicum
CCACTGTTGGTGCTGATGGCACCGCCGGCAACGGCGGCACCGGCGGCGTGGGCGGCACCGGCGGCAAGGGCGCGGACTACACCGCCGCGGTCGGCGCCGGCGCCACCGGCGGCACCGGCGGCCGAGGCGGCAACGGCGGCCAGGGCGGCACCGGCGGCAACGCCGGCAACGCCTTCACCGGCACCGCCGGCACCCAAGGCGCCGGCGGCCAAGGCGGCAC
>NZ_MVIF01000381.1 GCF_002086675.1 Mycobacterium persicum
ACCCAAAACACCCAAAACCATCAAAACCCCACGTCAAAGCCCAAATCACCTATCCAGACGGTCGCAACTTCGGTCTAGTAGCCCGAATTCTGGGCCGCAACTGCTCCATTTCCGGCACGCCGATAGCGTATTGCGCTTAAACCCAATACCGTTCAGTTAAGACTACATGGGTGTAGTTTGTAGGGTATGCCTCGTGCGGGTTGGCGCAAGCCTGAGT
>NZ_MVIF01000382.1 GCF_002086675.1 Mycobacterium persicum
CCAAAAGAAGCGCTTGACCGCGCCGGATCCGAGCCGGTCGCAGATTTCCTGCAGCGCCGCGGGATCATCACAGGCGCAGAAGCCGTTGTCTAGGGCGGTGTAGCCGATCCCGAGCCGCTCGCATTGGCGCTGCGCCCAGCTGTGCCCGTTGAGCCAGAGCCATACCGGCCACGGCGCATAAGCGTTGGTCTTCCAAAACGCCCCACCCCAGTCGGGA
>NZ_MVIF01000383.1 GCF_002086675.1 Mycobacterium persicum
TGTGGGCCACCTTGCTCGATGAAGGCCGCTACCTCGGCTCGATATCGACCTTCTACCGGCTGCTACGCCAAGCCGGTGAGAGCCGGGAGCGCCGCCGCCAGGCCACCCACCCGGCGACGGTCAAACCCGAGCTGGTCGCCTTGGCGCCCAACCAGGTGTGGAGCTGGGATATCACCAAACTGCGTGGCCCGGCCAAATGGAGCTGGTACTACCTG
>NZ_MVIF01000384.1 GCF_002086675.1 Mycobacterium persicum
GCCGCGGGTAATGCGTTCACCGGCACCGCCGGCACCCAAGGCGCCGGCGGCCAAGGCGGCACCGGCGGCCAAGGCGGTGCTGGTGGTCAAGGCGGTACCGGCACCGACAGCACCAACCCGGCGGTCGCGGGTCAGGCCGGCGGCACCGGCGGCACCGGCGGCCAAGGCGGCGACGCCGGCAAGGGCGGCCTCGGCTCCACTGTTGGTGCTGA
>NZ_MVIF01000385.1 GCF_002086675.1 Mycobacterium persicum
CCACCGTCGAAAATCAAGATCGAAAACCGCAATCCGAACCGATCAGGCCGCCACGTCAACCCCGCGAAACATCCGGGCTAGGCTAAGAGGTCTTCAACATTGGCATCGTGACGTCGTGGTGCTGGCTCCAACAGCGTCACATGGGCGGGCAGCCGGACATGGGGTGGAATCCAGCCTCCGGCGAGATCGGTGACCAGTAGTGTGGTCC
>NZ_MVIF01000386.1 GCF_002086675.1 Mycobacterium persicum
GCCGATCAGCGCCGAGATCAGCAGGCCGATGATCATCGAGACCACGGTGACCGCAACGACGGCCACCGCCACCTCGAGTGTCGGCCAGGGCAGCACGACCGATTGGTCCGGTGCGGGCAGGAACGCCGGGCCCAGGAATCCGAGGATGAGTCCTTGGATGGTGGTGAGTGCGGTCAGGACGACGAGTTTGGAGGCTAGGTAGGCGCT
>NZ_MVIF01000387.1 GCF_002086675.1 Mycobacterium persicum
CACCGACACCACCGCCGGGACCAGGGTGCGCTCACCCAGGCGGGCGGTCAGCCCGTGCAGGGCGCACACCGATGCCCGGCTGTGTCGATACGTAACTTCATGGATTGCTGTCCTTCCTTGCGGTGTGGGCGCGGTCTGTTCGGCCGCGACTCAAGGACATCGCCATCCTGGATGCGCCCGGAAGTGACAGGCAGTGACAGGC
>NZ_MVIF01000038.1 GCF_002086675.1 Mycobacterium persicum
ACCTTTCCGCCAGGCAACGGCGGCAACGGCGGCAACGCGCTGCTCATCGGCAACGGCGGCAATGGCGGCCACGCCACGGCCATCGGCAGCACCCCTGGCACCGGCGGCCTGCGGGGGCTGCTGTTCGGCCAAAACGGCGCGAACGGCTAGCCGTAGCGGCAGGTCAGCGCACCGTGCCGGTGGTTACGGTTGCGTACGTTTTCCTCACTCGGGGAAACTGGGCCCGGTCAAAACCCGGCCAAGGATCGAGCCGCCGAAGTGAAGGGAACCGCATTGGGCCACTACATCGCCAACGTCCGCGATCTCGAATTCAACCTCTTCGAGGTTCTCGATGTCGGCGCCGTCCTCGGCACCGGGCGTTATAGCGAGCTCGACGCCGACACGGTGCGCACCATCCTGGCCGAGGCGGCCCGCTTGGCCGAAGGTCCGGTCGCCGAGACCTTCGCCTACGCCGACCGCAACCCACCCGTCTTCGACCCGGCCACCCACTCCATCAGCGTGCCCGACGAGTTGGTCAAGACGGTGCAAGCGATCAAAGACGCCGAGTGGTGGCGCCTGGGTTTGGCCGAAGAGATCGGCGGCATGCCCGCACCCGCACCACTGGTCTGGGCCGTCAATGAAATGATCTACTGCGCCAACCCTTCTGCGGCCTTCTACAACCTGGGTCCGACGCTGTCCCAGTCCCTGTACGTCGAGGGCACCGATCAGCAACGACAGTGGGCGGCAATGGGTGTCGAACGCGGTTGGCAGGCCACCATGGTGCTCACCGAACCCGACGCGGGCTCCGACGTCGGTGCCGGCCGGACCAAGGCCGTCGAACAACCCGACGGCAGCTGGCACATCGAGGGCGTCAAGCGGTTCATCTCCGGCGGCGACGTGGGCGACACGGCCGAAAACATCTTCCACCTAGTGCTGGCCCGGCCGGAGGGCGCAGGTCCGGGGACCAAAGGTTTGAGCCTGTTCTACGTGCCCAACTACCTTTTCGACCCGGACACCGGTGAACTCGGCCCGCGCAACGGGGTCTACGTCACCGGCCTGGAACACAAGATGGGACTGAAGTCCTCCCCGACGTGCGAGTTGACCTTCGGCGCCACCGACGTGCCCGCGGTCGGCTACCTGGTCGGCGGAGTGCACAACGGGATCGCGCAGATGTTCACCGTGATCGAGCACGCCCGTATGACCATCGGCGTCAAATCCACGGGCACGCTGTCCACCGGCTACCTCAATGCGCTCGCCTACGCCAAAGAACGGGTGCAGGGCGCGGACCTGACCCAGATGACCGACAAGACCGCGCCTCGCGTCACGATCATGCGCCACCCCGACATTCGCCGCAGCCTGATGACCCAGAAGGCCTACGCCGAGGGCCTGCGGGCGCTGTATCTGTATGCCGCCGCACACCAGGACAACGCTGTGGCGCAACATGTTTCGGGCGCCGACCCAGACATGGCGCACCGCGTGGACGATCTGCTGCTGCCGGTTGTCAAAGGCGTCGGCTCAGAGCGGGCCTACGAGGTCCTGACCGAGTCGCTGCAGACCCTGGGTGGTTCGGGCTTCTTGACGGACTATCCCATCGAGCAATACATCCGCGACGCGAAGATCGATTCGCTCTATGAGGGCACCACCGCCATCCAGGCGCTGGACTTCTTCTTCCGCAAGATCGTCCGCGACCACGGCCAGGCGCTGCAGTTTGTGACGGCTCAGATAACGCAGACCATCGACAACATCGATGAAGCGCTGAAACCGCAAGCCGCGCTGCTGCAGACCGCGCTCGACGAGGTCACCGCAATGACGGGCGCGCTGACCACCTACCTGATGTCCGCCGCGCAGCACCCGACCGACATCTACAAGGTCGGGCTCGCATCGGTGCGATACTTGCTGGCCGTCGGCGACCTGATCATCGGCTGGCGGCTGTTAGTGCAAGCCGGAGTCGCCCATGCGGCGTTGGCCAACGGACCGTCCAAGGACGACGAGGCGTTCTACCGAGGCAAGGTCGCGGTTTCGGGTTTCTTCGCCAAGAACATTCTGCCCAAGCTGTCCGGAGTCCGGGCCGTCATCGAATCCGTCGACGACGAGATCATGCGCATACCCGAAGCTGCCTTCTGACGGGCCGTGGGCGCCGAAGCCCGCGTGCGGCTATGACCGGGGCAGCGCGCGGTGCAGTGCGTTCATGGTGATGTTGGCCCTGCCACGGCGGGCAGGAGGCAGGCCGCTGACCACCTGCGGTGAGTCAGCGGTGGCCCGGGTGCGGTCGTGGAGTCGCATCGCGGCGCTGCGACCGATACCGACCATCGGCGCAGCGGGAATTCTTCTGGCCAGGCAAGCGCACTGCGGACAGGCGGCGCTGTCGGGCACTGAGGCCATCGGATGCTGCTCGACAAATTTCGGACAGCCCCGCGCGCAGCGGAATAGGTAGGTCGGCACCCCGCCGACTATAAGTCGTCGGCGGCGACATGTAGACCGCCGCCGGCGTTGTCGTGGGCGGTTTGCAGAAGATCATCAGCACCATCACAGTTACCAGTCATCTTGGGCTGCAAGAGTCGTCATGTGCAGAGAGTGCGACGTGCCTGAATTACTGTTCCCGCTGGATTCCACCAAAAAATTCCATCAGCAACAGATAATCGGCCACAATCGCTGGCATCCGGATATCCCCCCGGCCGTCACCGTCAAGCGCGGTGCCACGTTCCGCGCACACTGCCGCGAATGGTTTGACGGCGCCATACACAACGACGATTCGGCCGAGGACATCCTCACCGCTCCCCTGCAGAATGTGCACTGCCTGTCCGGACCGTTCGCGGTCGACGGCGCCGAACCGGGCGACCTGCTGATCGTGGATATCCTGGACCTCGGTCCCATTCCGCAGGAGGACTCGGGCCCCCTGGCCGGACAGGGCTGGGGCTATACCGGGATATTCGCCAGACACAACGGCGGCGGCTTCCTCACCGATCAATTCCCCGACGCCTACAAGGCGATCTGGGACTTCGCCGGACAAACGGCGACCTCGCGACACATTCCCGGCGTCAAATACACCGGCATCGTGCATCCGGGCCTCATGGGAACGGCCCCGTCCGCGCAACTGTTGGCGACCTGGAACAGACGCGAGGGGGCTCTCATAGCGACGGATCCCAATCGGGTGCCGCCCCTTGCCCTGCCACCGGAACCAGACGGCGCCATTCTGGGTGCGCTGACCGGCGACGAGTTCAACCGCGTCGCGGCCGAGGCCGCCCGCACCGCTCCGCCCCGCGAGAACGGCGGCAACCAGGACATCAAAAATCTCACCAAAGGTACCCGGGTGTTTTATCCGGTGTTCGTGCCCGGCGCGAACTTGTCGTTCGGCGATTTGCACTTTTCTCAAGGCGATGGCGAGATCACCTTCTGCGGCGCCATCGAAATGGGTGGCTTCATCGACGTCCATGTGGACGTGATCAAAGGAGGCATGCAGACCTACGGCGTCCATGAAAATGCCATCTTCGTCCCGGGCAATACCGCCCCGCAGTATTCGGAGTGGATCGCTTTCTCGGGCACGTCGGTGACCTTGGACGGCGAACAGAAATACCTCGATTCGGATCTCGCCTACCAGCGCGCCTGCCTGCATGCGATCGACTACCTGACAAAGTTCGGCTATAGCCCCGAGCAAGCTTATCTGCTACTCGGGTCGGCCCCTATCGAGGGACGCCTGTCCGGAGTGGTCGATATTCCCAATTCGTGTGCCACCGTATACATTCCGACTGCGATCTTTGACTTTCCGGTGACGCCGTCAGCATCTGGACCGCATCGGATCGACCCCGGTATGGGGGCGCCCCGGGCCAGCTTCACCGGCACCCTGGAAATCAGACGGTGAAGCCGAGCGCGCGCAGTTGCTCGCGGCCGTCGTCGGTGATCTTGTCCGGACCCCACGGCGGGTTCCACACCCAGTTGATCCGTATCTCGTCGACCAGACCGCTGCCGACCAGCGCGCTGCGCGACTGATCCTCGATGACATCGGTGAGCGGGCAGGCCGCCGAGGTCAAGGTCATGTCGATCAGCGCGACGGTTCCTTCGTCGCCGTCCGCCACGTCCAGCCCGTAGACCAGGCCCAGGTCGACGACGTTGATCCCCAACTCCGGGTCGACGACGTCGCGCATCGCCTCCTCGAGATCGGCGAGCAATTCTTCGTTGGGAGCGGCGGTTTCACTCATTGCTGACCTCCTCCAGGGCATGACTGGCCTGAGCCAGCGCATCTTTGCAAGCCATCCATCCGAGCAACGCGCATTTCACCCGTGCGGGGTATTTCGCCACGCCGGCGAACGCGATTCCGTCTCCGAGAACGTCCTCGTCACCGTGCACCGTTCCACGTGAGGACACCATCTCGGTGAACGCGTCGATGATCTGCAACGCTTCGGCCACGCTGCGGCCGATCACCTGCTGGGTGAGCACCGACGTCGACGCCTGGGAGATGGAACAACCTTGGCCGTCATAGGAGACGTCGGTGACGGTCGTGCCGTCGTCGGACAGCGCGACCCGTAGGGTGACCTCGTCGCCGCAGACGGGGTTGACATGGTAGACCTGCGCGCCGAACGGTTCCCGCAGCCCGCGGTGCTGCGGATGCTTGTAGTGATCCAGGATGACGTCCTGATACATCTGCTCTAGTCGCAACGTCAGGCTCTCCCAAAGAACTTCAACGACCGTCGCACCCCGGCCAGCAGCCGGTCGACTTCGTCGAGCGTGTTATACACCGCGTAGGATGCTCGTGCGGTGGCGGCCACGCCGAACCGTCGGTGCAGTGGCATGGCGCAGTGGTGTCCGACCCGCACCGCCACACCTTCGTCGTCGAGAATCTGGCCGACATCGTGGGCGTGCACCCCGTCGACGACGAATGCGACCGGGGAGCCGCGGTTTTCCATCGTTGTGGGCCCGATGATGCGGACACCTTCGATAGCGGACAGCCCCTCGATGCTCGCCGCGACCAGCTCACGTTCGTGAGCCTCGACGGCGTTCATGCCGATAGCGCCCAGATAGCGTGCGGCGGCGGCCAATCCGACCACCTGGGAGGTCATCGGGGTGCCGGCCTCGAAGCGTTGCGGCGACGGCGCATAGGTGGACGCTTCCATGGTCACCGTCTCGATCATCGAACCGCCGGTAAGAAACGGGGGCATCGCGGCCAGCAGCTCGCGACGGCCATATAGCACGCCGATCCCAGTGGGACCCAACATCTTATGCCCGGAGAAGGCGGCGAAGTCCACGCCCAGCGCGTGAAGATCCACCGGCTGGTGCGGCACCGACTGGCAGGCGTCCAGCACGGTCAGCGCGCCGACTTCTCTTGCTCGGGACACTAATTCGGTTACCGGCGCCAGCGCACCGCTCACGTTGGAATGATGACTGAACGCGACCACTTTCACGCGCTCGTCGAGTCGCAGCGAATCCAGGTCGATACGCCCGTCGTCAGTCACGCCATACCAGCGCAGGCTGGCCCCGGTGCGCCGGGTGAGCTCCTGCCATGGCACCAGGTTCGCGTGGTGCTCGAGCTCCGTCGTGACGATGACGTCACCGGGACCGACGGCGCGCTCGAACCGCTTGTCGCCCAAGACATATGGCACCAGATTGAGCGCTTCGGTGGCGTTCTTGGTGAATACCAGCTCATCGGCACGGGCACCGACGAACGCCGCGATGTCGGCTCGGCCCTGCTCGTAAGCGTCGGTGGCCTCTTCCATCAGCTGGTGCGCACCACGGTGCACCGCGCCGTTGGAGGTGATGAGAAACTCCCGTTCGGCGTCGAGTACTTGCAGCGGCCGCTGCGACGTCGCGCCGGAATCCAAGTATGCCAACTGGTTTCCGCCCCGCATCACACGCTGCAGGATCGGGAAATCGGCACGGATCGCGGCGAGATCCAATGGCGTCGCGGAGATGGTCATGCCTACGCTCCAGCGGCCGCCGCTTGGGTAAAACGCACGTAGCCGTTTTCCTCGAGTTCGTCGGCCAGTTCGGGGCCGCCGGATTCGACGATGCGGCCGCCGACGAATACGTGCACGTGTTGCGGATGGATGTAGCGCAGGATTCGGGTGTAGTGGGTGATCAGCAGGACGCCGCCGTGCTCGGTTTCGGCGTAACGGTTCACCCCCTCGCTGACTACCCGCAACGCGTCCACGTCCAAGCCCGAATCAGTTTCGTCGAGGATGGCGATCTTGGGTTTGAGCAGCTCGAGTTGCAGGATTTCGTGACGCTTCTTCTCGCCACCGGAGAAGCCTTCGTTGACGTTACGTTCGGCGAAGGCCGGGTCGATGTCGAGTGCGGCCATCGCCGCCTTGACCTCTTTGACCCAGTGTCGCAGCTTCGGCGGCTCGCCGCGGATGGCGGTTGCCGCCGAGCGCAGGAAGTTCGACATCGAGACGCCGGGCACCTCGACGGGATACTGCATGGCCAGGAATATCCCCGCTCGTGCTCGCTCGTCGACGCTCATGGCCAACACGTCGGCGCCGTCCAGCGTGATGGAGCCCGAGGTCACCTGATACTTGGGGTGGCCGGCGATGGCGTAGGACAGCGTGGACTTCCCCGAGCCGTTGGGACCCATCAAGGCATGTGTCTCACCGGAATTCACGGTCAGGTCGACACCGTTGAGAATGGGGATTTCTCGCTCCCCGTCGGCGGCGTTGGGATTTTCGACACTGACGTGCAGGTCTTTGATTTCCAGGGTCGTCATGAGGCTGTTGATCTCGATTCCGTAATTTCCAGTTCGTGTTCGATGGCTGTGATCAGTCGTTCGCGTATCTCGGGCACTGCGATCTTGGAGATGATCTCGCCGAAGAAGCCGCGGATCACCAGCCGGCGGGCCTGCTCTTCCGGGATGCCTCGAGAGCGCAGGTAGAACAGTTGCTCGTCGTCGAAACGTCCAGTGGCGCTCGCGTGTCCGGCCCCGGCGATCTCGCCGGTTTCGATTTCCAGGTTGGGCACCGAGTCCGCGCGCGCCCCGTCGGTGAGCACCAGGTTGCGGTTGACCTCGAAGGTGTCGGTGCCGGTAGCCGCGGCGCGGATCAGCACGTCGCCCACCCACACGGTGTGCGCGTCGGGCCGCGACGATTCCGGATCTCCTTGCAGCGCACCCTTGTACAGCACGTTCGACTTACAGTCAGGGTGCGCGTGGTCGACCAGCAGCCGCGATTCCAGGTGCTGGCCGTCGTCGGCGAAGTACAGCCCGAGCAGTTCGGCATCACCGCCGGGAGCATCGAAGCGCACATTCGCCGCCAGCCGCACCACCTCCCCACCCAGCATGACGGCGACGTGCCGCAGCACGGCGTCCTTGCCGAGCCGGGCGTGGTGGGCGCTGAGGTGAACAGTGTCGTCGGCCCAGTCGGCGATCCACACAACCGTCAGCCGAGCGGCGTCATCGACAACGAATTCGACATTGTCGGCGTAGGTTCCGCTCCCCCGGTTGTCGATGATGACGACGGCTTCGGCAAGCTCCTCGACCCGGATCTGTAGGTGCCCGTAAGCGGTTGCGCCCTCGCCCGGGCCGGTGACGCTGACATTCACCGGCTCGGCGATGTGCGTGTCCCGCCCGATGGTAACCAGCGTCGCCGAGTTGAACGACGAAAACGCTTGCGCCGCAACCCGGTCGGCCGGAACACCGGCTTGACCGAGCCGCTCGTCACCACGGCGCACGGTTTCCACGCCGATGCCGGGGTGCTCGCTGACGCTGATCTGGGCAACGCCGGTGGCCGGCGCGGAGCCGTCGTGCAGGCCGCGCAGCCGCTTCAGCGGCGTAAACCGCCAGAGCTCGTCGCGGCCGTGCGGAACCTCGAAAGCGTCGACGTCGAAGGACGCGAACAGCTCACCCTTGTTCAATACGGGAGCGGACGTCATCCGACCGCGCCCTCCATCTGCAGCTCGATCAGCCGGTTCAGCTCGAGCGCGTACTCCATCGGCAGTTCCTTGGCGATCGGCTCGACGAAGCCGCGCACCACCATCGCCATGGCCTCGTCCTCGGTCAGCCCGCGGCTCATCAGGTAGAACAGCTGGTTTTCGCTGACCTTGGACACGGTGGCCTCGTGGCCCATGGTGACGTCGTCCTCGCGGATGTCAACGTAGGGGTAGGTGTCGCTGCGGCTGATCGTATCGACCAGCAGCGCATCGCATTTCACGCTGGACTTGGATCCATGCGCGCCCTTGTTGACTTGGACGAGTCCGCGGTAGGAGGTGCGGCCGCCGCCGCGGGCCACCGACTTGGACACGATGTTGCTCTTCGTGTTGGGAGCCAGGTGCAGCATCTTGGCGCCGGTGTCCTGGTGCTGGTCTTCGCCGGCGAATGCCACCGACAGCACTTCACCTTTGGCGTGCTCGCCGGTCATCCAGACCGCCGGGTATTTCATGGTCACCTTGGACCCGATGTTGCCGTCGATCCACTCCATGGTGGCGCCGGCTTCGGCGCGCGCCCGCTTGGTGACCAGGTTGTAGACGTTGTTCGACCAGTTCTGGATGGTCGTGTAACGGCAACGGCCACCGGGCTTCACGATGATCTCGACTACCGCGGAGTGCAGTGAGTCCGACTTGTAAACGGGCGCAGTGCAGCCCTCCACGTAGTGGACGTAAGCGTTCTCTCCGACGATGATCAACGTTCGCTCGAACTGTCCCATGTTCTCGGTGTTGATCCGGAAATAGGCCTGCAACGGGATGTCGACGTGCACGCCGGGCGGAACCATGATGAAGCTGCCGCCCGACCATACGGCCGAGTTCAAAGCGGAGAACTTGTTGTCCCCGGCCGGAATGACCGTGCCGAAGTACTGCTTGAAAATCTCGGGATGCTCGCGCAAACCGGTGTCGGTGTCGAGGAAGACGACTCCTTGCTTTTCAAGGTCTTCCCGGATCTGGTGGTACACCACTTCTGAGTTATGCACCACCAGACCTTCGGCAACGAAGTTGTGCGGCCCGTCGACTTCGATGTCGTACACCGGTTCCACCGCATAGGGTTCAACCGACTTGACTCGCTCGAAACCGAGCCAATCGTTGCAGTGCACCCGGATCGTCGTCCCATGCGAATTGTTGGACGAATGCATGTAGCGACGACGGCCAAAGCGATCGGTTCGCTTGGGGTTCCGGCATCCGAGCCGCTCAAAGTCACCCGAAATGCGCAGCCGCCAAGCGATTTGCATCCGCTCCGGCGCGTGCCGATAGGGCTGCGTGAACGACCAGGGTCCGTCTGCCCGCAATCCGGCCAATTCCACTAGTTCACGCGCTTGACCGATCAGGCTTTGATTGGCGCACGTCAGTAAGAGCGAACCGCTCTTGTCCGGCGTCATGTAACCGTCGGCGTCGACCCAACCGCCGAGGAATGCCAGTCGCTGGTCGACCGGCAAGCCGTAGACCCAGTCGGGCACTCGCTTAGTCAGAGACAGTCCCCCGAAGCCTAAGGCAACGATCCACTCGGTCAGCGCTTTCGAGTTCACCACGATGCGGTACTCATCAGCTTCGATGCACCGCAGGCCGAACAAGTCCTTCACGACGCGGGTCAATTCGGCCCGCAGTTCCACATCGGTTGCCGCGATAGCGAACTGAACGCGGTGGGTCCTAGTCGACAGATGCAGGTTGCCGTCGCCGATGTAAAGCCCTAACAACCACATGAGGTCAAGCGAGCTCGCTTGTGGTGAATTCAACCCGACAACACTCGGAAGTTGAGCTGCGACACCAACATCGGGGATGCGGCGCGGCACCGCGATCAAGTCACCCGGCTTGATCGCACCGACGGTGACCCAACGCCGGGCATACCGGGCGCATTGGCTACCCTCCTTGCGTTCGTCACGTAGTACCAGCATCGGGTGGTTGTCGGTCGCGCGGATGCTGCGCCGGGTCGTCTTGACCGCATAGGTAAGGCGGGTGTCCGTCTGCGCCGATGCCTTAACCGGCGCAACGACGAATCGCTCAGCACCTTCGTCGTAGGCGAACACACGATCGCCGAACTCGATCTCTTTGATCGGGATCTGCCCGCGGTTGGCGGTCCACACCAAGGTGTCACCGGCCAGACATTCATACTGGGCGGCTACACCAGCAACCAATCTTTGCTTTTCTGCTTCGGGAATTCCGAGCCGGTCATAAGTGTTTTTGATGTCCTCGGGCAAATCATCCCAGGTCGCGGCCTGCTTCTCGGTGGAGCGCACGAAGTACTTGATGTTGTCGAAGTCGATGCCGTCGAGGTTGGAGCCCCAGCGCGGCATGGGCTTGCGCTCGAAGATGCGCAGCGCCTTGAGCCGGTTCTGCAGCATCCACTCGGGCTCGTTCTTCTTCGCGGAGATGTCGCGAACCACCGCCTCGGACAGCCCGCGCTGAGCGCTGGCGCCGGCGACATCGGAGTCGACCCAGCCGTAGCCGTAGCGGCTCAGCGAAGCAATTGCCTCCGCCTGGGTCAGCGGCTCGGCAGCGGTCTTGCTGGCCTCGATGGTCATACGGACGCTCCTTTGATGCTCGTAGTGTCGCGGCGCGGGCTGGGCGCCGGGGTTAAAGGCACATGGGTGGTGCAAGCGCAGTCGCCGTTGACGATGGTCGCCAACCGCTGCACGTGGGTTCCCAGCACTTCGGCCATGGCCTGCTGCTCGGCTTCGCACAACTCCGGGAATTCCTCGGCGACATGGGACACCGGACAGTGATGCTGGCAGATTTGCACACCATGGATGGGCCCACCCACCCGGGTGGTGGTGGCGACGTAACCGGCTGTGGTCAACGCGTCGGCGATCCGCTCCGCGGCCGCTTCCACCGCGGCGTCGCCGGGCCCGTCGGCTCGGGCGACATCGGCCAGAATCGCGTCGATGCGTCGCCGCGCGAATGTCCGCACCGCGACGTCGCCGCCGATCTCCCGCAGTTGCCGCATGGCCGCCGACGCCAAGTCGTCATACGAGTGGTCCAGCTTGGCCCGGCCGGCCGAGGTCAGCCGGTAACGCTTCGCCGGCCGTCCGCGTCCCGCCTGCTGCCACGGCGCGGCCGGTACGGACTCCGCATCGCCCGCCTCGATGAGCGCATCAAGATGACGCCGCACACCGGCGGCCGACAGCCCCAACCGGTCGCCGATCTCACCGGCGGTGATCGACCCGGATTCCACCAGCAAGCGCACAATGGCGCGACGGGTATGACCGTCGGGGACCGCGGCTGGGACAGCAGGAGTAGCTGCCGAGATTTTCACAACACAAGTGTGACGTAATTCCAGGGAGCTGTCTAGCGAGGGTGCCCTCACGCCGCAACGCGGCGCGCCCAGCCATCCCAAGTCGCCGGGGCTAGGCTGCTCTGATGGCAGCCCGCCACCACACGCTGAGCTCGTCGATCGCCAGCCTCCACGGTGACGAGCAGGCGGTGGGGTCGCCGCTGAACGCTGCCGAACTGACTGCGCTCGCACGCACCCGGCTGTTCGGCGCCACCGGCACGGTCTTGATGGGCATCGGGGCCCTGGGCGCCGGCGCCAGGCCGGTCGTGCAGGATCCCACCTTCGGGGTCCGGCTGCTCAACCTGCCGTCGCGAATCCAGACCGTGTCGTTGACCATGACCACCACCGGTGCGGTCATGATGGCGCTGGCCTGGCTGATGCTCGGCCGGTTCGCGCTGGACAAGCGGAAGATGTCGCGCGGCGACCTGGACCGCACCCTGCTGTTGTGGATGCTGCCGCTGCTCATCGCCCCGCCGATGTACAGCAAGGACGTCTACTCCTACCTGGCCCAAAGCCAGATCTCCCGCGACGGACTCGACCCCTACCGAGTGGGCCCGGCGTCCGGCCTGGGTCTGGGCCACGTGTTCACGCTGTCGGTTCCCAGCCTGTGGCGGGAGACGCCGGCCCCCTACGGTCCGCTGTTCCTGTGGATCGGCCGCGGAATCTCCGCGCTGACGGGGGAAAACATTGTCGCCGCGGTGCTCTGCCACCGGTTGGTGGTGTTGATCGGCGTGGCGCTGATCGTGTGGGCCACGCCGCGGCTGGCCCGGCGCTGTGGTGTTGCCGAGGTCAGCGCGCTGTGGCTGGGCGCGGCCAATCCCCTGCTGTTCATGCACCTGGTCGCCGGTATCCACAACGAGGCACTGATGCTCGGGTTGATGCTGACCGGCGCCGAAATCGCGCTTCGTGGCATCGATTTGGCCGACTCGGGGGAAACCCCGCGCCTGATGCCCGCATCATGGCGCCCGGGCGCGGACTGGGAACCACTGGCCCTGTTGCTGGGCGGATCGATCCTGATCACGCTGTCGTCGCAGGTGAAGCTGCCTTCGCTGCTGGCGCTGGGCTTCATCACGATGGCCTTGGCTTACCGCTACGGCGGCACGATCAAAGCGCTGCTGCTGACCGGCGGCGGCATGGCGACACTGTCGACGTCGGTGATGGCCATCGTCGGATGGGCAAGCGGGCTGGGCTTCGGCTGGGTCTACACGCTGGGCACCGCCAACGTGGTGCGCAGCTGGATGTCGCCGCCGACACTGCTGGCGCTGGGCACCGGGCAGGTGGGCATTCTGCTGCGCTTGGGAGATCACACCACCGCGGTGTTGTCGCTGACGCGTGCCATGGGCGTGCTGATCATCATGGTGATGGTCTGCTGGTTGCTGCTGGCGGTGTTCCGCGGCCGGCTGCACCCGATCGGCGGCCTCGGGGTCGCGCTGGGCATCACAGTGTTGCTGTTCCCCGTCGTGCAGCCCTGGTATCTGCTCTGGGCCATCATTCCGATGGCGGCGTGGGCGACCCGCACCGGATTTCGGGTGGCCGCCATCGTCATCCCGCTCATCGTCGGCATCTTCGGGCCGACGGCCAACGGGGACCGCTTCGCGTTGTTTCAGATCATCGATGCCACCCTGGCCAGCGCGATCATCGTGTTGGTCCTGATTGCGCTGACCTACCACCGGTTACCGTGGCAAGGACTGCCGACGGGGAACGGCGAAGCGAAACACCAGATGCTCGTCGACCCGGTGCCCGCAGCTGAGGCTTCGGTGACCCCACAGACGACGTCGGCGCCGGGCGCCTACGCTGACTCCACGTGAGCTCGGCCCCCCACGCATCCCCAGGAGACTCCGTCGTAGTCCGGCTATGTGGAGTGACCAAGCGGTACGGATCCCTGACGGCCGTCTCCAGCCTCGACCTCGAGGTGCGGGCCTCCGAGGTACTGGCGCTGCTGGGCCCCAACGGTGCCGGCAAGACGACAACCGTCGAGATGTGCGAGGGCTTCGTACGCCCGGACACCGGAACCATCGAGGTGCTCGGGCTGGACCCGATCGCCGACAACGCGCGACTGCGCCCCCGCATTGGCGTGATGCTGCAGGGCGGCGGCGGATATCCAGCCGCACGCGCCGGGGAAATGCTGAACCTGGTCGCCGCCTATGCGGCCGACCCGATTGATCCGCGGTGGTTGCTGGACACCCTGGGGCTCACCGAGGTTGCCCAGACCACTTATCGGCGGCTCTCCGGAGGGCAGCAGCAGCGACTTGCGCTGGCCTGTGCGCTGGTGGGGCGTCCCGAGCTGGTTTTTCTCGACGAGCCCACTGCCGGCATGGACGCCCACGCCCGGCTAGTGGTATGGGAGTTGATCGACGCTTTGCGCCGCGACGGCGTGACGGTCGTACTGACCACCCATCAACTCAAAGAAGCTGAGGAACTCGCGGATCGGCTGGTCATCATCGACCACGGCGTCACGGTGGCCGCGGGGACCCCGACCGAGCTGACACGAACCGGCGCCAAAGACCAGTTGCGGTTTACCGCACCACCGCGGCTTGAGCTGTCGCTGCTGGCCTCCGCGCTGCCGGAGGACTATCAAGCCTCCGAGTTGACGCCCGGCGAGTACCTCGTCGAGGGCCCGGTCAACCCGCAGGTACTGGCAACCGTCACCGCCTGGTGCGCGCAGATCGACGTGCTGGCCACCGATATGCGGGTCGAACAACGCAGCCTCGAGGACGTGTTCCTGGATCTCACCGGCAGGAAGTTGCGACCGTGACCGACAACACGCTGTTCCCCCCGGGAACCTTCACCCCGAACCCGCGCCCCAATGCCGTATCCCGGATGCTGGCCGCACAGTTCGGGCTGGAACTCAAACTGCTGTTGCGCAACGGCGAGCAGCTGCTGCTGACCATGTTCATCCCCATCACCTTGCTGGTCGGGCTCACGCTGCTGCCGCTCGGCTCGTTCGGGCAGCACCGCGCGGCCACGTTCGTACCGGTGATCATGGCGCTCGCCGTGGTCTCCACCGCGTTCACCGGCCAGGCCATCGCGGTCGCGTTCGACCGCCGCTACGGCGCACTCAAACGACTCGGTGCGACGCCGCTACCGGTCTGGGGAATCATCGCCGGCAAGTCACTGGCCGTGGTCGCCGTGGTATTTCTGCAAGCAATCATCTTGGGCGCAATCGGCTTTGCGCTGGGCTGGCGACCGGCACCGGCCGCACTGGCCTTGGGGGCGGCCGTCATCGCGCTGGGCACCGCGGGCTTCGCCGCGCTCGGGCTGCTGCTGGGCGGCACGTTGCGGGCCGAGATCGTGCTCGCGGTTGCCAACCTGATGTGGTTCGTGTTCGCCGGGTTCGGCGCACTCACCCTCGAAACCACGATGATCCCGATGGCGATCAAGTGGGCGGCCCGGCTCACCCCGTCCGGCGCGCTCACCGAGGCGCTGTCGCAGGCGATGATCCTGTCGGTGGACTGGTTCGGGCTGATCGTCCTGGCGACGTGGGGAACGCTGGCGGCGCTGGCGGCGCGTCGCTGGTTCCGCTTCACCTGATCGGGCCCCGGTCAGCCCGTCGATATTGCCGCCATGGTCGCCGGCCTAGCTGAAACCACAGCCATGGCGGCAATCTCGGCGCGACGCCCGCTTCTACTACGTGACGTAGTTGTCGTTACGATCGGGCGGTGGCCGTCGGACGAACGCTGATGCGGTTGGTGGACCTGCTCCCCGACCCGAGTCTGCGGGTGCAGCGCGCAATTGCCGCCGCCGTCATCGTGACCCAGGGCGGTATCGCGGTCACGGGCACGATCGTGCGGGTCACGGCGTCGGGCCTGGGTTGTCCGACCTGGCCGCAGTGCTTCCCCGGCAGCTTCACCCCGGTAGCGGTTGCCGAAGTGCCGCGGATCCACCAGGCGGTGGAGTTCGGCAACCGGATGATCACCTTCGCGGTCGTGATCGCCGCGGCGGCTGCCGTGCTGGCGGTCACCAGGGCGCGCCGGCGTCCCGAGGTGCTGGTC
Organism: Mycobacterium persicum; assembly: GCF_002086675.1. Classification (GTDB taxonomy): domain Bacteria; phylum Actinomycetota; class Actinomycetes; order Mycobacteriales; family Mycobacteriaceae; genus Mycobacterium; species Mycobacterium persicum. The sequence goes on from NZ_MVIF01000038.1 coordinate 15,148, forward strand.
TACGCATGGCTGATGCCCGCGTCGACGGTGGTGCAGGCGGTGATCGGCGGCATCACGGTACGCACCGGGCTGCTGTGGTGGACAGTGTCTGTTCACCTGTTGGCATCCATGACGATGGTGTGGCTGTCGGTGTTGCTCTACGTCAAGATCGGCGAGCCCGACGACGGGATTGTTCGCCGGCTCGTGGTCCGACCGCTGCGCGCGCTCACGGTGTTGAGCGCGGTGAATCTGGCCGCGGTCCTGGTCACCGGCACGCTGGTGACAGCCGCCGGGCCGCATGCCGGTGACAAGAGCCCCACCCGCACGGTGCCGCGGCTGAAAGTCGAGATCAACACCCTGGTGCACCTGCATTCGTCGCTGCTGGTTTCCTACCTGGCGTTGCTGGTCGGCCTCGGATTCGGGTTGTTGGCTGTCGGTGCGGGACGGCCGATCCTGCGGCGCCTCGCCGTGCTGCTCGCCCTGGTTTTCGCGCAGGCGCTGGTGGGCATCGTGCAGTACCACATCGGGGTTCCGCCGGCGCTGGTCGCCACCCACGTCGCCGGGGCCGCAGCGTGCACCGCAGCCACCGCGGCGCTATGGGCGTCGATGCGAGAACGGGCCCAGCCCCAACCGCTCCAGAGCTGACTCCACGCACACCGCGAACCGCCGCTGGCCCCGATCGCGGGCCGATGCGTCCAATCGCCGCCACCCCAACGACGGGTCCACCAGCTGCAGTTCCAGCAGCCGCGCACCGACCAGGTGGGCCCGCGCGCAGAGCAACTCACCGATGCCGACGCCGCATGCGGCCGCGGCGGCGCCCAGCGCGGCGGCGCCGATCTCCCAGGTTTCGAAATCGGGCTCACCCTGGCGCAACACGTCATCGTGCGAAGTGAAGGCGTGCGACGGCTGGCCCCCAAGGAAGATCAGCACCGTTTCAACGTCCGGGCCGGCCGTCTGCACCACCACCGAATGGCCGCCTTGCCGGCGTTCGGCGATATAGGCCGCGGCCGGCGAGGGATCACTGAACCGGCGGGCGCCGGTGCCGACCGTCGGGCTGATGAAGACCCGTCCGGCATACGGCAGCCGGATCTGCTGGCCCGGCGCGCATACCTCACCGGGCACGGTCGGCACTCCCCGACTGTCCAGGTCTTCCAGATAGCCACGGTCGGCGTTCCAGGCGACCACCGAAGGGGCATTCAGCAGATTGGCCACGCTGTTGGTCCAGGGCAGGAACTCGTCGAGGCGCTCGGCGTAATCGCGGGTGGCCCGCAATATCACCAGATGCGCGCGCGCCACGTCGGGATCGTCCCAAGGTAACCAATGGGCGTGTAACCCACGGTGGCGCAACGCCGCAACCAGCCCGACGTCGTCGCCGTCACCGGCGGGCTGCCGCGGCCAACCCGCCAGCACGACGCGCGGATGGAAGATATCCGGCCGGGCAAGCTTCATTGCCGGGCATGATAACCAGATGCACGCAATCGAAGTCAGTGAAACCGGCGACCCCGAGGTGTTGCGCTACGTCGAGACGGCACAGCCCGAGGCGGGCGACGGCCAACTGTTGGTCAAGGCCGAGGCGATCGGTGTCAACTTCATCGACACCTATTTCCGTTCGGGGCAGTACCCACGACCACTGCCGTTCATCATCGGCTCCGAGGTGTGCGGCACCGTGGTGGCCATCGGTGAAGGAGTCGAGAGCGCCATCACGGTGGGCGACCGGGTGGTCAGCGCTTCCGCCAATGGTGGCTACGCCCAATTCTGCACGGCGCCAGCGTTTTTGAGCGCCAAGGTACCGGACGGCGTCAGCTCCGAGGTGGCGGCGTCGGCGTTGCTGAAGGGCCTGACCGCCCATTACCTGCTGAAGTCGGTGTACCCGGTGCAATCCGGCGAAACGATCTTGGTGCATGCCGGCGCCGGCGGTGTCGGGCTGATCTTGACGCAGTGGGCCACTCACCTGGGAGTGCGGGTGATCAGCACCGTCTCGACCCCGGAGAAAGCCAAGCTGTCCCGGGAAGCCGGTGCGGCCGAGGTTCTCGACTACCCCACCGATGCCGGGCAGTTCGCCGATCGGATCCGGGCGCTGACCGACGGAGCCGGTGTGGCGGCCGTATACGACGGCGTGGGCGCCACCACGTTCGACGCCAGCCTGGCCAGCCTGGCCGTCCGCGGGACGCTGGCGCTGTTCGGCGCCGCCTCCGGTCCGGTTCCGCCGGTCGACCCGCAGCGCCTCAACGCGGCCGGGTCGGTGTATCTGACCCGCCCATCACTGGTCCACTTCCTGCGCACCGGCGAGGAATTCGGCTGGCGCGCCGCCGAGCTGTTCGACGTCATCGGCGGCGGGGTGGTCAACGTGGAGATCAGCGGTCGGTATCCGCTGGCCGAAGCTGCCCGGGCACATCAGGACTTGCAGGGCCGCAAGACCACCGGCTCAATAGTGTTGCTGCCGTAAGTCGCTGACCCGCTGCGTGAATCGACGGAGATAATGTGAGCCCGGCTCATCACCCCCAGGTCAGACGGATGTTTGATCAGGCCGACGTCGTGATGTCTCTTCTGGACCAGCAAGTTCACCGGATGGACGCCGAGGCGTTCACCGCCACACATCAGACAGGCGCCGTCGAGGTGACGGTTAATGGGCATCGACGCCTCATCGGACTCAGCATCAACCCGGGGATACTTGGCATGGGCGCCCACGACGTTGCTCGGATGATCAACGAAACCATCAGCGCGGCAACCGATTACGCGCAGGAATGCATGGCCGATGATGTTGCGGAGCTAGCGGACAGTATTGCCGACGCCCTGGCGGTGATGCGGGACCTGCCGCCTCCGGCGTAGGGACGTCAAGACACCCAGATGCGTGGATCTTCCCGGTGAGCCGAGGGTGCCTCAAGCTGATAAGCGCCGTCGGCGCCGCGGGTGTAGGGGAAGATCAGCCCGATCGCCACACCTTCGCGGTGCTCAACGCTGATCTCGATACCGTCCTGATTCGCCTCGGTCAATCTGACGTTGACCGCGACGGCGGCGGCCCGCAGGCTGTCCTTCAAGTCGGTGAGCGCGCGCCACTGCGTAGCGATCTGCTCTGCTATCGGCAGTTCACGACCGCGGGGATAGTTAGGCGCGATGGCTTGTCGTTCGCCGCCGTTGGACACCGCGAGGGCGAACGGCAGAAATTCACCCGCCGAGGCGACCCGCTCGAGCGCGAACCCGGTTGCGGCGTCGACCAACTCGTCGAGGTCGGCTTGTGCTTCCTCGGTCACGCTGTCGCGCCAACCGGCCATAGCTCGCCATCTCCGCTTCGTTCTAGTCGCGTGTGGACCGCCTGTGACAGTAGTCTGCGGATACGACGTCTTTTCGAGGGGTGGTCAGCATGGCGGCCGAAGAGCTTCGCGTTTACTGTGCAGAGCTGGCTCACGCGTCGAAGACCACGACGGGCGCTGCCGACGAGATCGATGGCCTGCGCGACAAGCTGGGCGGGCAGACGGACGGCCTTGCCGGCACCTGGACCGGTCAGGCAGCCAGTGCCTATCTGGATGTCTGGGCCGAGATCGACGACGAGTGCGGCCAGATGCTCGCCGACCTGCGATGGATCGGGGAATCGCTGGCAGCCGCGGCCGCCGGCTACGCCCAGATGGAGCACGCCGCGGCCGATGCTTTCGGCAGCATCAGGCCCGCTGGCCCGGTTGACGGGCGCTGATCATGGCGCGCCGCACCGTCAACGAGCATGACTTGGTGGACGCCGCCGATGCGATGCGGCAGTTTTGCCTGGTGATGAAGGATCGCCTCAACGAGGTGGCCACCGAATTGCGTGGCCTGCAACATCATTGGGAAGGTGTGGCGTTCGACGCATTTCTGGAGCGGGTGCAGCACTGGCAGGGCTGGGCGGACGAGATGAGCGAGGTGGTGTTCGACATGCACCTCAACGCGCACATCGCGCATCGCAACTATGTGCATAACGCGGAGGTTAATACCGCGATGTGGGGCGGTTAACCCTGGTTGAGGCGAGGGCGGATCGCCGCCGGGCTGTTCATGGGAGTGTTGCTAGGCCCATATTCCGAAGGGATGGCCGTGACGCGCAGTGACGCCGGGAACGGATCGGGCAGTCCGGCGAGTTGGCCGCGATCGGTGGGTTCCTCGGTCGGCGCGTATAGGGCGCCCTCGTCGTAGTAGGTGGTGTGTTCGGGCGGCAGATAATCGCGGACCAGTGGCAGGTAATCGTTGCCCAGCCAGGTCCACCAGACTGGGTTGGCCGGCAGACCCAGGATCCCGCCGGGGCCGCGCAGTGAGCCGCTCAGATCCCAGCTGGTGTCTGGGGGTCCGGACAGTTTGTGGTTGCGTAGCACTTCGCCGGTGGCCAGCACGCTGCCGCGCCGGCGGGCGTACTCGACGAAGAAGCGCTGCACGGTGTTGCGCCACGGTGGGTCGTCCAACGGTTGGGCCACCATTTTGAGGGTGTCAATCAGGATGCCGTCCCATGGCTCGAGGTACAGCCCGCCGTCGATGCACGGCAGGGTGGCCTTGAACCATGCGCCGTGGGAGGCGAAGGTTGCGATGAATTGGTCGTCTCCGTCCCGATCCAGCCGATACCGCAGCGGGTAGACATTGCCGAAGCGACGTGGCAGCGCCTCGGGCAGAAACTTTCTTGCCAGCTCCAGCCACAGGGTCGCCGCGTCGGGCGCCGACTCCGGTGAGTGCCACTGCAAGTCAACGATGCGGATCAGCTCCGAACCGGGCGAGGCGATCTGGCGTGCCCTCTTCGCGCCGAGAATCTCCTCGGTCTGCTCGTCGACCGCAACACCCCCCGCGGCCCAAGCCAACGCCTTGGCGAACCGCCGGGCGGGCCGCACTTCGGCCGGATCGCTGCCCTCGATGACGATCTGCCAACTGGTGGTCGGGTCCAGCACATGCGGCACCACGTCGTCCGGCACGTCCTCGGGCTCGATCTCGTGCGGCCCGAAGACGGTGAACGAGTACTTTTCTTGCTTACCGCGCAGCACGGTCATCTCATGGTCACCGCTATCGCCGACCGACAACCCGGGGACCGATGCGACGATTTCTTCCAACTGCTCGTCGTCGATGCTGGACGCGGCGTAGACGGTCAGGTCATAGGACAATGGGGTCAGCCCTTACTGTCGTCCGAATTCACCCGAAATCACCGAACGCCAGGTTGCCATACAATCGATCCGCTAGCGCGGGAGGTGGGCGGGGCGGCCATGACTGACGTTGACCCGGAGTTGTTCTACGACGCGGCCGCGGCGTACAAGGAAAACAGCGACCACGCCGGCGCCGCGCTGCGCAAGCTGGCCGGGGTGGATGCCGCCGGAGCGGCCGGAACCCACGGGGTCGGCCCGCAATGGGCGAGTTCCTACGACGCCGCGGCCGAGGAGGCCGGCCAGGTCGCCTACCGGTTGGTCAACGTGTTCCACAATTTGGGCAGCCTGCTACGCCAAAACGGCATCAACCACGACCAAACCGAGGAAGCCTCGACCCTCAACCAGCGCGATGCCTATGGCGCGCCGATCACCCCGCCGGGTGAATCCGCCGGCACCTTCATCGACGCGGCGGTGGCTGTGAGTTCGGTGGCCGGTGGCGGCGATCCCGAACCGCCGCACTGGAATCTGGTCGCCGACCGCATCGTGGACGGCTGGCCCGACGGGCATCCCGATCATGCGCTGGCGGCCTCGGCGGCCTGGGAAACCTTCGGCCACGACCTCGTTCGCATCGACGATCAACCCGGCCCCGAAGAGCAACGGCTGATCGTCGATGTGGAGGCCGCCGAGATTGCGCCGCTGGTCGACCGGCTGGAGGAGGCGCGCGGTGTCAACACCGATATCGCCGGCGCTTGTGGCGATTTGTCGCGTGCGGCAAAGGATTACGGCAATAAGCTGAAGTCCGTCAAGGACGACATGGCCTTCGTCGTCAACCAGTTGCATTGGCTGATAATCATTTTGGATAGCTACCCGCCGGTGCTGCATCGACTGACCGGGCCGATCAAGGAGACCTTCATCGCCGCGGCCGTTACCCAAATCAACGGGCTCAACGCCGCGCTGCGCACCACCGCGACCGCGTCGATGACCGATTTGACGGCGGCAGGCAGCGCCATGGGCACGGCATTGCCCGCGGTGAAGCGGCTGTTGGATCTGGTGCCGCGTCGGGTCAATCCGACACCGACGCATCGGGTTAACGACAACCGCCGCAAAGGCCGCCGCGCCGAGGACATCGCCGGCATCGACCAGTCAAAGAAGGTGCGGATCCCCGTCAGGAACCCGAAACCTGGCCGCCCCAGGTTCAGGATCCCTGATGAAATCGACGATGAAAATCACGTAGTGCGTGAGGTCAAAAATGTTAAGAAGCTCGACACCACCCAGCAGATCCGCGATATCGCAGAGTGGGCGCGCGACAACGGCTACAAGCTGGTCATCGTGGTGGACAAAGGCCGGACGGACGCCGGAAGCGTAGAACAAACATTGGAACGCGACTTTGAAGGACTGGATGTGGTAATCGACGACAGCAAGAACCTGTCATGAACCAGAAGTACGGCGACGACCCCGCAACCTGGCCGGAATACCGACGAGCGATGAAACACGAACTCAACGCCGCTGGCATCCCTGAAGACACCATCTTCCAACTTGTCAACTCCCGCTACGACTACCCTCAGGCAGTGCCGATCATGGTGGACTGGCTGCAGAACCTCGACGAACGCATCCCAGCCGAAGAAGATCGCCGCGCCTGGCGAGTCGCCTTGATCCGCAACCTGATCACCAAGAACGCCAAAGGCAACCGTGTTGCCGCCGACATCTTATTCCACCAATTCGATATCGACCCGCCGCTGAGCGGCTTGGAACTCGAAGTCACCGGGTTTGCCCTGGCTGAAGTCTGTGATGGCTCCGACTTCCCAAGGGTGGCCGCGTTGCTTCGCTCCGGCAAGGACTTCTCAACAAAGTTTGAGTTGGTGCGCTGGCTCGGCCGATTCAAGACCGAGGAGGCCAAGGAGCTAGTGGTTAGCCAACTCGCCGATCCGACAACTCGGGCTGACGCTATGGCGGCCCTGGTGCGCCAACGCGCCACCGGGGTACGGGTGACCGTTGCGAGGTACCTCAACGACGAGGTCTGGCGCAAGGAAGCGCAAAAGACCCTCGACAAACTGCCCCCGGACTAGTCCTGTCCCCCGCCTCACCCGCGGCTCGCGCCGGTCGAGCATGCCCACGCCCGCAGCCACAACGCTCACCCAGCCGGCCCTAGGTGAATCGGACGACGCTGCCCGGTACCAGGAGTTCCACTCGTCCGCGGCATTCGATTTGTACCGGCGGCACATCACGCGGTTCGACGCTGATCTCCGCGCCCTTGCCGCTGACCCGCAGGTGCAGGTGGTTGCCGCGGTAGTGAATCGGAAAGCCAAGCGCACCAAGGTATTCCGGCCAGAGCGGAGACAGCACGATGCGATCTCCACGAATCTCGAGGCCAGTGAAGCACCGTTGCACGAAATCGACACTGCCGGCCATGGCGGCGAGGTGGACGCCTTCCGAAGTGGTGCCACCCTGGATGTCGGCGATATCGGACTTGAGCACTTGCTGGAAGAACTCCAGCGCCCGATCCCGGTTGGCCCTGGCCAGCACCCAGCCATGGACGACCGCGCTCAGCGTCGACCCATGTGAAGTACGCGCCACGTAATAGTCGACCATCTCCGGAATCCGGCGCGGATCCAAGTGGTAGTCGAGCCGGTCCAACAGCTCCCGCAATTCGTCGGCCGACAGCAGGTAGAGCAGCATCAGCACGTCGGCCTGCTTGGACGCCCGGTATCGGTTGACGTCGTCGTCCTCGGCTTCGAGGATGCGGTCGAGCCGCTGAATATTGCGGTATCGCCGTCGGTAAGCGTCCCAATCCAGTTCCAGCAATTGCTCGTATCCTTCGAACTGGCTGATCACACCATCGTGGAACGGAACGAACATGCGCCGGCTGACGTGGTCCCAGTGGGCGAGCTCCTCGTCGGTCACGCCCAGCTCTTCGCACAGGTCCAGCCGGTTGGGCAGCGGCATCAGCTGCAGCGCGTCGATGGCCCGCAGGATCACCCAGACCGCCATCACGTTGGTGTAGGCGTTGTTGTCCACGCCGTCGTATGGCCGGTCCGGGTAGCCGGAGTGGAATTCGTCGGGCCCGATGACTCCGTTGATGGTGTAGCGGTCGCGGTCCCGGTCGTAGGTGGCCCGGCTCACCCAGAATCGGGCGATCTCGGCCATCATCTCGGTGCCGTAGTCGATCATGTACGCCAAATCACCGGTGACCTGGTAGAAGTTCCATACGTTGTAGGCGACGGCGATGCCGATGTGGTGCGCGCGATGGCTGGCATCGGGTCGCCATCGCCCGGATCGCGGATTCAGGTGCTGCTCCGGGCTTTCCTCTCGCCCGTCGCTCCCGGACTGCCATGGGTACATGGCGCCGCGGTAACCGGCCAGCTTGGCCGCGCGCCGAGCCTCCACCAGGCGCCGATGCCGGTACCGGAGCAACGACCGGGTGACCGTGGGAACTCGCAGGTTCAGCACCGGAAAGATGAACAGCTCGTCCCAGAAGATATGGCCGCGGTATGCCTCGCCATGCAGCCCGCGGGCCGGGACGCCGACATCGAGTTCCTCGCTGTTGTAGGACACCGTCTGCAGCAGATGAAGCAGATGCAGCCGCAAGACTCGCAACTCTTCGGTGTGGTTGCTGAATTCGATCGACAACCGCTCCCACAGATGCGCCCAGGCGAGCCGATGGGCAGCACAGATGTCGGCGAACCGCCCTTGGCGGGCGAGCCTGCGCTCGGCTCCGGTCGACGGGTGTGACGTGGCAACGTCACGCCCGGTCACCAGGGCGACGATCTTCTCCACGGTCAGCGGCTGACCCGGTTTCAGGTCGGTGAAGATCTGGTGGCCGATCTCGAATTCCTGGTCGAGCAGTCGATACGTCGCGGGCGCCGGCGCATCGCCGTGCCACACGCTGGTCCGCGCGGCCAGCGCGACCGGGATCTTCGACTGGGTGGTCTCGACGGCCATCAGCACCGAATTCTCTGACAGCGCAACCTTTTCCAGTACCTGGAGGTGGTTGCTGGCCAAGTCCCGGTAACGCTCCACGCCGGAGTTGCGGACGTCGCCGTCCAGGGTTGACCGGATCTCGATTGTCCCCTCCCAGTCCTGGGCCACGATGGTGGTTTGCAGCGCCGCCACGTGCGCCTGGTTCATCGCCACGAACCGGTGCTGCGTTATCGAGGTGGTGCGGCCCGCGTCGTCGCGGTAGGTCAGCTCCCGAGCGAGCACCGCACCGCGCAGGTCCAGGGTCTGGCGGTAGGACAGCAACGTCACCGCGTCGACGTCCAACCAGTCACCGCCGTCGATGCGGAAGGTCAGCGGAAGCCAGTTGGGCAGATTCACCAGGCTTTCGTGCGCAGTCCTGGTACCGGCGACCAGATCATCGAGCCGGTTGTAGACACCGGCGGCATAGGTTCCCGGATAATGGACTTGCCCGGCCTTCGATTCCGGAGCTGCCCCTCGGGTGGCGAAGTAACCGTTGCCCACCGTGCACAGGGCTTCACGCAGCTTTTCGCTCGGCGGATCGTAACCCTCCCAGGTGAAAGTCCAACCGCGAGCGCGCGTCTCCCGGTCATAAGCCAGCCACCTGGCGCCACGCCGGACGAAGTCACGAGCTTCGGTGGGGCTGGTCAGCGTGAAGCTGGCAGCGGTCGGGCGGTCACCGTCCTCGTCGTGCCGGACCACGACCCCGATACCGCTGAACCGCACGGCGTCGAAGGCGTCCTCGTCGGTGAGGTCGCCACCGATGTAGATCGGCAGCACCCGGCCCGGTTGGGCCCCCGATTCGACCCCCGATTCGATGACGTGATTGCGGATCCAGGCAAGTGCGGTGCCCTTGTCCCAGTCGACATCGGGGCGCAGTTCGACAACGCCGCGGGCGGTGGTCAGCCGAAGGCCGTGTCGTCGGCTCTGCCGGTGCGCTGCCCCGACCACCGCGGACACCTGCTCATGCGCGACCTTGCCATAGTGCACGCGGACGACGAACCGGGTGTGTTCGACGAGCGCACCCGATGTCGGGTCCAGTTCGTCGCGAAGTGCGGTGGCCGCGCTTGCCAGCACGGGGACCGCGGCGGCCGCCGCGTCATGCTGATACCGAGTGCCGTCGGGTGCCATCAGGTCAAAACCGTGGCCGCCGGCATACCAGATGCCCGGCAGCCCCACCCGGTTGCGAATATCCGCCAGATCCCGGCCGGACAGCATCGCGACCGGACACTGCATCGCCAAATCCGCAAGCGCCTCGGCCGCACCGTCGACCAGCGTGGCGAGGTCGGGGTCCGGCACGGTCTCCGACAGCGTGCTGTCGTAGTTCACACAGACGAACGGCTGCCGGCCGGAGACCATCCCGATGACCTGACCGTAGGAATCCAGCGCGTTGGGGCGCCGCGACATGCATTCGTCGCCGGTGCGGACCATGACGTCGGAGAGATTGGCGACGACGACGTCGGCGCCGCAGTGCAGTAGCTCGTCGGGATGCCCCTCCTCGTCGAGACCAACGACGTAGGCGAAGCCGCACTCACGGGCCGCCGCAACCCCGCCGCTATCGCCCGCAATCACCGCCGATCGCTCCGCGGCGACTCCCAGCTTGCCGGCGGCCGCTAACAGGCCGATGCAGTAGCGCTTGGTGGGCAGTTCCGGTGCCCCCGCGGGGGCTCGCTCGACCCGGGCGGTGAACGGTTCGGCGATCCCCGTCGCCTCCAGAACTCGGATGCTGTGGCCGGCCGGCGTGTAGAGGGCGGTGACCAATCCGGCTTGGCGGAGCCGATGGGCAAGCGCGAGGGTCGACTCCATCACCGAGTCGTCAGGCTCGGGTCTCATCGGCACGGCAGGAGTGTCGAGAACGAAGATCACCCCGTCGTGCCGACGCGGATCGATCGTGAACGACTTCATCGCGGGGATCCCCCTTGGCCCGGGTACTCAACGTCCAATGGTCGCGCGCATGCGCAACGGCGAGAACCTTTTCCGGGTGATCCGAGCATTTCGGCAGCCGATTGGTGACAAAGGTCCCGTCGAGCGAAGGCAGCTAGGCCATGGCGGCACGCCGTACGGAAACTAGAGCAGCGCTTGGAAACTAGAGCAGCGTAGGTAGGCCCAACGCCGAGTCGACCGCCAGTGCGCAGAAGACCAACGCCAGATAGTTGTTCGACTGCAGGAACAGGCGCAGCGGTTTGACCGGCTCACCGGCGCGGACACCCGCGTCCAACTGATGTGCCATCGCCAGGAACCACGCACCCGCCACCACGGCTACCGCCGCGTACAGCCATCCGGTCGCCGGTGTCAGCGCCAGCGTCGCCAACACGGTCAGCCAGGTATAGATCAGGATCTGCTTGGTGACCTGACGTTCGGTCGCCACCGCGGGCAGCATGGGCACGCCGGCCTCTTGGTAGTCCTCCTTGTACCGCATCGCCAACGCCCAGGTGTGCGGCGGCGTCCAGAAGAAGACGATCGCGAACATCGCCAGCGCCGGCCACGCCAGGGTGCCGGTGACCGCCGACCAGCCGATCATCACCGGCATGCAGCCGGCCGCCCCGCCCCACACCACGTTCTGGGAGGTGCGGCGCTTGAGCAGCAGCGTGTAGACGAACACGTAGAACGCCACCGTCGCCAGGGCCAGCAGCCCCGACAGTAGGTTCGTCGTCCACCACAGCCAGAGAACGGAGACCACCGTCAGCGCCAGACCGAAGGCCAGCGCGCTTCTGGTCGGCACCGCCGCACGCGCGAGCGGCCGACGCGCCGTCCGCTTCATCACCTTGTCGATGTCGGCGTCGGCCACACAGTTGAGGGTGTTCGCGCCGCCGGCGGCCATCATTCCGCCGATCAGCGTGTTGAGAATGACGAACGGATGTACGCTGCCGCGATCGGCAAGCAGCATCGCCGGGATCGCGGTGACCAGCAGCAGCTCGATGACCCGCGGCTTGGTCAACGCCAGGTAGGCCAACGCTGTTGCGAGCGCGCGGCTCCTCTTCGACGTCGCGATGTTCGGCGCGTACTGCCGCCTGGCCATGCCAGGTATGCCAGGTATGCGGCCCGTCGCGACGCGGCCACGAACGCTCACGAAATAACTCCTTGGGGAACGGCCGCGCACAGCTTCTACTACGCACGATGGTAGACGGCGTGGCCGCGGCAGCAGCGCCGCAGGGTCGATTCACAGCAATTTTTCCGGCCTTGCGGCACTGATTGCACAGCCTACGCAGCCGGCAGGCTATTTTCACAGTGCTGTTGGACGCTTTGCTACAGGCCGCGATGGTTACTCCAACTTGGGGCCTGCAACCGCCGGCCATCCCGCACTAGGGTGGGATTGATCAGTTTGATGACCCTGGACTGCGGACTGAACTGAGGACTGAATCTGTGACCACACTCGAAGAGATCTCGACGCTTACCCAACCGCGCCACCCCGACGACTGGACCGAGATCGATTCGGCTGCGGTCGACACCATCCGGGTGCTTGCCGCCGACGCCGTCCAAAAGGTCGGCAATGGTCACCCCGGGACGGCCATGAGCCTGGCTCCGCTGGCCTACACCCTATTTCAGCGCACGATGCGCCACGACCCGAGCGACACCACCTGGCTGGGCCGCGACCGGTTCGTGTTGTCGTGTGGGCACAGCAGCCTGACCCTCTACATTCAGCTCTACCTGGGCGGCTTCGGCCTCGAACTATCCGATATCGAGTCGCTGCGCACCTGGGGTTCCAAGACTCCCGGACACCCGGAATTCCGGCACACCCGAGGTGTGGAGATCACCACCGGCCCGCTGGGTCAGGGGTTGGCGTCGGCGGTCGGAATGGCCATGGCGTCGCGGTACGAACGTGGTCTGTTCGACCCGGACGCCGAGCCGGGCACCAGCCCCTTCGACCACCACATCTATGTGATCGCCTCCGACGGGGACATCGAGGAAGGAGTGACCTCCGAAGCGTCGTCGCTGGCCGCCGTCCAGCAGCTGGGCAACCTAATCGTGTTCTACGACCACAACCAGATCTCGATCGAGGACGACACGGACATCGCGCTGTGTGAGGACACCGCCGCCCGCTACCGCGCCTACGGCTGGCACGTACAGGAGGTGGAGGGCGGCGAGAACGTCGTCGGGATCGAGGAGGCCATTGCCAACGCGAAGGCCGTCACCGACCGGCCGTCGTTCATCTCGCTGCGGACCATCATCGGCTACCCGGCGCCGAATCTGATGAATACCGGGAAGGCGCACGGTGCGGCCCTCGGCGACGACGAGGTGGCCGCCGTGAAGAAGGTGCTGGGATTCGATCCCGACAAGACTTTCGAGGTTCGCGACGACGTCCTCACCCACACTCGGGGTCTGGTGGCTCGCGGCAAAGAAGCCCACGACCGCTGGCAGGTCGAATTCGACGCCTGGGCACAGCGCGAACCGGAACGTAAGGCGCTGCTGGACAGGTTGACCGCCGAGCAGTTGCCCGACGGATGGGACGACGACCTGCCGCATTGGGAACCCGGGTCCAAAGCGCTGGCCACCCGTGCGGCCTCAGGCGAGGTGCTGTCTGCCCTGGGACCGAAGCTGCCGGAGTTGTGGGGTGGGTCCGCGGACCTGGCGGGCAGCAACAACACCACCATGAAGGGCGCGGATTCCTTTGGCCCGCCGTCGATTTCGACCAAGGATTACACCGCGCACTGGTATGGCCGAACCCTGCACTTCGGGGTCCGCGAACATGCGATGGGCGCCATCCTGTCCGGCATCGTGCTGCATGGCCCCACCCGCGCCTATGGCGGCACGTTCTTACAGTTCTCCGATTACATGCGCCCGGCGGTGCGGCTGGCTGCTCTGATGGATATCGACACCATCTACGTCTGGACGCACGACTCGATCGGGCTGGGCGAGGATGGGCCGACCCACCAGCCGATCGAGCACCTTGCGGCGTTGCGGGCGATTCCCCAGCTCTCGGTGGTACGTCCGGGCGACGCCAACGAGACCGCATATGCCTGGCGCACGATCCTGGCCCGCGGCAACGGCAGCGGTCCGGTCGGGTTGATTTTGACCCGGCAGGGCCTACCGGTGCTCGAGGGCACCAGCGCCGAGGGCGTCGCCCGTGGCGGCTATGTGCTTGGCGACGTCGGCGATGACGAGCCTGACGTGGTGATAATCGCTACCGGCTCGGAGCTGCAGCTCGCGGTCGAGGCCCAGCAGTTGTTGGCGGACAAGGACATTATCGCGCGAGTGGTGTCGATGCCCTGCGTGGAGTGGTTCGAGTCCCAGCCATCGGACTACCGCGACAGCGTGCTGCCGCCGTCGGTGTCGGCCAGGGTCGCCGTCGAGGCCGGTGTCGCGCAGTGCTGGCACAAACTGGTCGGGGACACCGGCGAGATCATCTCGATCGAGCACTACGGCGAATCCGCCGACTACAAGACGTTGTTCCGGGAATTCGGCTTTACCGCGCAAGCGGTTGCCGCCGCCGCGGAACGAGCACTCGACAACTGAGAAAGGGCGTTTCCATGAGTCAGAACCCCAACCTCGCCGCGCTCAGCGCCGTGGGCGTATCCGTGTGGCTGGACGACCTGTCCCGCGACCGATTGAATTCGGGCAATCTGCAGGAGCTGATCGACACCAAGTGTGTCGTCGGCGTGACCACCAATCCGTCCATCTTCCAGAAGGCGCTGGCCGAAGGCGATGCCTACAACGGCCAGATCGCCGAGCTGGCCGAGCGCGGAGCCGACGTGGACGCCACGGTGCGCACCGCCACCACCGACGACGTGCGCCGGGCTTGCGACGTGTTCGCCCCGGTGTGGGAGGCTTCCGACGGACTGGACGGCCGGGTATCGATCGAGGTGGACCCGCGACTGGCGCACGACACCGACAAGACGATCCAGCAGGCCGTCGAGCTGTGGAAGATCGTCGACCGGCCGAACCTGTTCATCAAGATTCCGGCCACCAAGGCCGGCCTGCCCGCCATCACCGCCGTTCTGGCCGAGGGGATTTCGGTCAACGTCACGTTGATCTTCTCCGTCGAACGCTACCGTGCGGTCATGGACGCCTTCCTCGCCGGAATCGAGAAGGCACGAGAAGGTGGCCAGGACGTATCCAAGATCCATTCGGTGGCATCGTTTTTCGTGTCCCGGGTGGACACCGAGATCGACAAACGGCTGGAAAAGCTCGGATCGCAGGACGCGCTGGCATTGCGCGGGCAGGCCGGGGTAGCCAATGCCCGCCTCGCCTATGCCGCCTACCAGGAAGTCTTCGGGGGCGGCGACCGTTTCCGAGCCCTCAAGGCAGACGGCGCCCGCGTACAACGACCCCTGTGGGCTTCGACCGGCGTCAAGAACCCCGACTACGCGGACACTCTCTATGTCACCGAGTTGGCGGCTCCCGACACGGTGAACACCATGCCGGAACCGACGCTGGATGCTGTCGCCGATCATGGCGTGATCACAGGAGATACCGTCAGCGGCACCGCATCCGACGCCCAGCAGGTATTCGACAACCTTCAGGCGGTCGGCATAGACCTGGACGATGTGTTCATCGTGCTGGAGAACGAAGGCGTGGCGAAGTTCGAGGCGGCGTGGACGGAGCTGCTCAAAGAGACTCAGGCGCAGCTCGACTCCGTCACCAAATGAGCGCAGCTCGCAACTCCGCCGCCACGCAGTGGCACAACCCGCTGCGCGACAAGCTGGACAAGCGGCTGCCCAGAATCGCCGGTTCCTGCGGCATGGTGATTTTCGGCGTCACCGGCGACCTGGCCCGCAAGAAGGTGATGCCGGCGATCTACGACCTGGCCAACCGCGGGCTGCTACCGCCGACATTCGCCCTGGTGGGATTCGCCCGCAGAGACTGGGACACTCAGGATTTCGGCCAGGTGGTCTACCAGGCGGTCAAAGAACACTGCCGGACCCCGTTCCGGCAGGAGAACTGGGATCGGCTGGCCGAGGGGTTTCGTTTCGTACCAGGCTCTTTCGATGACGAGCAGGCGTTTGCGCGGCTCGCCGAGACGCTGGACAAACTCGACGCCGAGCGCGGCACCGGCGGCAATCACGCCTTCTATCTGGCGATCCCGCCCAAGTCCTTCCCGGTGGTGTGCGAACAGTTGCACAAATCTGGACTGGCCCGTCCGCAAGGTGACCGGTGGAGCCGGGTCGTCATCGAGAAGCCGTTCGGTCACGACCTGGACAGCGCCCGCGAGCTGAACAAGGCTGTCAACGCGGTCTTCCCGGAGGAATCGGTCTTCCGCATCGACCACTACCTGGGCAAAGAGACGGTGCAAAACATCCTGGCGCTGCGGTTCGCCAACCAGTTCTGGGATCCGATCTGGAATGCGCACTATGTCGACCATGTGCAGATCACCATGGCCGAAGACATCGGCCTGGGTGGTCGGGCCGGCTACTACGACGGTATCGGTGCGGCCCGTGACGTCATCCAGAACCACTTGATGCAGCTGCTGGCGCTGACCGCGATGGAAGAGCCGGTCAGCTTCAAACCGTCTGCGTTGCAGGCGGAAAAGATCAAGGTGCTCTCGGCGACTCGGCTCGCCGAGCCGCTCGACGAGACCAGCAGCCGTGGGCAATACACGGCCGGCTGGCAGGGCGGCGACAAAGTGGTGGGTCTGCTCGACGAGGAAGGTTTCGCCGAGGACTCCACCACCGAGACGTTCGCCGCGATCACGCTCGAGGTCGACACCCGCCGCTGGGCCGGTGTGCCGTTCTATCTACGCACCGGAAAACGCCTGGGCCGCAGGGTAACTGAGATCGCGTTGGTCTTCAAGCGGGCGCCCCATCTGCCGTTCGACGCCACCATGACCGACGAGCTCGGAGCCAACGCTTTGGTCATCCGGGTGCAACCGGACGAAGGGATGACCCTGCGGTTCGGATCCAAAGTCCCGGGCAGTGCGATGGAAGTCCGCGACGTCAACATGGACTTCTCCTATGGCTCGGCGTTCGCCGAAGACTCACCGGAGGCCTACGAGCGGCTCATCCTCGATGTGCTGCTCGGCGAACCGTCGCTGTTTCCGGTCAATGCGGAGGTCGAATTGGCCTGGGAAATACTGGATCCAGTCCTCGATTACTGGGCGGCACATGGCAAGCCTGACCCCTACGAGGCCGGCACGTGGGGCCCGGATTCGGCATTCCAGATGCTGCACCGCACCGGCCGGGAGTGGCGGCGCCCGTGATCCGCGCCGGCGACGATGGATTGCGAAGCGATGAAAAGGAGCGACGCCAATGATCGTCGATCTGCCCGAAACCACCACCACCGCGGTCAATAAGAAGCTCGACGAGCTACGCGCAAGGATCGGCGCTGTCACGATGGGCCGGGTCCTGACGCTGATCATCGCCCCGGACAGCGAGGCGATGTTCGAAGAATCCATCGAAGCCGCCAACTCCGCCAGCCATGAACATCCCAGCCGGATCATCGTGGTGATGCGAGGTAATCCGTACGCCGAGAAACCACGCCTGGACGCCCAACTGCGGGTGGGCGCCGACGCCGGCGCCGGGGAGGTCGTGGTGTTGCGACTGTCCGGCCCCCTCTCCGGCCATGCCCACAGCGTCGTCATCCCGTTCCTGCTGCCCGACATCCCGGTAGTGGTCTGGTGGCCCGACATCGCTCCGGCGGTACCTGCCCAGGATCCCTTGGGCAAGTTGGCGATTCGGCGCATCATGGACGCCACCAATGGCGTCGACCCGCTGTCGGCGATCAAGAGCCGACTACCCGGTTACACCACCGGCGACACCGACTTGGCCTGGAGTCGCATCACCTATTGGCGGGCATTGCTGACCTCTGCCGTCGACCAGCCGCCCCACGAACCGATCGAGTCGGCGCTCGTGTCGGGCTTGAAGACCGAGCCGGCGCTCGACATCCTGGCGGGCTGGCTGGCCAGCCGGATCGACGGTCCGGTGCGCCGCGCGGTCGGCAAACTCCAAGTCGAGCTGGTGCGCAAGAGCGAGACCATCGTGTTGAGCCGACCGCAGGAAGGGACCACCGCCACCCTGAGCCGGACGGCCCGGCCCGATGCCCGGGTTCCGTTGGCGCGCAGGGTAACTGGGGAATGCCTGGCCGAAGATCTGCGCCGGCTGGACCCCGACGAAATCTACTTCGCGGCATTGGAAGGCATCAAGAAGGTGCAGTACCTATGAATCTGGACGTCCAGACCTTTCCTGACAGCGAGATTCTGGTCGAGGCCGCCGGCCAACGACTGATCCGGGCCATCGACAACGCGGTGGCGGCCAGGGGGCAAGCACTGATCGTGCTGACCGGCGGCGGGAACGGCACCGCGTTGCTGCGCTATCTCGGTGCGTCCGGGCCGCGGATCGACTGGTCCAAGATTCATCTGTTCTGGGGTGACGAGCGCTACGTCTCCGAGGACGATGACGAGCGCAACGACAAGCAGGCGCGTGCGGCGTTGCTCGATCACGTCGACATCCCACCGAGCCAGGTGCACCCGATGGCCGCCAGTAATGGTGAGTTCGGCACCGATTTGGACGCCGCGGCACTGGCCTACGAACAGGTGCTGGCAGCAAATGCGGCACCCGGTGATCGGGCACCGAATTTCGACGTACATCTGTTGGGAATGGGGCCAGAAGGCCACGTCAACTCGCTGTTCCCGCACACTGCGGCCGTGCGTGAGGCCACTCGTCTGGTGGTCCCCGTCGACGACTCGCCCAAACCCCCGCCCCAACGAATCACCTTGACCCTACCGGCGATACAGCGTTCCCGCGAAGTGTGGCTGATCGTTTCGGGCCGGGCCAAGGCCGACGCGGTGGCCGCTGCCATCGGCGGCGCGGACCCGGTTGCGGTGCCGGCGGCCGGAGCAGTCGGACGGGAGAGCACACTGTGGCTGCTCGACGAGGAGGCCGCGGTCAAGCTCGGCTGACAACGCGGTCGGCAGACTCGAAGCCGCGTCGGCTCCAACTGGCGCAATAATGGCCGTCATGGCAGACAGAAGCGTGCGCAGCGGGGCGGAGCGTAGCCGGATCAAGACCCTCACCCAGGCGGCGCTGAACGCCGACAAGACGGTGGAGCAGGTCGAGGACGTCCTCGAGGGACTGGACAAGACGATGAAGGAGCTGAACAGTTCACTGTCGGCTCTCAACACCACGGTGGAGCGGCTGGAGGGTGGCCTGGACCACCTCGAGGGCACATTATCCAGCCTCGACGATCTGGCCAAGCGGCTTATTATGCTGGTCGAGCCGGTAGAAGCCATCGTCGACCGGATCGACTACATCGTGAGTCTGGGCGAGACCGTGATGTCGCCACTGTCGGTCACCGAGCACGCTGTCCGCGGCGTGCTGGACCGGCTACGCAACCGCGCGGTCCACTGAGCGCTGACTCGGCAGCGGTGACGGGGTCGGGCCGCAGTTGGCGATCACACTCGCGACGCCCGCCGCTACCCGCTGTTTCGCAGCGCGCTGGCCAGCCCGTTCATCGTCAGCAGGATGCCGCGCTGCACCAATTCGTCGTCTTCGCCCGAGCGGTAGCGACGCAATAACTCCACCTGGAGGTGATTCAGCGGCTCGAGGTACGGGAAGCGGTTGAACACCGACCGCGCCAGGGCCGGGTTGTCGGCCAGCAGATCGTCGTGGCCGGTGATGCGCTTGTACAGGGTGATGGTGCGGTGATGTTCGTCGACAATTTTGTCGAAAACCCGGCGCCGCAATGATTCATCGGCGACGAGTTCGGCGTAGTGGGCGGCCAGGCCTAGATCGCTCTTGGCCAGCACCTGCGCCATGTTGGACAGCACGCTGCGAAAGAACGGCCACCGCTGGTAGAGATCGTGCAGAACGTCGAGTCGCTCGGCCTCACCTTCGGGGCCCGCCGCGATCCATTGCTCGAACGCCGTGCCGGCGCCGTACCATCCGGGAAGCATCACCCGCGACTGGCTCCACGCCAGCACCCATGGAATGGCGCGCAGGTCCGCGATCGACGAGGTGGGCTTGCGGGACGTCGGGCGACTGCCGATGTTCAGCGACCCGATCTCGCTGACCGGCGTGGACGCCATGAAATACTCGACGAAACCCGGTGTCTCGTGGACCAATTCGGCATACGCACGCTGCGACAGGGCGGCGACCTCCTCGAGCACCCCGTAGGCCGGCGCCGCCGTGTCACCGAGACCCTCGACATCCAGCAGCGTCGATTCCAGGGTTGCGGCCAACAGGCTCTCCAGATTGCGCCGCGCCATCTGCGGCTCGGCGTATTTGGCGGCAATCACCTCGCCCTGCTCGGTAAGACGCAACGAGCCGCTCACCGCGCCCGGCGGCTGCGCCAGGATGGCTTGATAACTCGGGCCACCACCGCGGCCGACGGTGCCGCCGCGACCGTGGAAGAGCCGCAACCGAATTCCCGACTTGCGGGCCGTTTCGACCAGGGCCAGCTCGGCGCGATACACCGCCCAGTTGGCGGCCAGATACCCGCCGTCCTTGTTGGAGTCGGAGTAGCCGAGCATCACCTCCTGTATGTCACCTCGGGCCTCGACCAGCCCGCGATAGAGCGGAAGGTCCAGCGTCGCTTGCAGAATCGTCGCGCCGTTGCGCAGGTCGTCGATCGTTTCGAACAGTGGCGAGATACCCACCGGGCAGTACGGTTGCGGTGCCGAGGCGTCCAGCAAGCCGGCCTCTTTCAGCAGGATCGCCGCCTCCAACATGTCCGATACCGACCGGCACATGGAAATAACGTAATTGGGCACCGCCTCGGGACCGTAGGTCTGGACCGCGTGGGCGGCGGCCGCCATGATGTCCAGCTCGCTACGCGCCAGGTCGGACAATTGTGCCCAGCCGCCGATCAGCGGTCGCCGGGTGCTGAGCTCCCCGACCAGCAGCGCAACCCGCTCGTCTTCGGGCAGCGAGCCATAGTCGGGATGCACCCCGGCCCATGCCAGTAGCTCGCCAACGACCTCCTCGTGTACGTCGGAATTTTGCCGCAGGTCCAGGCCGCACAGGTGAAAACCGAAGACGTGCACGGCTTCTCGTAACAAAGCCAGCCGGTCGTCGGCCAACAGCGCGCTGCCGTGGGTGCGCAGCGATGCATCGATGACGTCGAGGTCGGCCCGCAGCTCACCCGGCGTGGCGTACGGCGGCAATCCCAGGTCCAGCTGGTGCTGCGGTTGTTGGTCCAGGATCTCGGCGCCGGTGGCGCTGAGCCGGGCGCGGATCACGCGCAGCGCCCGCCGGTATGGTTCGTCGTCGCGAGCCTTGTCACGGCAGCCGTCGGCCAGCGCGGACAGCTCGGGTGTGACGGTGAGCAGCCGCGACGACATCGACAGCTCCTGCTCGAGCTGGTCGAGCTCGGCCAGGTAGTGCGACAGCGCGGTGTAGGCGGCGCCGCCGGTGGCCAGCCGCACCACCTCGGCGGTCACGTTGGGGTTGCCGTCACGGTCGCCGCCGATCCATGATCCCGGTTTCAGAATGGGCTCCGACAACAGGTCGGTGTCGGGCCACCGGTCGCGCAATGCCCCCCGCACCTCGGCATTGACCTGCGGGACGACCTTGAAGAACGCCGACCGGTACAGCCGCAGCCCGACGGCGATCTCGTCGCTGATCTGCAGTCGCGATAGCCGGATCAGCGCGGTCTGCCACAAGGTCAGAACCTGGCGACGCAGCTCCAATTCGATGCTGCGGCCGTCGTCGGTCTCGCTGTGGCCCTCGGCATGGAGCCGCATCAACTCGGTGATCCGGTGCTGGGTGACGAAGATGGTGCGCCGGCGGATCTCGGTCGGATGGGCCGTGATGACCGGGGAAACCAGCGCGCCCTTCAACGCGTCGGCAACGGTGACCGAATCCAGCTCGGCCGCTTCGAGTTTCAGGTACGTGGCGGCTAGGCTGCTGTCTTGCGGCGGCTCCCCGGCGGCGATGTGACCGGCGCGGCGGCGTTCCCGGTGGATGTCTTCGGCGACGTTGGCCAGCAACGCGAAATGGCTGAAGGCCCGAATGACCGGAAGCGCCCGGTGAATGTCGATACCGTCGAACATCCGCGCCATCTCGGTTCGGTCGATCTCGGAGCGACGCACCCGGAAGGCTTCCACCCGTGCTCGCTCGACGAGTTCGAAGATCTCGTCGCCGTTCTGTTCGCGAACGGTGTCGCCCAGGATGGAGCCCAACAACCTGATGTCGGCGCGCATCGGCTCGGTCGCCTCGCGCCCCAGCCGGGTCCGGTGGACATCGCCAATCGGTTCCAGCGCGGCATCTGAAACCAGGTCGGTAGCGTCACCCATGAGTCCCAGTATCAGCGACGGGCCGTAGGGCAACGGCGTGGACCGCACGTTTGCGGGCTGATCTGCCCTACGGGGCCGTCGTGCCGACGCATGGACCGCGTAGCCGTGGGGCGACAAGTGTGGCTCCGGCGTCTTTGGCGATTTCACCGGATAATGGCGACGCAGATGCGCGACGCCCTGAACGGCACTGGTCCTCGTGCAACACCCGTTCGCAATCGCCCCCTCGTGATGGCGGCTCCCCCGCCCGCAGGCTCGTCGGCGCTCGTCGCCGGGGAGTCTGAACCTGCTGGTCCCAGGCGCAAACTGGCCGCCGGGGCGATGATCGCTCTACTCGTGCCAGCGATCATGGTGATGGCATGGGATCCGCCGTTCGCAGCGCCGCCACTACCAGCAAGCCGTCCACGGCACCGGAGGCGGCGACGTCGCCGACAGAGGCGACATCGCCCGTCAGCATCCCGGCACCGCCACCACGGCCGCCGCGGGGGCCATGGCAAGAACCCCAAGGGCCGACCAGGCGACTAATCGGTCGGGCAGTCGCCAACCCGATGCCCGACGCCACGCAATCGTTTCCACCACCGTGCGGTGATCGCGAAACGCCTGCCGCCTTGACGACCGCCGGCATCAACGACCCGACCGCCCGCCGCCCGCTATCGGCCGGACATTCGGTAGGCTGCCGGTCATGGAGTTGGCCCTGCAGATCACCTTGGTGATCACCAGTGTGCTGGTGGTGTTGCTGGTGCTGTTGCACCGCGCGAAAGGTGGCGGCCTGTCGACCCTGTTCGGCGGCGGTGTGCAGTCCAGCCTATCCGGGTCGACCGTTGTCGAGAAGAACCTGGACCGGTTGACGCTGTTTATCACCGGGATCTGGGTGGTGTGCATCGTGGGCGTGGGTTTGCTGATCAAGTACCGCTGACGCGCCCGCGCAGCCCAGCGCCGCGACGGGTCGTCTGGTAGCTTTCAGCCCTGGTGTTCGTCCCTATCCTGGTAGCCGGCGTCGGTGTCTGAGCTGGTGCGGTTCACCGACGCGTCGGGGCATGGGCCCGGCCACGGCGTCGCGGGACCGCTGGCCCGGTCGGAACACGACCTGGTTCGCGGCACCGGCGCCTACGTGCGATGCGGTTCGACGGCGAGGCGCACGGCTGCCTGGTGCGCTCCCCGTTGCCGCATGCCCGGATTCGGCGCATCGACAGCTCGCGGGCAACGAGCGCGCCGGGGGTTCTGACTTCGGAGTCGTTGCAGTCCGATACTCAAGACCGCGGGCACATCACCGACGCGGCGATCGCCCTGGACAAGGACGGCCGCTTTCTGGCGTTGTCGGTCCGGTCGACCGTCGACTTGGGCGCCTACCTGTCGCAGCTCGCGCCGCTGACCGCGACCGGCGTCGGCGCGCCGGTACAGGCCGGCGCCTACCGCTTCCGGGCCGTCGAAATCAACGTACGAGCCATGTTCGCCAACAACGTGCCGATCGACGCTTTCCGCGGAGCGGGCCGTCCGGAGGCGACCTACGTGCTGGAACGACTGATCGACCCGAGCGGCTCAATAACTGGGCTTCGATCCGGCCGCGCTGCAGGCCCGCAATCTGCCCGCCACCCAGACCTGGTCCCTGACCGCGGCCACCGGGCTGGTCATCGACGGCAGCCGGTTTCTGGACAACCAGATTCGGTGTCCGGAGTGGCCGACCGTGCCGGGTTCGAATCGCGCCGGCGAGAATCGGCGGCACGCGGCCGGTTGCGTGAATGCGGCTTTGCCAACTACCTGGAAGCCAACGGCGGCCTCCAGGTCGCCGAGGCCATGCGCACCGGCGCCTTTCCCGTCGAGTGCGCCGCCCTGACGTTTTCCGGCGACGGCTGCCTGGACATTGCGGACGGGACCCAATCGAGCAGGACCATGCTGTTCCGCTTCAGCAGCTGGCTGCCGAGCGGCTCGGTATCGATCCGCGGCACATCACCGTGCGCGCGACATCACCGCCGGTGGCACCGAGGTCCGTATCGGCGCAATGGCGACCCATACCCGGGTCGCTACCGATGCCCTTGTCCGGCAAGCAATTCCAACACTGGCGCTGCCGGCTTCCCAAATCGCAGATCTGCAGGTGCGCAATCACGCCACCATCGGCGGGTCACTGGCATACAACGATCCAGTCGGCGACTACCCGGCTGGCTGCGTCGGAATGGGCGCCACGGTGAGCACCGACCGGCGGCGCATTCCGGCCGAAGAATTCTTCACCAGCGCTTTCAGCACCGCGTTGGCAGAGTCGGAAGTCATTGTCTCACTGGCCTTTCCGAAAATCCCCCAACTATTTCGGGCGGCGTTCGTGCGGCTGCCCGATCGAGCCGCGCGCCGTGCGCTGGTAGGGGTGACGGTGGCCGAGACGAAAGCACCTGGCACGGACACTGACCATTCGGGCGGTGCGGTCGTTGACCACATGACCTCGCGATCGACTATCGAAGAGCGAGTGCGGCCGCGCATGCCGCACCGAGGCAGGCCACTACCGCGACTCGGGGATCTCCGACGAGCACTCCGACACCGCCGCTCAACGCCGCGGTGGCCATCGCCCAGGCCGCCGGCTCGACCACCCAGCGCGCTTGGGCCGGCCGACCGTCGAGCTGAGCTACCCCGCCCGCTACTACGCACCGTCGCAATCGAAATGCAAAGCATGCTAGAGAATCGGCCGCTTAGAATTTCGATAACGCGCCTTCGAGTATATCGTGTGGCGCCGCATTCTGCCGGATGCATAAATTGCTCCCGATGATGTCCGGTGCATACCGCGCCGGACGTCGCGAAGTGCGATTAAAACGAACGCAATAGCAGTTCCCGCACCCGGCCTGCCATCCCTTGTCTGGTGTACAAAGTCTCTACATCCATGTTGTCACTCCGCACATCGCGCCCTGATGTCGAAAACTTGTGCAGCGCACCCGGAACCAATCACCGGTTCGACAGGGCAGGTGATTACCAAAACCGCTCGTCAACGGGAAATCGCGGGCGAATTTAAATCACCGACATAGTTATTGTTGACGATAGCTATATTCCCTGGGATTCATTGGTTCCGCCGGAGATTCGGCCGGCCTCCGAGTCGGCGTGAATGTGATCTGGGCCTGCCGGTGAAGAGCTGCACCAGAAAGGTTGGCTAATGGCGTTAGGGCTGAGTGATAAAGGTTCCACAGTGGCTAACGGCCTCCCGATATTTCAGCGCGGTCGTTGTATCCGATATTCGCCGGCCCGGCCCGAGGAAAGACCTCAATGCTGACCGTGACGTTCATGGTCCACGAAAGCTAGGAACCTTTCCTACCCGCGCAGCTTCGGCACCGCGATACTGATCGGTTTTGCCGAGAGCCGCCGCCGAATGCATTAGCCGCCGCAGTTCGAACAAATCACCCGCCAGCACCGGACACCGTAGCCCGGGCTTCATCAGGCCGGGCCCCGGTTCGCATGCACCGAACCGCGTCGCCTTAGTCGCCTCGACCAGCCAAGGAGGTAGCACATGTTCACCAATTTTGCGTTACTACCGCCAGAGGTCATCTCGACCAGGATGTATAGCGGTCCGGGATCAGGCTCGCTGCAAGCCGCGGCGGCGAGCTGGCAGCAGTTGTCTGCTGAATTGCAGACCAGCGCCCAGACGTACCGATCGGTGGTCTCGGACCTCATCGCCTGGCATTGGGTGGGCCCTTCGTCCGCTGCGATGGCGGCAGCAGCCACCTCTTACGCGGAGTGGCTGGAGGCAACAGCCATCCAGACATGGCAGACCGGCCGGCAGGCCGCGGCCGCGGCGAGCGCATTCGACGAGGCGTTTGCCATGACGGTGCCCCCGTCGATCGTCATCGCCAACCGCGAGCAGCTGCACTTGCTGATAGCGACGAATTTCTTCGGACAGAACACTTCGGCGATCGCCGCCTTGGAGCTGGCCTACGCCGAAATGTGGGTCACCAATAGCAGCGTGATGCAGGATTATGCCGTCACTTCGGCGGCCGCGACGACGCTGACGCCATTTGCTTCCCCGCAGCAATCCACCAACCCCGCCGGTCTACCGGCGCAGACCGCCGCGGTGGCTCAAGCCACGGCCGGAGCCGCCGCTGACGGCGGTAACTGGCTGGGGAATCTCTTGGAACAGATCGGGATCGCCCTGCTGCCGATCGCACCCGAGCTGACGCCGTTCTTTCTGGAGGCGGGTGAATTCATCAACGCCATTCCTTTCCCGTCCATCGTCGCGGACGACTTCACGTTCCTCGACGGCGTGATGGCGTGGTACGCAACCGTCAGCTCGATCAACAACATCAGCTCGCTGGGCACCGGTATCATCGGGGCCGAGAAGAATCTGGGCATCCTGCCCAACCTCGCGGCACCGGCAGCCGATGTTGTCCCCAGTGAGCTTGCCCCGCTGGTCAATTCGGTCAAGAACGTAGCCGACGCGGTGGCGAAGGGCGGACCAGGAATTGGCGAGGTGTCCGCAGCTTTCCGCGGCGCCGGTTCGATCGGGCAAATGTCGGTGCCGCCTACCTGGACCGCACCGGCAGTCACCACGGTGAAGACGTTCCAAGGTACGCCCCTGACTACGCTGCCAGCCGGCGACGGAGGGGCCGGGATGCCGGGGATGCCAGGGATAGCGTCTGCCGGGACGCGGCGCGGCGGGGTGGTGCCCCGGTACGGTTTGACACCTCGAGTGATGACACGCCCCCTCTCCGGAGGGTAGCGCGAGCGTCGATTGCCGTGCGGTGGCTACGGAAGCGGTCCCCCGGCGGCGATGGCCGCCAGCGTCGCGAACTGCTCCCCGTCCAGCGACGCGCCACCGACCAGCCCGCCGTCGATGTCGTCTTGGGCAACCAGGTCGGCGACGTTCTTCGCGTTCATCGAGCCGCCGTAGAGCACCCGCACCGTCTCGGCGATCTTCGCTGATGCCAGCGACGCCAATTCCTTTCGGATCGCCGCGCAGACCTCCTGGGCGTCGGCGGCGCTGGCCACCCGCCCGGTGCCGATCGCCCAGACCGGCTCATAGGCGATGACGACGGACCCGATCTGCTCAGCCGACAGCCCGGCCAGCGAACCACGTAGCTGTTCGACGTTGTATGGCACGTGGTTTCCCGCTTCCCGCACGTCGAGGTGTTCGCCGATGCAGACGATCGGCGTGAGCTCGTGCTTGAGCGCGGCGGCGGCCTTGGCGGCGACCAGGGCATCATCCTCGTTGTGATAGGTGCGCCGCTCGGAGTGTCCGACGATGACGTAGCTGCAACCCAATTTCGCCAGGAACGCCCCGCTGATGTCACCGGTGTAGGCGCCGGAGTCGTGTTGTGACAGGTCCTGGGCACCATAGGTCAACCGGAGCTTGTCGCCGTCGACCAGCGTCTGCACGCTGCGCAGATCGGTGAACGGCGGGATCACCGTGACGTCCACCTTGTCGTAATACTTGTCCGGCAACGCGAACGCGACCTTCTGCACCAGCGCGATCGCCTCGAAGTGATTGAGGTTCATCTTCCAGTTGCCGGCGATCAACGGCTTGCGGCTCACGACTGTCCGCCTCTCTTGTCTTGACCGGGCTGGACCTCACCAAGGACCTCGATACCGGGAAGTGCTTTGCCCTCAAGGTATTCCAGCGACGCGCCGCCGCCGGTGGAAATGTGCGAAAAGTCGCTTTCGGCGATGCCGAGCGCGCGCACCGCGGCCGCCGAGTCGCCGCCGCCGACCACGCTGAAAGCTCCTCTACCCGTCGCGGCGGCGATCGCCTCGGCGACGCCTCTGGTGCCCGCCGCGTAGCCGGGGAATTCGAACACGCCCATGGGCCCGTTCCAGAAAATGGTCTTGGCGTTGGACAACAGCGTGGCGAAACGTTTGACCGATCCCGGGCCGATGTCCAGGCCCATCAGCTCGTGCGGGATAGCGTCGGCGGCGACGGTTTGGGGCGGGGAATCGGCGGCGAACTTCTCGGTCACCACGATGTCGACGGGCAGCCGCAGTACGTCGTGGTAGGTGTCGAGCAGCCTGCGGCAGGTGTCGATCATCTCGCCTTCCAGCAGCGACGTGCCAACCGAATAGCCTTGCGCGGCAAGGAAAGTAAAACACATTCCGCCGCCGATAACGATGCTGTCAGCCTTGGTGGCCAGCGACTCGATCACACCGAGTTTGTCCGACACCTTCGATCCGCCCAGCACCACCGCGTAGGGCCGCTCGGAGGAGCCGGTCAGCTGCTCGAGTACCCGGATCTCCTCGGCCACCAACTCGCCGGCATAGTGCGGCAGCAACGTCGCCACGTCGTACACCGAGGCCTGCTTGCGGTGCACCACGCCGAACCCGTCGGAGACGAAAGCACCTCCCGGAGATACCAATTCGGCAAGCTGTCGAGCCAGGGCGAGGCGCTCACCGTCGTCCTTGGCGGTCTCGCGCTTGTCGAAGCGGATGTTCTCCAGCAGCAGGATGTCGCCGGCCGTCAGCCCTTCGGCGCGGGCTAGCGCGTCAGCACCGACGACATCCCCGGCCAGCTGAACGTGCCGACCCAACTGCTCACCCAGCGCCGCGGCCACCGGCGCCAGCGACAGCTTCGGGTCGGGGCCGGCCTTGGGGCGACCCAGGTGCGCGGTGACCACCACCTTGGCGCCGGCATCGAGCAGTGCCTGCAATGTCGGTACCGACGCGGTGATGCGGCCCGGGTCGGTGATGGCGCCGTCCTCATCGAGCGGAACGTTCAGGTCGGAGCGCACCAATACGCCGCGACCCGAAACGCCTTCGGCGAGAAGGTCTTCGAGGGAATGGATAGTCACGGCTGCCTGAGTTTACAGGGACTTGCCGACCAGGGCGACCAGGTCGATGAGGCGGTTGGAGTAACCCCACTCGTTGTCGTACCACGACACGACCTTGGCCTGGCCTTCGATCACCTTGGTCAACCCGGAGTCGAAGATCGAGCTGTGCGGGTCGGTGACGATGTCGCTCGAGACGATCGGGGCGTCGTAATACTTCAAAATTCCCTTGAGCCTGCCCTCGGCGGCCGCTTTGTATGCGGCGTTGATCTCTTCGGCAGTGGCAGACTTGGCCAGGTCGGCGGTCAGGTCGGTGACCGAACCGGTGGGGATCGGCACCCGCAGCGCGTAGCCGTCGAGTTTGCCCTTGAGCTCGGGCATCACCAACCCGATGGCCTTGGCGGCTCCGGTCGAGGTGGGGACGATATTGAGCGCGGCGGCGCGGGCGCGCCGCAGGTCCTTGTGCGGGCCGTCCTGCAGGTTCTGATCCTGGGTGTAGGCGTGGATGGTCGTCATCAGGCCCCTGACGATGCCGAACTCGTCGTTCAGCACTTTGGCCAGCGGTGCGAGGCAGTTCGTCGTGCACGAGGCGTTGGAGATGATGTTCTGGCTGCCGTCGTACTTGTCGTCGTTGACACCCAACACGATGGTCAGGTCCGGGTCAGTCGCGGGCGCCGAGATGACGACCTTCTTGGCACCGGCGTCGAGATGACCCTTGGCTTTGGCGGCGTTGGTGAACAGGCCGGTGGATTCGACGACCACATCGACGCCGAGGTCGCCCCACGGCAATGCGGCCGGCCCTTCGCGAACGGCCAGCGCCTTGATCTTGGTGCTGCCGACCACGATCGTGTCCTCGCCCTCGAGGCTGACGTCCTGGGGCAGCCGGCCCAGGATCGAGTCGAATTTCAGCAGGTGAGCCAGTGTATGGTTGTCGGTGATGTCGTTGACGGCCACCACCGCCATATCAGCGGTGCCCTGCTCCTGTTGAGCCAATAAGGCCCGGTAAAAGTTGCGGCCGATTCGACCAAAGCCGTTGATGCCTACCCGGACCGTCACTTGCCTCTCCCTGCCTTTCGCTGTCCACTCATGAGTCCGCTTACGAGCGCCTTGCCGCCAGCCTAGATCAGTGACGGGCGCCCCGACGCCCCGCCAGTAAGAGTGCGGGACCTCCGCGGCGCGAAAAGCCGGCGCGGGTCGAGCGCGGGTTGCGACAGAGGTGGGTGAGAGCACCGATGGTCCTGTTCGACGGCGCACGGCTGGCCCCCGCCGCCCTCCTTTGCAAGGAAAAGTGATGGCGAACGTCACCATTTGGAAACGGCGCGGTGCGGCGCGCCTCGTCTTTCCCGTCGGCTGCCGAAAATTGTGCCGGTCGGCTAGACACGAGTGCAGTAGGGCTAGCTCTGCTGCTGCACGTTTTGATTGCGGAAATGCTGGGTGCCAATAAAGAGGAGTCGGCGTGATGACGGTCTTCGATCGGTTCAACTTGAAAGTGGTTGCCTGCGCTGGCTTGTGCGGGGCCGCCATAGCGTTGAGCCCGAATGTAGCTGCCGCCCCGCTGAAGACCGGCGGCTACGGCTGCGTGCAGGGGATGGCGGGCGAGGGTGCGACGCCGGCGGCCGCTGGTGCGGCCGCGGCCGCATCCGGGGCGTGCTGCGCGCCGGGAGGACCGG
>NZ_MVIF01000039.1 GCF_002086675.1 Mycobacterium persicum
ACCAGACGCTGGCCACCATCTCGCTGCAGATCTACTGCCGGCTCTTCGACAAGCTCGCCGGCATGACCGGCACTTTTTTTTTTTATGATTCGGGGACCACCTAGATCTACACAACCCCACACCAACACTCGCAGTCATAGCGCGCACCGATTCGAGCGGCGTCGACGCACGACACCCCCGAAGTTTGGGCCCGCGTCACCGACCTGAGAGCGTGAGCAGGCATGCCCGACGGCAGCTGCGGTCAAACCAGTCGGCTGCGCATAGCCACCGGACGCTGGTCATTTCCCCTCTCGATTTCCGATCGGGTCCGGTGCTATACAGTCGGGCCACTGTGAGGATTCTCGGCACTGCTCAGACTCGACGATGGCCGTGGGCCATCGCGCACTTCCGAACCCGCCTCAAGAATTGGCGCCCATGAGATTCCCCTACGCCACGATACTTTTCAGCCTGCTCGCCCTCAGCGTCACAACAGAGGTGCTCTGGATAGGTAATATCTCCCGGCCACCTACGACGATCTATCGCATGTGGCATGTGGCTCTGATGCTCTTTGTCATCGCCGTACGCCTGGCTTATCAGCAGCAGCTTTCCCAGCAGGTGGCACGGTATACGCGCATCCTGATCGCGGGGATGGCAATGTGCGCCGTGGGAGACGTGGTCAATAGCGCCATATCCGGCATCGAACCCATCAGCCAAAAGCTGTCCGTCGCGATCATTCTGTTCGGCGCCGGCTACATCTTGTACGTTTACGTCCTCTACCGTTTTTCCCAGCCCAGGCTCGCGCAACGTGGCGGAATCGGTTACCCCATGCGCTGGTTCGTCGTGATGATCATTGCGGTGGCCAACACTGTGGGCTGGATCTCGTACGTGCGGGAGCCAGTTGCCGGTCATCAGTTCCTCGAGGTTGGGAGCTTCCTTTTCAACCTCGTCATCTATACCCTGATGATCGGCTTCAGTATTTGGTATTTCTGGGCGAACCGACTCAGCCTGCGAGCGTTGCCCGTACTGATCGGCGGGCTGCTTCTCCCGCTATCAGACTTGTACCTGTTCAGCACGTGGCTGGCACCGGGGCAGGATCGAAATATTCCGATATTCGACCTGTATGCCGCGAACTGGATTTTGTATTTTGGCGGACAGGTGTTGTTCGCATTCTTGCCGGCCTGCGAAAACGATGCGAGGTTAAGCGAATCACCGCAGTCCGCAAACAGACCCGCGGAGCTGAGGTAACCCTGACAACGACGAAACCCGGTGACATGCACGACGAAACCGCAAGCCAAGTCAACCCCACAGCATCCGGAATGCACGTCAAGGTATTACAGGCCGTCCGCCTGAAGGGCCGGGTGAGTTTAGCCGACCTGGCTACCACGCTGGGTGAAGATCACCGCGTCATCGCCGAAATCGTCGATCAGCTCACCGCATCGAGTCTGTTGGTCGCCGGCGCCACGTTGCGGATCAGCCCCGAAGGCCGCACCCGGCTCAATGCATTGCTCGCCGAGGAACGCAAGGAGGTCGACCCGGCGGCAATGGCCGCCGCCTACAACGAGTTTCGTAGCGTCAATGCCGATTTCAAAGTGGTGGTCACGGATTGGCAACTCAAGGGCGGCCAACCCAATGTTCACGACGACGCCGGTTATGACGCTGCGGTATTGGCCCGTCTCGACGATGTGCACCGGCGCGTACTACCCATCATCGCGGCGGCAGCGGCACAGCTGCCGCGGCTGCGCGCCTACTCGGCGAAACTCACTGCCGCACTTGACAAGGTCAGGTCCGGCGATATCGGCTGGCTCAGCCGGCCGCTCATCGACTCCTATCACACTGTCTGGTTCGAACTGCATGAGGAGCTGATCCTGGCCGTGGGCCTGACTCGCGAAGAAGCGGCCAGATCTGGTGATGCCCAATAGTATTCATCGCAGCGCCGCGTCGAGCAATTCCACATAGGCATCGATGTCGGGTATCGCCGACGCGGCCGCATGGACACTGATCGCTATCGTGTCGCCGATGCCGTGCACCCCGTGAGTCAGCCCCATCGCCGGTGACAGTGCCGGATAGCCAGCCGTCAGCACCACCGGCGCGGCACCGAAATGAAGATCGGCGGCTCCGCGGTGCACACTGGACACCACGGTGTTGCCGGCCACTTGCGCCGGCCGGGCGTCAGCATCGAATTTGCTTACTCCCCAACGTAGTAGCGCTGCCGGAATGGTAGCGAAGGCCAGGTCGGCCGCCCGCCCGGCGGGATGTTGCATGCGGCGACGGGCATTGGCCAGGTCGGCGGCAATCCGCCCAATCCGCTCGGTGTGACCGAGCGCCGGATACAGGCCGATGGCGACGTTGCCGAAATGGTTATGCGCTTGCGGCACACCCGGTTTGGCCATCGGCACTTCTGCTGCCAGCGATTCGGCCGACCCGCCGAGCAGCCTGTACAGCGCCGTGGACACGGCGGCCAGCACCGCGACAGTCACCGTGGGACCGGGCAATTGCGAGCGCTGCCGCACCAGGGTGCGCACCGCTCGCACACCCTCTGGCCGGGCGTTGGTGGGCAGCAGCGGCCGCGAACCGGCACCCGGCGCCAACCGCGCGGCCCTGGTGTCGCGGACCAGGCGGCGGTGCATGCGGGCCGCTGCGGCGGCCCGCCAGGGCAGGACACCCCGCGGGGGCCCGGTGACCGGCGCCACCGGAGCCGCCCGCCCGAACAGCCAGGCCGCCATCGCCGAGGCGCGCGCGCCGTCGCCGAGCGCATGCGCGACTTGGACGACCGCGACGGTGCCCGCGCCGCCGACCCCCGGAATCCCGGTCACCGGGGTGAATACGTGGACCCGCCACGGCATCCGGCGAATATCGAGCTGCTCGTCGGCCAGCGCGGCGACCGCCGCCAGACAGCCGTGCCAGCTGCCGTCGGTCGGCCCGTGGCGGACCACCTGCTCGCGCTCGACACCCGCGGCAACCCACCGCGGATAACTCAGGGCAGACCGGTCGTGGACCCGCATCCGCAGCTCCGGACAGGCGCGGGCCCGGTCCAGGAGCTGCGCGATGGCCCGCTCGGCAGCCACGGCGTCTCTGTCGAAGGCGTACAACAGGAACTGGTCATTGGGAATCTTGGCCGACATCCAGTAGAACTGCGCGTCGACGGCCGCCATCCGGTGTGCCGCCACAGCCTCAGCCGGGTGTGCCGACGAACGTCAGGATCAGCTCGGCCACCTTCTCCGGCTGTTCCAGCTGCAGGAAATGCCCGGCGTGGTCGACGATCGCCACGTCGCTGCCGGCGGGCAGCACCTTCTCCGTCCAATGCGTGAAAGCCGGTGTGGCACAACCGTCGTCGCGACCATGCAGATACAGGCTCGGCAACCGTGGCGGCTCGGTCCACCATCGGTTCAACTCGGCGTAGCCGGCCGGCGGCCGGGTGTTGCGGATGGTGGCCCGGTAAGGGCCCAGCGCCGCGTGCCAGCTCTCCGGTGTGCCGATCGCGGCGTCGACGTGGCGCAGGTCCTCCTCGGCGTAATAACCCGGCGACCACCGGCGCCACAACAGCGGCGGTAGCCACGCGGCGGACCGCTCGGGCAGCCAGGGCAACTGGAAGTAGACGATGTACCAGCTGCGCAACAGCTGATGCGGTAGCTCGCGGGCCAGCCGCCCGCGGTCGGGCACCCGGCCCAGCGGGCGGAATGCCGCCGCGGGCGGCACCGACATGATGACGGCCCGGGCGAACGGGCTGTCGGGCATCGCGGCCAGACCGGTGGCGGTGATCGCGCCCCAGTCGTGCCCGATCACCACGTCGTCGTCGGTCCCGCCGGCGGCCGCGCGCACCCGCAGGGCGTCGTGCATCAGCGCGCCGACGTGATAACAGCCGTCGGCCGGGATCGACGACGGCGCATAGCCCCGCATGAAGGGTGCGACGACCCGCCATCCCGATTTCGCCAGCCGAGGAGCGACCTTGCGCCAGCCGTACGGGGTGTCGGGAAAGCCATGCAGGCACAGGGCGATCGGGGCGTCGGCCGGACCCCAGGTCAGGGCCTTGAGATCGGCGTCGGCTCCCGGGACGTCGATCCAGTGGGGTTCAGACATGACTGGCTTCCTGGTCGGCGTTGGCGTGGTCGGTCGCGGCGTTGCCAATCATGCCGGGCGTCGCGCCCGGCAGGGCAGCTTGGTTCCTCATGTTGACTCCTGTCGCCACCTGCGGCCCGCGCATGATCCAACGTAACCGGGATGCATGGGGGACAAAAAGACCTTCGATCGGGGGACACCGCATTCATCCCCGGAGTGGCCGCTCGGCCGACAGACGTCGCGCCGCCGTCGCGGCACCCTGAATTTCAGAGCCGTCAACGGGAGGACCAAGCAACGATGCTGTTGGCCTCGCTATCCCCAGAAGTCAAATCGGGCCGGATGTATACCGGTCCCGGGGCGGAGTCGATGTTGGTCGCGGCGGGATCCTGGGACATGACCGGTGGCCCGTCCCGGCTGGAGTCCCGCTCGCTGCGGATGCTGCCGGAGATGGTCGGCTGACATGCGGGCGGGTTCAGTGACCAACGCGGACACCGTCCGCCGATGGGCCAAAACGGGCGCCACGCAACGGCGGATCCTGGATGCGGCAACCGAGGTTTTCGCGGCCAGGGGCTTCACCGCGGCGACGATGGCCGACGTGGTGGCCAGGTCAGGCGCCAGCATCGGCAGCATCTACCACCACTTCGGCGGCAAGAGCGAACTGTTTCTGTCGATCTTCGAGCAGGTGGCCGACGACGTGGAACGCCGTATCGAGGCGGCGATGCAGCACGCCTCCCGGTCCGGCCCGGACGGCGCCGACCCGCGACACGCACTGCAACTTCACGTACGGGCTTACCTGGAGGCGATGTGGGACAACCGATGCCGGGCCAGGGTGCTGTCGTCCGGTGACACGCCCGCCGGGTTCGAGACCGTCCGCCGCGACCGGATGTCGGCCGCCTTCCGCCGCTGGCTGGTCGTGCTGCCGCCGGACACGTCGCCGCGTGGCCAACTGCTGAGCCGCCTTCTGATGGCGACGATGGCCGAGTCGTCGTTGATGATCGCCGACTGCGAGAAGCCCGGCGACGTCGCGCCGATCATCGATACGGCGATCGAATGGATCGCCCGGCTCACCGAGTGAGCTCACACTTGCGCTGCGGCCCTCTCCAATTCGGCGATGACGATCTTGCGCATGCCGAGCATCGCGGTGGTCGCCGCGGTCGTCACGGCAGGATCGGGGTCGGTGAGCAACTCGTGCAGCCGGGCCGGGACGATCTGCCAGCTCAGCCCGAAGCGGTCTTTGCACCAGCCGCACTGCGATTCCTCGCCGCCCCGGGTCAGCCGGTCCCAGTAGTAGTCGACCTCGTCCTGGTCCTTGCAGTCGACCATGAAGGACACCGCCTCGGTGAAGCGGAATTCCGGGCCGCCGTTGATGCCGACGAACCGCACCCCGTCCAGGACGAAGGTGCCCGATACCACCGCGCCCGGTTCACCCGGGCCGGCCTCGGTGTAGCGGTTGAAATTCTCGACGTGCGAGTTCGGGAACACCGAGGTGTAGAACTGGGCCGCCTCTTCCAGATTGTGGTCGAACCAGAGTGCGGGCGTGATCGATGGCATGGCAGTCTCCGTGTCGTCGGGGCGTCGTCGCTGTGATAGACCCCGGCGACGTCGAAAACTCACCGCACATTGTTCAGAACCACACGCCCAGCGTGACTACGCGCCGCTCGCTGCTGGTGCTGTGGGCTCCCCCATGGCCCGAATGGCGGCCTTGGCGTCAGCGGGTGGCAGAAGCTTCGATGCGGAGCAGCCCGTCGCGGTCGCGGATGTAGGTGACCAAGGCACCGGCCGACAAAGCGATGCTCAGGCCGAGCGCGCACACCGTGACCGCTCGGATCAGCTCGGCGCCGCCGGCGCCGTCCGAATAGAGCAAGGACCGACAGCCCAGAAATGCCTGGCGCACCGGTTCGAATTCGGCGAGCCAGGCCACGAACCGCGGCGAGGCCTCCAACGGGATGGTGGCACCAGCCGACGGAATCCCCAGGAAGATGAACACGAACACGCTGAGCAACGCGCCCCAGGTGCCCAGGGTCGCGATCAGCGAGGTGGACATGGCGCCAACCGTGGCGACAATGAAGGCACCGAACAACCACACCGCCAGCAGCTGCGGCGCCGGCATACCCAGCGCGACCGCGATCCAGAGGCAGACCGCCGATGTCGGCACGGCCAGCAGCGACAGTAGCGTCCACTCCACGAGCAACGCCTGCAGCCGGGAGACCCTGATTCGGTCGGCCAACCGCCGCCATCGCCCATACTTTGCCGGCGCCGAACGCAGCAACGCCGCGGCGGTCGGGCGCACCACGATCGCGGCCGTAACGCCGCCGATCACCAGCAGCAACGAGTAGTACAGTCCGCTCCCGCCGTCGGCAGGCTCGGCCCCGGTGGTGTCGATGTCGATCGGGCTGGCCAGCACCATCAGGGCCCCTCCCGGCACCGGTGCGCCGTCGCTGTGCCGTCGTAGTTGCGCGGTGAGCATGGTGCCGGCCCTGGCGTTGACGACCGCCAATGCCTTGCGCATCGCCTTCTCGGCGATGACGGCGGCGACGGCGCCGGCCCGCGGACCGGTCGAGATGGTGATGACCGGCTTGAGCGGTTGTCCCGGCTGCAACGTCGCCTCCGGCAACGCGAACAGTCGCTGGGACAGGTCCCAGGGCAGCAAGACCTGCGCGTAGACCTTCCCGGTCTCGAGTTGGTCGCGCGCTTGATCGGCCGGGAGCACCCGGACGTCGAACCGGTTCTTGTCCATATTGGCCGCCAGCCCGTCGGCGATGAGTCGGCCCGTCACCCCGGTGTCCTGGTTGACGATCGCGATCGGAAAGTGTCGCAGGTTGGCGCCGGGGTTAAGGGTGCCGCCGACATAGAACAGACCCAACCCGTACATCAGCGCGACGGCGACGATGATCGGTCCCAGCCACACCCGCGGCGTGAACGACGACACGCGGGCGGCCGGTCGGGATGCCTGGCGCCGAGGTGAAAGCGTAAGAATAAGAACTCCTTTGGTCCGCGCCAGGTCGCCCTGGCCGGCAAGGCCGCTCAATATTTGTCAACCTAGGATGACATATGCGCCATTGCGGACGGGTGGGTGTCAGCCGTGAAGTTGCTGTGAGGCCGGGTGCCGGCGGTCGCCGCGGCGAACCTGACCCATGGCCCACGTCGCCACCCTGGATGAAGGTGCTTAAACGAACTAGGTAACGTCGGAATGCGTGAGCACCGTGAGCAGCCCCCGCACCGTCGAGTTTCCCGGCGCCGGGGGAATCACGCTGGTCGCCGACGAATGGAACCGCGGCGCCGAGGCGGCTGACCGGCCGAGCATCTTGATGTTGCACGGCGGCGGCCAAAACCGGTTCTCCTGGAAGAAAACCGGTCAGATCCTTGCCGACGAGGGGTTTCACGTCGTCGCGCTGGACACCCGTGGACATGGGGACAGCGATCGAGCGCCGGCCGCGGATTACGCCGTCGAGACCCTCACCGAGGACGTGTTGCAGGTCATGGATGCGATCGGTCGTCATGTGGTGGTGATCGGGGCCAGCATGGGCGGGCTGACCGGCATCCTGGTCGCCGACGCCGCAGGCCCCGACCGGGTGACGGGATTGGTGCTGGTCGACGTGGTACCCCGGTACGAGAAAGACGGCAGCGCCCGCATCCGGGATTTCATGCGCACCAACCTTGACGGTTTCGCTTCGCTCGAGGAAGCCGCCGATGCGGTCGCGGCCTATCTGCCGCACCGCACCAAGCCGCGCAGTCCCGAGGGGTTGAAGAAGAATCTGCGGCAGCGCGGCGGAAGGTGGTACTGGCACTGGGATCCGGCGATGATGACCGCCCCCCTGGATGACCCGGACCTGCGCACCGAGAACTTCGAGCGGGCCGCGGTGAACCTGAAGATCCCCATTCTGTTGATCCGCGGCAAACTCTCCGACGTGGTGAGCCCGGAAGCGGTCCAGGACTTTCTGACCAAAGTGCCGCGCGCGGAGTTCGTCGAGCTGTCCAACGCCGGACA
Source organism: Mycobacterium persicum (assembly GCF_002086675.1). Classification (GTDB taxonomy): domain Bacteria; phylum Actinomycetota; class Actinomycetes; order Mycobacteriales; family Mycobacteriaceae; genus Mycobacterium; species Mycobacterium persicum. Next base: position 8,024 of record NZ_MVIF01000039.1, read on the forward strand.
CACCGCCGCGGGCGACGACAACGACGCCTTCAGCGATGTGGTGGTGGACTTCGTCAGACGGACGGTTGCCGCCGGTTAGTTGGCCGGTTTCTCGGCGTGGCCGCCGAACTGCTTCCGCATGGCCGACAGCGCCTTGTTGGCGAAGTCGTCGAGATCGCGCGAGGCGAACCGGGACTGCAGCGCGGTGGTGAGCACCGGCGCGGGCACGCCCTCGTCGATCGCCGCGATTGAGGTCCACCGGCCCTCGCCGGAATCGGAGACCCGCCCCGAAAACTCCTGCAGCTCAGGCGATTCGTGCAGTGCGATCGCGGTCAGATCCAGCAGCCACGAGCCGATCACACTGCCGCGGCGCCACAGTTCGGCGATCTCGGGGATGTCGATGTCGTACTGGTAGTACTCCGGGTTGGACAGCGGCGCGGTCTCGGCGTCACCTTGCTGCACCCGGGTGCCGATGTCGGCATTGCGCAGAATGTTCAGCCCCTCGGCCAGGGAGGCCATCATGCCGTACTCGATGCCGTTGTGCACCATCTTGACGAAGTGTCCGGCCCCCGACGGCCCGCAATGGAAGTAGCCCTTCTCGGACTGCGCGACCTCGCCGTCGCGGCCGGGCGTGCGCGGCGCCGCCTCCACCCCCGGCGCGACGGTGGCAAAGATCGGCTCGGCGTGGGCAAATGCGCCGGCATCCCCGCCGATCATCAGGCAATAGCCACGCTCCAGGCCCCACACGCCGCCGCTGGTGCCGGTGTCCAGCAAGTGAATTTCCTTGCTGGACAGCAGCTTTGCATGGGTGATGTCGTCGCGGTAGTAGGTGTTGCCGCCGTCGATCACGATGTCTCCGGGCTCCAGGGTCTCGGCCAGCTCCTCGATGACCCCGGTGGTGATGGTGCCCGCGGGCACCATCACCCACACGACTCGCGGCGCGGAGAGCTTGTCACGCAGCTCCCGCAGGGACGACACCCCAGTGGTGTTGTCCTCCCCCGCCATCGCCTTGACGGCGTCGGAGTTGTGGTCGTACACCACGCATTCGTGTCCACCTTTGACCACTCGGCGGACGATGTTGGCGCCCATCCGGCCCAGACCGATCATCCCTAGCTGCATATGATTTCGTCTCCCTTACTGTCCTGTTTTTGCGCCGCGAGGCAGCCACGGCTGTTGCCAACCGCGGTGACCACGCAGCAGCGTCTGCGCGGCCTCGGGTCCCCAGGAACCGCGGTCGTATTGGTGGACATCGCCCGGGTTGTCGAGCACCGGCTGCACGATCCGCCAGGTCTCCTCGATGCTGTCTTCGCGGGCGAAAAGCTGGCGATCACCCTGCAATCCGGCGTGCAGCAGTCGCTCATAGGGACGGATCGGCTCACCAAGGTCTTCGGCGAACGAGGAGTCCAGGTGGATGTCTTGCCACGCATTGTGGGTGTGGGCCGAAATCTGTAGCCGCATCCCGGGGTCGGGATCGATGCGCAGCACGATCTGGTTGGGTTCGGGCGGCCGGCGGTTGGGCAGAAACGCCAACCCGGGAACGTGGTGCAGAAACATCCGGACCTCGGTCACCTTCTCCGGCAATGCTTTTCCGGCCCTCAGGAATATCGGTACGCCCGCCCAGCGCCAGTTGTCGATCTCGGTCCGCAGCGCGACGTAGGTCTCGGTCTGCGAATTCTGCGCCACCCCGGCAACATCGCCGTAGCCCCGATACTGGCCACGCACGTAACGCGCCGGCTCCAGCGCCGGCATCGCGCGAAACACCTCGGCCTTCTTGTCGTTGAGATCGTCGGCGCTGGCGCCGACCGGCGGCTCCATCGTCACCAGCGCCAGCACCTGCAGCAGATGGTTCTGCACGACGTCACGCAGGGCCCCCACCGCGTCGTAGAAGGAGCCGCGGTCCTCGACGCCGAAATTCTCCGCCATGGTGACGTGGATCTCGGAAATGCTCTTGGAATCCCACAACTCGGCCAGGCCGCGATTGGCGAATCGCAGGTACTGCAGCTCGACGACGGGCTGTTTGCCCAGGAAGTGGTCGACGCGCAGGATCTGCTCTTCGTCGAGCACCGCGCGCAGCCTGGAGTTGAGTTCGCGCGCCGAGGCCAGGTCGTGGCCGAAGGGCTTTTCCACCGCGACGCGTGCGCCCCGAACCAGGTCGGCCGCTGCCAGATTCTCGACGATCGGGGCGAACAACGCAGGCGGCATTTCCAGGTAGTACAGGGGGCGATGTCCGGAACCTATTTGCTTGGCCAGCGAGGTGTACAAGGCGCTGTCGGTCACGTCGCCCGATAGATAGGACAACCGGCTGGCCAACCGGCCGAACACCTTGTCGTCGAACTTCTCCCCCGACTGACCAATGGCCTCCCGGGCCCGCTCGACCAGCTTGTCCACCGGGATATCGTCACTGGCCACACCCACGATCGGACAGTCCAGCAACCCCCGACGTTCCAACCGGTACAGCGCGCGGAAAGTCATCTTACGGGCCAGATCACCGGTAATTCCGAAGATCACCAACACGTCTGAAGCGCTAGATGCGCTACCGGCCAATGCCCACCTCCAGGACGTCATCTGCGAAAGTCACCCAACGGCTTGACAGCTACTTCCCCGTGGTGGCCGACCTCAACCCTAGACATTGCCCCCTGGCCCGACAAGATCGACTCAACCGGGCCCGGGAAGAATGGACCGGGTGTTGGGCTCCGGTGCTGCGCTGCACATCGCGGTCTATGTGCTGGCCGGGATCGCGGTGGCGGAAGCCGTCGGGCTGGTCGTGCTGTGGCGGTTGCTGAGCCGCAGTCGTCAGGAGGTCGAGGAGCTGCGACGCCGCGCCGATGCCCGCAACTGGTTGTTGTCCGGTGGCCGCGAGGCCGTCAAGACGGTATGGCAGACCGCAAACCTGGTGCGCAAGGAGGGCTTCGGCGCTGCCGTACGCAGCTCGATCGAGGACCTGGCGGACTGGGCCGAAGTCGAGCGACCGGACCTGGCGCGAGTCACGCCGGACGGTCGCGTGGTGATCCTGTTCTCCGACATCGAGGAATCCACCGCGCTCAACGAGCGAATCGGTGATCGAGCCTGGGTCAAACTCATTGCCGCACATGACAAGATGATTCACGAGCTCGTCGAACGCCGGTCCGGCCACGTGGTGAAGAGTCAAGGCGACGGATTCATGGTCGCCTTCGCCCGGGCCGAACAGGCTCTACGGTGCGCCATCGACATCCAGGATGCGCTGCACAGGGAAGCAAAGCGTAAGCGCCGCAACGTAATCAAGGTCAGAATCGGCATCCACATGGGCCGCTCGGTACGCCGCGGCGACGACCTGTTCGGTCGCAACGTCGCCATGGCGGCCCGGGTTGCCGGGCAGGCCACCGGCGGCGAGATCCTGGTGAGCCAACCGGTTCGCGACGCCGTCGGCGATTGCGACGACATCGGTTTCGATGAGGGCCGCGACGTCGAATTGAAGGGCTTCTCCGGCAGCTACCGGTTGTTCGCGGTGGCGTCCCCGCCCGTGTCCGACGGGGACTGAAGGCCGTCTGCGCCGGATTCGGCCAGCCTCTGGTGCAGCCGGGACCGGACCTCGTCGGCGGTGTAGGCGCGACGCTTGCGTTCGTCGCGCACCACCAGCGCCCCTCCGGCGACGACGCCGGCGACACCGGCCAGGCCTAGCCACTTCCAGATGCTGCGCATGACGACAGCCTATGTCTGCCTATGGTGCTGGGGTGGAATCCAGCACGCTCACGTTGGACCAGGCGCTGAACGAAACCCGGACCGGCGATCTGTGGTTGTTTCGGGGACGGTCCGGGCCGGACCGCGCCATCCAGACGTTGACCAACAGCCCGGTGAACCACGTCGGTATGACGGTGGCCATCGACGACTTGCCGCCGCTGATCTGGCATGCCGAACTGGGCGACAAGCTCGTCGACGTGTGGACCGGCACCCACCATCGGGGGGTGCAGCTCAACGACGCCCGCGGGGTCGTGGAGCAATGGACGGGGCGCTACCAGCAGCGGTGCTGGCTGCGTCAGCTGACCCCGTATGCCAACCGGGAACAGGAAAACCAACTACTGCGGGTGATCGCGCGGATGGACGGCACCGCGTTTCCGACCACCGCTCGGCTGACCGGCCGCTGGCTGCGTGGCCGGCTTCCCACCCTCAACGACTGGATCCGGGGAATACCCGTAGTGGACAACAAGGTCCGCGAACAGACCCGACGACGCAAGGCAACCCGGCGGGCACTGGGGCTGGAGACGGCGTACTGCGCCGAGACCGTGGCCATCACCTATGAGGAGATGGGGTTGCTCGCCACCGACAAGGACGCGAACTGGTTCGACCCGGGCAAGTTCTGGAGCGGCGACACGCTACCGCTGGCGCCGGGTTACCGGCTGGGCAACGAGATCGCCGTGATCGTCGGCTAGCCGACCGACATCTCCCCCATGACCGACCATCCGGTGGCGTCGATGGTCTGGCTGATGATCTTGGGCGTGGACGCCAACGCCTGCGGCAGCTGCTGCATGGCCTGCTTGAAGTGATCACTGTTGACGTGGGCCGCGCCGGCGTCACCGTCACGGAAGGCTTCGACCAGAACGTATTCGGCCGGATTGTCCAGGCTGCGCGACCACTCGAACCACAGGTTGCCCGCTTCGGCGCGGGTGGCCGCGGTGAACGGCGCCACCAGCTCCGGCCAGCGCTCGGTCCACTCGGGCTTGGTTTCGAACTTGACGACGATGAAGATCATTGCCGCTCCCCACTTCTGCAACCGGCCTGATGCCTGGCAAGCAGGGCCAGAATACCCAGCAGACCCTGCTCAGCTGAGCTGCACTCGAGTGGTTACCGGCGTCGCATTTCGAGTCAGATCCAGCACCGGGCAGTGCTGGTCGACTGCCTGCTGCAGCTCGCGATAGCGTTCCGGCGTTTCGGGCCCGGTCACGCTGATCACCACGCGGACCTCCCGGAAGCCGGAGCGGACGTTGTCGTCGAATCCGAAGAAGCCCTGCACGTCGAGATCACCTTCGGCATGCGCGGTGATGTCGTCGACCGCGATCCCAAGCTTTTCCGCCCAGAAGCGCCAGGTGACGATTTGGCAGGAGAGCAGCGAGGCCAGGTAGTACTCAACGGGATTGGGGGCCTTGCTCTCGCCCCCGAGGGGTGGCGGCTCGTCGACTTCGACCCGATATTGGCCGAGGCGTACCGTGCTGGCCACCGCGTCGTGCGCGGTGGCCGAAGCCTGGATTACCACCCGCCCGTTTGCCCGGTCGGCGGTTACCGCCTCCTGGGTGGCGGCGATGATCCGGCCCAAGGCGGTGCCGGGCTCGGCGGCCTGGGATGTCACCGGCAAAGCTCCTTCCGTCGCGGCAATGGTATGAAGCATCGACCGTCGAATCGAGCCTAAACCTCAGCGTGAACGGATCCCCCGCCTCCACCAAAATCGAATTCGGCAGCCCGGCGGCCGTGACAAATTCGTGCCTCACAGAATGGCGCAACCACGCCCCCAAACCGCATTGTGATTGGGCGCACAATTGCGATAGGGCGTGGCTGCGTTTATTTGCGCGGCATGACATATGTGACCCAGGTCGCAGAATTGCTGTTGCCCGCGTCACACAGCAACCGATTAGTTATGTATTCACCATTTCCGGATCGCCTATCGGACCCGGATCGTCGGGCGCCGGGGCCGGCGCGTCGCCCGGGTCCACGGCATCGACCAAAACAGCGGGCGCATCCGGCGGAGGCGCGTCCGCCGCGACCGCGTCGGCATCCAGCGGCAGGTACATGTGATGGGTGAATTGAGCCTGGTAGGCACCACCACCACCGATACGTACCCCGCCACCTTCACCGCTGGCGACCGGGGTGCCGTCAGGCAAGGTGACGGCCGTGTGACCGCCATTCCACCCGATCACCAAGGCGTTGGGAGCAGTGCCCTGTTGAAAGCCCCGGGCCGCCAAAGCGGCTTCCTCATTGCCGGTGTTGAAGCGATCGCCGAAAACAGGCCGGTCCGTAGCCGCATTCGACACCCACGAAGCCAACCCCGAACAGTCGGTGCCGGCCGGCGAATCGCCACCCGGAATATAGGGGGTTCCCGAAACCTGGTTGATAAGCGTCAACAGCGTTGCCAAAGCAATCATGGCCAGGGACACTACCGACAATATGCATAGGAAACCAAATAATGTGGTGGTTATCACGATTAACCAGATAATCGTCTGACCTGCATATACAGCAGGTTTGTCACGCATTTATCTAGGAATTGAAACAGAAAGGCTCAATGCGTACTCAGCAAACCGCTACTTAATCACAAGGTTATCGCCAGAAAGAGGTGTGACCAGTAGAAATGGGGCAATGCGGCGAATGCGTGCGATTGTCGCCGCAACTGCGTGCTCACTCATTGGACCGCGCCCTGGTCGGTCCACCGACTGGTTAACCGGTCGGGCGCGGCCGGACTGTCACCGTTGTTCTCATCGACCACATCCATCACATTGCCGTGTCGACTGATTCCGGCGCCGCGCGGCCGACGGCGGCGAATCTGCTGGCCGAAGCCAGCTCGGCGAGCAGGAAACCCGCCGTCCTGACCGAGTTTGGCGGCCGGGCTTTACTCGACCGCGTCACGTCGGTTATTCGTCCGAGTCGATTTGAGCGCATCGTTCTCGTTCGGACTCGTCCATTTGACGCCTGATCTCGGCCTGTTCCCGAGCGGCATGGGCTCGCAGCCGCTTCTCTCGGTCGGCGGCACGCTGCAAGCGCTCACGTTCCCGGTCGGCGGCGGTTCCCTCGCGTTGGTCTGCGCATCTTTCTCGCTCGTCGGCGGACAACTCGCGATCGTTGGCGAGCCGGTCCCGCTCCGCCGCTATCCGATCCCGCTCGGAAGCGAGCCATTCGCGTCTTGCCAGTCCAGCCTCGCGTCGTTGCAGCGCCTTCTCGCGTTCGTCGAGTTCGGCTGCTCGGCGTTCAAGCTCGTCGAACGCATCGGCGCGGTGATCAGCGACCACCGTTCGGCCCGTCGCTTAGGACGCGGCGCAGGTCAGCCTGCTCGCGCTGCGCGGCCGCCGCTTGGCGTTGAACCTGTTGCGCCGTGCGCATTGATTCAGCCATTCGAGGCCCTCACTTGTCGCACCCTCAACACATAGTCCACCCGCACGGGCCCGGTCTAGGGTCGGTCGACCTTGACGTTGGCGCCGTGACGAGCCGGCGGATGCTTCGATATCGCTTCGTCAGCGACCACGTCGCCCCTACCGGTAAACGTCTCGCCGATGCGCGATATGCGCCATATGTATGACTCGGACGACGACACGCTCGTCGAAAATCCGATAGATCACCCGAAACTCTCCCCGGCGGGCCGAGTACCGGACTTCCAACCGATCACGAAGTGGCTTTCCGACTCGGTGAGGGTTCTCGGCGAGCGGACCTCGGATGAACTCCCAGCAAGCGATAGCTACCGGCTCCGGTAGGAGATCGGTCAACGCATTCTTCGCCGCTCTGGTTAATTCGACCTGATAGGTCATCGCGGAAGCCGACCGGCGGCGCGCATCTCCTCGGTAACCTCGTCGAGTGAGTAAATCTCGCCGCTCTCAGCCTCGGCCTCGGCTGCCCGGACCTCACGCATCAACTCCTGATCGCTGAGGATCGCCAAGGTTTCCATGATCGAGTCATAGTCGTCGGCGCTGAGAATCACGGCCGCTCGGCGGCCTTGCTTGCACGCCCCTCTGCACGTATCTCGCGTATGCGTGACGCCATCAGGCGGACGCAAGCTTGTTCGCCTTCCTCCGGTTGCAACGCCAGCAAAGGGTCTGCAGATTTTCCGGTGTGGACAAGCCGCCCTTGGAGACTGGGACAATGTGGTCCACCTCGAGAAGGAGATGGGGCTCCGCTGCGAGCGACACCGTGCAGGACCGGCGGGTGTGATTGTCAGGCGCCTTTATGGAGTTGCGCAGCTTTGAAGTCATCAGCGCGCGTTGACCGGCAGCACTCTTTCTCCAGCGGATCTTCTGAGAAAGGGTCTCGATGAGCGCGTCGATCGTTGGGGTGTCTAACGTGACGGTTGTTCGCTGCGAGCTGTTCCCACCGGCACTGACGTACTCAAAGACGTACACGGGATACGGAACGCTAATCGGCGAAAGTTCGACTCCCACATGCCTCATGTACTCGTCTGCGTAGTGCTTCAGGATGAATGCAGGCGGATTGACTGACTGGGCGATACTCGCCTCACGCTGTTTGAGGTTGTTGACTGCCTCTTCGAGTTGGGTGATGTTCTCGCCCAGATTCTCCACGTCGGAAGGTGCGCTTGTCAGCCTTGATGCTGAAGTACTTCATCACGTACTTAAGGGGGTCGGCGCTTGCGTTACGGACGACCTGTAACGAGCAGTTGTGCACGGTCGGCGCCTGGTAATTCGCGATTTTCCGATCCCGGCGGTAGTTGTAGCGGCTGGTAGCGAAGCAGCTACGTGCCGGGCGCCGGAATCGAACGAGCCCGTCGCCCGGCTGATAGAGGACCTCCGGGATTTCAAGCCCTGAGCGGGGATGACACAGCTAACTATGCCTTCTTCTGCTGACCAGACGCCGCTTGGAACCGGAACTCCACCACGTCGCCGTCGGCCATCACGTAATCCTTGCCTTCGATCCGGACCTTGCCGGCCGCCTTGGCCGCCGCCATGGACCCGGCGGCAACCAGGTCGTCATAGGACACGATCTCGGCTTTGATGAAGCCCTTTTCGAAGTCGGAATGGATCACGCCGGCCGCCTTGGGCGCGGTGTCGCCCTGATGGATCACCCAGGCCCGCGATTCCTTGGGTCCGGCGGTCAGAAAGGTCTGCAGCTTCAGGGTGTGAAACCCGGCCCGAGCCAGCGCGTCGAGACCGCGCTCAGTCTGCCCGATCGACTCCAGCAGCTCGGCGGCCGATTCGTCGTCGAGTTCGGCCAGCTCCGATTCGATGGCGGCATCCAAGAAGACGGCGTCGGCGGGCGCGACCAGCGCACGAAGCTCGGCGACCCGGGTGGCATCGGTCAGGACCGCCTCGTCGGCGTTGAACACGTACAGGAACGGTTTGGTGGTCAGCAGGTTCAGCTCGCGCAGCACCGAGGCGTCCACACCGGCGCCGAACAGCGTGGTGCCGCCGTTGAGCAGTTGCCGGGCGGCCAGTGCCGCGTCATAGACCGGCTTGCGCTCCTTGGTGGTGCGAGCTTCCTTCTCCAGCCTCGGCAGGGCACGGTCGAGAGTCTGCAGGTCGGCCAGGATCAGCTCGGTTTCGACGACCTCGATGTCGGATTGCGGGTCGACCCTGCCGGCCACGTGGGTCACGTCATCGTCGGCGAACACCCGCACCACCTGACAGATGGCGTCGCATTCGCGGATGTGCGCGAGGAACTTGTTGCCCAGACCGGCCCCCTCCGATGCCCCTTTGACCAGGCCGGCGATATCGACGAAGGTCACGGGCGCGGGGACGATGCGCTCGGATCCGAAGAGCTCCGCCAGCTTGTCCAGGCGCGGATCCGGCAGCGAAACGACACCCTCGTTGGGCTCGATGGTCGCGAACGGATAGTTGGCCGCGACCACGTCGTTGCGGGTCAGCGCGTTGAAGAGGGTCGACTTTCCGACATTGGGCAGACCCACGATTCCCAGGCTCAGGCTCACAGGGACCCAAGTGTAGGACGGCAGCGCCCCGGCACCCTGCCTGCCGTCCGGGCGTCACCGCTTATGACGTCGGTCACAGCGGCATCCCCCGTTCGTTGCGCCCCGGGTAAGCGGCGCGTCACGCTGCCACGGGCAAACTGTGGACTGACTCCGCCAAAGAGGCTCCTGGGGCAGATGTGACGGCTGCCCCGCGGGCGGCGCCATCGGCTGCGGATGGCACGCCGCCGGCCGCTGGCGAGGTGTTGACGAGCCTTCGGGCTCACAGCCGGTACGGTCTACATGTGTCAGCGCAGCGGGCGAGTTCAGCGGTGGAGCCAAGTCACCGCTCCATCGTCCCCACCATCCCCGGGGTGCCCTGGTGGGGGGCCGTGCTGATAGCCGTCACAGCCACCGCCGTGGGGTACGCGTTCGACGCCGGCCACAAAGAGTTGACGCACGTCTTCACCGGCTTTTACGTCGCCGGTTGCGTGACGGCGGTGCTGGCCGTGCGCCAATCGGGCTTGTTCACCGCGGTCATCCAGCCACCGCTGATCCTTTTCTTCGCGGTGCCCGGCGCCTACTGGCTGTTCCACGGGGGCAAGATCGGCAAATTCAAAGATCTGCTGATCAATTGCGGTTATCCGCTTATCGAGCGCTTCCCGCACATGCTTGGTACCGCCGGTGGCGTGCTGCTGATCGGCCTGATCCGGTGGTACTTCGGCATGACCCAGCGCATCACCACAGCCGGGAAAGCCGGCGACGCCACGACGACAACCACCCGGCGAAAGTCTGCGATCAGCGGGTTGGCGGCCAAATTCAGCGGATGGCTCTCCCCCGGCGACACCACCGAGGAAGCTTCCGACCAGGGCGCACAGCCGGCCCGCACGACCGGCCGTACGTCCCGCAGCGGCCGGACCGCCCGGCGCACTGATCGGACCCGATCCCGGCATGCCCGAACGGCGGCGGATGGTCAGTCGGATCCAGGCGCCGAACGTCCGCGCCGCCGGCGTCCGGCGCCGGCACGCGATTATGACGCCGTCGCCGACCCGCCGCCTCGATCACGCCGCCGGCCGCGGCCTCAAGACGACCCCGAGCTACGCGCCCAGCCGCCGCGGGAGACGCGCCGAGATCCGCACACCCGCCGCAATCCCTACGAACGGCCCGCCCCACGCAGCAGCCGCTTCGATCCCTACGGCGCCTACGAGCCGCCCGAGCCGGCCGAGCCGGCCAACCGGTATGAGCGGCGCGGGACCCGGTACGAGCCCTATGAGCCGCCGCGGCGGCGCTCCGCCCCGGCCGGGCCAACCGGCGCCAACCCCACCCACCACCCGATCTCGCAGGTCCGTTACCGCGGCTCCGTCCCCTATGACGAGCCGCGCGACGAGTCGCCGCCTGATCGCCGGAATCGTTCCCGCACACCGCGCAGGCCCCAGTCTGACTCCTGGGAATACGACGTCTAAGACGGGCGGGGTTTACCGCGCCGACCGGATCTCCCGCGGCAGGGCGAATACCAGCGTCTCGTTGGCCGTGGTCACCGGCTGCACCATGTCGTAGCCCAATTCGGCCAGCCGTTCCAGCACGCCGCGCACCAGCACCTCGGGAACCGACGCCCCGGACGTGACACCAACCGTGGTGACGCCCACCAGCCATGTCGAGTCGATGTCGTCAGCCCAATCGACCAGGTGGGCGGTCTTGGCCCCGGCGCCCAGCGCCACCTCGACCAACCGCACCGAGTTCGACGAATTGCGGGAGCCGACGACAATCACCAGTTGGCACTCCGGCGCCATCGCCTTAACCGCCACCTGCCGGTTCTGGGTGGCGTAGCAGATGTCGTCGCTGGGCGGATCCTGCAGTTTGGGAAACCGCTCACGCAGTTTCTCGACGATCTCCATGGTCTCGTCGACCGACAGCGTGGTCTGCGACAGCCACACCACCTTGTTCTCGTCGCGCACGGTCACCTGGTCGACGGCTTGTACCCCGTCGACCAGCTGCACGTGGTCGGGCGCCTCCCCGGCGGTGCCGACAACTTCTTCGTGGCCCTCGTGACCGATCAGCAGGATGTCGTAATCGTCGCGGGCAAAGCGCCTGGCCTCGTTGTGCACCTTGGTGACCAGCGGACAGGTGGCATCGATGGTCTGCAGGTTGCGTTCGGCCGCGGCCGCATAGACCGTGGGCGCCACCCCGTGCGCGGAGAACACCACAATGGCTCCCTCGGGAACCTGGTCAGTCTCCTCGACGAACACCGCACCGGCTGCGGCCAGCGTGTCGACCACATGGCGGTTGTGCACGATCTCATGCCGCACGTAGACGGGAGCGCCGTGCTTTTCCAGTGCGCGTTCAACCGTCTCGACGGCTCGATCCACACCTGCGCAGTAACCCCTCGGCTCGGCCAACAGCACCCGCTTGCGGGTTGGGGCGTGGGTTAGCGAGCCCGCCGACCTCGACGCACCGGGAATCCCCATATCGACAGTCGGCACCATGCATCCAGGGTACTTTCCGCCCGCCGGCCGCGACACAGCCATGACACAACCCCGCCTCATCGCCGCCCCGCTTGGAGTTAGCCGCCGCTTGAGGCAGTCTTGGACCCATGGCTACTGCACCGTATGGGGTTCGGCTACTGGTCGGCGCGGCGACAGTCGCCGTCGAGGAGACGATCAAACTGCCGCGCACCATTCTCATGTACCCGATGACGCTGATCAGTCAGGCCGCGCACCTGGTCATGCGGTTTCAACAGAACCTTGCCGAGCTGGTCATCAAGGGCGACAGCACATTGGAGACGCTGTTCCCGCCGAAGGACGAGCAGCCGGAATGGGCGACCTTCGACGAGGACCAGCTCGACGCCGGCGATGGCTGGGACGGGTCTTTCACGGCGTTGCCGGGCGCCGACGCCGCCGGCGCCGACCGTCGGTCCGCGGGACGGTTCGCGCTGTATTCGGTGTCCGACCCGGATGAGTCCGGGGCCGCCGATTCCCCGACCAAGCCGATACCGGCCAGACAACCGAACACGTCGTCGAATTCGGCGGTCCCGGCACCCGCGATCGCGAGTGAACTCGACTATCCGTCGCTGACCCTGGCCCAGCTGCGGGCCCGGCTGCCATCGCTGGATGTCAACGATCTCGAAGCTCTGCTGGCCTACGAGCAGGCCACCAAGGCGCGCGCCCCGTTCCAGACGCTGCTGGCCAACAGGATCACCCGCGCGACCGCCAAGTGACCCGAACTTCCGAGGCGAACTCGGCCGAGAATCCGTTCCCGGTCCGCGCGGTAGCCATCCGGGTCGCGAGCTGGATCGATCGACTGGGCACGGTCTGGGTCGAGGGGCAACTGGCCCAGATCACGATGCGGCCGAACTCCAAGACGGTGTTCATGGTGCTGCGCGACCCGGCAGCCGACATGTCGCTGAACGTCACCTGCCCCCGTGACCTGATACTGGGTGCACCGGTGAAACTGACCGAGGGCACCCAGGTGGTGGTCTGCGGCAAGCCGTCGTTCTACACCGGGCGCGGCACATTCTCGTTGCGGCTCAGTGAGATTCGGGCCGTCGGCATCGGCGAGTTGCTGGCGCGCATCGAACGGTTACGCCGGCTCCTGGACGCCGAGGGCCTCTTCGACCCGCGGCTTAAGCGCCCAATCCCGTTCTTACCCAACATGATTGGGCTGATCACCGGCCGGGCGAGCGCGGCCGAGCGGGACGTGACGACGGTGGCCGCCGCGCGCTGGCCCGCGGTGCGGTTCGCGGTGCGCAACACCGCCGTGCAGGGACCCAGTGCCGTCGTGCAGATCGTCGAGGCGCTGCGCGAATTGGATCGCCACCTCGAGGTCGACGTGATCGTGCTGGCCCGCGGCGGCGGCAGCGTCGAGGACCTGCTGCCGTTCTCCGACGAGACGCTGTGCCGCGCGATTTCGGCCTGCCGCACACCGGTGATCAGTGCGGTCGGTCACGAACCCGACAACCCGATCTGTGACCTGGTCGCCGATCTGCGGGCCGCCACCCCCACCGACGCGGCCAAGAAAGTCGTCCCCGATACCGCAGCCGAGCAGCGGTTGATCGTCGACCTGCGCCGGCGCCGCGCCCCAGCGCTGCGCAACTGGGTCTCTCGTGAGGAGCGGGCACTGGCCCACCTGCGCAACCGCCCGGTGCTGGCCGACCCGCTGAAGGCGCTCACCGCGCGCCACGACGAAATTCAGCGGACCCGCTCCGCAGTTCGCCGCGACATCAACCGGTTGATCGCTGCCGAGACCGAACGGGTCGGCCACCTGTCGGCGCGATTGACCACGCTGGGACCGGCGGCCACACTCGCCCGCGGCTATGCCGTCGTGCAAAGACTTTCGGCCGCCGGACAACCGACGGGGGTGCTGCGGTCGGTCCACGACGCGCCGGCGGGCACCAGGCTGCGGGTGCGGGTTGCCGACGGCGCCCTTGCGGCGCTCAGTGAAGGACATACCGATGGCTGCTGACGAAAACCACGAAAACCACGACGGGAACGGCTCTATTACACCCATTAGTCAGCTCGGCTATGAAGCGTGCCGGGACGAGCTGATCGAGGTCGTGCGACTGCTGGAACAGGGCGGCCTGGACCTCGATACGTCGCTGAAGCTCTGGGAAAGAGGCGAGCAACTTGCGAAAAGATGTGAGGAGCACTTAGCTGGCGCCCGGAAACGGGTGACCGATGCGCTGGCGGCCGGCGGCGCTTCCGAGAACTGACGCACACCGACCTGCGCCGGTTTAACTGGCCAATCCGTATTCCAAACTGGAACACGTTTTAGTTATGCTTCGCCGCATGGGTGATGCATCGTTGACAACTGAACTCGGCCGCGTCCTGGTAACCGGCGGCTCAGGCTTCGTCGGGGCCAACATGGTTACCACGCTGCTGGAGCGGGGATACCAGGTGCGTTCCTTCGACCGCGCGCCGTCGCCGTTGCCTCCACACCCGAGCCTCGAGGTGCTGCAGGGTGATATCACCGACGCATCTACCTGCGCCACCGCAGTTGACGACATCGACACGATTTTCCACACCGCGGCCATCATCGAACTGATGGGCGGCGCATCGGTGACCGACGAATACCGCAAACGCAGCTTCGCGGTCAACGTCGGCGGCACCGAGAACCTGGTGTACGGCGCGCAGCGTGCGGGGGTGCAGCGGTTCGTCTACACCTCGTCCAACAGCGTGGTGATGGGCGGTCAGAACATCGCCGGCGGTGACGAGACGATGCCCTACACCAGCCGGTTCAACGACCTCTACACCGAGACGAAGGTAGCCGCCGAGCGATTCGTGTTGTCGCAGAACGGCGTTGACGGTATGCTCACGTGCGCTATCCGGCCCAGCGGCATCTGGGGCCGCGGCGATCAGACGATGTTCCGCAAGCTGTTCGAAAGCGTGGTCAAGGGCCAGGTCAAGGTGCTGGTCGGCCGCAAATCGGCCCGGCTGGACAACTCATACGTGGACAACCTGATTCACGGTTTTATTCTGGCCGCGCAGCACTTGGTCCCCGGGGGCACGGCTCCCGGGCAAGCGTACTTCATCAACGACGCCGAGCCAATCAACATGTTCGAGTTCGCCCGGCCGGTCGTCACCGCGTGCGGCGAAAGTTGGCCGCGGATAAGGGTATCCGGCCGCCTGGTGCGCGACCTGATGTCAGCGTGGCAGTGGCTGCACTTCCGGTTCGGGCTGCCGAAGCCGCCACTGGAACCCCTTGCGGTGGAACGGCTTTACCTTGACAACTACTTTTCGATCGCCAAGGCCGAGCGCGATCTCGGCTACCATCCGCTGTTTACCACCGAGCAGGCCATAGCCGAATGTCTCCCCTACTACAAGGATCTTTTCGAGCAGGTCAAGGCGGCGGCCAAGCCCCATCTGGTGTCGGTCGTCGACGCAGCACCGCCGGAATAGCGCGCGCCCCAGCTAGAACGGCGGAGGATCGGCGGCCATCCGACTTCGTTGATGCCGCGCTCCCAGCCGATCCGCGCTACCGTGCTAATGCGCAACGAACCTTTCGATGTCATCAGCCGGTTGCTCGCTTGAGTAAGCGGTGGGCGACGCTGACGCGGAGTAGAACGGCGTGACACCGTGCTTGCCATGCCTCCCAAACAGCATGCCCCCCTGGCCCCCGGCACCTCCGGTGCCACCATTCGCACCATTGCCACCGTTGCCGCCATTGCCGAACAGGTGAGCGTCGCCACCCTTGCCGCCATTGCCGCCGAGACTGCCGTGACCGCCGCCCGGACTGCCGTTGCCGCCGTCGCCACCGTTGCCAAGAATCAGCCCACCGTCGCCGCCGTTTCCACCCGAGCCGCCGCGTACACCGTCGCCGACACTCTTGCCGCCGTCGCCCCCGGCGCCTCCGTTGCCGAATAGTCCGGCCGCTCCGCCGTTTCCGCCGGCCCCACCGCGGCCGCTGGCGATAGTCGCGGCTCCGGCTCCACCGGCTCCGCCGGCGCCACCGTTGCCGACCAGTAGTCCGCCGTGGCCGCCGTTGCCGCCGTTGGCGCCGGTTCCGCCGGCTCCGCCGTTGCCCCCGTGACCGAAGAGTCCGGCCGCTCCGCCGTTGCCCCCGTTGTGGCCGGCGGCGCCTGATCCGCCGTTGCCGCCGTTGCCCCACAGCCAGCCGCCGGCGCCACCGTTTTGTCCGGTGCCGTTGAGCCCGTTGGCGCCGTTACCGATCATCGGGCGCCCCACAAGCCATTCGCTGTCCGCGTTGGCGGTGTTGATCGCATTGTGAGCGGCGTTGTCGATCTCGGTGATCCAGTATTTCTCGGTGCTGCCGTTGAGCAGGTCGACAAACTGCCGGTGAAGCCATTCGTAGTCGCGGCTGAGCGCCTGCCAGGTGAGGCCTTGGCGGGTCAGCACGGTGGCCATCGCTGCCGATACCTCGTCGGCGCCGGCCGGTAGCAGCGCGGTGGTCGGGGTGGCCGCGGCGGCGCTGGCTTGGCTAAATACCGTACCGACATTTGCCAGATCGGTTGCCGCACAGTGCAATGCCTGCGGCTCGATGGTCACAAATGACATAGCTGGTCCTCCTAAGATCTACCAATGCCGGTGCCGGGCGTGTATTCGGGTGGGGTGCTGCTATCTGACGCCGGTTCGCGCCCTGGCGTGGTAGCCGATCATCGCGGCGACATCTTGGGCCCACATCTCGGCGTACACACTTTCGGTCGTCGCGATCGCCGCCGCGTTGCGGCCCAAAAATTCGTGGCCACCAAGCCCGACCCCGCACCCGAATACATCCGCGCCGAATTAACCTCCGGCGGCAAGCACGAAAACTGAACCAACATTCCCACTCCCTCCACCGGCGATACATGGCCTTCATGAAAATCAAACTAGTCATACTGAAACCATCAAAGAGTTCGACGTTGACCACCTTGATTGGCCCAAATTCGATTGGGCAGGTTACATTCGGATCCATGAGGTCTACTTCGCCGATGCGTCACACATTCACCCACGCGTAGCGGCCCACTACCGGCCGGAAGAAAAAGCCGAAATACGCCACGATTGAGGTGCTGCCGCCGGCAACTCGAATCACATATCCCCCACGGGTCCAGATGATTGGCCAGCAATGCCGCGAACAGGCTCTGGTTTGATTTCGGCACATTTTGCATTGTTTGCACTTAGCGGCGACTAGCCTCCTGCCGGAAGGATCGTCCCGCGGCTGATCCACGATATCAAACGAAAAAAACGATCAACCAATAACCAGCATTTATAGATACAGGGAAGTTTTCTGGCCGGTATGTGAATCGGTATTGACCCAGCCAGGGCGAACCGCAAATCACCGATCGCGGCCAGCGAAAAGTGCGGGCCAAGAAACGACCGGCCGAAAATTCCGGGCCCGTTTGCACCGCGTTCTCTCGGTTCGGTGGAGTGGCCGGACTGCTTCGGCGTCGGCTACGCGTGGGAACCGTTGACTTGAACCCGCACTACCGGGTGCCCTACCCGCAGGCGATGCCCAGCCAGGAAACCACTCCGGTCGGGGGCATTCCCAGCACCCGAGGGCATGACGTGCCGATGTTCGAGATTGCCGGCGTGCGGCGACGGCCAACCCCCCACGTCATGAATTGCCTATGAAGCCCGATTCACGCAGCCAGGCACCGGTCAAGGCCCCGGTAGTGTAGATGGTAAATATTTCGCCCAAGTAAATATCGCGTGTCATGTAGCGGCAGCGCCCTCATCCATCGGGGCATCGAGAACAGTGAGGTTGTGGTGGAGGTGAGCCCAGGTGAGTAGAGCCGAGGAAGGTACCGGAAAGCTTCGCCGCCGAATTGTACTGGCAGTGTCGGGTTTGGCGGTTGCGGCCGCAATTACCGTCACGCAGATCCATCCGGCAGACGCCCATACCCACCGGGGTGAGATGACCGATGTGTCCAATATGCCGCCGTTCCCTGTTTACTACGGCGCCATCGCGTACGGACACGACGGGTCGAATGGCAAGGCGTGGCGGCACCTCTCCAAGGCACAGGCCAAGCAGCGTGCCTTGGAGCTATGTGGGATCGAAACGTGCACAGTGGTCAGCGTCTTCACCCGATGCGGCGCGGTCGCCCACGACGGCGCGAAGTACCACGGCGGTTACGGGTACAACCGCAGCGCGGCAGAAGCACACGCCATGACCAACCTGGGTGGCGGGCGGATCGTCGACTGGGCGTGCAACTAGCCGTTGCCGATCGCGGCGGCCGACGCGGGATCCGCGGGCCGAAGTCCATCCCTGCATTCGGAATCCCGCTTAGAGCGCGCTCCTCAACCGAGGAGAGAATGATATTATCCGTATTGAAGAACAACACTGGCAATATGGCCGGCACGACACCGCGTAGCAGGGCAGATGATTAACCGAGATGCTTACCGGAAAAGCGTTGATCGGCGACCGACGGAAATGTTAGGTTGTCTATCAGATGCCCTGGCCGGGCTCGTCGTCGCCGAAGCCGGAGGGTGGGTTTCGTGATCGAGGATGCCGAGGGAACGCGCACGCCGGTCATCGATGCCAGCGTGCACATCTTCTTTCCGTCCAACAAAGACCTGCGCGGCTTCCTGCGTGAGCCGTTCAAGAGCCGCGGCTTTCCCGACTATGAGATGGACTGGTACGGAGCGCCCGGCGGCGAGTACGCCCCGAACGCCGAGGGGGCGAACCGCGAATACCCCGGTTCCAACGTGGAACTCGTTGCCGCCGAACTCTTTTCCAAACGCGGTATCGACGTGGCGATCCTGCATCCGATGGCCCGCGGCATCATGCCCGACCGGCACCTCGGCAGCGCGCTGCACGCCGCCCACAACGAGATGATGGTGTCGCGCTGGCTCGAGCACGATCGGTTCGGCGAGAAGTTCCGCGGCACCATCCGGGTCAACCCCGACGACATCGCCGGCGCGCTCCGCGAAATCGAAAAGTGGCGCGCCCACCCGCGTGTCGTTCAGATCGGCGTTCCGCTGCAGTCCCGCGAGGTCTACGGCAAGCCACAGTTCTGGCCGTTGTGGGAAGCCGCGGCCGACGCGAACCTGCCGGTGGCGGTCCACATCGAATCCGGCGAAGGGATCGGATTTCCGCCCACGCCCTCCGGACATACCCGCACCTACGAGCAGTACGTCGGCTTCATGGCGCTGAACTACCTCTACCACCTGATGAACATGATCGCCGAGGGGGTGTTCGAGCGCTTCGGCAACCTGAAGTTCGTCTGGGCCGACGGCGCCGCGGACTTCCTGACACCGTTCATCTGGCGGATGGACGTGTTCGGTCGGCCGCACCTGGAACAGACCCCGTGGTCGCCGCGGATACCGAGCGACTACCTGCCCGGTCACGTGTATTTCGTGCAGGGCGGTCTCGACGGTCCCGGCGACGCCGACTTCGCCGGTGAGTGGCTGGCTTTCACCGGCAAGGAGAACATGGTGATGTTCGGCTCCAGCTATCCGCACTGGCAGTGCTGGGACATCCGGAAGCTGCCCACGGCGCCATCCGCCGAACAACGCGAGAAGTTGTGCTGGCGCAACGCCGCCGACCTCTACGGGATCGAGATTTCCGTCGACTCGCTAGAGGTTAGCCGGGGGTAGTCGCACAATTATGACAAGGGGACGACACGGGACTGAGGAGATCACGATGACGCTGACCCATCTGCACGAACGCGTTCCCGCCGCCGAGCGCATCGCCGTCCGGTGCGTCGACTCCGACGTGCACCCGATGCCCAGACGCGGTGAAATATCGCAGTACATCCCGGAGCCGTGGCGCAGCAAATTCTTCCTCGAACACAAGGTTGGCGAGCTGATCTACTACGACGCCCCCGACTACGCCCACAGCTTCGCGATGCGCGTCGACACCTTCCCTCCCGACGGCGAATTTCCCGGCAGCGACCCGGATATGGCCTTTCGCCAGCTGATCATGGAGGCCGGCTCCGACATCGCGATCCTGGAGCCCGGCGGCCGCACGCCACGCCTACCCGAAGCGCACCAGGCATATTCGACCGCACTCAATCACTGGCAGGCCAATCACTGGCTCGACGGCCACAACAATTGGCATCAGCGCTGGCGCGGTTCGATCTGCGCGGCGGTCGAGGACCCCGAAGGGGCGGCCCGCGAAATCGAGGAATGGGCCGGACACCCCTACATGGCGCAGGTGCTGATCAAGGCCGAGCCGCGGCCGTCATGGGGCCACCCGATGTACAACCCGATCTGGGCGGCCGCAACCAAGCACGACATCACCGTGAGTTGTCACCTATCGCGCAGCAACTACGAGATGCTGCCAACGCCGCCGGTCGGGTTCCCCAGCTACAACCACGACTTCATGGTGACCTACTCGCTGCTGGCGGCAAACCAGGTGATGAGCCTGATCTTCGACGGCGTCTTCGACCGGTTCCCCACACTGCGGATCGTCTTTGTCGAGCATGCGTTCACCTGGATCCTGCCGCTGATGTGGCGCATGGATGCGATCTACGCGGCGCGCAAATCCCGGGTGGACATCAAGCGCAAGCCGTCGGAGTACGTCAAGGAACACATCAAGTTCACCACCCAGCCGCTGGACTACCCGGAGGACAAGACCGAACTGACCCGAGCACTGGAATGGATGGAATGCGAGAAGATCCTGCTCTTCTCCTCCGACTACCCGCACTGGACGTTCGACGACCCGCGCTGGTTGGTCAAGCACTTGCCCAAAGCTGCCCGGGATGCGGTGATGTACCAGAACGGCATCGAGACCTATCACCTGCCCGAGACGGTGCCGGTGCTCGAGGGCCAGACGCGGGTGCTCTGAATTGACCTCGGAAATTGCGGGGCGACCCACACAGCCCCGGCCTCGTCTCGCCCAGGGCCGCGAGCATGTCGTCGCGACGGTGAATGAGATTCCGCCGGGCACCCACAAACTGGTGCCCATCGGGCGGCACGGCGTCGGTGTCTACAACGTCAACGGCACCTTCTATGCCATCGCGAATTACTGCCCGCACCAAGGCGGTCCGCTGTGCTCGGGACGCGCCCGGGGACGCACCGTCGTCGACGAAAGCGCCCCCGGCGACGCGGTCATGGTCCGCGATCTGGAATACATCTACTGCCCTTGGCATCAATGGGGTTTCGAGCTGGCGACCGGGACGACGGCGGTCAAACCGGAATGGAGCATTCGCACCTACCCGGTCCGCGTGGTGGGCAACGACGTGCTGGTGATGGCATGACGCCGCCGGCCCAGTCTGCCATCGAAGTGAACGGCGGCGTCGTGGTGTACGAAATCCTCGGTGCGTCAGGGGATCTGATTGTCCTGACACCAGGCGGCCGATTTGGCAAGGACATTCCCGGCCTACGTCCGCTGGCCGAGGCACTGGTCGGCGGCGGCTACCGGGTTTTGTTGTGGGACCGGCCGAATTGCGGCGCCTCCGATGTGCAGTTCTACGGTCATAGCGAATCGCACATGCGTGCCGAGACCCTGCGCGGCGTGCTGAGCGCGCTCGGGGTCGATCGGTGCATCATCGCCGGAGGTTCCGGCGGGGCGCGGGATTCCATGTTGACGACGATGCTCTATCCCGAGCTGGTGGAAAAGCTGGTGGTATGGAACATCGTCGGCGGCGTGTACGGCATGTATCAGCTGGGCGCCTACTACGTGCTGCCCAGTATCCAGGCGGTGCGCTGGTCGGGTATCGAGGGGCTGCTCAAGGTACCCGAGTGGCGCGACCGCATCGACCAGAACCCGGCCAACAAGCAGCGGTTCCTCGATCTGGACCCCGAAGAGTTCCTCGCGGTGATGTTGCGCTGGCTCAACGCGTTCGTCCCCAAACCGGGACAGACGATCCCCGGCGTCGACGACGAAATGTTCGGCCGCATCAAGGTTCCCGCACTGATCATCCGCGGCGGCGAGAACGACTGGGATCATCCCAAGCGCACTTCGCTGGAGGTCAGCTGCCTGATCAAAAGATCCGTGCTGATCGATCCGCCCTGGCCGGAGGACGCGTGGGAGCGTGCCGCCGAAGCACGGGCCGCGGGAAAAGTGAAGCATTTCAACATGTTCGACACCTGGGTGCAGGCCGCGCCCGCGATCCTCGAATTCCTGGGGCCGTGATGCGTTCACCTGGTGCGGATGTGGACCTCACAGTTCAGCGACGCCTCAAGCGCCGTGTGGATCCGGCTTTCCGGAACGCGCTCCAGGTCGGCTTCGCGCAGGGTCACGTAGACGATGTCGAAGCCATCATCACCGTGCCGGCGGGTGATCTCGCCGGTGAGTCCGAAAGCGGACAGCACACCATGGGCGTCGTCGTCGGTTCCCCTGCTGATGAAGGTGACCACCCCGGCCATCGGAGCGCTGTTGAAAGCCTTGGCGCACAAGCTGATTGCCTTTCGCTTGGCCGCTTCGACCTCGTCGCAGGCGATGAGCAGTTCCAGCTCGCGGCGGCCGGCCGGCCTGGCTTCGAGGTCGTTGTCGACCATCTCGGCTCCGATGTCGGCAATGAACCCGCGGAGCGCGGCCATGCCCTCGCGTAGCCGCTCAGACGTGAGCACACCGGCCGGGTCGACGTTGACCCGCACCACCGCAGTCCGCATACGGGCAAGCGTAACCGGAGCGATAGCAGGGTAATCGATGGAAGCCACCGACACCATGTTCAGGACGGCAACCTGGCCGGGCAGCCCGCCCCGGTTGCTGCGGGACGGCCGCGAACCCGAAGACATCGCGGCTTATCGGGAGCAGGGTGGCTACCAACCACTCGCCGAAGCCGACACCGTGCTGCACGAAATCGAATCCGCCGGACTGCTCGGCCGCGGCGGGGCAGCGTTTCCGCTCGGGGTGAAGTTGCGCGCGGTGCGGCGCAACGGGCGTGCCGCCGGCGGCGCCGTCGTCGTCGCGAACGGCGAAGAGGGAGAACCTACTTCGATCAAGGACCGGTGGCTGCTGCGCAACCGTCCGCACCTGGTGCTGGACGGGCTACGGTTGGCCGCGGCGATAGTCGGAGCCAGGCGCGCCTATGTCTATGTGTCCGATCCGGACGCCGCCCGCAGCGCCGAAACCGCGCTCGCCGAACTGCACCCCGAGCTATCCGGGGGTGTCGCGATCAGCGTGTGGACCGTGCCACCCGGATACGTGGCCGGCGAGGAGACCGCGGCCGTCCGCGCGATCAACGGTGGCCCGGCCAAACCGACCGACAAACCACCGCGTCCATTCGAAGTCGGTGTCGGCGGCCGGCCCACGCTGGTGAGCAACGTCGAGACCCTGGCCAATCTCCCCTACCTGCAGCGACACGGGTCGGCGGCGTTTCGGACGCAGGGCACGCTGTCATCACCGGGGACCTTTCTGGCCACCCTCACCGGCGCCAGCCGCCCGCCGGTACTCTACGAACTCCCGCACGGCTTGCGTTTCACCGAATTGCTTGCGCTGCACGGCGTCTCGTCCGAGCAGGTGCGCGGAACCCTGATGGGCGGTTACTTCGCCGGCCTGCTCAACCGCGGTGTGCTGGACACCACCCTGGACCACGAGACGATACGGCGAGCCGGCAGCGGTTTGGGCTGCGGCGCGATATCGGTGATCACCGACGACTGCCCGGTCGCGGTGGCGGCGTCGGTGCTGGCCTACTTCGACCGCGAGAACGCCGGGCAGTGCGGTTCGTGTTTCAACGGCACGGCCGCCATGGCCGCCGTCGGCGCGGCGCTGCGCGACTTCGCCGCGACACAGGAGGATCTCGACCGGCTACGTCGCTGGTCGGTGGTGTTACGCGGACGTGGCGCCTGCGCGACGCTGGACGCCGCCACCAACGTCGCCGGGACACTGCTGGACCAGTTTCCCGACGAGGTGGCCCGCCATCTGAGCGGCCGCTGCCAGGAGTGCAGTGCCGGCGCATTTCGCGCCGACCGCCCTTACCAGGCGGCGGCGATGGTGGGACAGCCATGAGAATCCGTCTGGACCGCACCGTCTGCGACGGCTTCGGCGCGTGCGCCAGGCACGCCCCGGCCTACTTCTCGCTCGACGACTGGGGATATGCGTGCCTGGCCGGCGACGGCACCGTGCGGGAGCAGGACCGCGATGCGGTCATCCGGGCACTGCTGGACTGCCCGGTGCACGCCATCACCGAAATCGGTGACCGCCCACCGGAAGTCGCTCACCCGTACGTCGCCAGCCCGGAGGATCCCGCGGCTAATCTCAAGACCGAGTCCAACGAAGCGCAGTGGGGATTCACGCGTTGACCGGACGCTGCGCCTGGCTGATCACCTCGGTGACCGGGTCTGCGGTGGCGGCCACGAGATTGCACGCTGAGCGCAGTTTCGACGCGCGATCGACGGGCAACCGCAGTCGGCCGATACATCACGGCCCGGGGAGTGGCGTGCCAAGATGATAACGTAATTCTCGTATTCGCATAACGGGCCTACCGGATTCAGCCTGCGGAGGTGAAGTGTCAGCAGCACCAGGACGTCCGCTGCCCCAGATCACCGACGAGAACGAATTCTTTTGGGCGTCAGGCGCGCACGGCGAACTGCGGTTCCAGCAGTGCCGGGCCTGCGACGCGCTGATCCATCCGCCCGCGCCGGTGTGTCGCTATTGCCGATCCCGCGAGATCGGGGTGCGGGTCGTTTCGGGTCGGGCGACGCTCGCCGGGTTCACCGTCAACCATCGATTCAGCCTGCCCGGCCTGCCGGCGCCGTACGTGGTTGCCCAGGTGGCGATCGCGGAGGATCCGCGCGTCCGGCTGACCACCAACGTCGTCGAGTGCGACCCCGATCGGCTTGAGCTCGGTCAGCCCGTCGAGGTGGTCTTCGAGCAGATCGAAGACGTCTGGCTACCGCTGTTCCGGCCGGCCAGTGTCGCAGAGCCGGCTGACCCACCAGTCGACGAGATCGAGCCACAGCGGTTCGGCGAATACGTCCGTCCGATGGTGACCACGACGAAGTTCGAGGACAACGTCGCCCTCACCGGCATCGGCATGTCGGCCATCGGGCGCCGGCTGATGGTGACACCGCTGTCACTGACGATCGATGCCTGCGAGGCCGCCATCGCCGACGCCGGGCTGAGTTTCACCGACATCGACGGCCTGTCGACCTACCCCGGTGGCGGCAATCTCGGCGGGTTCGGCGAAGGCGGGGTGACCGCGCTGGCGTCGGCCCTGGGCATCCGGCCCACCTGGCACAACGGCGGCATCGAAACCTTCGGCCCCGGCGGGTCGGTGATCGCGGCGATGCTCGCCGTGGCCGGTGGGCTGGCTCGCCACGTGCTGTGTTTCCGGACGCTGTGGGAAGCCACTTACACCGAGCTGATGAAGCAGGGCAAGATCGCGCCCTCATTTGGATCCGGGGGTCGCACCACCAGCTGGCAGCTCCCGTTCGGCGCCACTTCGGCGGCGCACACCCTGGCGATCAACGCGCAGCGGCACTTTCACCGTTACGGCACCACGAAAGAGACGCTGGGCTGGATCGCGCTGAACCAGCGCGCCAATGCCGAACTCAACCCCACCGCGGTCTATCGGTCGCCGATGACGATGGCGGACTACCTCGATGCTCGGCCCATCACCACGCCGTTCGGTCTCTACGACTGCGACGTGCCGTGCGACGGCGCGGTCGCCGTCGTCGTCTCCGCCGTCGACGCCGCTCGCGACCTGGCCAAACCGCCGGTGCTGGTGGAGGCCGTCGGAACCCAGATCATCGAGCGCATCGACTGGGACCAGAGCACGTTGACCCACGAGCCGCAGGTGCTGGGCCAGGCGGCGCATCTGTGGACGCGGACATCGCTGCGGCCCGACGACGTCGACGTCGCCGAGCTCTACGACGGGTTCACCATGAATTGCCTGTCGTGGATCGAGGCACTGGGATTCTGCGGAATCGGTGAAGCCAAAGAATTCCTGGACGGCGGCAAGAACATCGCCCGCGACGGTGTGCTGCCGTTGAACACCCACGGCGGCCAGCTCTCGCACGGCCGCACCCACGGAATGGGTCTGCTGCACGAGGCCGTCAGCCAGCTGCGCGGCGAAGCCGGCGCGCGCCAGGTTGCCGGCGCCCGTGTCGGTGTGGTCAGCAGCGGCGGCCTGACGCCCAGCGGTGTGCTGCTGCTGCGAGCCGAGCCATGAACCCGGCTCTTGTCCGTCCCCGGGTGGTGGTGGTCGACGGCGTACCGATGTCGGGGCTGGCCGCCGAGGTTCCAGATCCCCGGGCGGTCGTGGTGGCCCTGCACGGCGGCGGCACCACATCGACGTATTTCGACTGCCCAGGCCACCCGCAGCTGTCGTTGTTACGGCTCGGCGCGACTTTGGGTTTCACCGTCATCGCGCTCGACCGCCCCGGCCACGGCAGCTCGGCGCCGTATCCCGAGGCGGTGCAAAGTCCGCAGCAGCGCGTCGCCCTTGCCTTCGGAGCCGTGCAGCGCATCCTCGGACAGCGCCCACGCGGCGCGGGCCTGTTCCTGATGGGCCATTCCGGTGGCTGCGAGTTGGCGCTGCGGATGGCTGCCAGCCCGCTCGGCGCCGAGCTGCTCGGCGTCGAACTGGGCGGTACCGGAAGGCGCTACCACCCCGCCGCCAAGGAGGTCATGCGAGCGGCCGCCGAGCAGGACCGTCCCCCAGGGGTCCGCGAGCTGCTGTGGGAGCCGATGCGGTTGTATCCGGCCGACATCGTCCGGGCAATCACGAACTCGGCGGCTCCGCGGTATGAGCGGGCCGTGGCGCTGAACTGGACGCACCGGGACTTCCCCGCGCTGGCGCCTGCGGTCCGGATCCCGGTGCGGTTCACGCTGGGCCGCCACGACAATGTCTTTCGGTCCGACCCTCAAGCCTTGGCGGAAATCGCCGACATGTTCTCGGCCGCGCCGCATTTCGTCAGCGAGCTGCAGGCCGACGCCGGGCACAATCTCAGCCTTGGTCACAGCGCCGCCGACTATCACCGCAAGGTCTTTGCGTTCGTGCAGGAGTGCGTGGCGCTGCGCTCCCGAAGCCGCTACCGTTACCGTTACAGTCGAACGCTCAGTCGTAACGATTTCGTCCGCAACCCGGTGCCCGAGGAGTGTGCCATGACCACCTCGAAGGTTGTCTTCGATCCGTTCTCCGAGGAATTCTTCAACGGTCCCTGGGACACCTACCGGCGGATGCAGGAAGAAGCGCCGGTCTACTACAGCGAGGAATACGACTTCTACGCGCTCACCCGCCACGCTGATGTGGCCGCGGGACTCAAGGACTTCCAGACGTACTCGTCGGCCTACGGAATCGACCTTGCGATGGTGCGAACCGGGCAGCCGTCGCCGCACAAGGCGATCATCTTCATGGATCCTCCCGAGCACCGCCACATGCGCAGCCTGCTCAACAAGGTCTTCACGCCGCGCGCCATTCAGTCGCAGCGGCGGACGGTCATCGACAAGATCGACAAGTACCTGGGCGCGGTTGATCCCATGGGTTTCGACGCGGTGCAGGAGTTTTCCGGCCCGTTCCCGGTCGAAGTGATCACGACCATGCTGGGAGTGCCCGAGGAATATGCCCAGCAAGTGCGGCATTGGATTGACGAGTCGTTGCACCGCGAGCCCGGACAGGTGGAGGTCGGCGAAAAGGGCATGCAAGCCAACATCAACACGGCGATGCTCTACTACGACCAGGTCCAGCAACGTCGTGCCGAACCGCGCGACGACCTGTTCACCAAGTTGATCACCGCCGAGATTGAACGCGAAGACGGACAGCTCACCAAGCTCGACGACCTCGAAATAGCTGGCTTCGCAACATTATTGGGCGGGGCCGGTGCCGAGACGGTGACCAAGCTGGTCGGCAATGCGCCGGTGGTGTTCGCCCGGTTTCCCGACCAATGGCAGAAGTTGCTCGACGATCGCAGCAAGATCCCCGCCGCCGTCGAAGAATTGCTGCGCTACGAGGCGCCGTCGCAGTATCAGGTCCGCCGTTCGATGAGAGACGTCGAGCTGCACGGTGTCACCATCCCGGCAGGTAAGCCGGTGTTCCTCATCAACGGCGCCGCCAACCGCGATCCGCAAGCCTGGACCGACCCCGACGTGTTCGACATCGACCGCGACCCGCACGAAGCCACCAATCTCGGCTTCGGATATGGGATTCACAGCTGTCTGGGCGCGGCGCTGGCCCGGATGGAAAGCGCAATCGCGCTGGAGAAGCTACTGGACTTCATGCCTCGCTACGAGGTTGACTGGGCGAATTGCAACCGGGTCCACATGCAAAATGTCCTGGGCTGGCAGAACGTGCCGGTGCGGGTGCTGCGGTGAGGAGGCCGCAATGAGAATCGAAGTCGATTGGGATCTGTGCGAGAGCAACGCGGTATGCATGGGCATCGCGCCGGAGGTGTTCCGGGTCGGCGACGACGACATGCTGACCGTCTTGCAGCCGGAGGTCACTCCCGAGAACGAGGCGCTGGTGCGCGAGGCGGTGCGGCAGTGCCCCCGCCAAGCGATTTCGCTCACCGACTAGGGCGTGTCTGCCGTCGCTGCTGCAAGCACGGAACCACGACAGCCTGCGCTGTTATCCACTGCTGCAACGCATTCGGAGCATATCGACGCGGCGATTGCGAATGCGGAGAGCGCCCGTGCGCCCCGGTGGCGGCAAGGGGCCAGTGCGGGCGACGAAGTGGACGGCAAAAAGGCCGACACGATCGGCGCCCGCGCGGCGGCAACGGCGGCAGTGGTGGTGCGGGCGGTACTCCGGGGGCCGGCGGTCACGGTGGATTGGGAAGCGCTCCCGGAATTGCGGGTACCGCAGGTCGGACCGGCGCCACGGGAGCCGCGGGAGTAGACGGCCTACCCGGCTGATCCCCTCAGCGCTCGCTAATCGCCTGCTCCGGGCAGCATTCGATGGCCTCGCGGGCGGCCACCTCGAATTCGGTTGGGACATCAGATGATATCGCCACGGCATAGCCGTCGTCAGTGAGACTGAACACCTCCGGGCACAGCGTCAGGCACATGCCGTGGCCGCGGCAGCACTGGTCGTCAACCCACACCCTCATGTCGGCGTGAACTCCAGGTGCAGCTCGGTCAGCCCGCGCAGGATGTAGGTCGGAACGTATTGGTAGCGCCGGTCATTCGCCGCGCCGTGCATCCGCTCGCTGATCCTGATGTCCGACGTCCGGTCCAGCAGCCGCTCCAGCGCCACCCGGGTCTCGGCGCGCGCCAGCGGCGCACCGGGACAACTGTGGATCCCCCGCCCGAACGAGAGATGCTGGCGGGCGTTCTTGCGGGCCGGGTCGAACGTGGCGGGTTCGGTGAACCGGCGCGGATCGCGGTTGGCGGCCGCTTGCAGAATCATCACGGTCGTGCCCGCGGGCAGGTCGACGCCGCCGACGTTGACCGGCACCCGGGACAAGCGGAAGTCGCCCTTGACCGGGCTCTCGATGCGCAGCGCTTCCTCGATGAAGTTGGGGATCAGGCTGCGGTCCTTGCGCAACTGCGTCTGGATGTCGCGTCGCTCCCCGATGACCTGCAAGGCGGCCCCCAACAACCGCACGGTGGTTTCCTGGCCCGCCGAAAAGACATTGCAGGCGACCCGGGCCACGTCTTCGACGCTCGGAATGGAGCCGTCGGGGAAGGTGGCGGTGGCCAGACCGGTCAGCACGTCGTCACGAGGGTGCCGGCGACGGTCCCGGACATAGTCGGCAAAGGTTCCGTAGAGAAATTCCAGCGGGTTGTGCGCCAGCGGTTTCTCGCCGGTGCCGCCCACCCCGCCACCGGCGTGACGGTGAATGTTGTTGACGAACGCGTCGCGATCTTCGTCGGGCACCCCGAGCAAGTCGGCGATGACCAGCAACGTGAACGGGCTCGCGAAGCTCTTGATGAAATCGCCCTGACCCCCAGCCAAATACCCGTCGAGCACCCGGTCGGCGAGTAGCCACATGGCGTCCTCGTTCTCCTTGAGGCGCTTGGGGGTGATCAGCCGCATCAACAGGGCGCGATGGTTGGTATGTGTGGGCGGGTCCAGCGTCGGCAGCTGGTCACTGAACGGCAGCTCGTCGCGGTGCTGCTCGATCAGCTCGGTGACGTTGTCACCCTCGAGCGGTACCGGGAAACCGGGAAACGGCCCGGTCACCGAGATGCACGAGGAGAACGTCTCGGCGTCGTTCAACACCGCCACCGCTTCATCCCAGCCGGTCACCATGGTCACCCCGTAGTGGTTTTCGCGGGTCACCGGGCAGCGCTCCCGCAGCGCCTCGTAATAGGGGTAAGGATTCTCGACGAGCCGGCGGTCGCGGAAGAAGTCCAGCTCGCCGAAATCGCTCACGAGAACCTCCCTCTCACTCATGAGTATGAGATTTCCATAGGAGGTGGCCGCCGTCAAACGCGCGCCGACCGTGAAATCGGCGACGGGACACGCCGAGTCGGTTGTCAGATTCACCGTCGGGCGGGCTCAATTCATCAGCTCGACCACCGTGGCATTGGCGGTGCCGCCACCTTCGCACATGGTCTGCAGGCCGTAGCGAATTCCGTTGTCGCGCATGTGATGAACCATGCGCGTCAGCAGCACCGCGCCGGAGGCGCCCAGCGGGTGACCGAGCGCGATCGCGCCACCGAGCGGGTTCAGCCGATCCGGGTCGGCCCCGGTCTCGGCCAGCCAGGCCAGCGGCACCGGCGCGAAGGCCTCGTTGACTTCGAAGACGCCGATTTCCTCCACGGCGATGCCGGACTTGCGCAGCACCTTCTCGGTCGCCGGAACCGGTCCGGTGAGCATTAAAACGGGGTCCGCGCCGGTGACCGCGCCGGCGCGGTACCGCACGATCGGCGTCAAGCCCAGCTCCAGCGCCAGCTGCGAGGTCGTCACCAGTAGTGCCGCGGCGCCGTCGGAGATCTGCGACGAGTTGCCGGCGTGGATCACCCCGTCCTCGACGAAGGCCGGCTTGAGCGCGGCCAGCTTCTCGACGGTCGTCCCGCGTCGCACGCCCTCGTCGGCATTGACGACGGTGCCGTCGGCGGCGAATACCGGGACGATCTGCTCGATGAAGGCGCCGCTGTCCTGGGCCGCGGCGGCCCGCTGATGAGACAACGCGGAGTACTCGTCGAGTTGGGTGCGGGACAAGCCCCACTTCTTGGCGATCATCTCGGCCGACAGGCCCTGGTTGAACGAGAAGTTGTCATAGCGGGCAAGCACTTTCGGGCCGTACGGCAGTCCCGTTGCCCTGGCGGACCCAAGCGGTACCCGGCTCATCACCTCGACACCGCCGGCCACCACGATGTCCTGCTGGCCCGACATCACCGCGTGCACCGCGAAGTCCAAAGCCTGCTGGCTGGATCCGCAAGCCCGGTTGACGGTGGTGCCCGGAACGCTCTCCGGCCAGCCCGCGGCCAGGACCGCGAAGCGGCCGATATTGCTGGACTGGTCGCCGACCTGGGACACGCAGCCCCAGATCACGTCGTCGATGATGTCTGGTCCGACCCCGGTGCGCTCCAGCAGTTCGTTGAGCACCACCGCGGAGAGGTCTGCGGGATGGATGCCGGACAATCCGCCATTGCGCTTGCCTATAGCGGTACGGACGGCTTCGACGATGACTGTTTCCCGCATGATCTGCTCCGATTGATCGCGCCGCATGCTGCCACCGACCAGTAAACGACGCCTCCCGACGCCGCGCCACGGCGGGCATGGACTTACGAGCGCCCGGCCTGAGTCGGTGCGGGTGACGCGTTGAGACCGTGCAGCAGCAGGTCGGCGATTTCGTGATAGGCCTGGCCGGCGGTAAGGCCGGTGGGGTCGAGCAGTGCGCCCGAGTGCACGCCATCGATTGCCAACGCGATCAACTGTCCGACGAACAGGCCGTTGACGTCGCGCAGCGCACCGGCATCGATACCGTCGGCAATGAACTGCTGGACCCGGCGCGCTGCGACGGCGGAGTTAACGCGATAGATGTCGGCGGTGGGGCGGTAGCTTTTCATGTCCGCGTAGAAGGCAGCCGAGCAGCGGTTCATCGCCGATCCGATCGCCGCGAGATAGACCGAGATGCGCACCCGGGGATCGGTGACCGCGGCGATGGCCTCCTCGATCTCGGCGGTCGCGGTTCGGAAGAACTGCTTGGTGATGACGACGGCAAGCTGCTCCTTGCTGCCCGCCAGGCTGTACAACGTGGCTTTGGAACACCGCAATCGCTGGGCAATGTCGTCGACGGTAAGGCGCTTGAAGCCTTCGGCGAGCAATAGGTTCTCCAAGTCGGCGAGCAACCGAGCGCGTCGCCCCTGGTCGACCCGACGCCGCCGGACCGATCCACCGGGGCCGTTCAACACGACACCTCGGGGCGGGCGTCATTTCGAGAGTGAGCGGTCATAGGCACACCACAGTCAGCTGTAACCAATTTTCCAGTCTTGGTAATTTAATGGGTACTATTGTACGTCAATATGTACCCAATCGGTGAATGGATGAACTGCCTGCGCCGAGTCGAGGAACTACGAGATCAGTTTTTCGATGCGCACGCCGACGTCGCCTGGCTGCTCTGCGATCGCCATCCGGCGCAACGCACCGCGTTCACCGTGGTCGGTAGCGGCGGTTCGGTGTCCGTGACATTCGGCGACCTCGCCGCCGCGTCCCAGCGTTACGCGCAAGCTTTCCGCGCCGCGGGGGTTCGTCGCGGCGATCGGGTGGCGACATTGATGGGCAAGGGCGTCGATCTCGTCGTCACCATCCTGGCCACCTGGCGGCTCGGCGCGGTACATGTACCGCTGTTCACGGCGTTCGGCGCCGGCGCAGTGTCCGAGCGTCTGGAGCGATCGGCAACGGTGTTGGTGGTGGCCGACCCCGAACACCGGCACAAGCTGGCTCACCGCGGTGACCGGGCAATCCTCGTCACCGGCACCGCGCCGGCCACCCATGACGGCGACCGGTTGCTGGCCGACGCCGTCGCCGCGGCAGCGCCCGAGCCGGTCGAGCGCGTCGCGGTCGGTGGCGACGCAGCGCTGGTCCACATGTTCACGTCCGGCACCACCGGAAAGCCCAAGGGCGTCGTGCACCCCGTGGCGTACCTGGCCGGTTTCCAGGCCTACCTGGAATACAGCGTCGGCGTGACGGCCGACGACCGCTTCTGGTGTGCGGCCGACCCGGGTTGGGCCTACGGGCTCTACACCGCCATCGCCGCGCCCATGGCCGCCGGGGTGTCGAGCATCCTGCTCAGCGGCGGCTTCAGCGCCGAGTCGACCTGGCGCACCCTCGCCGACCACCGTGTCACCAACTTCGCCGCCGCCCCAACGGTTTTCCGCAGTCTGCGGGCGTCGACGGCGCCGCCCAGCGACCTCGAACTGGTCCGCGCCAGCAGCGCCGGAGAACCGCTCACCGCCGAAGTCAACGACTGGGCGAGCCGGGCACTGGGCTTGCTGGTGCACGACCACTTCGGCCAAACCGAGCTGGGCATGGTGCTGGGCAACCACCATCACCCCGAATTGGCCAGACCGGTCAAACCGGGGTCGATGGGCCGTCCGCTGCCCGGGTGGTCGGTGACCGTGCTGGGCGACGACGACCGGCCGGCGCCGCCGGGCGTTCTGGGACGGGTCGCCATCGACATCGCGGCGAGCCCGTTGCTGACGTTCAGCGCCTACCAGGACCAGGATCCGGATCATGCCGGCCGGTTCACCCCGGATCACCGCTACTACCTCACCGGAGATATCGCCCGCATCGACGACGACGGGGACTTCTTCTTCTTCGCGCGCGACGACGACGTGATCATCATGGCGGGCTATCGCATCGGACCCGCAGACGTCGAATCGGTGCTGTCGCGGCATCCGGCCGTCGCCGAATGTTGCGTGGTGGCCGCACCCGACGAGGTTCGCGGGGAGGTGATCGAGGCCTATGTCGTGCTGCGCGGCAACCACTCGCGGTCCGCGGAACTGCCGGCCGAGTTGCAGCGTTTCGTCAAGGACAACTACGCCGCCCACGCCTACCCGCGGCAGGTGCACTTCGTCGCCGAACTGCCCAAGACCAGCAGCGGAAAAGTCCAGCGGTCGGCGTTACGGCTGCAGCGCCAAGCGGCATCAGGACCGCAAACCAGATGAGCGGCAACGGGACTGACGGCTGCCTGCAGGTCGAGCAGCGCGGCGCGGTCCGATGGCTGCGGCTCAACAGACCGGCGCGACGCAACGCGCTCAACGGTGAGCTCATCGAGGCGCTGACCGAGCAGATCACCCTGGCCGAGACCGACCCACAGACCGCGGTGGTGGCCGTCGCCGGCAACGGGCCGAGCTTCTGCGCGGGCGGCGACCTCCGTCATTTTCTCCAGTTGCACCAGCGTGGCCACAATCCGGTGCACTTCTTGAAGACGGTGTCGGACTGCTTCAGCCGGATCGAGGCCAGCCCGGTGCCGTGGGTAGCCGTCCTGCACGGACATGTCGTCGCCGGAGGCCTGGAATTGGCCCTGGCATGTGACGTCGTCATCGCCGCGGCGGGCACCATGATCGGCGACGGTCACCTCAACAATCAACTGCTCCCGGCCGCAGGCTCCAGCGTCCGGCTGGCGCGCGCGGTCGGGCACGGCCGGTGCCGGTGGCTGTTGCTCACCGGTGAACTATTGCCGGCCAGCGAACTTGCCGACACCGGCTGGATTCTGCGCGTGGTTCCTCCCGATCGACTCGACGAGGCCGCCGAAACGGTTTGCGCCCGATTGGCCGAACGCGCCGGTCCCGCCCAGCGCAACCTCAAGGCACTGCTGCATCGGCTCGACTCAGCCGACATGGTCCGCGCGCTGCGGCAAGAGCTGGACGCCTTTGCGGAGAACTGGGATACCGGCCATCCGCCGGCAGCAGTTCGGGCGTTTCTGCGGAGCCGGGTCGGCCAGCGAGAAGTTCGATGAATCGATATGTCGGCCGTGTTGTCGCGATCACCGGTGCGGCCCAAGGGCTGGGACTGGCCATGGCCCAGCGGTTCGCAGCCGAGGGCGCCGCCGTCGCACTGGCCGACGTCCGCGCAGATGCCCTCGCCGGTGCCGGCAACTCGATCGCCGTGCGGTTCAACGGGCCGGTGCGTTGCGATGTCGTCGACGTCAGCTGCTCCGGCACGGTCGACGACTGGATTGCTAAGACCACCAAGGAATTTGGCCGTCTCGATGTGCTGATCAACAACGCCGGCATCATCCGGGACAACCGCCTGGAAAACATCGCGGACCACGACTGGCATTCCGTCCTGGCGGTCAACCTCAGCGGCGCGTTCTACTGTGCGCGTGCCGCATTCGCTCCGATGAAGGATCAGGGTTATGGCCGGGTCGTCAGCCTCGCTTCAATGTCGTGGCGCGGAAACTTCGGTCAGACCAATTACGTGGCAGCAAAAGCCGGAATCGTCGGACTGACCCGCGCCATCGCCCTCGAAGGCGCCCGGCATGGCATCACCGCCAACGCGATCGCGCCCGGCCTGATCGAAACACCGATGCTGGCCTCAATGAATGACGCAGCCCGCGGCAAACTGGTCGGCAAGATTCCCGTGCAACGTACCGGCCGACCGGATGATATCGCCGAGGCGGCGGCGTTTCTTGCCTCGCCGGCGGCCGGCTACGTCACCGGCGTCGTGCTCGACGTCGATGGCGGCATCTCCATCGGATCCTCTGTACGGTGAAACATGTTGATAACCAATGTAATTAAGGAGACACACATTATGTATGCGACGCCGGTCGAAGCTATCGATGTCGGGGAGGCCAGGTTCGACGCCGCCGACCGCTTGGCGATCATCAACTTGCTGGGCGCTTACGCCTACCTCTACGACCAAGACCACCTCGATGCGCATCGAGGCTTGTTCACCGAGTCACCGGAGCTGTTCCTGACGCAAAACGGCCATACCGTGTCGGCAGACATGGACACGGTGGCATACCTTGCGGCGGCGCGGAAAGCGGCGTTCAACGCCGAGAACAACCGTCGGCGCCACGCGATCGACTCGGTGTGGTTCACCAGCCACAGCGCCACCGAGGCGAGCGGCCACTGTTATGTCCAGGTATTCGCGATCCGTGACGGCGGCCCGCCCATTGCGGACCTGACTGCCTGCTACGACTTCACCGCGGTCAAGCAACATGGGGTATGGCGGTTCAGCCGCTGGGTGCTGGGAATCGACCAGAGCAACACCTAGGTTGGCCGCCGTCTGTCGGTGGGGTGTGGCATGATCGAATGTATGTTCCCCGGGGTCTTCGGGACCGTGTCCTCGATGTAGTGAACCGGAGTGAAGGTCGGCTTCAAGTCCGGTCCTCTGGTGTTATCTCGGGTCTGTTGCAGGCGATGGGGTCGGTAGCGCCTTGACCGGCGTTTCTGATCGGACACACTGGACAGATGTTCCGGGCGGTCGACACGATGGAGGCGGTGGCCGCCGAGGTGGCCGCGGCGTTGCGGATCAGCCAGGGTTTGGCGGCCAGCCGGCTGCGCTATGCCCGCGCGATGCGCGAGCGGCTGCCGAAGGTAGGTGCGTTGTTTGCGGCCGGCGAGATCGATTATCGGGCGTTTCAGACGATCGTGTATCGCACCGATTTGATCGAGGATCTGCAGGTGTTGGCCGCGGTGGACGCCGAGTTGGCCGTCAAGGTGGTGCGCTGGCCGTCGATGAGCCGGGGCCGGCTGGGCGCCCAGGTGGATCGGGTGGTGGCGCGCGCCGACGTGGATGCGCTGCGCCGGCGCAAAGAACATCAAACCGATCGCGAGATCGCTATCGACGAGGTGCTCGGCGGTATCGCGCTGATCCGCGGCAGCCTGCTAACACCGGATGCCCTGGCATTGGATCAGCGCCTCGACGCGCTGGCGGCCACGGTGTGTGCCCACGACCCACGCAGCCGCGCCCAGCGGCGCGCCGACGCATTGGGCGCACTGGCCGCCGGAGCCGAAAGGCTGCGCTGTGGCTGCGGGCGCCGCGACTGCGCGGCCAGCCAGCGCCCGCCTGCGTCCCCGGTGGTGATTCACGTAATCGCCGAGGCGGCCAGCCTGGAGGGCCGCGCCACCACCGCGGGCTCGACCGTGAGTGCCGACGGGCTGCTCACCGCCGAACTGATCACCGAATTGGCCGCCACCGCCACCCTGGTCC
>NZ_MVIF01000003.1 GCF_002086675.1 Mycobacterium persicum
CTTCGACACGTCGTTTCGATGCGACTGGTTACTGGAGGCTTTATTTCCAGTGGGCATCTTTCGAAATATTGCCGCGGCGGCTGCAAAAACGCCGCGGCTACAAGGTCGTCCGATGACCGATCCCGTCCGAGGCGGTGCGACGCGCTTCACGTAGCTTGGCGGGCGCCCGCTTTGAACACGGTCAATAGCCCCGGCCTCGGCGCGGCCGGCGACCCGACACAGACATAGTGGAGATATCGGCCGTCGGCGAAGAACCCCAAACTGGCTACGGCAATCGCCACGCCCAGCGGGCCGGGCCACGCGTTGATGCCCTCGATCCGCTGTATCCGCAAGCCCGCCTTCTTGAAGATTCGCACAATGCTCCGGCGGGTGAAAAAACGTAGGTAGGTGCGGTCGAAAGGGCCAAAGTCCTCTTGCGGGAAGTCTTTTCGGAACAGCACCTGGCCCAGCGCGGGAAGAAAGCGGAAGTTGGGAACCGCGGCGACGACGACGCCGTCGGGCTTGAGCTTGGTGCGCAGCTTGTGTAGCGCCGCGCCCGGTTCCACCAGCCGCTCCAATACGTCGACGCAGATCACCGCGTCGAAGTAGCCGTCGGGCAGTTGGGCGATCTCCCGCTCCAGGTCTTCGGTGAGGACGCGTTCGGTGACGGCGCTGGCGGGCCGGGTGGTGTGCTCATCGGACACGATGCCCCAGAGTTCGGCGCCGGTTCGGTCTTTGACCGTGACGCCGAACGACCCATCCGCGCAGCCGAGATCGAGGACCCGTTGTGCGTCGGTGGGTATGAGCCGCAACGTCTCTGCCGCTGCTTGGTGGTAGTACCGCGCGAGGCGGCCGGGTTCTGGTGTCATCGGCTCAGCTGGCAACCCCGCATGCTGGGTTCAGTTCATGCCGCTTGCCAGCAGGGCGACCCCGGCCGCGGCGAAGGCAACGGAGAGGATCTGGCGCCGATGCGTCCGTAGCCAGTTGCGCAGCCGCAACATGGTGGCTTCGGTCTTGTCAGGGTTGACCAGATGGCTGACAAGCGGGATCTCGACGATCGCGAGCATCACGAGAAGGTAGGCGACGGTCGCGCTGAGCTGAGTGCCGAACGCCGCACCCGACGCGCCGATGGCGGTGAGCACCACCAGGTACTCCACCGGCGGTGGTCCCGCCGAGCTCAGGCCGGCCACAAACGCCACCCAGGGAAATCCGCCCTCGAGTGCACTCTGGGCGTTTGCCATCAGCCGCGAGAATCGGGAGGGCTGCTCCTGCACCAGCACCGTCGAGGACTCGCCGGTGGACGCCAGCGCGGGCGAACGGACCGAGACTCCGGCGGCGACCAGCGCGGCCACCACTAATGCCACGACACCAAGCGCGACTTGGATGTGCCCGACAGTGGAGCTTGCCGCCAGGGAGGTCACATTGTCGGCGAGGGCATGTGCGAAGTCGCGCAGCAGAAGCAAAACACCCAGTGCGACGGCTGCGCCCGTCGCCATTCCGCCGAACCAGAAAGCGAGTAGGTTGACCATTGGCCGCGGCTTCGAGATCAAGAAGAGGGCAACGCCCAGACGCACCGGCTCAGTCGCTGTGATCAGCGCGAGGATCAGTACTGTGGTCCACATCTGCCCCCTCCTCCCGTTCGCGTCTTTCAGCTGACCGACACTGCGTCAACGCATAGGAAGCGGTGGCGACCGCCCGGGGCTCTGTCGTTGAAGAAGCATTTCGCGGTCATGTCGTCCTGTTCGAGTGGGCGGTGCGCACCGGAGTCAGTCACGAAATTGCGGGCTGTACTGATTCCGGCTCACCTCATTTTCCAGAAGATCAGCTGCCCGCGTGGCGCTTTCGCCAGGTTTGGTCATCTGATTTGCAATCTCGCGGGCCCGATTGACGTACGCGGGGGCCAGAATTGCCCGGAGGTCGCTGACCAGCGTCTCCTTCGTGGTGGCCGCGAGCCGGCGTCCAGAGCCGATCTTGAGCCGCTTGATCTGGGCTAACCAAATCGGTTGCTCTATCCAGATCCAGAGGATCAGGGTAGGGATGCCGGCTCGCATGCCCGCCGCGGTCGTTCCGGCGCCGCCGTGGTGTACCACCGCGCGGCAGGCCGGAAATACCGCGGCGTGGCTTACCCCGGGCACCAGTTTGACGTGGTCCGCGCACCCGAGAGTGCTGACGTCGTTCTGGCCGGTGCAGATCAACGCGCGTTCGCCCAATTCCGCACAGGCGGCGCTGATCATGGCGATGGTGTCGACGGGCGAATCCACCGGCATGCTGCCGAAGCCGAAGTAGATCGGCGGCGTGCCGGCAGCGATCCACGACAACACCTCGTCGTCGTAATCCGTTGGCAGTTCCAGGGTCAGCGCTCCGACGAACGGCCGCCTGTCAGCCCATTGCGCCCATTCGGTAACCAGGCCGGGAAAGCACAGCTCGTCATACGCCTGGATCTCGAGCGCCCGGCGGCCCAGAATGCGCGACGACGACGACGCGGTTGTCTTCGGCAGGTCCAGTTCTCGCCGCTGCACGTCTTCAGGGCTCTTCGTGATGCGCCAGTGCACCCACCACAGCGCCGAAATTAGAGAGCGATTCAACGGCGCCGGCAGGATTGGCAAGAGCTGGCCATTGACCCGCGCGGGCATGAAGTGCATGGTCGCCAGCCGAATGTCGTAATACTCGGCGATGTTGGCGGCAATGCCCTGGTGGATCATGCCGGTCAACACCAGATCCGCGCCGGCTGCCAACGATCTCAGGGTCGCAGCCATGTCGGCCCAGGCCTGACGCAGGTCCGCGATACCTTCGCGCACCAACTTGACCGAAGTCTGCGGCTTCCAAAATTCGTGCAAGTTGTCTTCGTCGTCCAGCAGCGCCTGAGTGTCCGGTCCGTAGCTGACCGCATCCAGTCCGGCCGCTTCGGCCAAATCGATCAGGTTGGGCGGCACCGCGAGGCGAACTTCGTGCCCCCGGCGCAGCAGCTCCCGACCGAGGGCCGTGCAGGGCTCGACATCGCCGCGGGTGCCGTTGATCGCCAGTGCGAACTTCATCAGCGTCCCCTACCTTTTGCTTCCCGCCCCCCGGGCGACCTCAGTCCGGTGACTGCGAACTATCCGAATACCTCAGCGGTTAGCCGATAATCTGCAAGCGTTTGTTCTATCAATCCGCGCAGCTGCCGGTTCGAATTCTCCGCGCCACGTTGATAAGAGGATACGCTGATGAAAACTTTTCCATTCAGACGTCCGGAGAACAGGTACAGCTGGCCGCTTTCCCGCTCGATATTCTGTTTGGCCGCACCCTGATTGAACAGACGTGCGGAGAAATGGTCGGCATCGGTGCCGTCGATACGGTTCAAATCGTGACTAAGGTTCCCGACATTCGAACAGCAAACCGGCAAATCCGAACTGCCCAGGGCTAGTGCTGCCATCTTCCTGGCCAGCCACCTCGGTGTGTAAGGGACCAGCGGCAGCGGTTTGAGCAGCTCGTTTGGGGTTTCGTGGAGTGCGGCCAGGCTCTGTTTCATCTCGTTGCGGATGAGCTGCAAATCCGTCGCCACGCGGTCCGGGTCGACCCGGAAGGTAATGGCCGTCAGCGCATTTGCCCGTGAATCACCTGCGGTGCGTTCATTGACCGGCATTGTTATCGTGACAGCGTTATCAGCCGGGCTCAGCCGTCCCATGCGTTGCGCGAGCCTGGTCGCGAAAGCAACGAAAAGCGAATTGCTGGACCCGCCGAGTTCGAGTACCCGGCCATCCCACGAAGCCAGCCCACAGGAAAATGTGACAGAAGGTACGACAATTGGCTCGTCGCTGCGGCCCGACGCAGCCGGTGGTGCGCCTGTTGGTGCCTTCGCACTCGAGCCACGGTTGAGGACGAGCATGATGCCGGCGATCAGCGCCCGAAAAACCTGGGGCAATCCGCGAACGGCGTCCCACGCATCGACAAACAGTGCTCGTCCACGACTGCGCGATCGTGGGGGTGGATAGCCGAAATCGCGGGTGATGCCGTTGACGGCCTCGTGGATAGCGAGATGCAACGCGACGCCGTCCACCACCGAGTGCGACGTGATTAGGGTTACCGCCGTCCCACCGTCGTGGAGCGGGAGGACCCCCAGGTGCCAGCAAGGACCGTATTCGGGGTCGACCGGAATCTGCGCACGCTCATCCAGCCAGCCCATGATTTCAGCGCGAGATCGGGGTGCCGGGGCGACGTCGATGTCCGGCGCATCGCGGTATGCGACCCAGCGGGGACGGCCAAACGGTAACGGGGAACGTTCGATTCGGCGCCCGAGCCATCCATGGCCGAGGTTGCGGTTGAACCGGCGCAACGCTTCCAAGTCAACCGGACGATCGTAGATCCAGGTAACTTGGCCGACGGTGTCAACGCCGGTTGCGCGCAACCGAAGGAAGGCTGCGTGGTCGAGAAAGGCGATCCTGTTGTCCGTCATGGCCGAAGAACGTGCCAATTCGAAACTCCCTGGTAAAACCCGGATTTCCGGCCTAGCCGGTGCGCCAGGTGGTCAAGGGGGGGACCGCGGTCGCGGGTTCGTAGGCGCGCCGGCTATAGGCGAGGTGCAGCTGACTGCCGTTGTGGCGCCGGGCCGGCATCACTTCGCGTCCCTCGGCTACCCGGACATAGGCGGCCTTCAGCGTCTCCGCGTAGCGGGTGACCGACTCGCGGGCGACCGGGTTGTCCGGGAACAACACCGTTAACTGGGTCTCTTTCTCGAACCGGTTAATCCGGATATCGATTTGCCCCATCATTCCGCCGTCGTGGCACAGCCGGGCGTGTAGGCCTTCCACGTGGCAGTTGGCCAGAGCCGACAGCGGCGGAATGCCGGCGTCGAGGTAGAAGAGCAATGGTGCTCCCCATTGGCCTTTCCGCAGCCACGGAACCAGTTCCAGCACGCGGTCCAACGGCACTTCGGCCAATTCCCGGCCGGAATCAAAGCATTCCTGAGCCGCCTTGACGATTTCACCGAACGACGATCCGGTGGTGGGGACGGTGAGCGGCACGAAGCCGGTGAACCAACCCGTCGTCATGAAATCCGTCTGGGTGCGGCGAATGTCGATGGGGACGATGGCGTGAAACTCGTCGGTTCCGGTCAATTCATGTTCGGCAACTGCCGACATAGCGAGTACGCCACCGCAGAACCGGGCTCCCGCCGACAAGCATGCGGACTCGAACGCGAGTGTCTGCCGCTCGTCCAACAGCCGGACGCCCATCATCTCGCACGGCGCAGATGTGTCCCCCAGCGGCAGTGGGAATTTGGGAAGGCAACCGTCGTTGGTCTCGAAGAATTCGGCCCATGCGCGGATGACCGGGGAGTCCAAGGTGAGCCCGGCCAGGTGCTCCTGCTGCCGGGTGCAGTAGTCGTGATAGCTGCCCGTCTCGGCCAGGCGCAACGGCGCTCCGCCCCCAACCAGCGCTACGTACATCAGGTGGATCTCGGCGAACGCGACGCCGACGAACATGGCGTCGCAGTGAAGATGGTCAATGGCCACACAGAAGGTGAAATGGTCTGCGCGCTGAATGATCGAGAAGCGGAAGCAGTCCCACTCCAGCGGGGTCGGGGTGGCCAGCAGGTGGTCCCGCCACTGGCTTTGCGTTGTCAGCTCACCGTGCTGAGTCGCGACGAACTGAATGTCGTTGGCTTTGTTGATGGTTCGCCGCACGAAGCGATCGCCCTCGGTGTGCTCGAACCAGCTTCGGTAGGTGTCGTGGCGACGCAGATGTGCATTGATGACGTGCGTCATGGTGCGGATGTCGCATCGACCGGGAATGTCCCAGGCGGAGATCAGCAATCGCGACATCTCCAGGCCGCGGCTGGCGTAGGACCGGAAGTTACGCAGGTGATGGGCTTGCATATAGCTGGGCGGTACCGGGCTGATCGGTGCTTGCTTCGCCTTCGCGAGCGACGGCGGCGACGGTTGCCACGACACCAGCAGGCCCGGCTCGGGAGCCCAATCGCGGATGGTCCCGGCCTCTACTTTCCCTACTCTGACCATTCTTCCTCCCAGTCGCCCAGCAGGTTGCGATGCACCGGAGAGCCAAGGGTGGTCCACAGAACCCGGCACGGTGATGACATGTGTAGGGACCCCGGTGAACCGGGTTCGAGGTCTTGGCCGTAACGATTTCGGGTTGCGCCACCGGTGCCGGTCCACCGCACGTCACGGGACACGTTGGACGGGTCGGTGCCCCTGGCCGGCCAACGGACTGCGGTCGTGACGGCACTGGGTAGGCCGGGTATCGTGGTGTTCACATGCCCCCTCATTAACTTGTCGTGCCTCCCCGAAGGCACGACCATATTGCCGTCGGTACGGGTTGCCCCATGCCCGACGTTGTGACGACCGTTCATCCGGGTATTTAGGTTTCTAGCGGTGGTGAGCTGAGCCTAGTTGATGGTTGGTGCTTAAATTTCGGTTTTCGCTGCATTGGGTTTAAACCCGTGGTTGAGGGGTCGCAGTTTGTTGGCTGGGTGGGGTTCGCACTCCCGCTGCCGGGTAGGATCGGCCGCAACGGCGTTGATCCGGCTATCACCGGTGAGCCTTCGGAAGAACAGCCCAAAAGCCCAGTAGAACCGAACGGGTGGGCCCGTCACAGCCTGCAACGAGCGGCCGTGCGTAGGTGCGGCAAGCGGGGTGGTACCGCGGTGCTCGCGCTTCCGGCGCGTCGTCGTCCCCGTGTCTTGTGACAAGCGACACAGGAGACGGCATGACCGACAGCGCCTACCCGCGCAGCGACCTGGGCGCCGACCACCGTGGTGGCTCTCCGGACTTTCCCGCGATGGAAGACCAGGTCCTCGGGTATTGGGCCGGCGACGACACCTTCCGCGCCAGTATCGCCCGCCGCGACGGTGCCCCGGAATACGTGTTCTACGACGGGCCCCCCTTCGCCAACGGCCTGCCGCACTACGGGCATTTACTGACCGGCTATGTCAAGGACATCGTGCCGCGGTACCGAACCATGCGCGGTTATAAGGTCGAGCGCCGCTTCGGTTGGGACACCCACGGGTTGCCCGCCGAACTCGAGGTCGAGCGCCAGCTGGGCATCACCGACAAATCGCAGATCGACGCAATGGGGATCGCCGCGTTCAACGATGCCTGCCGGGCTTCGGTGTTGCGCTACACCGACGAGTGGCAGGCATATGTGACCCGGCAGGCTCGCTGGGTCGATTTCGACAACGACTACAAGACGCTTGATCTGTCGTATATGGAATCGGTGATCTGGGCGTTCAAACAGCTCTGGGACAAGGGCCTGGCATACGAGGGCTACCGGGTGCTGCCCTACTGCTGGCGCGACGAAACCCCGCTATCCAATCACGAACTGCGGATGGATGACGACGTGTACCAAAGCCGTCAGGACCCCGCGATCACGCTGGGATTCAAAGTGCCGGGTGGCCAAGCACTTACAGAGCTGGCCGGCGCATTCCTGTTGGTATGGACCACGACACCATGGACGCTCCCGTCGAACCTGGCCGTCGCCGTCCATCCTGACGTGACGTATGTCCAGGTCAGGGCCGGTGATCGGCGCTTCGTGCTGGCCGAGGCACGGCTGCCTGCCTACGCTCGAGAGCTCGGCGAAGAGCCCGAGGTTGTGGGCATCTATCGCGGAGCCGACCTACTGGACCTGCACTACTTGCCGCCGTTTACATACTTTATGGACTCTGCCAATGCCTTTCGCGTACTTTCGGGCGAATTTGTGACCACTGAAGAGGGCACCGGCATCGTCCATATGGCCCCGGCATATGGGGAAGACGACATGGCGGTCGCGGAGGTGGCCGGCATCGCGCCGGTAACCCCGGTCGATGCCAAGGGCCGCTTCGACG
Organism: Mycobacterium persicum; assembly: GCF_002086675.1. GTDB lineage: Bacteria > Actinomycetota > Actinomycetes > Mycobacteriales > Mycobacteriaceae > Mycobacterium > Mycobacterium persicum. The sequence goes on from NZ_MVIF01000003.1 coordinate 7,793, forward strand.
ACACCATTGCCGACTACCAGGGGCAGCATGTGTTCGACGCCAACGCCCAGATCATCCATGACTTGAAGAAACAAAGTGGTCCGGCGGCGGCGAGCGGCGCCGTGTTGATCCGCCACGAATCCTACGAACACCCTTACCCACATTGCTGGCGCTGTCGTAATCCGTTGATCTACCGCGCGGTGTCGTCCTGGTTCGTCACAGTGACGGAATTCCGGGACCGCATGGTCGAACTCAACCAGCAGATCAGCTGGTATCCCGAACACGTCAAAGACGGCCAGTTCGGGAAGTGGCTGCAGGGTGCCCGCGATTGGTCTATCTCGCGAAACCGCTACTGGGGCACCCCGATTCCGGTGTGGAAGTCCGACGACCCGGCGTACCCGAGAATCGACGTCTACGGCAGCCTGGACGAGCTGCAGCGCGACTTCGGGGTGCGGCCGGACAATTTGCACCGGCCCTATATCGACGAGCTCACCCGGCCCAATCCCGACGATCCCACCGGCAAAAGCACGATGCGGCGCATCCCGGACGTGCTCGACGTGTGGTTCGACTCGGGCTCCATGCCCTACGCTCAGGTGCACTACCCGTTCGAAAACCGTGACTGGTTCGACGGAGTCGATTGCGCCGACTCCGGCAGGAGGGTCGATGCCCATTACCCCGGGGACTTCATCGTCGAGTACATCGGACAGACCCGTGGCTGGTTTTACACACTGCACGTGCTGGCGACCGCGCTGTTCGACCGGCCCGCGTTCAAAACGTGTGTGGCGCACGGGATCGTACTGGGTTCCGACGGCCAGAAAATGAGCAAGTCGCTGCGCAACTACCCCGACGTCAACGAGGTGTTTCACCGGGACGGCTCCGACGCGATGCGCTGGTTCTTGATGGCCTCGCCGATCCTGCGCGGCGGCAACCTGATTGTCACCGAACAGGGGATCCGTGACGGGGTGCGGCAGGTATTACGGCCGTTGTGGAATGCCTACAGCTTCTTGGCCCTGTATGCGCCGAAAGTGGGTATCTGGCGTACCGATTCACGCCATGTACTGGATCGCTACATCCTGGCCAAGCTGGCGGTGCTGCGCGACGACCTCACCGGGTCGATGGAGGTGTGCGACCTCTCCGGAGCCTGCGAGCAGCTTCGGCTGTTCACCGAGGCGCTGACGAATTGGTATGTGCGGCGGTCACGGTTGCGATTCTGGGAAGAAGACGCCGACGCCATCGACACCCTGCACACCGTGTTGGAGGTTACCGCCAGACTGGCTGCGCCGTTGCTGCCGTTGATGACCGAGGTGATCTGGCGCGCGGTGACCGGTGAGCGCTCGGTTCACCTGACGGACTGGCCGCGAGCCGATGCGGTGCCCGCCGACGCCGGCCTAGTGGCGGCGATGGATCAGGTCCGCGAAGTGTGCTCGGCCGCGTCGTCGCTGCGCAAGGCCAAAAAGCTGCGGGTGCGCCTGCCGCTGCCGAAACTGACTGTGGCAGTCGACGATCCGCAACGACTACAGCCGTTCATCGAGCTGATCGCCGATGAGCTCAACGTCAAACAGGTCGAGCTCACCGACGACATCGACACCTACGGGCGGTTCGAGCTGACCGTCAACGCCAGGGTGGCCGGGCCGCGACTGGGCAAGGACGTGCAAGCGGCGATCAAGGCGGTCAAGGCCGGCGACGGCGTCGTCAATTCCGACGGCACCTTGACGGCAGGACCGGCGGTGCTGCAACCGGAGGAATACAGCTCACGGCTGGTGGCCGCCGATCCGGAGTCCACCGCGGCACTGCCCGGCGGTGCCGGGCTGGTGGTGCTCGACGGCACGGTGACCCCGGAATTGGAGGCCGAGGGCTGGGCCAAAGACCGCATCCGGGAACTGCAAGAGCTGCGCAAGTCGACCGGGCTGGACGTGTCCGACCGGATCAGCGTGGTGATATCGGTGCCTGCCGAGCGTCAGGCCTGGGCGCAGACCCACCGCGATCTCATTGCCGGCGAAATCCTGGCCACCAGTTTCGAATTCGGCGACCCGGCCGGCGGCGTCGATATCGGCGACGGGGTACGAGTCGCGATCGCCAAGGCCGGCTAACGGCGGGTGCCCAACGGCGGGGGACAGCCGGCCGCCGGCGTGTCACCGAAGCTGGATCGTCACCTCCTTGATGGTGGCGTTGAACGGGAAGGTGCCCTCGTAGGTGTCGGCGGCCGGGGTGCCGCCGTCGAGCCCGATATCGAGTCCTTCGTCGGCGCTGAACCCCAGTGGAACCGTCCGCTCGATGCGAGATTCAGCTGCCTGGCACCCGTTTACCAGGAGTCGCGCGACGCCGCCTTTGCCTAAACCTCCACCGTCATAGTCGAATTCGACTGCGACGGTCGAGTTTCCCGCGGGCAGGGGCGTTGCCGCGGCGATGGTCGTGTACTTGGACCCGAAATAGTTGTAGGTGAACTTGGCCAGTCCATTCTGTACGTAGAGGGCTAGGCCGGCGAAGTAACCGCCGGCCGCCAGGACAACACCGTCGACGGTGTCGCCACCGGGAGTGTCCAGTTCGGCGGTAATCGAGTAGGACCGGTTGAAGGCGCACCGAATGATGTCCTCAGGCATTCGGATTGATCCTTGCCCCAACGAAATCGAGGTTCGCTGGCCCAGAACGGTCGGCCGCGCACCGATCGCCCGTGCGGGGCCGCGGTCGTCGAGCGGAAAGACATGGTTTTTTTCGGCTTCAGCGTCGAATAGTGCCTTCAACTCGGCAAGCCGATGCGGGTGCTGGGCGGACAGATCAACGGCTTGACTGTAGTCCCGCGACAGGTCGTAGAGTTCCCAGCGGTCGTCGGAGAAGGCGGGCATCGCTGAACCCGGTTGCCACTGGATCTTGCCGTGATAGGTGCAGGCCATCCAGTCGTCGTGATAGATCCCACGGATGCCCTTGATCTCGAAGTACTGGGTGCGGCGCCGGTCGGGGGCGGCCGCGTCGTCGAAGGTATAGGCCAGGCTGATGCCGTCGTAGGGCTGCTGTGGCACGCCGTTGACCGTTGTGGGCGCTGGAATTCCGGCGGCTTCCAGGATCGTCGGGGCGATGTCGATGACATGGTGGAACTGCGAGCGCAGCCCGCCGCGGTCGTTGATGCGTTGCGGCCAGGTCACAATCATCGGATTGCGGGTGCCACCGAAATGACTGGCGAACTGCTTGGTGAACTGGAACGGGGTGCACATCGCCCAGGCGAAGCCGACCGGATATTCGTTGCTGGCCTTGGGCCCGCCGAAATCGTCGATCCTCGACAGGACGATCTCGGGGTCTTCTTGGAGGCCGTTCAACGTCACCATCTCATTGAAGACACCGGTGATCCCGCCGGCGGCAGCTGCGCCGTTGTCACCGATGATGTAGACGAACATCGTGTTGTCCCAGACGCTCATGTCCTTGAGCGCGGTGACGATCCGGCCGATCTCGTGATCGGTGTGGGCAAGGAATCCGGCGTACACCTCCATAAGCCGTGATGCGATGCGCTGCTGCTCTTCTGACATCGTGTCCCAGGCGGGTATCGATTCGTGGCGTGGAGTCAACGCGGCGTCTGCGGGGATCACGCCCAGTTCCTGCTGCCGGGAATAGATTTCCTCACGCAGCTGGTCCCAGCCCGCGGCGAATCGGCCGCGAAAAGGTTCGCTCCATTCCGGCGCCACGTGGTGCGGTGCGTGGGTGGCGCCGGGCGCCCAGTAGACGAAGAACGGTCGGTCGGGCGACATGGCCTGTTGCCGATGTACCCATTCGATCATCCGATCCGCGAGGTCGGTCGTAAGGTGGTAGTTCTCAACGTCTTCGGGACGTTCGATCGGCGTCGTGCCGTGATACAGGCCGGGATTGTATTGGTGGGCTTCGCCGCCCATGAAGCCATAGAACTCTTCGAAACCCATACCGGTTGGCCACCTGTCGAAGGGTCCGGCCGGACTTACCTCCCATACCGGGGTGTTGTGCCATTTGCCGAATGCTGCTGTGCTGTAGCCGTTTTGGCGCAGGGTCTCGGCGATGGTGGCGGCAGACTTCGGGATTATGCTGTTGTAGCCGTCGTACCCGGTGGCCCATTCGGTGATGTTGCCCGTGTTGACCGCGTGATGATTCCGGCCGGTCAACAGTGCGGCGCGAGTGGGGGAGCACAAGGCGGTCGTGTGAAACCGGTTGTACCGCAGCCCTTCCCGTGCCAGCGCGTCGCCGGTTGGCGTCGGCACCGGGCCGCCGAAGGTCGCCGTGGCGCCGAATCCGACGTCGTCGAGAAGGACGATCACCACATTCGGCGCGTTCTGTGGTGGGCGGATGGGAGTGATAGTAGGCATTGTCGACTCGGAAACCGTTCGACCGGCCTTTCCCCCCGTCGGTGTGTCCGGCAACGGAAGCCGGGTCCGATCGACGGTGCTGGTCGGGTCGTGTGTCACGGGTTTCCTCCACTCGGGTTGGGATTGGCCGGTGCTGTGGGTCCGGTAGCGACAAGGGCCGCCGAACGATCTCGAGCGCTTGTTACTGACGTCACGCCGCGGGTTTGATCGCCCGCCAGCGTTGCCTGCGGGCGCGAACCTCAACATCGACATCGCGAAAACCCGCTGTGCGCAAGCGATCCGGCAAGGTCGTTGGCGGGATTGGGTTGCAGGTGTCGCGCAGGTGCAACAAGCTGAACGCCAGCGACGGCACGCCGTCGCTGCCGGCGAATACGCCGCCCGGGCGCAGTACCCGGAAGGCTTCAGCGAACAGCCGGTTTTGCAGGTTGACGGTCGGCACGTGGTGCAGCATGGTGAACGACACCACGGAGCTGAACTCGTCCGCGGGCAGTCTGGTGGCGGTGCCGTCGCCGATGATGATGCGTGCCCGGTCTCCGTACAGTTCCTGCAGCCGCTGCGCCAGCGGGGCGTCGATCTCGACAGCGGTCAGGTTCGGCGTCTTGTCGACCAGGACCCGAAGAAATGCGCCGTATCCGGGTCCTATCTCGAGGGTGTTGTCGCCCAGGTCCACCTCGGCGAGCACCCATGGCAAGACCTGGCTTTCAACTTCCCTGGCCCAGCGGTCGGAGTTGCAGCACAACCGGTGAACCAGATTCATCGCCATACCGACTGACGTTAGACGACCGACGCTACCGACGGTTCCGGCAGCCGTGAATAGCATTGCCCGTTGTGGAGTCCCGTTGGGTGCTGCACCTGGACATGGACGCGTTCTTTGCCTCGGTCGAACAACTCACCCGTCCTACCCTCCGGGGCCGGCCCGTATTGGTGGGTGGCCTCGGCGGGCGCGGTGTCGTCGCCGGCGCCAGCTACGAGGCGCGGGTTTTCGGCGCCCGCTCGGCCATGCCGATGCACCAGGCCCGCCGGCTGATCGGCGTCACGGCGGTGGTGTTGCCGCCGCGCGGTGTGGTGTACGGGGTGGCCAGCCGCCGGGTATTCGAGACCGTGCGCAACCTGGTTCCCGTCGTCGAGCAGCTGTCTTTCGACGAGGCCTTCGGGGAACCGCCCCAATTGGGCGCGGCCGCGGCCGAGGACGTCGAGACGTTCTGTGAAGTCTTGCGGCGACGGGTGCGTGAGGAGACCGGACTGGTTGCCTCGGTCGGGGCGGGCTCGGGCAAGCAGATCGCCAAGATCGCTTCCGGTCTGGCCAAGCCCGACGGCATTCGAGTGGTCCGCCGGGAGGAAGAACAGCGGCTGCTCCATGGCTTGCCGGTGCGGCGGTTGTGGGGAATCGGCCCGGTTGCCGAGGAGAAGCTGCATCGACTCGGCATCGAGACCGTGGGCCAGCTGGCCGCATTGACCGACGTCGAGGTGGCCAACATCCTCGGCGCGACCGTCGGGCCCGCACTGCACCGGCTGGCCCGCGGTATCGACGACCGGCCCGTTGCCGAGCGAGCCGAAGCCAAGCAGCTCAGCGCCGAATCCACTTTCGCCGCCGACCTGACCACCCTCGACCAGCTGCGTGAGGCTATCGACCCGATCGCCGAACACGCGTATCAACGCCTGCTGCGCGACGGCCGCGGAGCTCGCACCGTCACCGTGAAGCTGAAGAAGGCCGACATGAGCACGCTGACCCGTTCGGCGACAATGCCCTACGCGACCACCGAAGCGGGAGCGCTGATCGCGGTGGCCCGGCGGCTGCTGCTTGACCCCGTTGAGATCGGGCCGATTCGCCTTCTCGGCGTTGGTTTTTCGGGGCTCAGCGAGGTGCAGCAGGAGTCGCTGTTTCCCGACTTGGACCTGTCACCGGATACGGCCGAGGAAGCCCAGCACGACTTCCCGACAATACGGGCCGCGCAATTCGGCGGACCGGACAGCGCCGGATGGCGCATCGGCGACGACGTAGCCCACCCGGAACTCGGGCACGGCTGGGTGCAGGGGGCCGGCCACGGCGTGGTCACCGTCCGGTTCGAGACTCGCCGTTCAGGTCCGGGCCCGGCGCGGACCTTTCCCATCGATACCGGCGAGCTCGCCGTCGCCAACCCGGTCGACAGCCTGGACTGGCCGGACTACGTCGGCCGGCTACGGGTCGACGAGCCGACCGGCCTCTCAGCCCCAGCGGTCAACGAGCTCGGCGACCGGTAGCCCGGCCGCCAGCGCGGCCATCAACAACACCCGGGCCTGCGACGGTGGCAGTCGTGGCACCATCACCGCACCGGCGTCCACCAGGTCATGTCCGGGGCCGTAGCCGGCGCCCACCCGCGCGCCGGCAACCCGGGTCGAGACCGCGACCACCACCCCTTCGCCGCGATGGCGGCGCACTGCGTCGATCACCGCCGACCCGGCATTTCCCGAACCCAATGCCTCCAGCACGATGGCCCGGGCGCCGGCGGCCACACACGCGTCCAACGCAACGGCATCACTTCCCGGATAGACCGCGACGATATCGACCCGCGGCGCCTCGGCGGCGCGCAGTTCACCGAGGTACGGGCGTGTTTTGGCCCGGATGATCGTCACCGTTTCGGTGACGGTTCCGAGCAGTTCGCCGGCGAACCCGCTCAGGTCGTCGGCGGCCACCTTGCGCAGGCCCAGCGGTTGCAGCACCCGGCCCGCGAAACACACCAGCACGCCCTGGTCGCGGGCTGTCGCGTCGGCCGCCAGCGTCAGCGCGTCGCGCAGATTGACCGGACCGTCCGCGTCGGCGGCGTCGGGGCTGCGCATGGCCCCGGTGATGACCACCGGGATGTCGCCGGAGTAGGTGAGGTCCAGCCAGAGCGCGGTTTCTTCCAGGGTGTCGGTGCCGTGCGTGATGACGACACCGGCCGCACCGCCATCAACGGCCGCTTGGACCGCGGCGCGGATGCGATCCCAATCGGCCGGCGTCAACAGCGAACTGTCGAGTGCCATCAGGTCCACGACATCGATGTCGAGGTCTGCGCCGGCGGCCGCGGTCAGTTCTGCCCCGCCGCGCGACGGACGGCGCACTCCGTCGGCGCCGGTGCTGGTGGCGATGGTCCCTCCGGTAGTGATCACGCTGAGGCGGCTCATGCTGAGATCATCCCGGATGCCGGGCACCGCCATCCGCATGTGGGCGCAGTCACTGGACTAGGGGATGATGGTGTTCGTGCCTGACGCCGATCCGCCTACTACGGCGGGAGATACCGGGGAGCCCGAGGTTTCCGCGCAGCCGGCTCCGAGGCGGCTGCGCCTGCTGCTATCGGTCGCGGCGATCGTGCTGGCCCTGGACATCGTCACCAAGGTGCTGGCCGTCAAGCTGTTGCCTCCCGGCCAGCCGGTTTCGATTATCGGCGACACCGTGACGTGGACGTTGGTGCGCAATTCCGGTGCCGCGTTCTCCATGGCGACCGGCTACACCTGGGTACTGACGCTGATCGCGACGGGCGTCGTCGTGGGCATCTTCTGGATGGGACGGCGGCTGGTGTCACCCTGGTGGGCGCTGGGGCTGGGAATGATTCTGGGCGGCGCGATGGGAAATCTGGTAGATCGCTTCTTCCGGGCACCCGGGCCGCTTCGGGGACATGTCGTCGACTTCTTGTCGGTCGGCTGGTGGCCGGTGTTCAATGTCGCCGACCCGTCGGTGGTCGGTGGCGCGATCCTGCTGGTGGTCCTGTCGATCCTGGGCTTCGATTTCGACTCGGTAGGCCGGCGCCGACCCGACCGTGCCACACCCAGTCGGGGCAAGGCCGACGGGGAAACCGGCCGGCGCAAGGCCGATCAGCACTGATGGCGGACCGCTCGATGCCCGTCCCGGAGGGATTGGCGGGCCTGCGCGTCGATGCCGGGCTGGCCCGTCTGCTCGGACTTTCCCGCAGCGCCGTGGCGGCCATCGCCGAGGGCGGCGGCGTGCACCTGGACGGCGTACCGGCCGGCAAGTCCGACCGGCTGGCGCCGGGAGCATGGCTGCAGGTTCGGCTGCCCGAGGCGCCGTCACCGCTGGAAAACACACCCGTCGACATCGAAGGCATGACGATTCTGTATTCCGACGACGACATCGTCGCCGTCGACAAACCGGCGGCTGTCGCCGCACACGCATCGGTGGGCTGGACCGGTCCCACGGTGCTCGGCGGACTTGCCGCGGCGGGCTACCGCATCACCACATCCGGTGTGCACGAGCGGCAGGGCATTGTGCATCGCCTCGACGTCGGCACCTCCGGTGTGATGGTGGTGGCGCTGTCGGAACGGGCGTACACCGTGCTGAAGCGGGCATTCAAGCACCGCACCGTCGAGAAGCGGTATCACGCTCTGGTGCAGGGACACCCCGATCCGTCCAGCGGGACAATCGACGCGCCGATCGGCCGCCACCCCGGCCCCGAATGGAAGTTCGCGGTCACCACGAACGGCCGCCACAGCGTGACCCACTACGACACCATCGAGGCTTTTGTCGCCGCCAGCCTGCTCGACGTCGAGCTGGAGACCGGACGCACTCACCAGATACGGGTGCATTTCGCCGCGCTGCGCCATCCGTGCTGCGGCGACCTGGTGTACGGAGCCGACCCCAAGCTGGCGAAAAGACTTGGCCTGGAACGGCAATGGCTGCACGCCCGGTCGCTGGCCTTCGCTCATCCGGCCGATGGCCGCCGGATCGAAATCGTCAGCCCCTACCCGCCGGATCTTCAGCACGCGTTGGATGTGTTACGCGCCGAGGGGTGACCGCGGGCTTAGTGCGGGTGTCGATTTGATGGCGCGTCGATCGTCATACCGGTGGCACCATCGAGTCGGAAAGGAACACCGTCATGCAGTACTGCCTACTCATGCACTATCAGGAGGGCGGCGAGATCGGGCTGAGTGAGCAAGACATGGCCCCCGCGCGGGCGGCGTTCGCGAAGTATGCCGACGACCTCGACGCCGCGGGCGTGCTGATCGCAACCCAGGTGCTGCAGCCCGCCGACGCGTCCACCACCTTCACCGCGCGCAACGGTGTCCCGCAGATTCAGGACGGGCCGTTCGCCGACACCAAAGAACGGCTCGGTGGGGTGTTCGTCATCAAGGTGCCCGACCTCGATGCGGCCTTGGTGTGGGCGCGGCGATGCCCCGCAGCCGAGTGGGGATCGGTCGAAATCCGGTCTGTCGCAGTCACTTACGCTCGCGGTAAGGGCTGGTACCAGCCTGAGTGAGGTGCAGGCTCGGCTCACCGGGCTGGTTCGCGAGTCCTACGGCCGGTTGTTGGCGCTGCTGGCCGCGCCAACCGGCGATATCGCCGGGGCCGAGGACGCCCTGGCCGACGCCTTGGAGCGCGCGCTCATCCGATGGCCGGCCGAGGGCATACCGGCCAACCCGGACGGTTGGGTGCTCACCGTGGCCCGCAACCGGCTGCGCGACCGGTGGAAATCGCACGGTTACCGCTTGACCGGTACGCTCGACGAAACGGGTTGTGCCGCAGGCGGACCCTTCGATGACCCGGAGGCGATCCCGGATCGCCGCCTGGAGCTGATGTTGGTGTGCGCGCATCCGGCGATCGCAGCCAACTGCCGCACACCACTGATGCTGCAGACCGTCCTCGGCATCGACGCGGCCGCAATCGCCCGGGCGTTCTCGCTTCCGGCCGCAACCATGGCGCAGCGACTGGTTCGCGCCAAGCGCCGGATTCGCGACGCGCGCATTCCCTTCGTGGTACCGGCCCGCGCCGGCCTCGACGAGCGGCTGCCCGCGGTTCTGGAGGCGGTATACGGCGCGGTTGCCATCGACTGGCAGGTGCAACCATTCGGTGAACCGATTAACTGCCTGTCCGCCGAGGGGCTGCATCTGGCATTGCTGCTGGCCGACCTATTGCCCGACGAGCCCGAGGTGCTGGGCCTGGCCGCGCTGCTGTGCCTGTCGGAGTCGCGTCGCGCCGCGCGGCGCACGAGCCGGGGCGAATTCGTGCCGCTCGACGAACAAGACAACCGGCTGTGGGATCAGGCGATGATCGCACGCGGCGAGGCGTTGCTGCATCGAGCTCACCGCATCGGCCGTCCCGGGCGCTACCAGTACGAGGCGGCAATCCAGTCGGCTCACTGTGCCCGCGCACACGGCGGTCAGGTCGATTGGGAGTCGCTGCGCACGCTGCATCGCGCGCTGCTGCGGATCGCACCGTCGTTGGGGGCCTCGGTGGCGCTGGCGGTGGTGGACGCTGAGCTCGACGGCCCGGACGCAGGGCTCAGCGCGCTCGATGCGATTGCCGACCCGGCGGTCGAGCGGTTTCAGCCGGCCTGGGCGGCGCGCGCCCATCTGCTGGTCACAACCGGTCGTCGCGCAGCGGCGGCCACGGCCTACCGCGCGGCCATCGACCTGAGCACCGACGCCGGCGTCGTCGCATACCTGCAGCGGCGACTCGCGGCGGTGGCTCGGCGCTGACCTTTCATCGCTGGGTTGCCACGTTTCGGGCCGGCTCAGACGCTGACGGTGGTGCTGTCGCCCGTCGCGACGTCGGCGGCCAGCGGCGAGATCGTTTTCAGGATTTCGGTGATCGTCTCACCGGGGACGCCGGCCGCGGCCAACGCGTCGCCCAAATGCCCGGCCACCAGCGTGAAGTGGTGCATGCTGATGCCACGGCCCTGATGCACCTGCTTCATCGGCGCACCGGTATAGGGCTCCGGCCCGCCCAGAGCCGCGGCAAAGAATTCCGTCTGTTTGCCCTTGAGACGGCTCATATTCGTTCCGGTGAAGAAGCCGGCGAGTTGGACGTCGGCGAGCACCCGGGCGTAGAAATCCTCGACGACGACCTCGATCGCCTGGTATCCGCCGATCTGGTCGTAGATGGTGATCGGCGCGCGTTTGCGGAAACGTGACAGTAGTCCCATCCCGTCAGGGGAACACGTCGGCGTTGCCTGGCCGTTAGGGACCGATCACGCCCGGATTATCAGCTGTAACAAGTCGATTGCTGTCGAACGCCGACGCGTCCCGCGGTTCGGCCAGGCGCCTGGCGGACTCGCATGCCGACGGGTTGGTCCCGGTCATTGACCGATGCCCTAGGTTTGCTTCATGACCAGTGCCACATCCACCACACCGCCATCAGGAGAGACGACCGATGAATCTTGGTGACTTAGCGAACCTCGTTGAGAAGCCGTTCGCGACGGTGTCCAACATCGTCAACACGCCGAACTCCGCCGGGCGATATCGGCCCTTCTATCTGAGGAATCTGCTCGACGCCGTGCAGGGCCGGACACTGCGCGACGCGGTTGAGGGCAAGATCGTCCTCATCACCGGCGGGTCGTCGGGCATCGGCGAGGCGGCCGCGAAGAAGATCGCCGAAGCCGGGGGCGCGGTGGTACTGGTGGCGCGCACGCGGGAGAACCTGGAAAAGGTCGCCGAAGATATCCGTGGCAATGGCGGGGCGGCGCACGTGTACCCGTGCGATCTGTCCGACATGGACGCCATCGCCACGATGGCCGACCAGGTGCTCGCCGATCTGGGACGGGTCGACATCCTGATCAACAACGCGGGGAGGTCGATTCGGCGCTCGCTGGAGCTGTCCTATGACCGGATTCACGACTACCAGCGGACCATGCAGCTGAACTATCTGGGTGCGGTCCAGCTCATCCTCAAGTTCATTCCCGGCATGCGGGAGCGCAAGTTCGGGCAGATCATCAACGTGTCGTCGGTCGGGGTGCAGACTCGGGCACCGCGCTTCGGCGCCTACATCGCCAGCAAGGCCGCTTTGGACAGCCTGTGCGATGCGCTGCAAGCCGAGACGGTCAGCGACAACGTGCGGTTCACCACCGTGCATATGGCACTGGTGCGAACGCCGATGATCAGCCCGACCACGATCTACGACAAATTCCCCACGTTGACCCCGGATCAGGCGGCCGGTGTGATCACCGACGCGATCGTGCACCGGCCGCGACGGGCAAGCTCGCCATTCGGCCAGTTCGCGGCTGTGGCCGACGCCGTCAACCCGGCTGTCATGGACCGGGTACGCAACCGGGCGTTCAGCATGTTCCGGGATTCCGCAGCGGCCAAGGGCGGCGAAACTCCAACGGACACATCAGAACTCGATAAGAGAAGCGAAACGTTCGTCCAGGCGACCCGAGGGATACATTGGTGACAACATGAGTCTTCCCAAACCGAACAAGCAGGCCACCGTCGTCATCACCGGCGCTTCTTCCGGCATCGGAGTCGAACTGGCTCGCGGTCTGGCCCGCCGCGGCTTTCCGCTGATGCTGGTCGCGCGGCGCCGCGAGCGCCTCGAGGAACTCGCCGATCAATTGCGCGGGGAGTTCTCGGTCGAGGTCGAGGTTTTGCCGCTCGATCTGGCCGATGCGCAAGCCAGAGCGGAGCTGGCCGATCGCCTGGGCGCCGACGAGATCGCCGGTCTGTGCAACAGCGCGGGCTTCGGCACCAGCGGCCGCTTCTACGAGCTGTCCCCGGAACGCGAAAGCGAGCAGGTCACACTCAACGCGCTGGCCCTCATGGAACTCACCCGCGCAGCACTGCCCGGCATGGTGGACCGCGGCGCCGGAGCGGTGCTCAACATCGCATCGATCGCCGGGTTCCAGCCGATTCCGTTCATGGCGGTGTACTCGGCATCCAAGGCCTTTGTGCTGACCTTTTCCGAAGCAGTCCACGAGGAACTGCACGGCACCGGTGTGTCGGTGACGGCGTTGTGTCCGGGGCCGGTGCCTACCGAGTGGGCCGAGATCGCCAGCGCCGAGCGGTTCAGCATTCCCATCGCGCAAGTGTCGCCGCGTGACGTGGCCGAAGCCGCGATCGCCGGGATGCTGGCCGGTAAGCGCACCGTGGTGCCGGGCGCGGTGCCCAAGTTGGTCAGCACCGGCGGCAGATTCGCACCGCGTACCCTGTTGCTGCCCGCGATCAGGATCGGCAACCGGCTGCGCGGGGGGCCCGGTAGCTAGGCCGGCTCGGTCTCACCGGTCGCATCTGTCGCTGAACGGGTAGGCATGCGATTTGCCCACCTCCGCGCGACAACTGGCAGCCGTGGATGTTGCGCGCGCTGCCGGGTTGTCGCTCACAGCGGTCATGGGGCTGCGCCCGATGTGGGGAGAAGGAAATCGCGTGCCGGTGGGGGTTGGGGCGGCGCCTGGCGGCGTCGAGTGTGCCGTGGGGGGTTCTCGGGTGTGCGTCGGCGGCGCCGAGCGTGTGCTGGCAGCGTCGAGTGTGCTTCTGTGGCGTCGAGTGTGCGTCTGTGGCTTCGACATTGCCTACAGGGCGGTGATCGGGCAATTCTTACGCCCTCGACGCACACTCGACGCCACAGACGCACACTCGACACCACACGGCAAGAAGGGGATCCATTGCGGGCGGAGACTTCTGTGGCGGATGTGACCACGCCTTGACCGGAAGGCATGATCCGACAGCTTGACGGGTCCACGTGTCCGCCCAGGTGCGCCACCCCGCGGGCGGCGGCCCGGCCCGCATCGTGGCCACGGTTAGGCTCATCCGATGGCTTCTGTTGAGATGACCGCCGACGTTCCGATCACCCCCCACGACACCTGGGAACACGTCTCCAATCTGTCGGAGTTGGGCGATTGGCTGGTGATCCACGAGGGATGGCGCAGCGAGCTGCCGGACGAACTGAGCGAGGGCGTCGAAATCGTGGGGGTGGCCCGGGCCAAGGGCATGCGCAACCGGGTCACGTGGACGGTGACCAAATGGGACCCGCCGCACGAACTCGCGCTGTCCGGCTCCGGGAAGGGCGGCGCCAAATACGGCGTTACCCTCACGGTCACGCCGACCAAGGACGGGTCCAGCCTCAGCTTGCGCCTCGAGCTGGGCGGTCGTGCGTTGTTCGGGCCGGTGGGTTCGGCGGCGGCCCGAGCCGTCAAGGGCGACGTGGAAAAGTCGCTGCAGCAGTTCGTCGAGCTGTATGCCTAGCGACCACAAGACACACTCTGCGACACGCCCGAAAGCCGTCGGTGCTCAGTCATAGACTGGCGTCCCTATGAGCGGTTCATCTTCGCGGTCCTTCGTGCACCTGCATAACCACACCGAGTACTCGATGCTGGACGGTGCCGCGAAGATCACTCCCATGCTGGCCGAGGTCGAGCGGCTGCAGATGCCGGCGATCGGGATGACCGACCACGGAAACATGTTCGGCGCCAGCGAGTTCTACAACTCGGCAACACAGGCCGGGATCAAACCGATCATCGGCGTCGAGGCGTATATCGCGCCCGCTTCTCGTTTTGATACCAGGCGCATCTTCTGGGGCGACCCGAGCCAGAAGGCCGACGACATCTCGGGAAGCGGCTCCTACACCCACTTGACGATGATGGCCGAGAACGCCACCGGCCTGCGCAACCTGTTCAAGCTGTCATCGCTGGCATCCTTCGAGGGCCAGCTGAGCAAGTGGTCGCGCATGGATGCCGAGCTCATCGCCGAACACGCCGAAGGAATCATCATCACCACCGGCTGTCCCTCGGGTGAGGTGCAGACCCGCCTTCGCCTCGGCCAGGAGCGTCAGGCGCTGGAGGCGGCGGCCAGATGGCGCGAGATCGTCGGGCCGGACAACTACTTCCTCGAGCTGATGGATCACGGGCTGACCATCGAACGGCGGGTCCGCGAGGGACTGCTCCACATCGGCCGCACCCTCAACATTCCACCGCTGGCCACCAACGACTGCCACTACGTGACCCGCGACGCGGCCCACAACCACGAAGCGCTGCTGTGCGTCCAAACCGGCAAGACCCTGTCGGACCCCAATCGTTTCAAGTTCGACGGCGACGGCTACTACCTCAAGTCCGCCGCCGAAATGCGACAGATCTGGGACGACGAGGTCCCCGGCGCCTGCGACTCCACGCTGCTGATCGCCGAACGCGTGCAGTCCTACGCCGACGTGTGGACTCCGCGTGACCGGATGCCGGTCTTCCCGGTTCCCGACGGCCACGACCCCGCGTCCTGGCTGCGCCACGAGGTGGCCGCCGGGCTGCGCCGACGGTTCCCCGACGGACCGCCCGAGGGCTACGTCACCCGCGCGGACTACGAGATCGATGTGATTTGCGCCAAGGGTTTTCCGTCCTACTTCTTGATCGTCGCCGACTTGATCGGCTACGCGAAGTCGGTGGGCATCCGCGTCGGACCCGGCCGCGGCTCCGCCGCCGGCTCCCTGGTCGCCTACGCCCTGGGTATCACCGACATCGACCCGATACCGCACGGTCTGCTGTTCGAGCGGTTCCTCAACCCCGAGCGCACGTCGATGCCCGATATCGATATCGACTTCGACGACCGCCGACGTGGTGAGATGGTGCGCTACACCGCCGACAAGTGGGGCCACGACCGGGTAGCCCAAGTGATCACCTTCGGCACCATCAAAACCAAAGCGGCACTGAAGGACTCGGCCAGAATCCACTACGGCCAACCCGGCTTCGCGATTGCCGACCGGATCACCAAGGCGCTGCCGCCGGCCATCATGGCCAAGGACATTCCGCTGTCGGGCATCACCGATCCGGCCCACGAGCGATACAAGGAAGCCGCCGAGGTCCGCGGCCTGATCGAAACCGACCCGGACGTCCGCACCATCTACCAGACCGCGCTCGGCCTGGAAGGCCTGATCCGCAACGCCGGCGTGCACGCTTGTGCGGTCATCATGAGCAGCGAGCCGCTGACCGAGGCCATCCCGCTGTGGAAGCGGCCGCAGGACGGGGCCATCATCACCGGCTGGGACTACCCGTCGTGTGAGGCGATCGGCCTGTTGAAGATGGACTTCCTGGGTCTGCGCAACCTGACGATCATCGGCGACGCGATCGACAACATCAAGGCCAACAAGGGAATTGATCTCGACCTGGAATCGGTGTCGTTGGACGACAAACCCACCTATGAGCTACTGGGCCGCGGCGACACCCTGGGTGTGTTCCAGCTCGACGGCGGGCCGATGCGCGACCTGCTGCGCCGCATGCAGCCCACGGGTTTCGAAGACATCGTCGCGGTGCTCGCCTTGTATCGGCCCGGCCCGATGGGGCAGAACGCGCACAACGACTACGCCGACCGCAAGAACGGCCGGCAGGCGATCAAGCCGATCCACCCGGAGCTTGCGGAACCCCTCGAGGAGGTCCTGGCCGAGACCTACGGCCTGATCGTCTACCAAGAGCAGATCATGCGCATCGCGCAGAAAGTGGCCGGTTATTCGCTGGCCCGAGCCGATATTCTGCGCAAGGCGATGGGCAAGAAGAAGCGCGAAGTGCTCGACAAGGAGTATGAAGGCTTCTCACAGGGCATGCAGGCCAACGGATTCTCCTCCGGCGCCATCAAGGCGCTGTGGGACACCATCCTGCCGTTCGCCGACTACGCGTTCAACAAATCGCACGCCGCGGGCTACGGGCTGGTCTCCTACTGGACGGCCTACCTCAAGGCCAACTACCCGGCCGAATACATGGCCGGCCTGCTGACCTCGGTGGGCGACGACAAAGACAAGGCCGCCGTCTATCTGGCCGACTGCCGCAAGCTGGGCATCACCGTCTTGCCGCCGGACGTCAACGAGTCGGGGCTGAACTTCGCGTCGGTGGGCGAGGACATCCGCTACGGCCTGGGCGCGGTACGCAACGTCGGCGCCAACGTCGTAGGTTCGCTGATCCAAACCCGTAACGACAAAGGCAAATTCACCGACTTCTCGGACTATCTGAACAAGATCGACATCTCGGCGTGCAACAAGAAGGTCACCGAGTCGTTGATCAAAGCGGGGGCGTTCGACTCGTTGGGCCATGCTCGCAAGGGTCTTTTCCTGGTCCACACCGATGCGGTGGACTCGGTGCTGGGCACCAAGAAGGCCGAGGCGATGGGGCAGTTCGACCTGTTCGGCGGCAACGACGACGGGACCGGCAGCGCGGACCCCGTGTTCACCATCAAGGTCCCCGACGACGAGTGGGAGGACAAGCACAAGCTGGCCCTGGAACGGGAGATGCTGGGCCTGTACGTGTCCGGGCATCCGCTCAACGGGGTGGCACACCTGCTGGCCGGTCAGGTCGATACCGCCATTCCGGCGATCCTGGACGGTGATGTGCCCAACGACGCCCAGGTGCGGGTGGGCGGCATTCTGGCGTCGGTCAACCGACGGGTCAATAAGAACGGAATGCCTTGGGCCTCAGCGCAATTGGAAGACCTCACCGGTGGAATCGAGGTGATGTTCTTCCCGCACACCTATTCCAGCTACGGCGCCGACATCGCCGACGACGCCGTGGTGCTGGTCAACGCCAAGGTCGCGATCCGTGACGACCGGGTTTCGTTGATCGCCAATGAGCTTGTGGTGCCCGACTTTTCCAACGCGCAGGCGCAGCGGCCGCTGGCCGTCAGCCTGCCTACCCGGCAGTGCACCTTCGACAAGGTGAGTGCGCTCAAGCAGGTGCTGGCGCGTCATCCCGGCACCTCGCAGGTGCACTTGCGGCTCATCAGCGGGGACCGGATCACCACGCTGGAGCTCGATCAGTCGCTGCGGGTGACGCCCTCGCCGGCATTGATGGGGGACCTCAAGGAGCTGCTCGGTCCGGGGTGCCTGGGCGGTTAGGGCTTAGTTAGCAGCCGGATCGCAGCGCGAAAAGTTCCGGATGGACCATGTCCAACGGCCCGGTCATGGCGGGCCATCCGTGCTCCTGGGCGACCTCGTCGGTGGCGTAGACGAGCACGTTCTGCCGATACCACCACTCGCACCGGGTGTCCCACCACAACCGGCCGCGGAGCAGATCGTAGGGCCGATAGCCGTGGGTGGCGAACAGCGCCGCCCAGAAGCTCGGCCACCTCTCGTTGATGTGTCCGGTCCCACCCTGGCCGGGGACTGCTGCTGAGAAGACGATCACGTCGCCGTGTCGACACAGGCTGTCGACGAGCGTCTCGGCGGCCTCCGGCCGCAGGTGCTCGGCCACTTCCAGGCAGGTGACCAGGTCGAATCGACGACCCAGGTCCAGCGGGGTGGTCAGGTCATGGTCGATGAAGCGGTCCGCGGGAATGCACAGCTGAGCGCGCGGGACATAATCGCCGTCCACTCCGATGGCGTCGACGCCGTTGTCCAGCCAGGTCGCGACCCAACCGCCTACCCCACAGCCAACGTCGAGGACCGAGCTGGGCCGGGTCAGCGCGGCCAACATTGGCACCATCACCATGGCGGAGGCGGACGATCCCGCGGCCTGCCCGTCGTAGAACGCCGGTGTGTACAGCGTGGCTTCGCTACCGTCGCCGGCGATGCAGAGCACCTCGTCGAGGCTGGCGGTGCGCATCCCTGCCGCCCTTGCCCGCTGCCCGAGTTCGGCGATCGAGTCGATAACACCAGCCCGGTCCAGTCGTGCGGTGTCGAACATCGCCGGGCCGTGCGCGGTCTCCTTGGTGAGCAGGTATCGCCCGGCCTCGGGTGTTCGGCGCACCGCCTGCTCTGGTGCGCTGGCGCTGGTCAGCTTGACCGCATCGGCGAGGTTGATGCCCACCTGATACACCAGCGGTTCGGCTTCGAGCACCGCCGTGAGGCGGGTGATCAGGTTTTCGGGTGCGAAGAATCGCCAGCCCTGGCCCAGGTGTAGCCACAACCGTGCGTCGATCTGAGCGCGGATTTGCCCGAGCTGAGCGCCGTTGCGAACGACTTCGAGGAATTCGTAACGCTGGCATAGTGTTTGGCGATCCGGGCCGGACAGGCCGGCATCGATGACCAGGAAGCGTCCGACCCGCGAGACGTCGGTGCAGCAGCGCAGAAATGAGTTCAGCGTGCGCTCGGTGGCAGCCAGATCCGGCCCGGCGATCAGGCTGACGACCGCCCCGGCGTGGGGTTGGCCCGGGCGCGGCAGGGACGCCAGTAGCGGGGGATCGGGGTAGGCGGACGCTGCCTCGATCATCGTCGGCGCGCAGATGTCGCGATTTTGCGCGATCCGTTGGCGTTCGTTCTCCGGGATGTCGGATCGGGCCAGCACACGCCGCCACAGCGTGAACGCCTCGGCGTGCTTGCCGATCCAGGACGCGCACACCGCTTGTTCGTCGGCTATCCGCCAGTTGTAGATGTCGGCGCGGACAAACAACATGTCCTGGTCGGGAAACGGGATCTCGGCGGCACGCTTGGCGAACTCGTAGCCGAGCTGGTAGCACCCATCGGTGCGGTAGCGGGCGGCGATCGCAAACAACGGCTCGGCTCGGGTCGGCCGAAACTCCCACGCCCGCAGGTAGGCGTCGCGCACGTCAGGCCACGGTTCGTTGAGCTCGCCCATCGACACCGCGACCCGCCACAACGCGTAGTAGGGCTCCTCCTCCCAGCCGCCCATCTCGGCTCGGCGCGCATACCACGTGCGCGCGTTGGCGAAATCGCCAAGGTCGTAGTAGCTCTGGGCCAAATAGAAGACCGACCGCGCGTCCGCGGGGTTGCGTTCAACTTCGGCCAGCAACAGATCACGGTCGCGTCCATACTTCTGCCCAGACAAGTTGCGGGCACCGCGTTGACGATCTTCGACGTGGTATTGGCCCTCCAGGCGCGCCTCCACGCAGTGGTCGAAGTCCCACATCGGGGCCTCGTGAGTGACGCCCACCCACCGCACCCGCACCCCGTCGCGGAACAACTGCGAGCGATAGTAGCCGTGGGCATTGCACAGGTAGCGCACCCAGTAGACGTCGGCGCCCAGGCCCGCGAAATCGGGTGTGCCCACCAGCAAGTCGTCGGCGTCGACCACCCAGACGTAGTCGCCATGGCCCTGGGCCAGAGCCAGCGCCTCGGTGCGGTTGTCGCCGAAGTTGCGCCACGGGCGTTCGTACAGCTCACCGGGAATGCCGAGCCGGGCCATGTGGTCGCGAATGAGGTCCTGAGTCTCGTCGTCGGAGCCGGTGTCCACGATCACCCATGAGCCGATGTAGGGCGCCACGGAGTCGAGCGCCTCGGCGACGATGTGTGCCTCGTTTCGCACGATCATGTTGAGGCAGATCGCCGGCCGCTCCGAGTGCTCTGCCCCTGGGTCGGACACCGCAAAATCGTACCCAGCGATCGCGCGTCGGATTGCCGATATGTGCGGCCGGGACAGACCTCGACCAGCCACTCCGGCCGCGGCGACTGGGGCGCTCGATCCGGGGATGGTCAGTCACACCCGGCTTCTATCTCCCAGATACCTTGATGGCCAACAGAATCCGTCCCGCCCACAGCTCAACCTGGGGTGCGGGCGCCAGGCGCGGGCTTCCATGCCCGGCGATCACCGACGTACGCTCACCGATGTGAGCGGGCAGCGCTGATTCGCACACGATGAAGCCGCGAAGGAGAGGGACGGATGACCACGACCGAGCGCCCGGCCACCATGTGCCAGGCTTTTCAGCAAACCGCGGCCGTCGACCCGGATGCGGTGGCACTGCGGACCCCCGGTGGCGCTCAGACGCTGACCTGGCGCGAGTACGCGGACCAGGTGCGCCGCGTTGCCGCCGGCCTTGCGGGTCTGGGGGTCGGGCGCGGCGACACGGTTTCGCTGATGATGGCCAACCGCATCGAGTTCTATCCGCTGGAAGTGGGCGCCCAACACGTTGGCGCCACGTCGTTTTCGGTCTACAACACGCTGCCCGCCGAGCAGCTGACCTACGTGTTCGACAACGCCGGCACCAAGGTGGTGCTCTGCGAGGAGCGATACGTCGACCGCATCCGGGCCAGCGGCGCGCCGATCGAGCACATCGTCTGTATCGATGGTTCACCGGAAGACACGCTCTCGGTGGATGACCTGTACGCGGCCGCGCTCGGCGACTTCGACTTCGAGGCGGCCTGGCGCGCGGTCCGGCCCGACGACGTCGTCACCCTCATCTACACATCCGGAACCACCGGAAACCCCAAGGGTGTAGAGATGACGCACACCAATCTGCTGTTCGAGGGCTACGCCATCGATGAGGTGCTCGGCATCGAGTTCGGTGACCGGGTCACGTCGTTTCTGCCGTCGGCGCATATCGCCGACCGGATGACCGCGCTGTATCTCCAGGAGATGTTCGGCACCCAGGTCACGGTGGTTTCCGACGGTCGCGCCATCGCGGCGGCGTTGCCCGACGTGCGGCCCACCGTGTGGGGTGCGGTACCCCGGGTATGGGAAAAGCTCAAAGCCGGAATCGAATTCACGGTCAGCCACGAGACCGACGAGATGAAGCGACAGGCACTGCAGTGGGCGATGTCGGTGGCCGCCAGACGCGCCGAAGCGGTGCTCGCCGGCATGCCGATCCCCGATGAGGTCGCGACCGAATGGGCAATGGCCGACGAGCTGGTCTTGTCGAAGCTTCGCGAGCGGCTTGGCTTCGGGGAGCTTCGGTGGGCGATCTCGGGCGCCGCGCCGATCCCGAAGGAGACCCTGGGTTTCTTCGCCGGCATCGGCATACCGATCGCCGAGATTTGGGGGATGTCCGAGCTGAGCTGCGCGGCCACCGCGTGTCACCCCCGCGACGCACGGCTGGGCAGCGTCGGCAAGCTGCTGCCCGGGCTGGAGGGCAGGATCGCCGACGACGGCGAATATCTGGTCCGCGGCCCGCTGGTGATGAAGGGTTACCGCAAGGAGCCGGAGAAGACCGCGGCGGCCATTGATGCCGACGGTTGGCTGCACACCGGCGACATTTTCGACGTCGACGAGCACGGCTACCTGCGGGTGGTCGACCGCAAGAAGGAGTTGATCATCAATGCGGCCGGAAAGAACATGTCGCCGGCCAACATTGAGAACACCATCCTGGCAGCCTGCCCGATGATCGGCGTGATGATGGCGATCGGTGACGGGCGCCCTTACAACACCGCGCTGCTGGTTTTCGATGCCGACTCGGTCGGTCCGTACGCCGCCCAGCACGGGCTGGCCGACGCCTCGCCCGCTACCCTGGCCGCCGACCCCGAGGTGATCGCCCGGATCGCGGCCGGCGTGGCCGAGGGCAACGCCAAACTCTCCCGGGTAGAGCAGATCAAGCGCTTCCGGGTACTGCCCACCGTGTGGGAGCCCGGCGGTGACGAGATCACGCTGACCATGAAGCTCAAGCGGCGCCCGATCCTTGCCAAGTACGCCGCCGAGATCGAGGAACTCTACGCGGCCGAGCCGGGGCCGGACGTCCACGAACCGGCCGGCTCGGAGTCCGCACGACCGGCATCGCTGGGGGTGCGGCGGTGACGGCGCGCGAAGCGGGTCGGGTTGCGGTGCGAAAGCTGCTGCAGCGCACCGGAATTATCGACGAATCGATCACACCGCTGTCGACCGACCCGGCGGAGGTCGTCCAGTTGCTGGGTACGCCGTGGTACGACGACCGGCTGGCCAGGCTGGCCAACGAACTCGGGCGTGATCCGGACAGCGTGCGCGCCGAAGCCGCGGGCTACCTGCGGGAGATGGCGGCCTCGCTCGACGAGCGGGCCGTGGAGGCGTGGCGGGGTTTCAGTCGCTGGCTTATGCGGGCCTACGACGTGCTCGTCGACGAGGACCAGATCGCCTCACTGCGCAAGCTGGATCGCAGGGCGACCCTGGCGTTCGCCTTCTCGCATCGCTCGTACTTGGACGGCTTACTGCTGCCCGAGGTGATCCTGGCCAATCGGCTGTCAGCGGCGCTGACCTTCGGCGGCGCAAACCTGAACTTCTTCCCGATGGGTGCGTGGGCCAAACGCACCGGGGCCATCTTCATCCGGCGCCAGACCAAAGACATTCCCGTTTATCGGTTCGTGCTGCGCGCCTACGCCGCACAGCTGGTGCAAAACCATGCCAACCTCACCTGGTCGATCGAGGGCGGCCGGACCCGGACTGGCAAACTACGCCCTCCGGTGTTCGGGATCTTGCGCTACATCGCCGACGCCGTCGACGAAATCGACGGTCCGGAAGTGTATTTGGTGCCGACATCCATCGTGTACGACCAGCTGCACGAGGTTGAGGCCATGACCACCGAGGCCTACGGTGCGGTGAAACCACCGGAAGACTTGCGCTTCCTGATCCGGCTCGCGCGCCAGCAGGGTGAACGGCTCGGCCGCGCCTACCTGGACTTCGGCGAGCCGCTGCCGTTGCGCAAACGCCTCGAGGAGTTGCGGGCCGACGAATCGGGGACCGGGACCGAGATCGAACGCATCGCCCTCGACGTGGAGCACCGCATCAATCGTGCCACGCCGGTGACCCCCACGGCGGTGGTCAGTCTGGCGCTGCTGGGCGCCGACCGCTCGCTATCCATCAGCGAGGTGCTGGCCACGGTGCAACCGCTGGCCAGCTACATCTCGGCGCGCCACTGGTCGGTGGCCGGCGCGGCGGACCTGACGAACCGCTCCACGATCCGCTGGACCCTGCACCAAATGGTGGCGTCGGGGGTGGTTCGCGTCTACGAGGCCGGCACCGAAGCGGTCTGGGGCATCGGTGAGGACCAGCACCTCGTCGCCGCGTTCTATCGCAACACCGCAATCCATATCTTTGTCGACCGTGCCATCGCGGAGATGGCATTGCTGGCGGCCGCAGAGATCGCCGAAGGTTCCGCTGAAGGTTCGGTGTTGCCGGCGACCGTGCGCGACGAGGCGCTGCGCCTTCGCGAGCTGCTGAAGTTCGAGTTCCTGTTCTCGGCGCGTGCGCAATTCGAGAAGGACCTCGCCGACGAAGTACGGCTGATCGGGCCGGTGGAAGACACCACCAAGGCGGCCACCGCGGAGCAGGTGCGGCGGCTGCTGGAGTCGGCCGATCTGCTGCTGGCGCATCTGGTGTTGCGGCCGTTCCTGGACGCCTACCACATCGTCGCCGATCGGCTGGCTGCCTGCGAAGACGTCGTATTCGACGAGCAGGCGTTTCTTGCCGAGTGTCTGCAGGTGGGAAAGCAGTGGGAATTGCAGCGCAGAATCGCCAACGCCGAGTCGCGGTCGATGGAGCTTTTCAAGACCGCACTTCGGCTGGCTCGCCATCGTGAGCTGGTGGATGAGGCCGGCTATTCCGACGCCCAGGACATCGCCCAACGGCGGCGTGAATTCGCTGACGAGATTGCGACCGCAATAAAAAGGGTGAACACGATCGCCGAGTTGGCCAGAACGCGGTGAACCGCAGTTAGCGCTGGGCCGGCATCGACACCTTCAAAACCAGTCCGACCACGATTCCGGCGGCGGTGGCTCCCAGGACCGACGCGGCTGCGCTGGTTGTCAGCACCCCGAGCACTACCAGGGCGACGACCCCGGCGACCACGGCGAACAGCTTGTGCCGCGGCCAGGGCACACCCGCGATCAGCACGTCCGCATTATTCGGGGCGGCGAACGAGCGCAATCGCTCGGCTGTGGTCATAAATTCAGCATACCGGTGACTTTGGTTTCGGATCACCGAAGTTGGCGGCGGGTGGCGCGATGTCGGCGGTGTCACCGGCGACCAGACGGGCATACCTCTCTACAGTGTGCTTATGCCGTTGAATGGTGAATACGCGCCCAGCCCCCTCGACTGGTCGCGTGAACAGGCCGACAAGTACACGGAATCCGGTGGGACCGAAGGCACCGAAATGCAGGGCAAACCCGTGGTGCTGCTGACCACCGTCGGGGCCAAAACCGGCAAACTCCGCAAGACGCCGCTGATGCGCGTGGAGCATAACGGCGAGTACGCCATCGTCGCCTCGCTGGGCGGGGCCCCGCAGAACCCGGTGTGGTACCACAACGTCAAGAAGAATCCGCGGGTCGAGCTTCGGGACGGCACCGTCACACGTGACTACGAGGCCCGCGAGGTATTCGGCGACGAGAAGGCCACGTGGTGGGGCCGGGCCGTGCAGGCCTGGCCGGACTACGCCGAATACCAGAAAAAGACCGACCGCCAGATCCCGGTGTTCGTGCTGACGCCGGTGAGCTGAGTCGCCCGGCGGCTGGCATGGCACCATTGATCGGTGTCCGCTGAACCGAGCCAGGGCCCGAGCAGCCTGCCGCTGCTGTCGGCGGCCGACATCGACAGTGCGGCGAAGCGGATTGCCCCGGTCATCACACCGACGCCGTTGCAGCGCAGTGACCGGTTGTCGGCGATCACCGGCGCGACGGTCTATTTGAAACGCGAAGACCTGCAGGTGGTGCGCTCCTACAAGCTGCGGGGAGCCTACAACCTGCTGGTGCAACTGACCGATGAGGAGCTGGCCGCCGGCGTGGTGTGCTGCTCTGCGGGTAACCACGCGCAGGGCTTCGCTTTCGCCTGCCGGGCACTGGGGGTGCACGGCCGCGTTTATGTCCCGGCCAAAACACCCAAACAGAAGCGAGACCGAATCCGCTACCACGGCGGGGAGTTCATCGAATTGATCGTGGGCGGGGCGACCTATGACCTGGCCGCCGCGGCGGCGCTGGAAGACGTTCACCGCACCGGCGCCACGCTGGTACATCCCTACGACGACCTGCGGACCATTGCCGGCCAGGGCACCATCGCCGTCGAAATCCTGGCCTCGCTCGGCCCGATCGTCCACGAGCCCGACCTGGTGGTGGTGCCGGTCGGCGGCGGCGGCTGCATCGCCGGTATTACCACTTACCTGGCGGAGCGAACGACAACCACTGCGGTGTTGGGTATCGAGCCGGCCGGGGCCGCCGCGATGATGGCCGCGCTGGCCGCGGGCGAGCCGGTGACGCTGGGCCACGTGGACCAGTTCGTGGACGGCGCCGCGGTCAGCCGGGCCGGGACGCTGACGTATACGGCGCTGGCAGCCGCCGGGGACATGGTGTCGATCACCACCGTCGACGAGGGCGCGGTGTGTACCGCGATGCTCGATCTCTATCAGAACGAGGGCATCATCGCCGAACCGGCGGGCGCCCTGTCGGTGGCCGGCTTGCTGGAAGCCGACATCGAGCCCGGGTCCACCGTGGTCTGCCTGATCTCGGGTGGCAACAACGACGTGTCGCGGTATGGCGAGGTGCTCGAGCGTTCGTTGGTTCACCTGGGCCTCAAGCACTACTTCCTGGTGGACTTCCCGCAGGAGCCCGGTGCGCTGCGCCGGTTTCTTGACGGGGTGCTCGGTCCCACCGACGACATCACGTTGTTCGAATACGTCAAGCGCAACAACCGCGAGACCGGCGAAGCCCTGGTAGGTATCGAGCTTGGGTCGGCCGCGGACTTGGACGGACTGTTGGCCCGAATGCGGGCGACCGACCTTCACATCGAAGCCCTCGAGCCGGGTTCGCCGGCCTACCGCTACTTGCTGTAACCGCTGGTCGACGCCCGGACCGCCGGGTTCCCTTGCACGTTGGGTGAGAACATGAGCCAGCCATCTGGACCCGGTACGCCCGGTTTCGGTCTGGTGAGCGCAGCGACCGTGGCGTGTCTGGTGCTGCTGGTGGCCGCGGCGGCGTGGATCGCCCGGAACGAGACGCCGATTCGCGGACTGTGGGCGCGGGCGTGCAACGTCGCCGTGATCGGCCGCGTGGTGGCATGGCTAGGCGCGCGGGCCGGCGCCAGGGGAGGGGTGCTGACTCGACGACTGGCGGTGTCCGAGGTCGCCGGTGTCGCGCTGCTCATCGGCGCCGCGGTGGTCACGGCATTGGCGGTCTGCTTCACCGAAGTGCTCGACGACGTCCTCGAGGGTGACGGCATAGCGGGAATCGACCAACCGGTTGCCGAATGGCTTGCGGCCCACCGCGACCCGTGGTTGACCACGACGCTGCGGGTGGTGACCGCTGCGGGCGGTCCGGTTGGGATGGCGGCGCTCACCATGCTGACCTGCGCTGCTGTCCTTTTTCGGTGCAGGTCGTGGCTGCCGGTGGTGCTTGCTCTGGTCGGTGGTGGTGGTATTGCACTGGTGGTTCTCGCTGCGAAGGCGCTGGTGGTCCGGGATCGGCCCGCCCTGCCTTTCGCAACGATCGCCGAAGGCGGATACTCCTTTCCCTCCGGGCACGCGGCGGGCACTGCCGCGGTCACGTTGCTCTCAGGCTGGCTACTGGCCCGCTGGTCGATCATGTCGTGGACCGGGCGAATCATCGTGTGGACTTTGGCGATGGGCTGGTCCGCCGTGGTCGGGTTCTCACGGATTTATCTGGGAGTGCACTACCTCAGCGATGTGCTGGCCGGCTGGCTCTTGGGCATGGCCTGGGGCGGTGTCGTCGTGCTGGTCGGGACATGGTGGGACAGCATTTGGCGTGCGAGCGCCGCCGAGCCGGGTTCGGGTAGCCGCAAACGGTGAGCGCCCCGGCATCTCAGGGTCTGCGCGCGGCGGTCAGGTAGTCCGGCAGCGGGGTAGCAGGGTTGAGATCGTCGGCCGGTTGCGGTGTCCCCGCCGTCACGGTCAGTGGGATGACCCCGGCCCAATGTGGCAGCGTACGATCTTCCGGGTCGTCGACCGGCCCGTCTTGGCGCACCTTGGCCGAAACCTCGACGAGTTCGAGTGCTAGCACCGCGGTGGCGGCCAGTTCACGGGTGTTGGGGGCCCGGCAGTCGGCGGCGCGGCCCGGCCGAATGTGATCGAGCAGCGCGTGCAAGGCAGGCAACTTCTCGGCATCGTCGTCCACCACACGGGCGGTGCCCATCACGACCACCGAGCGATAGTTCAGGGAATGGTGCATCGCCGAGCGAGCCAGCACCAGCCCGTCGACGACGGTGGCGGCGACGCAGACGGGCAGGCCGGCTGGCTTGGCGGCAAGCATTGGTCCGCTGCCGGTGGAGCCGTGAATGTACAGCGTCTCGCCGCAGCGGACATGCATGGTCGGCAAGACCACCGGCCTGCCGCCGCGGACGTAGCCGAGATGACAGAACAACGCCTCATCCAGGATCCGGTGGACGGTCTCGCTGTCATAACGTGCACGCTCGCGGTAACGAGAGGGGGTGGTGCGCGGCGTTGGTTGGTATGCAACGGACATATGTTTGCCCCCGATTCCGTACTAGTACATAATTATGACTGTGCCAGCACAATATAGGATAACGGGGACGGGTGCCGAATCCATAGCCACCAGCGTCGAACAAGCCATCTCCCAAGGCAGTCTCACCCCGGGCGACACCCTGCCGCCGATCCGCGACGTCGCGGGCCAACTCGGCGTGAATCCCAATACGGTGGCCGCCGCCTACCGCATCCTTCGTGATCGCGGTGCCGTCGAGACCGCCGGGCGTCGCGGTACCCGGGTGCGGAACCGCCCTGCGACCACCCCGCGGTCCGCATTCGGCCTCGATGTCCCCGAAGGCGCCCGAGACTTGTCTACCGGCAACCCGGACCCCGCTTTGTTGCCGATCGCCGCTGCACGACTGCGGACCCGTCCCGGACCGCCCGTGCTCTACGGACGGCCGCCGATGTCGGACGAGTTGGTCCACCATGCTCGCGCCGCGCTGACCGCCGATGGCGTCCCGGCCCATCACCTCGCGGTGACCAGCGGCGCCCTCGACGGGATTGAGCGGACGCTGACCGCACACCTGCGACCCGGTGACCGGGTCGCCGTCGAGGACCCGGGCTGGGCCAATCTGCTCGATCTGCTTGCGGCACTGAGGCTTAACGCGGAGCCGGTAAGAGTCGACGACGACGGGCCGCTGGTTGCCGACCTTGCCCGGGCGCTGGCCCGCGGCGTGCGGGCCCTGGTGGTCACCACCCGTGCGCAGAATCCGACCGGGGGGGCGTTGTCCGCGGATCGTGCGGCCGCCCTGGGCAAACTATTGGCGGGCCGATCCGACGACGTGCTAATCGTCGAGGACGACCACTGCGCCGGCATCGCTGGCGTGCCGCTGCACACCCTGGCGGGCTCGACCGGCCACTGGGCTTTCGTGCGTTCTGCGTCGAAGGCCTATGGTCCCGACCTGCGCCTGGCCATCCTTGCCGGAGACCAGCGGACGGTCGAGCGGGTGCAGGGTCGGCTGCGGCTCGGGCCCGGCTGGGTGAGCCACCTGCTGCAGGATCTGGCCGTCACGCTGTGGTCGGACGAGGCCGCAACGCGCCTGGTCCGCAAGGCCGAACGGCGCTACGCCGATACCCGCGTACGGTTGCGCGCTGCCCTGGCCGACCGCGGTGTCGTTGCATATGGCCGATCCGGGCTGAACGTGTGGATTCCGGTGCCCGACGAGACGGTGGCGATCACCCGGCTGCTCAACACCGGCTGGGCCGCGGCGCCCGGGTCGCGGTTTCGGATTATGACCCCGCCCGGAATCCGCATCACCATCGCCGATCTGACCGCGGGCGAGATCGACCCCCTTGCCGACTCGATTGCCGAGGCGATGCACGTCATCGGCCGTCGCAGCGTGTGAGCTAACGGTGGGCCAGCAGACGCAGAATCGCACTGTTGTGGCCACAACAGTGCGATTCTGCGTCTGCTCGCGCCCTTATCCGCAGCGGAGAATGGCAACCGAATGGCCTTCCAGCGCAGTGTGATCGGCATCGACTGCCGGCTCACCCCACGCCAGCACCACCTCACCGGTGACGGGCACCGGCACCGGCTCGGCGCCCAGGTTGCACGCGATGCGCAACCGGCCGCGACACACGATGATCCACCGCCCGTCTTCGTCGTAGTCGACGATCAGGTGCTCCAGCCAGGGATCGGCCATATCGGGGTCGTTGCGCCGCAACGCGATCAGATCGCGATAAAAGCGGTGCAGGCGGGCATGTTCGCCGGCAAGGGGCTCATCCCACTTCAGCTTGGAGCGCGCAAACGTCTGCGGGTCCTGGGGGTCGGGGATGTCGTCGGCATCCCAGCCGTGCTCGGCGAATTCGGCCTTGCGTCCCTCGGCGGTGGCCCGGGCCAGCTCCGGTTCGGGATGCGAGCTGAAAAATTGGAACGGCGTCGAAGCCGCCCACTCCTCGCCCATGAAAAGCATTGCCGTATAGGGTGATCCGAGAGCCAGCGCGGCCTTGATCGCCAGCTGGCCACCAGTCAGGTTTTGCGACGGGCGGTCGCCGAGGGCGCGGTTGCCGACCTGATCATGGGTGCAGGTATAGGCGAGCAACCTGGTGGCCGGGATGGTCGCGGTATCCAGCGGCCGCCCGTGGCGGCGGTGCCGGAACGACGAATAGGTGGCCGCGTGAAAGTAACCGTGCCGCAAGGTGTGTGCCAGTGTGGCCAGCGAGCCGAAATCCACATAGTACCCCTGGCGCTCGCCGGACACCGCGGTGTGGATGGCGTGATGAATGTCGTCGGACCATTGCGCGGTCAGCCCGTAACCGCCGCGATCACGCGGTGTGATCAGCCGCGGATCATTGCGATCGCTTTCGGCGATCAGTGACAGCGGCCGCCCCAGCTGCTCTGACAGCCAAGCGGTTTCGCCGGCGAGTTCTTCGAGGAAATCGATGGCGGTAGTGTCCACCAGCGCGTGCACGGCGTCCAGCCGCAGCCCGTCGGCGTGAAAGTCGCGCATCCAGCGCAGCGCACACCCGATGATGTAGCGGCGCACCTCGTCGGAGTCGGCGTCGGCGATGTTGATGCCTTCGCCCCAGGGGTTGCTCGCCGACGAGAGGTAGGGCCCGAACCGCGGCAGGTAATTCCCCGACGGGCCGAGGTGGTTGAACACCGCGTCGATCAAGACCCCCAGACCGCGTGCGTGACAGGCGTCGACGAACCGGATCAGCCCGTCGGGTCCGCCGTAGGGTTCGTGCACGCTGTACCACAGCACCCCGTCGTATCCCCACCCATGGGTGCCGGCAAAAGAGTTGACCGGCATCAGCTCGACGAAATCGGTGCCGAGATCGACCAGATAGTCCAGCTTTTCGATGGCGGCATCGAAGGTGCCGGCGCCGGTGAAGGTGCCCAGGTGCAGTTCGTAGATCACAGCGCCTTCGATCGAACGGCCCGGCCAATCGCCGTCGGTCCAGGTCGCAGGGGCAGGACCCCATAATTGCGAGCGCGCATGCACCCCGTCGGGTTGCCGCGGTGATCGGGGATCGGGCAGCACGGTGGGGTCCTGGTCGAGCAGATATCCGTAGCGGGCGCGCGGTGGCGCATCGACGTCCGCGTGCCACCACCCGTCGTCCGAACGAGTCATCGCGTGCACCCGGCCGTCGACGTCAAGGCGTACCAGCTCGGGTTTGGGTGCCCAGACCCGAAATTCAGTCACGGTTGCGCTCCAGCAGGACGACGGGCAGGTCCGCGAACAGTTCGGCGGCCGAGGTCGGCCCGCTTGCCATGGCGCCGGAAAGCCGATCGGTCCAGGACCCATCCGGTAGCGGCACCATGGTGTTACCCCAGCCGGTTTCCTCCAGCCGCACCGTCCAGCGGGTCACCGCGACAACGATGTCCTGGCCTTCCCAGCCGCGACGAAACGCCACCACATGGTCACTGGCATCGCCATCGGCCAGCACCGGAACGTAGCCGCCATACAGGAAGCTGTCCGGACGGGAGCGCCGTAGCCGAAGTGCGGTGGTGACGACGCGAATCTTGGGGTGTGCCAACGCCTTCAGTTCGGCGCGGCGCGCGGCGTAATCGACGGGTCGACGGTTGTCCGGGTCGACCAGGCTGTCGTCCCACAGCTCGGTGCCCTGGTAGACGTCGGGTATCCCGGGAACGGTCAGCGAGAGCAGTTTCTGACCCAGCGCGTCGCTTGCCGCGTGCGGGTGCAGCTGAGCCACCAGCCTGGTCAGCTGCTCTGCCACCGGACCGTCGAGCACGGTATCGAGCCAGCGGTGGATCGCATCCTCGAAATCGGTGTTCGGATCGTTCCACGAGGTATGCCAGGCCGCTTCCCGAATGGCCTTCTCGGCGTAGTGGTGCAGCCGGTCGCGAAGCTCGCCGGTCACCTCGCCGTTGACGGGCCACACCCCGAAGATGTTCTGCCACAAGAACTGTCCCGTCGCCGGGTCGGGGGAGGGGGCCTGGATCTCCCAGCGAGTGACGAACTCGGCCCACAGCGACGGAACCTGCGAGAGCACCCCGATCCGGGCGCGCACGTCCTCACCGCGTTTGGTGTCGTGGGTGGTCAACGTCGTCATCGTGTGCGGCCACATCCGGGCCCGGGTGGCGGCGCGGTGATGAAACTCCGCTGCCCCCACTCCGAAACGGTGTGGTTCGCCGCCCACCTCGTTGAGTGAAACCAGCCGGGAGTCGCGGTAGAAGTAGCAGTCCTCGACCGACTTAGCGGTCACCGCGCCGCAGAGCTGCTGCAGCCGGGTGGCCGGTTCGCCGCCACCGGCCAGTGCCGCGGCGACGATCTGCAGCGCGGGCCCCAATTCCGGTGCCGCCGCCTGGGTTTCGGCCAAAGCGGTGGGCATTACCGCGGCCAGGCCCGGGTAGTCGCAGCGGTAGACGCCGATCTGGGTGAGCAGCGCGGCCACCGCCCCGGGCAGCAACGGATCATCGGCGCCGGCGGCGGCCACGATGGCGCGGCGCAGCCTGCGCAACTCGCTTGCCAGGGTGTCGGTGGCCGAACGGGTCTTGAGCTGGGCCAACATTTCCGGCATCGCTTGATAATTCACTCCCGCGGATTCGACCAGGGCGGTGAGCTCGGCGGCTCCGCTGGGATCGACGAAGAGTCCACCGATGTCCCGCAATACGTCGTAGCCGGTGGTGCCGGCCACCGGCAGCGTGGGCTCCAGCGCCTCGTCGGCGGCCAGGATCTTTTCGATCACGATCCATGCGGCCGGACCGAGCAGTTCGCGCAACCACGCGAGGTATCCGCATGGATCCGACAGACCGTCTGGGTGGTCGATGCGCACGCCGTCGACGAGGCCCTCGGCAAACCACCGGGCGACCTCGGCGTGCGAGGCGTCGAACACCGCCCGGTCTTCCTGCCGCAGCCCGGCCAGCGAGGTGATCGAGAAGAACCGGCGATAGCCGCAGACCCCGTTCCGCCAGCCCACCAGCCGGTAGTGCTGGCGGTCATGCACCTGTGGGCCGGTGCCCGTCGCGGTGCCGGGCGCGACGGGCAGCGTCAGATCGCCCAAGCGCAGCAGGTCCCCGTCGACTTTCAGGTCGGCGACGTCGCCGTCGGAGCCCAGAACCGGCAGCACGATCCGGCCGTCCTCGTCGAGATCCCAGTCGATGTCGAAGTAGCTGGCGTAGGCCGACGAACGGCCGTGCCGCAAGACGTCCCACCACCAGGCGTTCTGCTCGGGCTTGTCGATGCCCACATGGTTGGGCACGATGTCGACGACCAGACCGATGCCGCGGGCCCGGGCCGCCGCGGACAACCTGGCCAGCCCTTCGGCGCCGCCAAGCTCGGGGGACACCGCGGTCGGGTCGGTGACGTCATAGCCGTGGCTCGACCCGGCGGCCGCGGTCATGATCGGGGACAGGTACAGATGCGACACCCCGAGGTCGTCGAAGTAGTCCAGCAGGTTTTCGGCGTCTGCGAAGGTGAACGCGAACCCGCTCGAAGCACCGCGTAGCTGCAGCCGGTAGCTGGACAGGATGGGTAAAGCCATGCGTCACAACGTCTTACGAAGCACGAGCAGTGAACGGGCGGGCAGCGAGATCTGCTCTCCGGCGTTGACGACCCGGTTGGAGTCGCCGGACGGGTCGTCGGTGTCGAGCTCCACGGTCCACTCCTGCGCGTAGCTGCCATGGGGCATCACGAAATCCACCGGTTCGCCGTGAGCGTTGAAGCACAACAGGAATGAATCGTCGACGACTCGCTCACCTCGCGCGTTGGGTGCGGTGATCGCGTCGCCGTTGAGGAACACCGCCACGCACTGGTGAAAGCTCTTGCCCCAGTCCTCGTGGGTCATTTCCCGGCCGTCCGGCGTCAGCCAGGCGATATCGCGCACTTCGTCGCCGCTTCGGATCGGTTCGCCTTCGAAGAACCGGCGCCGGCGAAATACCGGGTGGTTCTTGCGCAACGTGGTCACCTTGCGCGCGAAGGTCAGCAGGTCCGAGTTTTTGTCCACCAAAGTCCAGTCCATCCACGACAATTCGGAGTCCTGGCAGTAGACATTGTTGTTACCGTCCTGGGTGCGCCCGATCTCGTCGCCGTGCAGGATCATCGGTGTGCCCTGGCTGAGCATCAGGGTGGCCCAGAAGTTGCGCATCTGGCGGCGGCGCAGCGCCGTGATGTCGGGTTCGTCGGTGGGTCCTTCGACGCCGCAGTTCCACGACCGGTTGTGGCTTTCTCCGTCGCGGTTGGCCTCGCCGTTGGCCTCGTTGTGCTTTTCGTTGTAAGACACCAGGTCGTTGAGGGTGAAGCCGTCGTGGGCGGTGACGAAGTTGATGCTCGCGCTCGGGCGGCGGCCGGTCGCCTCGTAGAGGTCCGACGACCCGGTCAGCCGGGAGGCGAACTCGCCCAGGGTTGCGGGTTCGCCCCGCCAATAGTCGCGCACAGTATCCCGATACTTCCCGTTCCACTCCGTCCACAAACCGGGAAAATTGCCGACCTGATAGCCGCCCTCACCGACGTCCCAGGGCTCGGCGATCAACTTGACCTGGCTGACCACCGGATCCTGCTGTACCAGATCGAAGAATGCGCTCAACCGGTCCACGTCGTGCAGCTCTCGGGCCAGGGTCGCGGCCAGGTCGAAACGGAATCCGTCGACATGCATCTCCAGCACCCAGTAGCGCAGCGAGTCCATGATCAGTTGCAGCACGTGTGGGTGGCGGGCGTTGAGGCTGTTACCGGTGCCGGTGTAGTCCTTGTACAGCCGCAGGTCCGTGTCGACGAGCCGGTAGTACGCGGCGTTGTCGATGCCGCGGAAGTTGATCGTGGGACCCAGGTGGTTGCCTTCGGCGGTGTGGTTGTACACCACGTCCAGGATCACTTCGATGTCGGCTTCGTGAAGGCTGCGCACCATCGATTTGAACTCGGCCACCGCGCCGCCCGGTTGCCGGTTCGACGCATATTGGTTGTGGGGGGCGAAAAAGCCAAACGTGTTGTAGCCCCAGTAGTTTCGCAAGCCCAAGTCGAGTAGCCGGGAGTCGTGCAGGAACTGGTGTACCGGCATCAGTTCGAGCGCGGTGACGTTCAGCGACTTGAGGTGGTCGATGATCACCGGGTGCGCCAGGCCGGCGTAGCTGCCCCGTAGTTGCTCGGGGATGCCGGGATGAGTTTGCGTCATCCCCTTGACATGAGCCTCGTAGATGACCGTTTCGTTATACGGGGTGACCGGTGCCCGGTCGTACCCCCAGTCGAAAAACGGGTTGATCACCACGCTGGTCATGGTGGAGCCCAGGGAATCAACCATGGGCGGGACGCCGGGGTCGGCCGAATCGCCATCCGGATCCAGTGCACTCATGTCGTAGGAGAACAGCGCCTGCCCAAAGGTGAAATCGCCGTCGAAGGCTTTACCGTACGGGTCGAGCAGCAATTTGCTGGGATCACAGCGATGGCCGGCCGAGGGATCGAAAGGCCCGTGGACCCGAAACCCGTAGCGCTGGCCCGGGGTGATGTTCGGCAGATAGGCGTGCCAGACGTATCCGTCGACCTCGTCCAGGGAGATACGGGTTTCGCTCCCGTCGTCGGCGATCAGGCACAGTTCGACTTGTTCGGCGATTTCGGAGAACACCGAAAAGTTGGTGCCGGCACCGTCATAGGTTGCTCCCAGCGGATAAGGGGTGCCCGGCCACACGGTACGCAGTGTGGGCCCGGCCCCGCCTGTGCGTTCGGTGTTGTTCGGCGACATGGCATGACCTTATCCGCGTCCGGTGTGGCGCCGTTCGGTGATTCGTGCTTGTGTCCGGCGATTTCACGCCGCATCGGGGCGGCGCCGGTCACCACCAGCCGGTGATCGTCGCGATCTGTCGCCCCAGTTCGGGTGCCATGGTTCGCATATACGTCGGGGTCAGGTGGTGAGAGTCGCGGTAGATCAGCACATTGCCCTCCACCGCGCGGCAGAAATCCTGCCGGCATATCGCATCCGACATGTCGATGGGCTTCAGCAGCGGAAACTGCGCCACGAAATCCAGGGTGGAGTTGTAGTCGGAGAGCACGTCGGACCGCTTGATCCCACAGGATTGCCCATTGCCCCCCTTGGCCAGGCAGTCCGCCGGTTTGAATGGTTGGCCGTCCTTGACCATCCACGGAGTGTCCCGAACCGCCAGGATGGGAATGTTGTTGTCCGACAACGTTTGCCAGATACCGATGTAGGTGGCCGGCATTACGTCGCCGGGCTTGATGTTCCACGGCCGGGTAGACGTGGTGAACACGTAATCGGGACGATCCGCGACGAGCTTTTCCATGGTCGCCTGCACCCACTCGCGACACTGTGGGTACGCGGCGTTGTTGCCCATGATCAACGGGACTTCCTCGGTGGACAGCGGGCAGCCCATCTTGAGGTAGGTCACCACTTTGAAGTGGTGCAGCCTTCCGAGCAGGTCCAACGCCGGCAACCAGTGTTCGGCATGCGACCCGCCGGCCAGCGCTATGGTCCGGGGCGCGTCCCCGTCGCCGTAGGTGCAGTTGACCAGCGCCGGATTGACGAAGTCGCTGATGCACCCGTCCCGGGTGGACGCCGGGAGGTCCTCTTTGACTTCCAGGACGGTGGGACGCATCCGCAGGGTGGGCACCCGGGCATGGTTGGTCAGGGCTCGGGCGCCGGGATAGTCGTTGGCGCTGAGTCCGCTGAGCTCCTTGCCGGAGGCGCGGGCGACGATGACATGTTCACGCCAGCTGAACGACGTCGCCGTCAACGTGACGCCCAGCAGCACGACCATTGATCCCAGCGCGAGGGTCGGCCGGCGCAATTGCAACTGCCAGCGCATCGCGGCGGGAGTTGCTTGCGCGGTGGCGGCGGCGGTGGTGGATGCCCGGTACCGCAGCGGGTCCTCGACGTGGCGAAGCGTCAGGTAGGCGAGTAAACCCGAGACCAGAAGCACCGCGGTGCCCTCGAGGAAGTTCGCGTGCCGATGGCCGGTGTAGGAGAGCCAGAAGATGAGCAGCGGCCAATGCCATAGATACAGCGAGTAAGCCATCGCCCCCAACGTCACCAGCGGCCCGATGGCCAGCACCCGATTCGGCAGGGGCAGTCGGTGGCTGGTACCGGGATGGGCTTGCCGGTTGGCTCCGGCCATGATCATCAGCATCGTTGCCCCGACGGGCACCAGCGCCCAGGGGCCGGGGAACTCCTTGACGCCGTCGATCAGCGCGCCGCAGGACAAGATCGCCGCCAGCGCCGCGGTGGCGGCGACGGTGCGCAGCCACATTGGCCAGCGGATGTAGGGCACCGACGCGCCGACGAGCACCCCCAGGAGCAGCTCCCACGCCCGCGCGAAGCTGTCGTAATACGCGTTGGCCTGGTTGGCCTGGTGGGCGGCGATCGCGTAGCCGAACGACGCGATCGTGAGCCCGCTGAGCAGCACGACGAACAGCGTTCGCAGCCGGGGGCCCAGGGGACGCCTGAATACATATGCACACCCGGCAACCAGCAACAGGAATGCCAGATAGAACTGGCCCTGCACCGACATGGACCAGATGTGCTGCAGCGGGCTGACGGCTTCGCCGGCGCGCAGGTAATCCGACTGCGAATTGGCCAGTTCCCAGTTCTGGTAATAGCCCAGGCTGGCCAGGCTCTGATTGGCGAACGTCTCCCAGCGGGTTTGCGGTTGCACCAGCACGGTGAGCAACGCGCAGCCGGCGAGGACGACGACCAGCGCCGGAACCAGGCGGCGGACCAGCCTGACCACCTCGGTGATCGGCGAGAGCTTCACCGCTGGATCAAGGGCCGCCCGCAGTACTTTGCCGCCGAAGAAGAAGCCGGACAACGCCAGGAACACGTCCACGCCGCCGGAAACCCGGCCGAACCACACGTGGAACGCGGCGACCAGCGCAATCGCGATACCCCGCACGCCGTCGAGATCATGACGATAAAAGCCCGCCGCCCGCGACCCCATCGCGGTCGGTGTATGAGGGGGTGCCAGGGTCTGCATGATCGACCGCTAATTTACCGAAACCCGCCACCGCCCCCGCGCTGAGCAGCGGGGACCGGTGGCGGGTTGCGGTGGGTCGAGTTGGTTACCGGGGGGTGCCGGCGGGCGTGGGCTGCGCGGGCGCTTGCTGCGCGGGCGCTTGCTGCGCCGGCAGGTGCTGTAGTGGTGCCTGCTGTGCCGGCAACTGCTGCAACGGCGCCTGCTGTGGTGGTGCCTGTTGGGCCGGCAACTGTTGCAGTGGTGCCTGCTGGGCGGGCAACTGCTGCAGTGGTGCCTGGGTGGCGGGCGCCTGCTGCAGCGGTGTCTGCGGCAGCGGTGTCTGCTGTACCGGCGCCTGCGGCAATGGTGGCTGCGCCGGCAGCTGCTGCCCGGGCGCGGTCTGGATACCGAGGATCCGGACCAGGTAGGGGGTCATGCCGCCGCTTCGCACCGGCGACACCTGAACGACATCGCCGACCTCCAGCATCTGGCCGTTGCCGAGATACATCGCGACACTTTGGGTGCCTTCGGGACCGTAGAAGATCAGGTCGCCCTTGCGTGCCTGCTGCGGCAGGACTTTCTGGCCCACTTTGTACATCTCGCCGGAGGAACGCGGGAGCTTGATCCCGGCGCCGGCGTAGGCGTATTGGATCAGCCCCGACGCGTCGAACCCGACCGTGTAGATGCCCGAACCCTTGCCGCGAGTGGGACCGGTGACACCGCCGCCGGCCCACGAGAACGGCACCCCGCGTTGCGAGAGACCGCGGGCGATGACAACGTCGGTGGCCTGTTGATAATCGGTCGACCTCAGGCCGGGGTCGGCGGCCGAGAGGCCCGGGACGGCCGCCATCGGGCTGACCATCATCGCCAGACCGATGGCGAAGGCGCAGATGCGTTTCATGGGGATCCAACCTCCTGGACCCTTA
Source organism: Mycobacterium persicum (assembly GCF_002086675.1). Taxonomy (GTDB): domain Bacteria; phylum Actinomycetota; class Actinomycetes; order Mycobacteriales; family Mycobacteriaceae; genus Mycobacterium; species Mycobacterium persicum. Next base: position 46,645 of record NZ_MVIF01000003.1, read on the forward strand.
CGGGCCCTTCTTGCGTCGGCGCGGTGACTTCGCGCCTCAGCCGCCGTTGCATGACTCACGCGGCGGCCGCTACATCGAGACCTACCGGCGCTGCATGAACTCGGACGCGTGAATCAGTCGGGCGAAGCCACCTAATTCACACCAGTCACTACAGTCACTTTGACAACAGAAGCGGACGATCGCCAGGCCCAGTCGGGATTTTTTGTCTTAACGTGACCGGACGGTGACTGGGCTGGCCCAATCTTGTGCGGGCAGTTGTGATTTCGCACTCACCGACGTTGCCGCCGTGTGATCAACCAGACGCGGCGATCAGTGCCAATATCGTTCGCTGAAGCCGGCCAGCGCATACCCGAGCACGGACGTGACGGTCATGACACCGACGGCGATGATCGGCCAGAAGGACATGTACCAGCCCTTCACCATGGACACGAACGGGCCGATGACCGCCGCGGCTATGGCGGCGCCGATGCCGCCCCACATCAGCGGATAGATGTAATAGTTGGCGCCGTAGGGCACTGGCGGACAATCTTCGGAAAGGCACACGTTGTCGGTGAAGGCGAAGAGCCGCGACGGCCAACTGGTTGCCGTCACCAGATAAAGCAGCAACCCCGATGCGACAACCGTGCTGATCACGTCCCACGGGACGATCCGCAGCTTGAGCACCCGCGGAACCTGAGGGTCGGCGGTACCGGAGCCGGGACGGTCTTCGGGACGATGCGGCGCAGCCATGCCATGCATGCTCCCGGATGGCCGCGGTTTCCGCGACCCGCGACCGCGATGGGCGGCGGGGCGTCTGCATTACTCTCGGTCTCCATGGCTGCCGCGGTAACGCCCGGGTTGACGCCCGAGCAGATCAGCGCGATCGACGCCGCCCACCTCTGGCACCCCTACAGCGCCATCGGCGCCGAGGCGCTGCCGCCCGTAGTGGCGGTCGCCGCCCATGGCGCCTGGCTCACATTGATCCGCGACGGCCACCCGATCCGGGCCCTCGACGCGATGAGCTCGTGGTGGACCTCCATCCACGGTCACGGCCATCCCGCTCTGGATGCCGCCTTGACCACTCAGCTGATCACAATGAACCACGTGATGTTCGGCGGCCTGACCCACGAGCCGGCGGCCCGGCTGGCGCGGCTGCTGGTCGAGCTCACCCCGTCGGGCCTGGACACGGTATTCTTCAGCGACTCCGGCTCGGTGTCGGTGGAGGTCGCGGTGAAGATGGCGCTGCAATACTGGCGCAGCCGCGGCCGGCCCGCCAAGCACCGGCTGATGACCTGGCGGGGCGGTTATCACGGCGACACCTTCACGCCGATGAGCATTTGCGACCCCGACGGCGGCATGCATTCGCTGTGGACCGACATCCTGGCCCAGCAGGTGTTCGCTCCGCAGGTGCCGCGGGACTACGACCCCGGCTACAGCGCGGCGTTCGAGGCGCAGCTGGCCGAGCATGCCGCCGAGTTGGCCGCCGTGGTCGTGGAGCCGGTTGTGCAGGGGGCGGGCGGCATGCGCTTCCACGACCCGCGTTACTTGTGCGACCTGCGCGACATCTGCCGTCGCCACGACGTGCTGTTGATCTTCGACGAGATCGCCACCGGATTCGGCCGTACCGGCGAACTGTTCGCCGCCGACCATGCCGGGGTGAGCCCGGACATCATGTGTGTGGGCAAGGCGCTCACCGGCGGATATCTCAGCCTGGCCGCCACCCTGTGTACCACCGGCATCGCCCACACCATCAGCACCGGTGCCGCCGGTGCGCTGATGCACGGGCCCACCTTCATGGCCAACGCGCTGGCCTGCGCGGTGTCGGTGGCCAGCATCGAGGTGCTGCTGGCACAGGACTGGCGCTCCCGGATCGTCGAGATAGCGGCCGGACTGACCGCCGGACTGGAGCCCGCCCGAGCGTTGCCCGCGGTCACCGATGTCCGGGTTTGCGGCGCCATCGGCGTCATTGAATGCGACCGGCCGGTCGATCTGACCGTCGCCACCCCGGTGGCCCTGGACCATGGTGTCTGGCTGCGACCGTTCCGCAACCTGATCTATGCGATGCCGCCCTACATTTGTCCGCCCGCTGAGATTGCGCAGATCACCTCTGCGATGGTCGAGGTCGCGCGACTCGTAGTCTGAACGCCTATGAACGCCTCCCCGCGGGCACCGATCGAGACGTCACCGCTGGCGTGGCTCGACGAGGTCGAGCGGCAGCGCCGCGCGGCCGGGTTGCGGCGCTCGCTTCGGCCACGCCCTGCCGTCGCCACCGAACTGGACCTGGCGTCCAACGACTACCTCGGCCTGTCCCAGCATCCTGATGTCATCGACGGCGGCGTCCAGGCGCTGCGTGTGTGGGGCGCCGGCGCCACCGGTTCCCGCCTGGTCACCGGCGACACCGAGCTGCACCAGGAGTTCGAAGCCGAGCTTGCCGAATACGTCGGCGCCTCGTCAGGGTTGTTGTTCTCCTCCGGCTACACCGCCAACCTGGGAGCTGTTGTCGGCTTGACCGGTCCCGGTTCGCTGTTGGTGTCCGACGCCTACTCGCACGCGTCCCTGGTGGATGCCTGTCGGCTGTCGCGGGCTCGTGTGGTCGTCACCCCGCACCGAGACCTCGCTGCCGTGGACGCGGCACTGGGGTCGCGCGCCGAGCGGCGCGCCGTCGTCGTCACCGACTCGGTGTTCAGCGCCGACGGCACCCTGGCGCCCATCCGCGAGCTACACGAGGTGTGCCGTCGGCACCGGGCACTGCTCGTGGTCGACGAGGCGCATGGTCTGGGGGTACGCGGCGGCGGCCGCGGGCTGTTGCACGAAGTCGGGCTGGCGGGCGCGCCTGATGTGGTGATGACGACGACGTTGTCCAAGGCGCTGGGCAGCCAGGGCGGTGTAGTTCTGGGGCCGGCGGCGGTGCGTGCCCATCTGATCGACGCGGCCCGGCCGTTCATCTTCGACACCGGTCTGGCACCGGCGGCGGTAGGCGCGGCGGGCGCCGCCCTGCGGGTGCTCAAGGCCGAGCCGTGGCGGCCCGACGCCGTCCTCACACACGCCCGCCGCCTGGCCGGGATCTGCGGTGTGCCCTCACCGCCGGAATCGGCCGTGGTGTCCGTGGTGCTGGGTGACCCGGAGGTAGCGGTGGCCACCGCGGCGGCCTGCCTGGACGCCGGCGTCAAGGTCGGCTGTTTCCGGCCTCCGACCGTGCCCGCCGGGACGTCGCGGTTGCGGCTGACGGCGCGCGCCTCGCTGAGTGCCGACGAGCTGGAGTTGGCTCGCCGGGTCTTGACCGACGCTCTGGCTGTGGCGCGCGGTTGACCGTACTGCTTGTCACCGGGACCGGCACCGGCGTCGGTAAGACCATCGCCAGTGCGGCGCTGGCGTCACATGCGCGCCAGGCCGGCATCGACGTCGCGGTGTGCAAGCCGGTGCAGACCGGCACCGGCGCCGGCGACGACGACCTGGCCGAGGTGGGCCGGTTGTCCGGGGTGACCGAGCTGGCCGGGTTGGCGCGCTACCCGCTACCCATGGCGCCGGCGGCGGCGGCCGAGCAGGCCGGGATGGCGTTGCCTGAGCGCGATCAGGTCTTGCAGCTCATCGGGGGTCTGGATCGCCCCGGCCGGCTGACTCTGGTCGAGGGCGCCGGGGGGTTGCTGGTCGACCTCGCCGACGGCGGCGTCACACTGCGTGAACTCGCCGTCGCCCTGCCGGCTGCGGTGCTGGTGGTGGTCGGCGCCGGACTGGGTACCCTCAACCACACTGCGCTTACCCTGGAAGCGCTAGCCGCCCAAGGTGTTTCCTGTGCCGGGCTAGTGATCGGCAGCTGGCCGGCCCATCCCGGTCTGGTCGAGACCTCCAATCGGTCAGCGCTGGCCCGGATGGCTCCGGTGCGGGCAGTACTTCCAGCAGGCGCCGGCGTGGCCGAAGACTTCGCGGCCATCAGCGCGGCCGCGTTTGACCCCGACTGGGTGAGAACGCTGGTTGTCTGATGGTTCATTCGATCGAGCTGGTCTTCGACCCCGATACCGAGGCGGCGGTTCGCCGCATCTGGGCCGAGCTGGCGGCCGCCGGCATCCCCAGCCAGGCGCCCGCCAGCCGGCCGCACGTGACGCTGGCCGTTGCCGACCACATCGACTCCGATGTCGACGCGTTGCTGCGCCCGGTAGCCGGCAAACTGCCACTGAACTGTGCGATCGGCGCTCCGGTGCTCTTCGGCCGCGCCAACGTGGTGTTCACCCGCCTGGTGGTGCCGACGAGCGAGCTGCTGGCACTGCATGCCGAGGTGCACCGGGTCTGCCTGCCGCATACGGCGCCGGCGCCGATGTCCAATAGCCTGCCCGGTCACTGGACCGCCCACGTCACGCTGGCCCGCCGAGTGGGTGGCGGCCAGCTGGGACGGGCGCTGCGCATCGCGGGACGCCCGGCGCAGCTCAACGGCAGTTTCGCCGGCCTGCGCCGCTGGGAGGGCAACAAACGGCTCGAGCACCCGATCTGCTGACTATCCGCCGAACAGCAGAGACCAGCCGGTGAACGTGTAGCCGACCATGGCCAGCTGGCCGGCCACGGAGGCCATTCGAAATGGCCCAATAGGATCACCGTACCCACGCCAACGCTGCCTAAGCAGGTGCGATACCCAGCTCCGGGTGCCGCGGCGGCATGCCCACAAGCTGTTGGGCCCGCGCGGACCGTTACCCTAGCCTGAATGCCGTTTGGTTGGGGCCGCGTATTCGCAAGCGGCCCCGCACCATAACTGCGTTCCGCTCGGACAGGACAAAGATGTAGGGGAGTACCTGGTGACTCAAGCGCCGATTCGACCGACGACCGACGGCGGCCAACATGGCGTGCCCGACGCCGACAATATGGCCGACATTTTGGCCGAGGCCCGCCAGCAGGTGCTGGAGCGCGGTGAGGGGTTGAGCCAGGACCAGGTGCTGCGGGTGCTGCAGCTGCCCGACGAGCGGCTCGAGGAACTGCTGGGGCTGGCGCACGAGGTGCGGATGCGGTGGTGCGGTCCCGAGGTCGAGGTGGAGGGCATCATCAGCCTGAAGACCGGCGGCTGCCCCGAGGATTGTCATTTCTGCTCTCAGTCGGGCCTGTTCAGCTCCCCGGTGCGCAGTGCCTGGCTGGATATTCCCAGCCTGGTCGAGGCGGCCAAGCAGACCGCTAAGACCGGCGCCACCGAGTTCTGCATCGTGGCCGCGGTACGCGGGCCCGACGACCGGCTACTGGCCCAGGTCGCGGCCGGCATCGAGGCGATTCGCAACGAAGTCGAGATCAACATCGCCTGCTCACTGGGCATGTTGAGCGCCCAGCAGGTGGAGCAGCTGTCGGCGATGGGTGTGCACCGCTACAACCACAACCTGGAGACGGCCCGCTCGTACTTCACCAAGGTCGTCACCACACACACCTGGGAGGAGCGCTGGCAGACGTTGACGATGGTGCGTGACGCCGGCATGGAGGTGTGCTGCGGCGGCATCCTCGGCATGGGCGAGACGTTGGAGCAGCGCGCCGAATTCGCTGCCAACCTCGCCGAGCTGAACCCCGACGAGGTGCCGCTGAACTTTCTCAACCCGCGCCCGGGAACCCCGTTCGGCGACTTGGAGGTGCTGCCGGTCGGCGAAGCGCTCAAGGCTGTGGGGGCTTTCCGGCTGGCGCTGCCGCGTACGATGCTGCGCTTCGCCGGCGGCCGCGAGATCACTCTGGGCGACCTTGGTGCCAAGCGGGGGATTCTGGGCGGCATCAACGCGGTGATCGTCGGCAACTACCTGACCACCCTTGGCCGCCCCGCCGAGGCCGACCTGCAACTGCTCGACGACCTACAGATGCCGATCAAGGCGCTCAACGCCACCTTGTGAGAAGGCGGCAGACGTGGTCGAAAATTGGGGCGATCCGGTCGGTGGCGGTGCCTACAACGTCTACACCGGGCAACCGGCGGGTACGGCCACGCCGACAGCCGCTCAATTGGGTCTCGAGCCACCACGGTTCTGTGCAGTGTGCGGGCGGCGAATGACCGTGCAGGTTCGTCCCGATGGTTGGCGGGCACGATGCTCCCGCCACGGACAGGCGGATTCATCCGATCTGGAGGCGCAGCGGTGACCGAAGAATCTGTGCCGCAGAGTCCGCCGACGCCGCTAGAGCCGCAGACAGCCAGCGCGCCGGCCGGTCCAGAGCAGTCCGGCGCCGATCGCAATTCCCGGAAAAGTGCGGTGCTCACCGTGGTGCTCGGTTTGTCGCTGACCGGTGTGGTGATCGGTGCGTTGTGGGCATGGGTGGCGCCACCGATCCATGCGGTTGTGGCGCTCACCCGGGCGGGCGAGCGGGTGCATGACTATTTGGGCGAAGAATCGCAGAACTTCTTCATCGCCCCGTTTTTGATGCTCGGACTGTCGGGTGTGGTGGCGGTGGTGGCGGCAGTGCTGGTGTGGCAGTGGCGCGAACGCCGGGGACCGGGGATGGTCGTCGCGCTTTCGCTCGGCTTGATCGCCGCCGCCGCGGCAGCGGCGGCGGTGGGGGCGCTGCTGGTTCGGTTGCGTTACGGCGCGCTGGATTTCGACACCGTGCCGCTGGCAAGCGGCGATCATTCATTGACGTACGTCACGCAGGCGCCGCCGGTGTTCTTTGCCTGGCGGCCGGCGCTGGTGGCGGCCACGCTGCTGTCGCCGGCGGCCATCGCGTCACTGGTGTACGCGTTGATTGCGGCCGGGACCGCACGTGACGACTTGGGGCGCTGTCCGGTCGGTGAGCAGGCGGCAAACGCGTCGACCGAGCCGGTGTCAGAAGCGGGGGTGGTTTGACCGCCGTCAGAGCGGCCGGCGGTGGACTTTACGCCCGGTGATGACCTTGGCGGCAATGACGGCCAGTCGGGCCATCCCGGCGTAGGTCATCGGGTTGAACATGGTCGGCCAGGTAGTCCGGATGACATGTTCGCTCAGCGGCCGCCCGGCGAATCGATCGGTCAGCCAGCGCAGCGTCATCGGAGCCGACAGCGGGTGCAGCACCATGTGCTCGTTGAAGGCATCCCGATGGTAGGTGACTCTGGCGCCGCCGGCCGAATACGCCTCGGCCAGCGCGTCGATGTCGTCAACGTCGATGAGATAGTCGTGGACCGCCTGCACGATCAGGACCGGCGGTGCCGGTACCGCGGCACCCAGTTTGATGTCCTGGAACACATGCACGATCTCGGGGGTGGACAGGACGTCCTCGAGCGGCTCGTCCAAATAGTCGCCCAAGTCCTTGTTCGCGGTGCGGATGACCGCCTCGATGGTTGTCATCCTCTCCAGCCGCTTGAGCAGGTCGACCCCGGCGTCGTTGGCGTGTTGCTTGATCACCCGGTCCAGCCCGGGATAGGTGTGTGCGAGCGCAGCCACCACCAGCGCGGGCAGTCCAGCGAGCAGGGTGCCGTTGAGCCGGCGGAAAGTGTTACCTAGGTCGCCGACCGGTGATCCCAGCACAGCCCCGACGATGTCCAGTTCCGGCGCGTAGTCCCCAGACATTTCAGCGGCCCAGGCGCTCGCCAGGCCGCCGCCCGAGTAGCCCCACAGCCCGATGGGCGCCGACGGGGACAACTCGAGACGTTCCGAATTCAGGGCCGCCCGGATGCCGTCGAGCACGCGGTAGCCGGGCTCGTACGGAGCCCCCCACAGTCCTCGAACGCCTTCGTGGTCGGGTACCGATACCGCCCAGCCCTCGGCGACGGCGGCGGTGATCAACAACAGCTCCAGCTGAGTCAATGATCCGAGGCCCTTGGCCCGGCGCCGCAGCGCATAGGACGGAAAGCATCGGGAGGATATGGCGTCGATCGCACACTGGTACGACAACAGCGGGCAGGTCTGCCCCGGTGCAACTTCGGCGGGCAGGATGACCGTGGTCACCGTCGCCTCGGGATTGCCATTCATATCGGTCGTCCGGTACAGCAGCTGAGTCGCGGTGATGGATTGCGGTATCAGACCCAGAAACGCCAGCTCGACGTCACGGGATCGCAGTACCGTTCCGGGTTCGGCATGCTGGTAGCCCGCCGGCGGCTGATAAAAGGGATCGTCGCACGGCAGCAGTGGGCGCACCCTGCGCTGCAACTCCTCATGCGACGGTCGGCCGATCCATTCCGCGGCGCGCGCATCTGCCAGATTGCCGATGCTAACCATCAGGCTCCCTTCTCGGCCTTGGCGTCTCGCGCATCAATGCGTCCCGGACCAGGAGACAGCGCAATGAGCCCAGTCATAGTCAGGCGCCGGCACCTCAATGGCGGCCAGCGCCTCTTAGCTACCTCTTATATAGCCTTACTCAGTTCTTATGCAACTTACGGCATCGTCGGTCGCTGGAGCGACAAGGAGGCGGCGTGCCGCTTGTCACAATCAGTGAGCTGGGCAATCAGCTGCGGTGCGACCGCGATCCTTGTCGACACGGGGCCCAGAAAAGCTGCGGAAGCCGAACCCGTCCTGCCGGAACTTTCAGGCCTGGCCGGGGGGCCGTAGTGCGGCGAATTCGTCGGTGACCCTCAGCTGCGAATCGGTGAACCGGTACAGCGCCGCCGGGCGGCCGCCGCTGCGCCCGGATTGGGCCACCGTACCGGTCTGGGTGATCACCTTGCGACGCGCCAGGACCCGCTGCAGATTCGTGGCATCGACTTGATAGCCCAACGCGGCACCGTAGATGCCGCGCAACGTGGACAGCGCGAATTCTTTGGGAGCCAACGCGAACCCGATATTGGTGTACGACATTTTGGCGACAAGCCTGGCGCGAGCATGGGCCACCATCGGCCCGTGATCGAAAGCCATCGGTGGCAGGGAATTCACCGGATGCCAGCGGGTGTCTTCGGGCAACTCGGGGGTGGCGGGGGAGGGAACCAGCCCCAGGAAGGTCGACGCGATCACCCGAGTGCCCGGCACCCGATGCGGATCGGAGAACACGGCAAGCTGTTCGAGGTGGGATAGCTCTTGGAGATCGACTTTCTCGGCCAGTTGGCGGCGAACCGAGGTCGTCAAATCCTCGTCGTTGCGCATCCGTCCCCCCGGAAGCGACCACGCGCCCTTTTGCGGGTCCTGGGCGCGTTGCCACAACAGCACGTTGAGCTGTGGTTTTTCGGCCTTTGACCGTTGTTCCGGGCCGACGGTGACCAGGCGAACCTGGAATACGACGGCCAGCACTTCATGGGCGGTGTTACCATGGGGCATGTTTTCGATTGTAAGTCGAAAACCTGCTGGCGCGAAAGGAGCCGCCGTGACGGTCTTGAGTCGCATGGACACGCTCGGCACGGGCATCACCGACATGACCGCTCGGGTCACCAATACACCAACCGGCTACACCGGGGTCGACGGTGACGCGCAGTGGGCCGCGGAAGTGCGTCGGCTGGCGCGATTGCGCGGCGCCACGATACTGGCCCACAACTACCAGCTGCCCGCCATTCAAGACGTCGCCGACCACATCGGGGATTCGCTGGCACTGTCGCGCATCGCCGCCGATGCGCCCGAAGACACCATCGTTTTCTGCGGGGTGCACTTCATGGCCGAGACCGCCAAAATCCTCAGCCCGCAAAAGACAGTGCTGATTCCCGACCAACGGGCCGGCTGCTCACTGGCCGACTCGATCACTGCTGACGAATTGCGTGCCTGGAAGGCTGAACACCCCGGCGCGGTCGTCGTCTCCTACGTCAACACCACGGCCGAGGTCAAGGCGCTCACCGATATCTGCTGCACCTCGTCGAACGCAGTCGATGTGGTCGCCTCCATCGACCCCGGTCGTGAGGTGCTGTTCTGCCCGGACCAATTCCTCGGTGCCCACGTGCGCCGCGTGACCGGTCGCCAGAATCTGCACGTATGGGCCGGCGAATGCCACGTGCACGCCGGGATCAACGGTGAAGAGCTCACCGGCCAGGCGCGTGCCAATCCCGATGCCGAATTGTTCGTGCATCCGGAATGTGGCTGCGCCACCTCGGCGCTCTACCTTGCCGGAGAAGGCGCCTTCCCCCAGGAGCGGGTCAAGATTCTGTCCACCGGTGGAATGCTGGACGCGGCCCGCCAAACCAGTGCCCGCAAGGTGCTGGTCGCCACCGAGGTCGGAATGCTGCATCAACTGCGGCGGGCGGCGCCGGAAGTCGACTTTCAGGCGGTCAACGACCGTGCGTCGTGCAAGTTCATGAAGATGATCACGCCCGCGGCTTTGTTGCGTTGTCTGGTGGAGGGGGCCGACGAAGTCCATGTCGATCCCGACGTCGCGGCCGCGGGCCGGCGCAGTGTTCAGCGGATGATCGAAATCGGACAACCTGGCGGTGGCGAATGAGGACCGCGCCAGCCTGGCGCGATGCCGTCGACGTCGTTGTGGTCGGTACCGGCGTGGCTGGCCTGGCCGCCGCGCTGGCGGCCCATCGCGCGGGCCGCAGCGTTGTGGTGCTCAATAAGGCGGCCCAGCTGGTCGGAGTGACCGCGACACATTACGCGCAGGGCGGGATAGCGGTGGTGTTGCCGGACACCGACGATTCTGTCGACGCTCACGTCGCCGACACGCTGGCCGCGGGGGCCGGCTTGTGCGACGACGGCGCGGTGTACTCGATCGTCGCCGACGGCTACCGCGCGGTTACCGAACTCGTCGGCGACGGAGCGCGGTTCGACGAAACTTCGGCTGGCCGTTGGGCGCTCACGCGTGAAGGCGGGCACTCGCAGCGACGCATCGTGCATGCCGGTGGCGATGCCACCGGCGCCGAAGTTCAGCGGGCGCTCGATCACGCGGCCGGGGCGCTGGACATCCGCGGCGGCCATGTGGTCATGCGGGTGCTCCACGACGACGCCGCGGTGACCGGCGTGTTGGTGCTCAGCCCGCACGGTGTCGGCATCATCAGTGCTCCGTCGGTGATCCTGGCCACCGGCGGGCTCGGGCAGTTGTACAGCGCGACCACCAACCCCGACGGCTCCACCGCCGACGGCATCGCGCTGGCCTTGTGGGCCGGTGTGGCGGTCAGCGACCTCGAGTTCATCCAATTCCATCCGACGATGCTTTACGCGGTGGGCAGCGGCGGTCGGTGCCCCCTGGTCAGCGAGGCACTGCGCGGCGAAGGCGCGAAATTGCTTGACCGCCAAGGCCGTTCGATTACAGCAGGCGTTCATCCGATGGGCGACCTGGCGCCACGCGATGTCGTCGCGGCGGCTATCGACGCACGGATGAGGGCCACCGGCGACCCGTGCGTCTACCTCGACGCGCGTGGCATCGACGGTTTTGAATCGCGGTTCCCGACCGTCACCGCCTCGTGCCGCGCCGTCGGCGTCGACCCGGTCCGCCGACCTATCCCGGTGGTCCCGGGTGCGCATTACAGCTGCGGCGGCGTCATCACCGACGTATTCGGCCAGACCGAAATGCCGGGGTTGTTCGCCGCCGGTGAGGTTGCCCGCACCGGGATGCACGGCGCCAACCGGCTGGCCTCCAACAGCCTGCTCGAGGGCCTTGTGGTCGGCGGCCGGGCCGGAAGTGCGGCGGCCGCGCATGCGACGGTAGTCGGGCGCCGCCGCGCGAGCTTGCCTGAGTCGATCCTGCACACTGCCCCGGAGCGTGCCGAGCTGCAACGGGCGATGAGTCGGGAAGCATCGGTGGTGCGCACCGCCGACGGGCTGCGGCGGCTGTCCGGATTGCTGGCCGGACCGGTGCGCAGGGTCGAGGGCCGTCGGGATTTCGAAGACGTGTCGTTGGCGGTTGCCGCGCGCGTGGTGGCTGCCGCCGCATTGGCGCGCACCGAAAGCCGCGGCTGTCACCATCGCGCCGAGTACCCGGATGCCACCCCGGAGCAGGCGCGCAGCATCGTGGTTCGGTTGGCCGATGACCACCACGCGGTGGGTGTGCCGGCGTTGGCTGCGGTGAGCTGATGACGCTGTCTGATCGGGAGCGGGATGCCGCTCGGGAGACCATCCGGCGCGGACTCGATGAGGACTTGAGCTTCGGGCCGGACGTCACCACGATCGCGACGGTGCCCGCCGGCGCGGTGGCCACAGCGTCGATGGTTCCCCGGGAAGTTGGGGTGATCGCCGGGGTGGACGTGGCCCTGATGGTGCTGGACGAGGTGATCGGCAAGGGCGGATACCGGGTGCTGCACCGCGTCGATGACGGCGTGCGGCTGCGGCCGGGCGAGCCGATGCTAACCCTCCGGGCCGACGTACGCGGACTGCTGACCGCCGAGCGCACCATGCTCAATCTGGTCTGCCACATGTCGGGAATCGCCACGGTGACCGCGGCTTGGGTCGACGCGGTGCACGGCACCAAGGCCAAGATCCGCGACACCCGCAAGACTTTGCCGGGTCTGCGTGCATTGCAGAAATACGCGGTGCGCGTCGGCGGTGGCGTCAATCACCGGATGGGCCTGGGGGATGCGGCGTTGATTAAGGACAACCACGTCGCTGCCGCGGGATCGGTGGTGGAGGCGTTGCGGGCGGTGCGCACTGCCGCGCCCGAGCTGCCCTGCGAGGTGGAGGTCGACTCGCTCGAGCAACTCGACGCGGTGTTGCCCGAAAAGCCCGAATTGATCCTGCTGGACAATTTCCCGGTGTGGCAGACCCAGACGGCGGTGCAGCGACGCGATGCACGTGCACCCACCGTGCTGCTCGAGTCGTCCGGCGGGCTCAGCCTGGAGACGGCGGCGACCTACGCCCGAACCGGAGTGGACTACCTGGCGGTGGGGGCGCTGACGCACTCGGTGCGTGTCCTCGATATCGGTTTGGACATGTAGGTCTAGCCGGACAGCAGGGTGCGTGCTGCCGGCTTGACGGCTTGCAGCGCGGCCGCATCACCGGCGACGCGGGACAGGATCAAGGCTCCCTCGATCAACGAAACCACCGCGAGCGCAACCGATTCCGCGTCGGTGGCCACCCAACCTTCGGCGTTAAGCCGTTCCGCGATCGCGGCAGACCATCCTTTGAATGCGTGTGCGGAGGCCTCGCGCACCAATGGGCTGGCGTGCACGGCCTCGGTGGCGATCGGCTCGATCGGGCAGCCGTCGCGATGGTCGCCGGCCAGTCCCGCCACCAACAGGTCGACCCATTGGTCGACGACGTCAGCCACCGGGCGGTCGGAGGCCAGGAAGCTGCGCAGAAGTTGCTCGATGGCGGCCCCCGCCGTGCCGACGACCGCGGCGGCCAATTGTTGCTTGCCGTCGGGGAAGTGGTGGTAAAGCGACCCTGGTCTGACGCCCGCGTCGTCGAGGATCTGCTTCAGCCCGGTCGCTGCGTACCCCTGACGACGGAACAGCGTTGCGGCCGTACCGATCAACGCTGCACGGCTGTGGTCTGGTCTGGGCATGGGTAAAAAATACTTGACAATTCTTGAGTGATCACTCAATAATAGCGGAATGAGACAATTGGTTTTCGAGGAGACGGGGCGATACGCATGGCGCGAGGCGCCGGACCCGGTGCTCACCACTCCGGACCAAGCACTGGTGAGGCCACTGGTCGTGGCCTGTTGTGACCTCGATGTCGCGGTGGTGACTGGCCGGTTACCGCTGCCATCCGGCTATTCGGTCGGTCACGAGGGGGTGGCCGAAGTCGTGGCGGTCGGCGACGGCGTCAGCACCATCCGCGTGGGCGACCGGGTGGTTGTGCCCTTCCAGATCAGCTGCGGCAGGTGCCGTGAATGTCGTCGCGGCATGACGGGCTCGTGCAACTCGGTGCCGCTGATGGCGATGTACGGCATGGGTCCGATCGCCGGTCTGGATGGCGGCGGATTCATGGCCGACCTGGTGTTGGTGCCCTACGCCGACGCGATGCTGGTCGCGACGCCTGCCAGCATCGACCCCCGCGACCTGATCGCCATTGCATCGCTGTCGGACAACATTCCCGACGCTTGGCGCACCGTGGGGCCCTTCACGAACGACTTGTCCGGGCTCGAGCCTGCCGACCGCCGGGTCTTAGTGGTCGGGCGGTTGTCGATCGGGCTGTATGCCGCGGCCTTTGCGGCGGCGCTGGGAGCCCACGTCGACTACGTCGACACCGACGCGCAGCGTCTCGCGGTCGCCGAAAAGCTCGGGGCAACCGCGCATGACCGGCCGAAGCCGGCCAAAGAGTGGGACCCGTATCCCGTCACGGTGCACACCTCGGCCGACGCGTCTGTGCTGGCCGCTACGCTGCGTGCCACCTGGCCGGACGGGGTATGCACCGACACCGGGATCTACTACGAACGCACGGTAGAGATGCCGTTGCTGTCGATGTATACCCGCGGCGTGAGGTTTGTGACCGGACGCGTCAATGCGCGTGCGGTCATCCCGGAAATCCTGGACGTGATCGCCGGCGGCTGCGACCTGTCGCCCGCCGTCGATCACGTCGTGGCCTGGGACGACGCGCCGTCGGCTTGGCCGGCGATGGCCGGAAAGACCGTCTTCGCCAGGCCCTGATCGCGGCTTGCCCCGACCCCAGGGGCGCACGCGCAGCTGAGCTCAGGCGATGTCGGCGACGAAGATCCCCATCCGACCCGCCTGCATGCGTGCCATGAATGGCAACCCCGCGCCGTCCGAACCGGCGGGCAGGATCCGCGGGTTGGTGATGTGCACCTGACGGCGGGTGAACAGCACGTCGGCCTCGCCGGCGGCCAGCACGTTCTTGACCCAGTCGGTCTTACCGTGGCCCAGCGCGATCGCCAGCACGTTGCCCTTGCGGTAGGCGGTCACGATGGTCCGGTACGGCTTGCCGGATTTGCGGCCGCGGTGGGTGATGGTCGCTGCGCCGGGCAGGTACCGGGCGACCGGTTTGAGCGCGGGATTGATGTATTTGATCTGGAAATTCTCAAACCAGGGCGGGAACACCATGGGGACGCCCGGCGCGTTGTTCGGGTGGTCCTTTGCCGACATGTTGGCTGCCTTTCGCGAACGCGGTCGGTGGAGCCGCTCTACCGGCACTGTACCGGCCGGATATCGAGTTGAGCTGCTCTGGGACAATGGTCCACGTGACTACAACGCCCGCGCTGCTGGCCCGTATCGATCTGCGGGGAGCGGAGTTGACGGCGGCGCGGCTGCGGGCGGCGTTGCCGCGCGGCGGGGCCGACGTGGAGACCGTGCTGCCCACCGTCCGGCCGATAGTGCAAGCAGTGGCCGAGCGCGGTGCCGAGGCCGCGTTGGACTTCGGCGAGTCGTTCGACGGAGTGCGCCCCGCGGCGGTGCGGGTGCCGGATTACGCGTTGGACTCAGCGCTGGCTGAGCTTGCACCCGAGGTACGGGAAGCACTGCAGGTGATGATCGAACGGACCCGCGCGGTGCACGCCGACCAGCGGCGCAGCGTCGTCACCACGACGCTGGGGCCCGGTGCGACGGTCACCGAGCGGTGGGTTCCGGTTCAGCGGGTCGGCCTGTATGTCCCCGGGGGCAACGCGGTGTACCCGTCGAGTGTGGTGATGAACGTGGTGCCCGCGCAGGTCGCGGGTGTCGACTCGCTGGTGGTGGCCAGTCCGCCGCAGGCCGAGTTTGACGGCTGGCCGCACCCGACGATCCTCGCCGCGGCCCGGCTGTTGGACGTCGACGAGGTCTGGGCCGTGGGCGGGGCCCAGGCGGTGGCATTATTGGCCTACGGCGGCGCCGACACCGACGGCGCTGAGCTGGCGCCGGTCGACATGATCACCGGCCCCGGCAATATCTATGTCACGGCCGCAAAGCGGTTGTGTCGCTCTCAGGTCGGCATCGACGCCGAAGCGGGGCCGACCGAGATCGCCATCCTCGCCGATCACACGGCCGATCCGGCGCACGTCGCCGCCGATCTGATCAGCCAGGCCGAACACGACGAGATGGCCGCCAGCGTCCTCGTCACCCCGAGTGCGGATCTGGCCGACGCGACCGACAGCGAAGTAGCGGCCCAAGTGCAGACCACCGTGCACCGCGAGCGAGTGACGGCCGCGCTGAGTGGCTCGCAATCGGCGATCATCCTGGTCGACGATGTGGAGGCGGGCATCAAGGTCGTCAACGCGTACGCCGCCGAGCATCTGGAGATCCAAACCGCCGATGCGCCGCAGGTTGCCGGTCGGATACGTTCGGCCGGGGCCGTTTTCGTCGGACCCTGGGCGCCGGTCAGTCTGGGTGACTACTGCGCCGGCTCCAACCACGTGTTGCCGACGGCCGGCTGCGCCCGGCATTCCAGCGGCCTGTCGGTGCAGACCTTCCTGCGCGGCATCCATGTCGTGGACTACACCGAAGCGGCGCTCAAAGACGTCTCCGGGCACGTGATCACCCTGGCTAAGGCCGAAGACCTGCCCGCCCACGGTGAGGCGGTACGGCGGAGGTTCGAGCGGTGACGGGCGCATCGCAAGGGCCCACCCTTGACGAGTTGCCGCTGCGCGATGACCTGCGCGGTAAATCACCTTACGGCGCACCACAATTGGCGGTTCCGGTGCGGCTGAACACCAACGAGAACCCGCATCCGCCCACCGAGGCGCTGGTCGACGACGTGGTCCGGTCGGTGCGGGCGGCCGCAGTCGACTTGCACCGCTACCCCGACCGGGATGCGGTCGCATTGCGACGTGATCTGGCCGCGTACCTGACTGCGCAAACCGGTGTCCAGCTCGGCGTCGAAAACGTCTGGGCCGCCAACGGATCCAACGAGATCCTGCAGCAGCTGCTGCAGGCGTTCGGTGGGCCGGGGCGTAGCGCGATCGGTTTCGTCCCGTCCTATTCGATGCACCCGATCATCGCCGGTGGCACCCACACCGAGTGGATGGAAACGGTGCGGGCCGACGACTTCAGCCTGGACATCGACGCCGCCGTGGCCGCCGTCGCCCGGCGACGGCCGGATGTTGTCTTCATTGCCAGCCCCAATAATCCCACCGGACAAAGTGTTTCGCTGGGTGACCTGTGCAGGCTGCTCGACGTGGTGCCCGGGATCTTGATCGTCGACGAGGCCTACGGTGAATTTTCGTCGCAGCCCAGCGCGGTGCGGTTGGTGGCCGGGTATCCGACCAAGCTGGTCGTCAGCCGCACCATGAGCAAGGCGTTCGCCTTCGCCGGCGGCCGGCTCGGGTACTTGATCGCCACGCCGGCGTTGGTAGAGGCGATGCTGCTGGTGCGGCTGCCCTATCACCTGTCCGCGGTCACCCAGGCGGCGGCCCGCGCCGCGTTGCGGCACGCCGACGACACCTTGGCCAGCGTCGCCGCGCTGATCGCCGAACGCGAGCGGGTGTCAACCTCCTTGTCCGGCATGGGTTTCCGGGTTGTCCCCAGTGATGCCAACTTCGTGCTGTTCGGAAAATTCGCCGACGCGTCGGCCGCCTGGCAGCGTTACCTGGATGCCGGGGTCCTGATTCGCGATGTCGGTATTCCCGGTTATCTGCGCGCCACCACCGGCCTGGCCGACGAGAACGACGCATTCCTGCGGGCGAGCGCGCAAATCGCTGCCACCGAATTGGTTCCCGCCACCAGCCCCGTAGGAGCGCCATGACCGCCCCCCCGACAGGCAACGGAACTCGTCGTGCCCGCGTCGAACGCCGCACGCGCGAATCCGACATCGTCGTCGAACTGGATCTCGATGGCACCGGGCAAGTCGACGTCGACACCGGAGTGCCGTTCTACGACCACATGCTGACGGCGCTGGGCAGTCACGCCAGCTTCGACCTGATGGTGCGTACCACCGGCGACGTCCACATCGAAGCGCATCACAGTGTCGAGGACACCGCGATCGCGCTGGGCCGGGCACTCGGGCAGGCCCTGGGCGACAAGAAGGGTATCCGTCGCTTCGGAGATGCCTTCATCCCGATGGACGAGGCGCTGGCTCATGCCGCGGTCGATGTGTCCGGCCGGCCCTACTGCGTGCACAGCGGGGAGCCGGATCATTTGCAGCACACCACGATCGCCGGCAGCTCGGTGCCCTACCACACCGTCATCAACCGGCACGTGTTCGAGTCGCTGGCGATGAACGCGCGCATCGCCCTGCATGTGCGCGTCCTGTACGGACGCGATCCGCACCACATCACCGAAGCCCAGTACAAGGCCGTCGCTCGCGCGCTGCGGCAAGCCGTCGAACCCGACCCCCGGACTTCCGGTGTGCCGTCCACCAAAGGCGTTCTGTGACAACGAAATCAGTTGTTGTCCTGGACTACGGCTCCGGCAACCTGCGGTCGGCCCAACGTGCGCTGCAGCGGGTCGGTGCGGCGGTGGAGGTGACCGCGGACGCCAAGGCGGCCGCGGCTGCCGACGGGCTGCTGGTGCC
This sequence comes from Mycobacterium persicum, assembly GCF_002086675.1. Lineage (GTDB taxonomy): Bacteria > Actinomycetota > Actinomycetes > Mycobacteriales > Mycobacteriaceae > Mycobacterium > Mycobacterium persicum. The sequence goes on from NZ_MVIF01000003.1 coordinate 64,764, forward strand.
CGGCGTCGGAGCTTTTGAAGCGTGCATGACTGGCCTGCGCAAGATCGGGGGAGAGCGGATCATCGCCGAACGGGTGGCGGCCGGGCACCCGGTGCTCGGCGTCTGTGTCGGCATGCAGATCATGTTCGCGCGCGGGGTCGAGTTCGGTGTCGAGACGCGAGGCTGCGGGCAGTGGCCCGGCGCGGTCACGCGGCTGGACGCCCCGGTGATTCCGCACATGGGGTGGAACGTGGTGAACGCCGCCACGGGCAGCACGTTGTTCCGCGGGCTGGACGCCGACGCCCGGTTTTATTTCGTGCATTCCTATGCCGCGCAGCGCTGGGAGGGGCACCCGGGTGCGCTGCTGACCTGGGCTACCCATCAGGTACCGTTCCTGGCCGCCGTGGAGGATGGACCGTTGGCCGCCACCCAGTTTCACCCGGAAAAAAGCGGGGACGCCGGTGCGGTCGTACTGAGCAATTGGGTTGGGGAACTGTGAAAATGCCACTGATTCTGTTGCCCGCCGTCGACGTGGTCGACGGTCGTGCCGTGCGCCTGGTACAGGGCAAGGCCGGCAGTGAAACCGAGTACGGATCGGCCGTGGATGCCGCGTTGGGTTGGCAGCGCGACGGCGCCGAGTGGATTCACCTGGTCGACCTCGACGCCGCATTCGGGCGCGGCTCCAACCGCGAACTGCTCGCCGACGTGGTCGGCAAGCTCGACGTGCGGGTCGAGTTGTCCGGGGGGATCCGCGACGACGCTTCGCTGGCCGCGGCGTTGGCCACCGGGTGCGCCCGGGTCAACTTGGGCACGGCCGCGCTGGAAAACCCGCAATGGTGCGCGCGGGTGATCGCCGAGCATGGCGACAAGGTCGCCGTCGGCTTGGATGTCCACATCGTCGACGGGCGGCACCGGTTGCGTGGACGCGGCTGGGAGACCGACGGCGGCGACCTGTGGGAAGTACTGGAACGCCTTGATAGGCAAGGGTGTTCGCGGTTCGTCGTCACCGATGTCAGCAAGGACGGCACCCTGCGCGGTCCGAACCTCGACCTACTGCGGCAGGTTGCCGACCGCACCGAGGCGCCGGTGATCGCCTCGGGCGGGGTATCCAGCCTGGACGATTTGCGGGCCATCGCAACCCTTGCCGGCCGCGGGGTCGAGGGCGCCATCGTCGGTAAGGCCCTCTACGCCGGGCGGTTCACCTTGCCGCAGGCGTTGGCCGCGGTACGGGAGTAGCCCTGCCATGGATTTCGCTGCGCAGCTGACACCGTTGGTCGAGCAGGCATCGGCGATTCTGGATGCCGCGGTGCCGCGGTTTCTGGACGGTCATCGTGCCGATTCCGCGGTCCGCAAGAAGGGCAATGACTTCGCCACCGAGGTCGACCTGGCGATCGAGCGCCAAGTGGTTGACGCGTTGCTGGCGGCCACCGGAATCGGTGTGCACGGTGAGGAATTCGGTGGGACGCCCGTCGACTCGCCCTGGGTGTGGGTATTGGATCCGGTGGACGGCACGTTCAACTACGCCGCGGGTTCGCCGATGGCCGCGATCTTGTTGGGTCTGCTGCACCACGGCGATCCGGTGGCCGGCTTGACCTGGTTGCCGTTCATCGATGAGCGCTACACCGCAGTCACCGGCGGCCCCCTGATGAAAAACGGTGTGGCACGTCCGCGGTTGGCGCCCGCCAAGCTGGCCGACAGCCTTATCGGCGTCGGCACGTTTAGCGCGGATTCTCGGGGCCGATTCCCCGGACGCTATCGGCTGGCGGTGCTGGAGAACCTCAGCCGGGTCTCGTCGCGGTTGCGCATGCACGGGTCGACCGGTATCGACCTGGTCTACGTTGCTGACGGAATCCTCGGTGGTGCAATAAGTTTCGGCGGCCACGTATGGGATCATGCGGCGGGCGTGGCTCAGGTGCGCGCCGCCGGCGGCATCGTCACCAACCTGGCCGGCGAACCGTGGACTCCGGCGGCGCGTTCGGTGCTGGCCGCGGCGCCCGGCGTGCACGACGAGATCCTCGAAATGCTGCGCGGCACCGGGGAACCGGAGGACTACTGACATGTACGCCGATACCGGCCTTGCGGTGCGGGTGATCCCGTGCCTGGACGTCGACGGCGGGCGCGTCGTCAAAGGAGTCAACTTCGAGAACCTGCGGGATGCGGGCGATCCGGTGGAACTCGCCGCCGCCTATGACGCCGAAGGCGCCGACGAGCTGACGTTTCTTGACGTGACCGCGTCGTCGTCGGGTCGGGCCACCATGTTGGAGGTGGTCCGCCACACCGCCGAGCAGGTGTTCATTCCGCTCACTGTCGGCGGCGGGGTGCGTACCGTGGCCGACGTGGATGCGTTGCTGCGCGCGGGTGCCGACAAGGTCTCGGTCAACACCGCCGCGATCGCCCGCCCCGATCTGCTGGGTGATATGGCAAGGCAATTCGGTTCCCAGTGCATCGTCTTGTCGGTAGACGCGCGCACCGTGCCCGTCGGCTCACCCCCGACTCCGTCGGGCTGGGAGGTCACCACCCACGGCGGCCGCCGCGGCACCGGCATCGACGCCGTGGAGTGGGCGGCCCGCGGCGCCGACCTGGGCGTGGGGGAGATCCTGCTGAACTCGATGGACGCCGACGGCACCAAGGCCGGCTTCGACCTCGCGATGCTGCGCGCGGTTCGGGCCGCGGTCACCGTGCCGGTCATCGCCAGCGGCGGCGCCGGCGCAGCGGAACACTTCGCCCCCGCGGTCGCCGCCGGGGCCGATGCGGTATTGGCCGCCAGCGTCTTTCATTTCCGGGAATTGACGATCGGGCAGGTGAAGGCCGCCATGGCAACAGCAGGGATCACCGTGCGATGAGCCTCGACCCCGCGATCGCCGCGCGCCTCAAGCGCAACGCCGACGGTTTGTTCACCGCGGTCGTGCAGGAGCGTGGCAGCGGCGACGTGCTGATGGTCGCCTGGATGGACGACGACGCATTGGCGCGCACCCTGGAAACCCGTGAGGCCACCTACTATTCGCGGTCCCGCGGCGAACAATGGGTCAAGGGCGCTACCTCGGGGCACACCCAGCGCGTCCATTCGGTACGCCTGGACTGTGACGGGGATGCCGTGCTGTTGACGGTGGACCAGGTCGGCGCAGCCTGCCACACCGGTGACCACAGTTGCTTTGACGCAGCGGTGCTGCTGACCCCCGAGGAGCCGGAGAGCTAGCGGGCAGCCACGTCCAGGCGATTGGCGGCGGCCAGCGCCGCACGCGTCCATTCGCGCCGGAACACCGCCGGCTCGATACGGTCGCGGCGGATGACCTCGATGTCGATGACGCGCCCGGCGGTGACGGCAGCCGGCACCGGGAAGGAGAAGGCCGGGCCGCCGGTGGCAACCGCGAGCATGGCGTCGGTGTCGGCCGAGATGATCTCGACGACGTCCGGGTGCGGCATCCCGGCGGGGTACCGGCTGCGCAGCAGGTGGGCGGCTTCGGTTCCCTCGACGTAGTCCATCGAGATCCACAGGTGGCCCTGAAATTCGCCGCGGTCATGAATGCCGACGATGTGCTCGTTGTACAAGCTCGCGGCCAGATCGGCCTCGCGGTTGAAGCGCTGACGAAACTCGAGGTCGCCGGTCAATTCGCGGGGCAGGATCTTGAGGGCATCGCGCCGCGGCAGCCCGGGGGTGCTGCGCCAGATACACCTCGCCCATCCCGCCCGCGCCGAGCCGGCACACGATGGTGTACCCGGCGAACAACTCGCCTTCACTAGGCCTTCGCTCTGGCCGGCGCTGGTCGGCATGTGAGCATGCTACTGAGACGGCGCCATGGCGATACCGAGCGCTTGCTGATTGCGTCGGGCCCGCAATTCGGCACGCGGCGAGCCCATTCGGTGCGCCGCGAATACCGTCTCCGAAATGACAGGCGCCTACTTCGAGTCCCGCCAACCGGCGTAGGGGATGATCGGCCGGCCGATGGCGTCGGCAACAATGGCGGTCGATGATCAAACGGGTGCCCTGGAGCGTGATGGCGCCGGTGCTTGCGTTCATCGCGCTGGCATTGACGTGGGGCCAGAAAATCGGGACCCTGATGGGTCTCTTCGTGGCGGTGCTGCTTGCCGGTGCGGTCCTGGCTGCGGTTCATCACGCCGAGGTGGTAGCGCACCGTGTCGGCGAGCCGTTCGGGTCACTGGTGTTGGCCGTCGCGGTGACCGTGATCGAGGTGGCCTTGATTGTCACGCTGATGGCTGGTGGGGGACACGAGACGGCCACGCTCGCCCGCGACACCGTATTCGCCGCGGTCATGATCACGACCAATGGGATCGCCGGGTTGGCGCTGCTGCTGGGTTCCCGCCGCTACGGCGTGACGCTGTTCAACGACCAGGGCAGCGGCTCCGCCCTGGCCATGGTCACCACGTTGGCAACGTTGAGCCTGGTACTGCCAACGTTCACCACCAGCAAACCGGGGCCGCAATTTTCCCCCAGCCAGCTCGCGTTCGCCGCGGTCGCCTCGTTGGGCTTGTACCTACTTTTCGTGTTCACTCAAACGGTCCGGCATCGAGATTTCTTTCTGCCGGTGGCCCAAAAGGGCGCCGTCGATGACGATCGCCATGCGGACCCTCCGAGCGCCTGCCTGGCGCTGCGCAGCCTCGGGCTGCTGCTGGTCGCGCTGGTGACGGTGGTGGGCCTGGCCAAGGTGGAATCGCCGATCATCGAGCGCGGCGTCGCGGCGGTCGGGTTTCCGCCGTCGTTCGTCGGCGTGGTGATCGCCATGTTGGTGCTGCTCCCCGAGACGCTGGCGGCAGCGCGCGCGGCCAGGCAGGGTCGCCTGCAGATCAGCTTGAACCTGGCGTACGGCTCCGCGATGGCCAGCATCGGGCTGACCATCCCGACAATCGCCCTGGCCTCGCTCTGGTTGAGCGGCCCGCTGCTACTCGGTCTCGGTCCGACCCAGTTGGTGCTGCTGATACTTACCGTCGCGGTCAGCATGCTGACGGTGGTGCCGGGCCGGGCCACCAGGCTGGAAGGCGAGGTGCATTTGGTGTTGCTGGCCGCGTATCTATTTCTTTCGATCGTCCCGTGAAACGGCGTCAAGAACGCGCGCGCAGCGTCTGCAGTGCCTTGTCGGCGTGAGTGTCCATGCTGAATTCGCTGGAGATCACCTCGAGCACCCGGCGGTCGGTGTCGATGACGAAGGTGGTCCGCTTGACCGGAAGCAACTTGCCCAGCAGGCCCCGTTTGACGCCGAATTGGGTGGCGACGGTGCCCTCGGTATCGGACAGCAGTGGGTAGTCGAAGTGCTGCATGTCGGCGAACTTGGCCTGCTTGTGGACGGGATCGGCGCTGATGCCGACCCTGGTGGCGCCAACGGCGGCGAATTCTGCCGCCAGGTCGCGGAAGTGGCAGGCTTCCTTGGTGCAGCCCGGCGTCATGGCCGCCGGGTAGAAGAACAGAACCACCGGTCCGTCGGATAGCAGCGTACTGAGCTTGCGAGGCGAGCCGGTCTGGTCGGGAAGCTCGAAGTCGGCCACGGTGTCACCAGTTTTCATGGCCGTCAGGCTACGCCGACCGGCCGACCCCGCTCGGCGAGGATCTCGACCGGGGGTGGTCGCGCAGATGTGTCGACGGGCCGGCGATAGCCGGGGGTCGCGGGGATCGGGGTGGTCGGCGCTGGATCGGCTCGTGGTTTGCGGGTCGACGAGGTGCGGCCGAAAGACGTTTCCGAAAAAACCTGCGCCAGTTTGCTGACTACCGGGATATCGGGCCGCGATTGTCATAAAGTTCTGGTACCGAACTGCTCGCGTTAACTGGGATCGCCACGGCCGTCACCGTGGATTGGGGGGCAGCCCGGGCAGGCCACCTAAGAAGGGACGGCTGTGATGAATTTTTCGGTATTGCCGCCGGAGATCAATTCGGCGCGGATGTTTGTCGGTGCAGGCCCGGGTCCGATGCTGTCGGCGGCGGCGGCCTGGGACGGGCTGGCCGGCGAGCTGCAGGCCGCGGCAACCTCGTTTTCGTCGGTGACCTCGGAGCTGGCGGGCGCCGCCTGGCAGGGGCCGGCGTCGGCGGCGATGGCAGCCGCGGCCGCGCCCTACATGGGGTGGCTGACCGCGGCGGCGGCGCAGGCGGGAGGGGCTGCCGGACAGGCCCGGGCCATGGTGAGCGCGTTCGAGGCCGCCCAGGCCGCCACAGTGCAACCGATCATGGTGGCGCTCAACCGCAATGCGTTCGTGCGGATGGTGCTGACGAATTGGTTCGGGCAGAACTGCCCGGCGATCGCAGGCGCCGAGGCCGAGTATGAGCAGATGTGGGCCCAGGACGTGGCCGCGATGGCCGGCTATCACGGCTGCGCCTCGGCGGTGGCCGCGCGGCTGACCCCGTTCCAGCGGATGCTGCAAAGCCTGCCCGGCCAGGTCAGTGCGTCTGCCCCGGCGGCCGCCCCGGCGGGTCCGGACATCGCCTTGTCGATGTTCGGGACGACGCTGTTCCAGTCGGGCACGGCGCACGCCACCTCCGGTTTCGGGGGTGTTGCGCTTGCCGTCGGCGCCAACAGCAATGCCACCGCCAACACCACCATGCTCACCCCGGGCTTAGGTTCCTTTGCCACTGCCATTGGCAACAACAACACGGCCGTGGCCAACGGCACGCTGTGCACGGCAACCGTGTTGGGCAATTACAGCAATGCCACCGGGGGCTTCGGCGGGCTCGGCAGCACCGCCTTCGTCACCGGCGACCACTCTGGAGCTTCTGCCGGGTTCAGCAACCGCGACATCGGCAACCTCGCCGCCGTCTCCGGTAACTACAGCTCGGCTCTCGCCGGGTCCGGCAGCGGCAACGCGGCCGTGACCTTCGGTAACGACAACACGGTGAGGGCCGGCGGCAACCCGGCTATCGCCGGCGGCGCCACCAGCAACCTCAATCTTGGCTTCGCGCAGGGGAACAACAGCAACGTCATGGCCGGGACCCTGACCAATAACTCCAGCAACGCCAACGTCGCCGGCGTGTTCCTCGGCAACCACAGCCTTGCCAATGCGATCGACGGCAACGCCAACGTCGCGGCCGCCGTCTCCGCCACCAACGGCCACGCCCAGGCGGGCTCTGGCAACGCCAACATCGCCGGCGTCTACGCCGGCACCGGCTGTTCGGCCCTGGCCGGCTTTGGCAACTTCAACGCGGCCGGGGTCTCGGGCCTGCTCCCCGGCACCAACAACCTCACGGCGAATGCCCTGGGAAGCTTGAAGACCACCTTCAAGTTCTTGCCGCCGGCATTGGACTTCTTCGGGCCGTAAGGTTCGGTCAGGCCGCGCGGGCCCGGCAAGAAGCCACCCCTTGCTCACCCGCGATACGACGGCGGACAGGCGGCGCGCCGAGCGCTGCGGTCCGATCCAGAGTTCCGCGCCGGCAGCGGTCCGGCCTTCCTGACCACGAGGTCAGGCCGGTGCTGATCTGCGAATCTGGTTGGATAGGTCGGTGCACGCCAACCTTGCAACCACGACCACGCGGGAGGATTTCCGCGTGCTGGCGGCAGAGCACCGGGTGGTCCCGGTGACTCGCAAGGTCTTGGCCGACAGCGAAACTCCGCTGTCGGCGTACCGCAAACTCGCCGCCAACCGGCCCGGGACGTTCCTGCTCGAGTCGGCCGAGAACGGGCGGTCGTGGTCGCGGTGGTCCTTCATCGGTGCCGGGGCACCGACGGCATTGACGGTGCGCGACGGCGAAGCGGTGTGGTTGGGCACCGTCCCGAAGGATGCCCCAACCGGCGGCGACCCGCTGGCCGCGCTGCAGGCGACCCTGGACCTTCTCGCCACAGCGGCCCCGAATCAGTCCGAGCCCGGGTTTCCGCCACTGTCGGGCGGCATGGTCGGCTTTTTCGCCTACGACATGGTGCGGCGCCTCGAGCGGTTGCCCGAACTCGCCGTCGACGACCTGCAGCTGCCGGACATGCTGCTGATGCTGGCCACCGATGTGGCGGCGGTCGACCACCACGAGGGCACTATCACGCTGATCGCCAACGCGGTGAATTGGAACGGCACCGACGAGCGGGTCGACTGCGCCTACGACGACGCGGTCGCGCGCCTGGACGTGATGACGGCGGCACTGGGCCAACCGCTACCGTCGACGGTCGCCACCTTCAGCATGCCCGAGCCGCGATACCGTGCCCAGCGCACCGTCGAAGAGTACGGCGCGATCGTCGAATACCTGGTCGGACAAATCGCTGCCGGCGAGGCCTTCCAGGTGGTGCCCTCGCAGCGCTTCGAGATGGACACCGACGTCGATCCGATCGATGTCTACCGAATCCTGCGGGTGACCAACCCGAGCCCCTACATGTACCTGCTTCAGATACCGAATAGTGCTGGCGCAATCGACTTTTCGATCGTCGGATCCAGTCCCGAGGCGCTGGTTACCGTCCATGAGGGCCGAGCGACAACTCACCCCATCGCCGGGACGAGGTGGCGCGGAAACACCGAGGAAGAGGATCAGCTGCTGGAAAAGGAGTTGCTGGCCGACGACAAAGAACGGGCCGAGCACCTGATGCTGGTCGACTTGGGCCGCAACGACCTGGGCCGAGTCTGTACGCCGGGCACCGTTCGGGTCGAGGATTACAGCCACATCGAACGCTATAGCCACGTCATGCACCTGGTGTCGACGGTGACCGGTCTGCTCGACGACGATCACACCGCTCTGGACGCGGTGACCGCCTGCTTCCCGGCGGGCACGCTGTCGGGCGCACCGAAGGTGCGGGCCATGGAGTTGATCGAAGAGGTGGAGAAGACCCGCCGCGGGCTGTACGGCGGCGTGGTGGGCTACCTCGACTTCGCCGGCAACGCTGACTTCGCGATCGCCATCCGTACCGCGCTGATGCGGAACGGCACCGCCTACGTCCAGGCCGGTGGCGGCGTGGTGGCCGACTCCAACGGGCCTTACGAATACAACGAGGCCGGCAGCAAAGCGCGGGCGGTGCTCAATGCGATTGCCGCCGCCGAGACGCTAGCTAGCCCGGACACGGGGCGTGGTGGCTGACGACCCCCGGCCCGGTCGGTCCCGCCGGCTGCCCAGTCGGCTGATGGTGGGAATGGCCCAGTTATTGCTGGTGATTGCTGCCGCGGCGCTGTGGGCGGCGTCGCGGCTGCCGTGGGTCGTCATTCGCTCGTTCGACGGGCTGGGGCCGCCGCGGCAGGTGACGTTGACCGGTGCCACCTGGTCGACTGCGTTGCTGCCGGTAGCGATGTTGCTGTTGGCCGCGGCGGTAGCGGCACTCGCGGTGCGCGGCTGGCCGCTGCGGGTGCTGGCCGCGCTGCTGGCGGCAACGAGCTTTGCGGTCGGCTACCTCGGCATCAGCCTGTGGGTGATTCCCGACGTCGCGGCCCGTGGCGCCGAACTCGCCGATGTCCCGCTGACGGCCCTGGTTGGCAGCGGACGTTACTACTGGGGTGCTGCGGTGGCGGTCGGCGCTGCGGTGTGCATCCTGATGGCTGCCGCGGTGCTGCTGCGCGCCGCGTCGATTGCCGGGTCGGCTCATCCGGGCCCTACAAAGTACGCCGGACCTGCGGCGCGCCAGGCTACGGCGCGTCGCGACCACGACGGACCCATGTCGGAACGAATGATTTGGGATGCCCTAGACCGCGGTGTCGACCCGACCGATCGACCGCACGGGTCTGACACCGAGGGTCGGTGACGAAGCGCGCGCCGAGGGCCGCTACCCTTCATGAACGTCATCGCAATCGGCTGCGGGGCGTGGGTCACGGTGGTGACGGTTGGAGACCGTTGGAGACCGTTGGGAAAGGAAACAGCAGGCATGAGTCCGGCAACCGTGCTTGACTCCATCCTCGAGGGAGTCCGGGCCGACGTAGCCGCGCGCGAAGCACGTATCAGCCTGCCGGAGATCAAGGCTGCCGCGGCCGCGGCGCCGCCGCCGCTTGACGTGATGGCGGCGCTACGCGCGCCCGGTATCGGGGTGATCGCCGAGGTCAAGCGCGCCAGCCCGTCAGCGGGCTCGCTGGCGACCATCGCCGATCCGGCGAAGCTGGCGCGGGCATACGAAGACGGCGGTGCTCGCATCATCAGCGTGTTGACCGAGGAGCGGCGGTTCCACGGTTCCCTCGATGACCTCGACGCGGTACGTGCGGCTGTCTCGATTCCGGTGTTGCGCAAAGACTTTGTGGTGCAGCCCTATCAGATTCACGAGGCGCGTGCGCACGGCGCCGACATGCTGTTGCTCATCGTCGCCGCACTCGACCAGTCGGCGTTGGTGTCGATGCTGGACCGCACCGAATCACTCGGTATGACCGCGCTCGTCGAAGTGCACACCGAGCAGGAAGCCGACCGGGCGTTGAAGGCCGGTGCCAAGGTCATCGGCGTCAACGCCCGCGATCTCACGACCCTGGAGGTCGACCGGGACTGCTTCGCCCGAATCGCGCCCGGGCTGCCCAGCAACGTGATCAGGATCGCCGAATCGGGGGTCCGCGGCACCGGTGACCTGCTCGCGTACGCCGGCGCGGGCGCTGATGCGGTGCTGGTCGGTGAAGGTCTGGTGAAAAGCGGTGACCCGCGTGCGGCGGTCGCCGATCTGGTCACTGCGGGCACCCACCCGTCCTGCCCGAAGCCGGCTCGTTAGTCGTTGATGACCCGCGTGCACCTCGAGCGTCGGTGATGGCAGATCAATCTCGCCCGGAGCTTCCGCGCACGAGCGCTGCCATCGCCGAACGCACCAGCCACGATCCTGATGCCGGCGGACATTTCGGAGGCCCCGGTGGTTATGGTGGCCGCTACGTTCCCGAGGCGTTGATGGCGGTGATCGAGGAGGTCACCGTCGCCTACGAGAAGGAACGCGTCAACCAGGACTTCCTGGACACCCTGGACACGTTGCAAGCCAACTATGCCGGCCGTCCGTCGCCGCTGTACGAAGCAACCCGACTCAGCGAACATGCCGGGTCATCGCGACTGTTCTTGAAGCGAGAAGACCTGAACCACACGGGTTCTCATAAGATCAACAACGTCCTCGGCCAGGCGTTGCTGGCTCGCCGGATGGGTAAGACCCGGGTGATCGCCGAGACGGGCGCCGGCCAGCACGGGGTGGCCACCGCCACCGCGTGCGCGCTGCTGGGCCTGGAGTGCGTCATCTACATGGGTGCCGTCGACACCGCGCGCCAGGCGCTCAACGTGGCACGGATGCGGCTGCTCGGGGCGCAGGTCGTGTCCGTGCAGACCGGCTCCCAAACGCTCAAGGACGCCATCAACGAGGCGTTCCGGGATTGGGTCAGCAACGCCGACAACACGTACTACTGCTTCGGCACGGCCGCCGGTCCGCATCCCTTCCCCACCATGGTGCGCGACTTTCAGCGAATCATCGGCATGGAGGCGCGCGTCCAGATCCAGGACCAGACGGGCAGGTTGCCGGACGCGGTCGTCGCATGTGTGGGCGGCGGATCCAATGCGATCGGTATCTTTCACGCATTCCTCGACGATCCGGGGGTGCGATTGGTCGGATACGAGGCGGCGGGCGACGGTGTCGAGACCGGTCGGCACGCGGCGACATTCACCGGAGGTTCGCCCGGCGCCTTCCAGGGCTCGTACTCCTATCTATTGCAGGACGAAGACGGCCAGACCATCGAATCGCATTCGATCTCAGCAGGTCTGGATTATCCCGGAGTCGGCCCCGAACATGCATGGCTCAAGGAGACCGGACGCGTCAGCTACCAACCGATCACCGACTCCGAAGCGATGGAGGCGTTCGGTCTGCTGTGCCGGATGGAAGGGATCATCCCTGCCATCGAATCCGCGCACGCGGTGGCTGGTGCGCTCCAGCTGGGGGCTGAGTTGGGAAGGGGCGCAGTCATTGTGGTGAACCTGTCAGGACGCGGAGACAAGGACGTCGAGACAGCCGCCAGATGGTTCGGCCTATTGTCACCCGGCGCCGACGCGGACAGGTCTGGTTGACGATGACCGTCGAGCAGTGTGAAACGAGCAAGCTGGGGCCACTTTTCGAGTCGTGCCGGGCGGCTGGTCGTGCGGCGTTGATCGGCTATCTGCCCACCGGCTATCCCGACGTGCGCACGTCGGTCGAAGCCATGACTGCGCTGGTCGAATCTGGTTGTGACATAGTCGAAGTCGGTGTTCCGTATTCGGACCCGGGTATGGACGGACCTACCATTCAGCGGGCTACCGAGGCGGCGTTGCATGGGGGAGTGCGGGTCCGGGACACGTTGGCGGCGGTCGAGGCGATCAGCCGGGCAGGTGGCAATGCCGTGGTGATGACGTACTGGAACCCGGTGCTGCGCTACGGAGTCGACGCGTTCGCCCGAGACCTGGCCGCGGCCGGCGGGCGGGGGCTCATCACTCCCGACCTGATTCCCGACGAGGCGCAGCCCTGGTTCGCCGCATCCGACGAACATCGACTGGACCGCATCTTTTTGGTGGCGCCGTCATCGACGCCCGAACGATTGGCAATCACGGTCAAGGCGTCGCGTGGGTTCGTGTATGCGGCGTCGACCATGGGGGTGACCGGGGCGCGAGATGTGGTTTCACAGGCCGCGCCCGAGCTGGTGGGGAGGGTGAAGGCAGTGTCGGACATACCGGTCGGGGTCGGGTTGGGGGTGCGGTCACGAGAACAGGCCGCGCAGATCGCAGGTTACGCCGACGGTGTCATTGTCGGCTCGGCGTTGGTGTCGGCCCTGGGTGCGGGCTTGCCGAGGCTGCGTGCACTGACGGAGGAACTTGCCGCCGGGGTCCGTGAAAGGCCGGCCTCATGACCACGATGTGGCTCGCGTACATTCCCAGCCCGCCGCGCGGCGTCTGGCACCTCGGGCCGCTGCCCATCCGCGCCTACGCGCTGTTCATCATCACCGGCATCATCGTGGCCTTACTGATCGGCGATCGACGCTTTGCGGCCCGCGGCGGTGAGCGGGGCGTGATCTACGACATCGCGCTGTGGATGGTGCCTTTCGGCTTGATCGGCGGCAGGCTCTACCACCTGGCCACCGACTGGCGGACATATTTCGGCCATGGCGGCGCCGGGTTTGCCGCGGCACTGCGAATCTGGGATGGCGGCCTGGGCATCTGGGGAGCGATCGCACTCGGCGCCGTCGGGGCGTGGATCGCCTGTCGACGCCGCGGAATTCCGCTGCCGGCTTTCTTGGACGCGGCCGCCCCCGCAGTCGTTTTGGCGCAGGCGATCGGCCGGCTCGGAAACTACTTCAATCAAGAGCTCTACGGCCGCGAAACCACAGTGCCGTGGGGACTGGAGATCTTCTACCGCCGCGATCCCGCCGGATTTGTCGACGTCCATTCCCTTGACGGTGTCTCGACCGGGCAGCTCGCGGTCGTCGTGCACCCGACGTTCCTCTACGAATTGCTGTGGAACGTACTGGTATTCGGCGTGCTCATCTATCTGGATCGGCGTTTCACGATCGGCCATGGGCGACTGTTCGGGCTTTACGTCGCGCTTTATTGCGTCGGGCGATTCGGTGTCGAGCTGATGCGTGACGATACCGCCACACACATCGCCGGAATCCGGATCAATTTGTTCACGTCAACTTTCGTGTTCATCGGCGCCGTGGTGTATGTGATCTTGGCGCCGAAGGGCCGGGAGGATCCGGCCACGGTGCGTGGCACCGCCGTGGTCGGCGAGGAAGCGGCCGAGCCGGCGGAAGTCGCCGCGCCTGAGGCAGAGCCCGCGGCTGTGAGTTCGGGTTCGGCGGCTGTCACCGCAGTCGCTGGGGCTGCCGATGCCGAAGACGACCAACCGACTGCGTCGGCGGAAACCCAGCGAGCCGGCGAACCCGCCGAGCCGCAAACCCTGAAGACCTCGGCGTCCGAGGACGGCACAACCGACGCTCAAGAAGCGCAGACCGAGGAGCCGGAAACCGGTGAGGAAGCCGCCGAGGTGGTCCCCCAGGCCGAGGCTGAGCCGGCTGAGGCGGAAGAAGCCGAACAGGCCGAGGCTGAGCCGGCTGAGGCGGAAGAAGCCGAACAGGCCGAGGCTGAGCCGGCTGGGGCGGAAGAAGCCGAACAGGCCGAGGTTGAGCCGGTGCCCGTGCCCGAGGAGCCCGAGGTCGACGAAGCTCGAGCCGAAGAATCGGAGCTCGTCGTCGACGAGGCCGAGGCCGAGTCGGTGACGGATGAGGCTGAGGCTGCAGAGGCTGAAGCCGAATCAGCGGCCGGGGAGCCAGAACTCGCTGCGCCAGCTGCAGAGACCGAAGCCGAAGAGGCCGAAGCCTCAGAGCCTGACGCGGAGGACACCACCGCGCCGAAGGCGGCGGCGGAGAATGCTTCCGGCGGTGCTGACGACCAGGATGATCACCTGGATGGCGACCAGGCACCGTCCGTTCCCAACTCGCCGACACCGGATAACACCGGCTCGACACGGCAGGGCTGGCGGGCTCGGTTGCGAAATCGGCGACAGCGGCCGGGACGGTAGCCGCCGGCGTGGTCCGGCACCAGCGGCCTCGGGCGCAGACCCACTGAATCTGGCATGCTGAAGCGGTGACTGACCAGTCGTGGGCTGCGCAGCCCGGTTCACCGGAGCAGCAACCGGGATATCCGCCGCCTTTTCCGCCGCCCTACTATCCGGAATACTCGCGGCCCGGCGGCTACTTCGGTCCGGCAGCCGACCCGTCAGCTCCCTTCGGTCGGCATCCTGTTACCGGGCAACCACTTTCGGACAAATCGAAGACGGTCGCTGGGCTGTTACAGCTGTTGGGGCTGTTCGGCATCGCCGGTATCGGCCGAATCTACCTCGGGCACACCGGGATGGGCATCGCACAGCTGCTCGTCGGTTGGCTGACGTGCGGGGTCGGCGCGGTCATCTGGGGCGTCATCGACGCGGTGCTGATCCTGACTGACAAAGTGAGCGACCCGTGGGGTCGCCCATTGCGCGATGGAACCTGATCGGCCCGCCCCGGCATCGGGGGCGCGGGGAAAGCACGCTCGGCGGCTTCGTCATCTCTGCGGCGCCGCGGGCTCGGCCGTGCTGTTGGTGGGCGCACTGGGCTACGTCGGCGTGGTCGATCCGCACCGCAGCCACTCGCTGTACCCGCAATGTCCGTTCAAGTTGCTCACCGGCTGGAATTGTCCCGCGTGCGGTGGACTGCGGATGACGCACGACCTGCTGCACGGTGATGTCGCGGCCGCCGTCAATGACAACATTTTCTTGGTTTTCTTGTTGGCCGGCATCCCCATGCTTGCCGGTTGGATGCTGCGGCGCCGCCGCAATGGGCAGTCGTGGCTGCCCGCGCCCGCGATCATCACCCTTGCGGTGGCGACGGTGGTGTGGACCGTGCTGCGTAACCTGCCCGGCTTCCCGTTGGTGCCAACCGTTCTGGGCGTTTGACCTCAGCCGGCGCCGGCCCGGTAGCTCAGTTGCCGAAGCCCGTCAACGGGCCCGGCGCACCAGTAGCCGCGCTAAGCCGACTGGCGGCAAAGGCCACCCCCTGCTCCACCACCAGCCCGTCGCCTGCGTACGCGTCATGGGCGGCGAAGTTCAGCCCGTCGGAGCACACCGGGTCTTCGGGTTCGCACACCTTGATGGTCTTGGCCTGATACGCGGGACCGATAGCGACCGGGGGCTGGCCGAGGAAGTCCATCGCCCGGTGATTGGGCAACCCGAACAACACCACCGCGGCGACGTGGTCAGCCACTTCGGGCGCCAACGGCTTGGGCACGCTGGCGGGATCGACTCCATCCGGCACCGCGGCCGACGTGACAAAGCCCATCACGGCCGCTCCCTGCGAATATCCGCCGAGGACCATTTTGGTCTGGGGACAGCTGCCCGCCATGGAAACGACATGAGCACTAGCGTCTCGGATGCCGTCGATCCCGGTGTCCCACTGGTCACTGGCCGGGTAGTTGACCGGATATACCCCGAACGTCTTGCCGCCGGCTCGGGAGCGCAGGGAGTCGACAAATGCCTGCCCCGTGGGTCCGACACCCGGAGCCTCACCGGTACCCCGGGCGAACACCACCTCGACGTCGGGGCAGGGCTCCGCGGACGCCGTCGGGACCACAAAGCCGGAAAGGACGGAGGCGCTGATACCCCACGCGGTGACGACTGCGGGACCAAGGATTCGGACGACGGGAGAAGCAATCACGGCGGGGAAGGTGTCCATACGAGGAGTTTCTCAAATTGGCAAATTTTCGTCACCTTTTGCACGCGGAAAGTTGCCCGCGTACGGCAATCGACGGGCTGACGCCGCCGCGGCCGGTCCGCGTTTGCATCGCGCGGAGAGTGGGAGCGCGCACCGGTGTTGCGACGCCCACGGTCTGCCGTGGTCCCGATGCGCGGGTATCGGCGAGGCGCACCGAAGGCACATGACCGCGACTATGCTTTGTCGTCGTGACAAGACGCGGGAAGATCGTCTGCACTCTCGGGCCGGCCACCCAATCGGACGACATGGTCAGAGCGCTGGTCGAAGCCGGAATGGACGTCGCCCGAATGAACTTCAGCCACGGCGACTATGCGGATCACGAGGCGGCCTACAAACGAGTGCGGGCAGCCTCGGATGCCACCGGACGCGCCGTCGGCCTGCTCGCCGACCTTCAAGGTCCCAAGATCAGGTTGGGGCGCTTCGCCGGCGGGCCGACCTATTGGGCTGACGGTGAAACGGTCCGGATCACCGTCGAAGACTGCGACGGCTGCCATGACCGGGTGTCCACCACCTACAAGAGGTTGGCTCAGGACGCGACGGCCGGTGACCGCGTGCTGGTCGACGACGGCAAAGTCGGGCTGGTGGTCGATCACGTCGACGGCGACGACGTGGTCTGCACTGTCGTCGAGGGCGGCCCGGTCAGCAATAACAAGGGAATCTCGCTGCCCGGCATGAGTGTTTCCGCGCCCGCGCTGTCGGACAAGGACATCGAGGACCTGACATTCGCACTGAACTTGGGCATCGACATGGTGGCGCTCTCCTTCGTGCGCTCGCCCTCTGATGTCGAACTAGTCCACGAGGTGATGGACCGGATCGGCCGGCGAGTCCCGGTGATCGCCAAGCTGGAAAAACCCGAAGCCATCGACAACCTCGAGGCCATCGTGCTGGCCTTCGACGCCGTTATGGTGGCGCGCGGTGATCTCGGGGTCGAGCTGCCCCTGGAAGAGGTTCCGCTGGTGCAGAAGCGGGCCATCCAGATGGCGCGGGAGAACGCCAAGCCGGTGATCGTGGCGACCCAGATGCTGGACTCGATGATCGAGAATTCGCGGCCGACCCGCGCCGAGGCCTCCGACGTCGCCAACGCGGTGCTCGACGGCGCCGACGCGCTGATGCTGTCCGGTGAAACGTCGGTCGGTAAGTATCCGCTGTTGGCGGTGCGGACCATGTCGCGGATCATCTGTGCGGTCGAAGAGAATTCGACGGCGGCTCCGCCGTTGACGCATGTGCCGCGCACCAAGCGGGGCGTGATCTCCTATGCCGCCCGCGACATCGGTGAGCGACTGGACGCCAAGGCCCTGGTCGCTTTCACCCAATCCGGCGACACGGTGCGACGGCTGGCCCGCCTGCACACCCCGCTGCCG
Source organism: Mycobacterium persicum (assembly GCF_002086675.1). Taxonomy (GTDB): domain Bacteria; phylum Actinomycetota; class Actinomycetes; order Mycobacteriales; family Mycobacteriaceae; genus Mycobacterium; species Mycobacterium persicum. The sequence continues at coordinate 82,214 of NZ_MVIF01000003.1, forward strand.
CTGCTGGCCTTCACCGCGTGGCCCGAGGTGCGCAGCCAGCTTGCGATGACCTGGGGCACCGAGACATTCATCGTTCCGAAGATGGAGTCCACCGACGGCATGATCCGCCAGGTCGACAAGTCGCTGCTGGAACTCGGCCGTTACAAGCGGGGCGACCTGGTGGTGATCGTCGCGGGTGCGCCTCCGGGCACGGTCGGTTCAACCAACCTGATCCACGTGCACCGGATCGGTGAGGACGACGTTTAGTTGTCCGATTTTGATGAGCTGCTGGCGGTGCTGGATCTCCACCGGGTCGCCGACGACCGGTTCATCGGATCTCATCCCAGCAAGAACCCGATGCGCACTTTCGGTGGGTTGCTGGTGGCGCAGTCGTTCGTCGCCAGCACCCGCACGCTGACCCGCGAAGAGCTACCGCCCAGCGCGCTCTCGGTGCATTTCATCAACGGGGGCGACACCACCAAGGACATCGAATTCCATGTGGTGCGGTTGCGCGACGAGCGGCGGTTCGCCAACCGGCGTGTCGACGCGGTACAGGACGGCACGTTGCTGTCGTCGGCGATGATCTCCTACATGTCCGGCGGTCCCGGGCTCGAGCACGGTGTCGAGCCACCGGAGGTGGACGAGCCGCACATCCGGCCGCCAATTAGTGAGCTATTGCGTGGCTATGAGGAAACCGTTCCGCACTTCGTCAACGCGTTGCAACCGATCGAGTGGCGCTATACCAACGACCCCTCCTGGGTGATGCGGGAGAAGGGTGATCGGCTGCCCTATAACCGCGTCTGGGTCAAGGCGCTGGGCACGATGCCCGACGACCCGGTGCTGCACACTGCGACGATGTTGTACTCCTCGGACACCACGGTGCTGGACTCGGTGATCACCACCCACGGGCTGTCCTGGGGCTTCGACCGCATCTTTGCCGCCTCCGCCAACCACTCGGTGTGGTTTCACCGGCAGGTCGACTTCGACGACTGGGTCCTTTATTCGACATCGTCACCGGTAGCCGCGGATTCGCGCGGGCTGGGTATCGGGCATTTCTTCGACCGCGGCGGGCGACTCATCGCAACCGTGGTGCAGGAGGGCGTCGTGAAATACTTTCCCGCGGCTCGCCGATAGACAGGTGGGGTAACCGCAGGACAACCGCCTGGTTTCGGCTCAACCCGGCCACGCTCAGGCGTACCGTTCCAGGTAGCGGGTACCCGTCCGGCAGCTGAGAGGCAGGTCAGCGGGAGGTGAGTGTGAACGAACCGTCGGTCGATGTCGCGCCGAGGGTCCGTGCCCGCGAACGCGTCGTCGTGCACGTCGATACATTCAGGGCTCGCCTTGTCGGCGCCCTTGCGGTGTTCTGCGCGGCGTGCTGGCTCATTGCGCTGCTCGCGCATAACTACCGGCACGAGGATTGGCAGGCGGCCGGGCGGCTGAGTTGGTCGCTGACGATCCTGGCGGCGGTGGCGTTGATAGCCCGGGGTATCTTCCTCGGGCGTCCGGTCACGGCCATGCATGCGGCTGCGGCCGCGCTATTCCTGGTCGCGGGGCTGGGCCTGCATGTGCTGTCCTTCGACCTGGCCGGTGAGATGCTGATCGCCGGATCGGGGTTGGTGTTGATGTGGCCGACGTCGTCGCATCCACGACCTGGTGACTTGCCCCGGGTGTGGGCATTGATCAACGCCACCAGCGAGGATCCGTTGGCACCGTTCGCCATGCAGGCGGGCAAGTGCTACCACTTCAGCGCGGTCGGCACCGCGGCGCTGGCATACCGGACGCGGCTGGGCTTTGCGGTGGTCGCCGGGGACCCGATTGGTGACGAATCGCAGTTTCCCGAGCTGATTGCCGACTTCGTCGCCACCTGTCATGCCCGCGGCTGGCGGATTGCGGTGCTGGCCTGCAGTGAGCGACGGCTGAGCCTGTGGACCGACCCCGACGTGCCGGGACGGTCGCTGCGGGCGGTACCCATCGGGCGGGACGTCGTCATCGATGTCCCCAACTTCGCGATGGTGGGCCGCAAGTTCCGCAACCTGCGTCAGGCCGTCAAACGGACCCATAACGCCGGCATCACCACCGAAATCGTGGCCGAACGGGAACTCGACGACAAGCAGCGCGCAGAGCTGACCGAGATGCTGCTGGCGTCCCCCAAAGGGGCGCGTACCGATCGCGGCTTCTGCATGAGCCTGGACGGCGTACTGGAAGGCAAATACCCAGGCGTTCAGCTGATCATCGCCAGGGACGCTTCGGGGCGGGTGCAGGGCTTCGACCGATTCACGACCGCGGGTGGCGGCAGTGATTTCTCCCTCGACGTGCCCTGGCGGCGCCGCGGTGCCCCGAACGGGATCGACGAGCGGCTCAGCGTCGACATGATCACCGCCGCCAAAGAGGCTGGCGCGCAGCGGCTGTCGCTAGCCTTCGCGGCGTTCCCGGAGATCTTCGACGCGGCACACCGGAGCCGGCCGCAACGCGTGTTCTATCTGCTGATCCATCTGCTCGACCCGTTCATCTCCCTGGAGTCCTTGTACCGGTACCTGGGTAAATTTCACGCATTGGACGAACGGCGCTATGCGCTGGTCTCGTTGACCCAGATCGTTCCGCTGCTGCTGGTGTTGCTCTCCCTGGAGTTCATGCCGCGGCGCCGCGGGCTACCCGAAGGGGCACGCCGGTGAGCCGACGCTGAGTCGGGCGCAGGCAATGTCGTCGGGCAGGTGGTGGGTGGCCACCACAACCGTCCGGTCGCCCAGAATCGGCCCCGGGCCTGGCATCAGCAAGTCGCGCAGGACGGCCTCGGCGTCGGTCGCGTCAAGGTGTTCGGTTGGCTCGTCCAGCAGCACAATTCGGGCGGGGGACAGCACCGCCCGCGCGAGCAGCAGCCGTCGGCGTTGTCCTGCTGAAAGTCCTTGCACGCCACCGATCAACACCGTCGACAAGCCCTCTGGAAGGCCGGCCAGCCAGTCGCCGAGGCCGGCTTTCGCCAGTGCGGCCGTCAATTCGTCATCGCCGCAATCGCCGCGGACAACCAACAGGTTATCTCGTACGGTGGTGGCGAAGACATGTGCGTCTTCGGCGAAAAAGGTGACAGCTCTTCGCAGTTCGGCTTCATCGAAGGGGCTCACGTCGGTTCCGTCCACGAGCACCCGGCCGTCTAGTGGCGGCAACAGCCCGGCCAGCGTCATCAGCAGCGTCGTCTTGCCGGAGCCGCTGGGGCCGGTGACGGCGAGCCGACCACCCGGTGGCAGGTCGAGCACCGCCTGGCACGACCGTACCGCCAAGTGACCGCACCAGACGTCGGCGGATAGCCGGCCGGTGCTCGGGGGCCCCGCTGGTGTTGGCGCGGCCCGGGCCGGGCGACTGTCCTCGGGCGGAGTCAGGTCAAGCAGCCGCCGTGCCGCGATACGTGACCGGGTCAGCTGGACCGCGGCCACCGGAAGTGCGGTCGTCGCCTCGAAGGCCGACAATGGCAACAACATCAGCACGGCCAGCGTCGTCGGCGCCACCGTGGGAGCCATGCCGATTGCCGCCGCCACCGCACCCAACACGCTGATCCCGATCGCCGCGGTCGGTATCGCCTCGGCGATCGCCGCCGGCCTGGCCGCGGCGTCGCGAGCCCTACCCCAAGCACGTTGTTGCCGTTGGGATTCGGCAATGATGTCGGTGAGGACTCCGGCGACCCGAAGCTCGGGTGCGTGCTCGAGTGCGACCATGGCCGACGTGTCGCGGCCGCCATGATGCCGCCGGGCCAGCGTCTCGTGTTGCACGGCGGCTCTGCCGGCAAGCCAAGGCGCGACGACCCCGGCCACCAACAGGCAGATCGCCAGGACCGCTGCGGCCGGCGCCGAGATGATCGCAACGGCCGTGGTCGCGGCCAGCGCCAGTAATGCGGCGACGCCGATCGGTACCACCGCACGGACCAGCATGTCGGCCAAGGTGTCGACGTCGGCACCGACTCGGGCCACCACCTCGCCGCTGTGCAGCCGGACCGCCGCCGCCGGCGGTCCCACGGCCAGCCGGTGGTAGATCCGGGCGCGCGCTGCGCCGGCCGCGCGCAGCGCGGTGTCGTGGGTGGCAAGTCGCCCGCAATAGTGCAGAATCCCGCGCGAAATCGCGAACGTTCGCACCGCGACGACCGCGACGGACAAGTCCAGCACGGGCGGCATCTGCCAGGCGCGGGTGATCAACCATGCCGAAACGCCGGCCAAGGCGAGGCCGCTGCCCAGTGACAACGCCGCCAGAACAATCGCGGCCAGGATGCGCCCCAATCGCGGACGCAGCAGGTCATAGCCGGCCGGCAGCGGATCAGACCGGGGCATAGCCGACCTCGCTGCCGGCGGTGACCTCGACGACCCGGTCACCGATGGCCACGACGGGGGCCCGGTGGCCGACGACCACCACCGTCGCACCCTGGCGGGCCCGGTCGACGACGGCCCGCAACACCCGGCCCTCGGTGGCGGCGTCCAGGTGCGCGGTGGGTTCGTCGAGCAGCAGTACCGGGGCGGTTGATCCGAGTGCCCGGGCCAGCCCGAGGCGTTGCCGCTGCCCCAGCGACAAGCCGACGCCGCCGCGGCCGAGCACGGTGTCCAATCCGTCCGGCAGCGTCGCCAGCACGGTGTCGAATCCTGCTGCGGTGCAAGCACTCTCAATGTCATCCAGATCACCGAACAGCACCAGGTTGTCGCGGACCGTTCCCGGAATCAGGACCGGGCGTTGTGGCAGCCAGGACAGCTGCCGCCACCAGGAGGCGAGCTCCAATTCGCCGACGTCGATTCCGGCGACGGTGACCCGTCCCGACGACGGCACGGTGAGGCCGGCGATCACCTGCAGGGTGGTGCTCTTGCCCGCGCCGTTTCGCCCGGTCAGCACCGTCACCCGGCCGGGTTCGAGCACCGCGGTCAGGTGATCCGGTGAGCGGCCGTCTCTGCTTGCGACGCTGAGGTTTTCGATGCGGATCAAGGATCTGCGAGCCGCCACCGTACGGGTGCCCGCGGTCGCGGACGCCGGTTCGCCGATGAGCGCGAAAGCCTGGGCGGCCGCGGCTCTGCCGTCTTGGGCGGCATGGAATTCCACACCGATGCGCCGCAGCGGCCAGTACACGTCGGGTGCCAGCAGCAGCACCGTCAACCCGGTGGCCAGGCTCATCTGACCGAACACCAGGCGAAGACCGATGCTGACCGCGACCACGGCCACACCCAGCGTGGCCAGCAATTCGAGCACCAACGCCGACAGGAAGGCGACCCGCAGCGTGGCCATCGCCGAACGGCGGTGCGCGGCAGCGAGTTCTGCGATGCGCCGCTCCGGCCCCACTGCACGGCCCAACGCCCGCAGGGTGGGGATGCCGGCGATCAGGTCCAACAGCCGAGCCTGCAGCGCGCCCATCGCGGCCAGCGCGGCTGCCGACCGATCGGCGGTCGCGAGCCCGATCAACACCATGAAGATCGGAATCAGCGGCAGCGTGATCACCACGATCGCCGTCGACTTCATGTCGTAGGCCGCGATGACCGCGACGGTGGCCGGCGTCAGAATCACCGCAAGCAGCAAGGTGGGCAGATAACCGGTGAAGTAGGGACGCAAACCGTCCAGTCCGCGAGTGACCAGCACCGCGGCGGCATCACGCTGTGCCGCCACCTGCCTGGGTTGGCGCCCCGTTACCGCCGTCAGCACCTGACCGCTGAGATCCGCGATCACCGCGCTGGCTCCCCGCTGCCCAAGACGTGCCTGCAACCAGTGCGTCAGGGCGCGAATTGTCCACAGCACCAACAATATTGCCAGCGGTTCCAGCCAGCGGTCCAGATGTCGCGTCGAGGGATCGGCCACGATCCGCGCGACGATGCTCGCCAGGACCACCGCCGAGCCGATCGCGCAGCCGGATATCACCACTCCACACGCCACCGCGGCGATCAGGTAGCGGCGCAAGGCCGACGATGCCCGCCACAGCCGCGGATCCAGCGGCGCCCGGGCGGACCTGTCCGTCGCGCTCAGGACGGGTGCCTCGCCAGACCGATGGACGGAGGTATCCGCTCAGCCGAAATGCGTTGCCGGAACACCCAATACGTCCAGGCCTGATACACCACCGTCAGCGGCGCGAAGATGGCCGTCACCCAGGTCATGATCTTCAGGGTGTAAGGCGTCGACGAGGCGTTGTAGATCGTGACGTTCCACTGCTCGTTCAGCGTCGACGGCACCAGGTTCGGATACAGCACGCCGAACAGCAAGACCACAACGGCCGCGACGACCACCAGCGTGCTCAGGAACGCAAACCCGTCGGATGCGCGCCGCCATACCAGCAGTACGGCCGCCACCTGGGCGATCACCGCTACGCCCAGCGCCGCCCAGGTCCATTGCTTGCCATACGCCAGCTGGGTCCAAACTCCGAACCCCCCAACCAGCGCCGTCGCCGCGAGCGCTAGCCACAGCGCGATCCGGTAGGCGCTGTCGCGGATCGGCCCGGCGGTTTTCAAGGCGATGAACACCGCGCCGTACTGCAGGAACAACCCCGCCGTGGCGAGGCCCCCCAACAGTGTGTAGGCGCTGAGCACATCGCCGATGGCCAGATGTACGTGGCCGTTGCCATCGACCGGGAGTCCGCGCACCAGGATCGCGAACGCGACGCCCCACAGCACCGCGGGCAGCCAAGACCCCGCGGCAATCCCGAAATCGGCCCAGGCCCGCCATTTGGTGTCGTCGACCTTCCCGCGCCATTCGATGGCCACCGCGCGCAGGATCATGCCGAACAAGATCGCCAGCAGCGGCAAATACAATGCCGAAAACACGGTGGCGTACCAGCCGGGAAACGCGGCGAACATTCCCGCGCCGGCCGTGAGCAACCAGACCTCGTTACCGTCCCAGACCGGGCCGATGGTATTCAGTACGGCTCGCCGTTGGATTTCAGGATCGCCCGGGGCCACCCGAGCCAGCGGCTCCATCAGCATGCCAACACCGAAGTCGAATCCCTCGAGAACCAAGAAACCGAGGAACAGCACACCGATGACAGCGAACCACAGTTGTTGGAGTCCCACCGGTCATCTCCCTTCTGGGTCAGTGGCTCTCAGTAAGCGAACGACAGCGGTGCCACCTCGTCGCGGCTGGGCGCCACAGGCGCCGCCGGCTCGGCGTCGTGCTCCTGCGGGCCTTCGACGACATAGCGTTTGAGCAGCCAGCACCAGATGACCGCGAGCACCGCGTAGACCAGCGTAAACGTCACCAATGAGGTGACGACCATGCCGAACGCGTGGTCCGAGACAGCAGTTCCGACGGTGAGTCGAACCTGCTGGTCACCGGTCGGGTTGGGAGCCACGATCCAGGGCTGACGGCCCATCTCGGTGAACACCCATCCGAACATGTTTGCCAGGAACGGTGCGGGAATCGTCAACAGCGCAATCCAGGCGAACCACCGCCGTCCCGGGATCCGTCCGCCGCGGGTCAGCCACAGGGCCAGCAATGCGAACAGCACCGGAATCGCGAGGAACCCGATCATCGCGCGAAATGACCAGTAGGTGACGAATAGATTGGGCCGATAATCATTCGGGCCGAATCGCTGGTTGTAGTCCTGCTGCAGATCGCGGACGCCTTGCAAGGTGACACCGGTGGTGCGGCCTTGGGCAAGGTACGGCAACACGTAGGGCACCTCGAGGACCCGCGTGAGGCTGTCGCAATTGTTCTGCCGGCCGACCGTCAGGATGGAAAAGTCCGGATCGGTCTGGGTGTCGCACAGCGATTCCGCGGACGCCATCTTCATCGGTTGCTGCACAAACATCAGCTTGCCCTGGTGGTCACCGGTGAAGAACAGCCCGACGGTGGCGATCAGCGCAACCCAGCAGCCCAGGATGGTCGGCGGGCGATACATGGCGCGGGTGCCGGGCCCCACCGGGGCGTTGTGCGAACGCACCAGCCACCATGCGCTGACCGCGGCGACAAAAGTTCCCGCGGTAAGCAGCGAACCCGCGACAGTGTGTGAAAACGCTGCTATCGCAGTGTTATTGGTGAGCAGCGCGGAAATGCTGTTCAGCTCCGCGCGTTTGGTGGCCGGGTTGTAGTGCGCCCCGACGGGATGCTGCATGAACGAATTCGCCGAAATGATGAAGAACGCGGAGACGTTGACCGCGATCGCGACGATCCAGATGCAGGCCAGGTGCACCAGCCGGGGCAGCCTGCTCCAACCGAAGATCCACAGCCCAAGGAACGTCGATTCGAAGAAGAAGGCCATCAGACCTTCCATTGCCAACGGCGCGCCGAAGATGTCGCCGACGAATCGGGAGTATTCGGACCAATTCATTCCGAATTGGAATTCCTGCACGATCCCGGTCGCCACGCCGATGGCGAAGTTGATCAAGAACAACTTCCCGAAGAACTTGGTCAGCCGATACCAGGCCGTGTTACCGGTGAGCACCCACACCGTTTGCATCACGGCCAGCAGCGGGGCCAGGCCGATGGTGAGTGGCACGAAGATGAAGTGGTAGACGGTGGTGATACCGAACTGCCAGCGCGAAATATCGACGACATTCATCTGTCATCTCCCGGGATCGCGGGCCTTACAAGCGGGCTACGACGAAGTGTAGTAGACAGTCGGAGTTGACGCGAGTCGAGTGACGCTTGTCGGAGGACTCATAGCCCCAGTTTTTTGGCCGCCTGACGGATGCCGACGGCCGAGACGATCTCACATAACCCGATGATGACCAGCCACACACCCACGACGATGGCCAACGTGATGATCGACTCGAACGGCGCGGCCAACACCACGACGCCGGCGATTAGGCTGATAACCCCGACGAAGATCTGCCATCCCCGTCCCGGCAAGGTCGGGTCGTTGATCGCGGACACGGTTGTGGCGACGCCGCGGAAGATGAACCCGATGCCGATCCAGATGGCCAGCAACAGGACCGCGTTGCCGAAATGGCGGAATGCCAGTACGGCCAGGATCAGCGAGGCCGCGCCGCTGATGAACGCCAGGATCCGGCTGCCGGCCGAAACGTGCAGGCTGAACGCGAGGACGACCTGCGCGATGCCGGTCACGACGAGGTAGATGCCGAACGCGACGGCGGCCACCAGGACCGATATTCCGGGCCAGACCAGGATCAGGACGCCGAGGATCAGCGACAGAAGTCCCGATAACAGCGTTGAAATCCACAGATGCGGTAACAAGCGGGGGACGGGGCCCGAGACGGGTGCGGTTTGCATGGCACCAGTGTGACGCATGTGACGGGTTTTGGCATAGTGGTGAAACCGGCGGTGCCCGCCCGGTGGGTTGAGGCGTCAGACGCCGGCGGTGCTTGGCTCCTCGGCAGGCGCATCGGCCGGCTGCTCCGCCGGCCTGCGGCCGAGCAGGTACCAGGTGCGCATGACGCCTTTGCCCTTGACGTTGATGTGTCCGCGCTCCTGCAGCACGAAGTCGTCCTTCAAGCGCTGGTAGACCTCATCCGGCACCTGGATCTTGCCCACCGAGTCGGTGGACTCCATCCGCGACGCGACATTGACCGCGTCGCCCCATACGTCGTAGAAAAAGCGGCGCGAACCCACCACGCCGGCGACCACCGGACCGGTGGCGAGGCCCACCCGCAGCGGTACCGGGCCGCCTTGTGGGTCCGTCAATCCGGCTGCGACGCCGACCATGTCGAGTGCAAAGTCGGCGAGCGCCTGCACGTGGTCGGGCCGCGGCCGTGGCACACCGCTGACCACCATGTAGCAGTCGCCACTCACCTTGATCTTTTCCAGCCCGTGCTTGTCCACCAACGCGTCGAAAGCGCTGTACAACCGGTCCAGGAATCGGACGAGGTCGGCCGGCGCGGCGCTGCTGGCCCGCTCGGTGAAGCCGACGATGTCGGCGAACAGCACCGAGGCCTCGTCGTACTTGTCGGCGATGACGTCTCGTTCGGGATGCTTGAGCCGTTCGGCGATGCTGGCCGGCAACATGTTGGCCAGCAGGGCCTCGGAGCGGTCGTATTGGGCTTCCATGATCGATTCGGCGCGGGCGGTGTCCCGCAGGGCAAACCAAACCGACACGACCACCACTACGCAGGCCGAGACCGTGGTGACGACGAAACCCGCCGACTGTGCCCAGGCGGGCTCGATTCCGGTGTTGCGCGGGACCAGGAACTCCACCGCGATGATCAACGCGGTGGCAAGGGCCGCCAGCACGCTGGCCAGCACGATGTGTTCAATACCCAGCACCAGCACCACCAGGCAGGCGCCCACGAGAAAGAAAAACTGGGCGCCGGAACCGGTGCCGATGATCCAGCAACTGGCGAAGACCGCAACATACGCGGCTCCGATGAACGTCAGCGGTGCCACCAACTCACCGAAGCGGTGCAGCATCGGGACGATCGCGAAGACCACGGCCGCGGCGATGTTGATCCAACTCAGCGGCCAGACCCAGCCATTGGTCAGGACCTGCACGAGCACAAAGCTCGCGCTGACCACTACGGCCAGCCAGGCCGCGATACTGAGCAGCCGGGCCCGGCGCGCCGCGCTGCGGGCGTAGTGCTGGTCGAACTCGCGGGTTTGCTCGCGCACCACCGTGACGCAGTCGTGGCGGGATGAGCCCTCGGATAGTTTCCGTGGGGCGCCGCGTTTCTTAGCCGCCACGATCAAAAGCGTAGCCGTCGAGCTCGATATTGTCGGCCAGCTGCCAAGACTCAGGACTGGCCGGCGACGTCATGGGTGAGCCAATCCGAGAGGCGATGTGGCGACAGGTCGCCGTTGGGCATGATGTGTTGCACCCGGCGTCCGTCGCGGACGGCCAGGTCGGCGATCATGCGCCGGTGACAGCGCCACCATGTCGGTTCCCCGCACATCACCGCCACGTCGCTGGTTTCGGCATCCTGTAGCAGCCGCTGGTATGCCGCTTGAAATCCGGGTGTACGGGTGTGCGCCGCGTAATTCGCGAACGCCGGGTTTTCCCACCAGAGGTCACGCGGTACCGGGCTTGCGGGCGGTTTGCGGCGCCCACCGAGATCAGGTTCGTGCCGGTAGCCGATCCCGGCGGCGCCCAGCCAGTCGGGCATCACTTGTTTGGACACGTCGGGGTTGCGGCGCGAGCCGGGGAAACTGCGGACATCGACCAGCAGCTTGATGTGGTGCTGTCGCAGCGCATCGGTGAGTTGCGCGGCCGTCTTGGCGCCGTGGCCAATGGTGTACAGCATGATTCCGGAGTGCCCTCGGTGGGATTCGAACCCACACTGGACGGGTTTTGAGTCCGTTTCCTCTGCCAGTTGGGATACGAGGGCTGAGGTTGTTCCGCTACGGCTTTCCACCTCAGAGCAGCCTCCAACCATAGCGGATTCATACCCCGATCCCGACTCGCCGCCCCCCAAGGTTTCCCATCGCAGCCGCTCACGCCACAATGTCCGTCATGACCGGCCCCACCAACGACGCCGATGCCGCGAAGCCACACCGTGTCCTGATCGCGGAAGACGAAGCGCTCATCCGAATGGACCTCGCCGAGATGCTGCGAGAGGAGGGGTACGACATCGTCGGAGAGGCCGGCGACGGCCAAGAAGCCGTCGAACTGGCCGAGCGGCACAAGCCCGATCTGGTGATCATGGACGTGAAGATGCCGCGCCGCGACGGAATCGACGCGGCGTCGGAGATCGCCAGTAAGCGCATCGCGCCGATCGTGGTGCTGACCGCGTTCAGCCAGCGCGACCTCGTGGAACGCGCCCGCGACGCCGGCGCCATGGCCTATCTGGTGAAGCCCTTCACCGCCAGCGACCTGATCCCGGCCATTGAGTTGGCCGTCAGCCGGTTCAGTGAGATCACCGCGCTGGAACAAGAAGTGGCGGCGCTGTCCGACCGTCTGGAAACGCGCAAGCTCGTCGAACGTGCCAAAGGCCTGCTGCAGGCCAAGCAGGGCATGACTGAGCCGGAGGCGTTCAAGTGGATCCAGCGCGCCGCCATGGATCGGCGGACCACCATGAAGCGGGTGGCCGAAGTCGTCCTGGAGACCCTGGACACGCCCACCTAACGGCGCGAGCAGACGCGGAATCGCACGGATCCGCGCAGCGGAGTGCGATTCTGTGTCTGCCCGGCAGGGTCTAACGCGCCACGATCACCGACGAGCCGTGGCCGAACAGGCCCTGGTTCGCGGTAATGCCGACCTTTGCGTTCTCCACCTGCCGGCCGGTGGCCTGACCGCGCAATTGCCAAGTCAGCTCACACACCTGGGCGATGGCCTGCGCGGGGATCGCCTCGCCGAAGCACGCCAGGCCGCCCGAGGGGTTGACCGGGACCCTGCCGCCGATGGTGGTCGCGCCGCTGCGCAGCAGCGCCTCGGCTTCACCCTTGGCGCACAGCCCCAGATGCTCGTACCAGTCGAGCTCCAGCGCGGTAGACAGGTCATAAACCTCGGCCAGGCTCACGTCCTCGGGCCCGATGCCGGCCTCCGCGTAGGCCGCGTCCAGGATCTGATCCTTGAACACCCGGTCCGGTGCGGGTACCGCCGCGGTGGAATCCGTTGCGATATCGGGCAATTCGGGCAAATGCTGAGGGTAGCGCGGGGTCACCGTGCTGACCGCGCGCACCGACGGCACCCCCTCCAGCGAGCCGAGATGCTCGCGGGCGAACTTCGCGCTGGCTACGATCAGCGCCGCGGCGCCGTCGGAGGTGGCGCAGATGTCCAGCAGCCGCAGCGGATCCGAGACCACCGGGCTGGCTAGCACGTCGTCGATCGAGTTCTCCTTGCGGTAGCGGGCATTCGGGTTGTTCAGCCCGTGCTTGGAGTTCTTGACCTTCACTTGAGCGAAGTCTTCGAGCGTGGCGCCGTAGAGGTCCATCCGCCGCCGCGCCAATAGCGCGAAGTACACCGTGTTCGTCGCGCCGATGAGATGGAAGCGCTGCCAGTCGGGGTCGTTCTTGCGCTCGCCGCCTACCGGGGCGAAAAAGCCCTTCGGCGTGGTGTCGGCGCCGATCACCAGCGCCACATCGCAGAAACCGGCAAGGATCTGCGCGCGGGCGCTTTGCAGGGCCTGCGAACCGCTGGCGCACGCGGCGTAGCTGGAGCTGACCAGCACGCCGTTCCAGCCCAGCTTCTGGGCGAACGTGGCGCCGGCGACGAATCCCGGGTAGCCGTTGCGGATGGTGTCCGCCCCGGTCACCAATTGGATCTGATGCCAGTCCAGGCCGGCCTCGCGCAGCGCGGCCCGCGCGGCTACCACCCCGTACTCGGTGAAGTCAGTGCCCCACTTGCCCCACGGGTGCATTCCGGCGCCGAGGATGTACAGCGGTTCGGGCGTGCTCATGTCTGGGCAATCCTCCACGCATAGACGATGCGTTGCACACCGTCGTCGTCGGTGAACAGCGGCATGGTGGTCAGCTCCATCTCCATGCCCACTTTCAAGTCGGCCGCCAGCGTGCCCTCGACCACCTTGCCCAGCACGATCAGCCCTTCGTCGGCCAGCTCCACCGCGGCGACGGCGAACGGCTCGAAGGGGTCGGGGGAGGGATAGGGCGGCGGCGGGGCATAACGGTTCTCGGTGTAGCTCCACAACTTTCCCCGCGTCGATAGCGCGACCGATTCCAGCGAGTCGCCGTCGCAGGCCGGGTTCGGGCAGTTGTTCTCGCGCGGCGGGAAGACGTACGTGCCGCAGTGCGGGCATTTACTGCCGATTAGATGCGGGACACCGGCGTCGTCGGTGGAAAACCACCCGTCAATGGCCGGTGCTTGGCTGGTGACCTCGGGCACCGGCCCAGCCTACCGAGCAGACGCACAAAACTGAAACGTGTTGCAGTTCCGGCGTCCGCATATGCGTCGGACCAGGTGCATAGAGTGTGATCCGTGAGCACCGCCAGTGAGGATCAGGCCAAGCCGACGTTGATGTTGCTGGATGGCAACTCGCTGGCCTTTAGGGCGTTCTACGCACTGCCCGCGGAGAACTTCAAGACCCGCGGCGGGCTGACCACCAATGCGGTCTACGGCTTCACCGCCATGCTGATCAACCTTCTTCGCGACGAAGCCCCGACGCACATCGCCGCGGCCTTCGACGTGTCCCGGCAGACCTTCCGCTCCGAGCGTTACCCGGAGTACAAGGCCAACCGGTCATCGACGCCCGACGAATTTCACGGCCAGATCGACATCACCAAGGAGGTTCTGGGCGCGCTGGGCATCACGGTGCTCGCCGAACCGGGTTTCGAAGCCGACGACATCATCGCGACGTTGGCTTCCCAGGCCGAGAAGGAGGGATATCGGGTGCTGGTCGTCACCGGCGACCGCGACTCCCTGCAGCTGGTCAGCGACGACGTGACGGTGCTCTACCCTCGCAAAGGCGTCAGCGAACTGACTCGCTTCACCCCCGACGCCGTCGTCGAAAAGTACGGACTCACCCCGGCGCAGTATCCCGACTTCGCCGCGCTGCGCGGCGACCCCAGCGACAACCTGCCCGGCATTCCCGGGGTGGGGGAGAAGACAGCGACCAAGTGGATCGCCGAATACGGCTCCCTGCAAGGGCTGGTCGACAACGTCGACTCGGTGCGCGGCAAGGTCGGCGATGCGCTGCGCGCCAACCTGGCAAGCGTGGTGCGCAATCGGGAACTCACCGACCTGGTCCGCGACGTGCCGCTGGCCCAAACCCCCGACACGTTACGGCTGCAGCCCTGGGACCGCGACCACATTCACCGGCTCTTCGACGACCTCGAATTCCGGGTGCTGCGCGACCGGCTGTTCGACACCTTGGTCGCCGCCGAACCCGAGGTCGAGGAGGGGTTTGACATTCGCGGTGGCGCGCTGGAGCCCGGCACGGTGGCCAAGTGGCTGGCCGAGCACGCCAGCGACGGGCGCCGCTCCGGCCTGACGGTCGTGGGCACACATCTGCCTCATGGCGGCGACGCCACCGCGCTGGCGATCGCCGCCGCCGACGGGGAAGGCGGCTACCTCGACACCGCGACTGTGACGCCCGACGACGACGCCGCGCTGGCGGCCTGGCTGGCCGACCCTGCCAAATCCAAAGCGTTGCACGAGGCCAAGATGGCCATTCACGACCTCGCCGGCCGCGGCTGGACTTTGAAAGGGGTCACCTCCGACACCGCGCTAGCGGCCTACCTGGTGCGGCCGGGACAGCGCAGCTTCACACTCGACGACCTTTCGCTGCGTTACCTGCGCCGCGAGCTACGGGCAGAAACACCTGAGCAGCAACAGCTTTCACTGCTCGACGATATTGATGGGGTGGACGACCAGGCGGTCCAGACCACTATTCTGCGCGCGCGGGCCGTGGTGGACCTGGCCGAAGCGCTGGACGCCGAACTGGCCCGCATCGACTCCACCGCGCTGCTGGCCGAGATGGAACTGCCGGTGCAGCGGGTGCTGGCCGAGATGGAGCGCGCCGGGATCGCCGTCGACCTGCCGATGCTGGCCGAGCTGCAAAGCCAATTCGCCGACCAGATCCGCGATGCCGCCGAGGCCGCATACGCCGTCATCGGCAAGCAGATCAACCTCGGCTCGCCCAAGCAGCTGCAGGTGGTGCTGTTCGACGAACTCGGCATGCCCAAGACCAAGCGGACCAAGACCGGCTACACCACCGACGCCGACGCGCTGCAGGGTCTTTTTGATAAGACCGGGCACCTATTCCTGCAGCACCTGCTGGCGCATCGCGACGTCACCCGGCTCAAGGTCACCGTCGACGGGTTGTTGAACTCGGTGGCCGCCGACGGCCGCATTCACACCACGTTCAACCAGACCATCGCGGCCACCGGCCGGCTTTCGTCTACCGAACCCAACCTGCAGAACATCCCGATTCGCACCGACGCCGGCCGGCAGATCCGCGACGCTTTCGTGGTGGGCGCCGGCTACAGCGAACTGATGACCGCCGACTACAGCCAGATCGAGATGCGGATCATGGCGCATCTGTCCCGCGACGCTGGCCTCATCGAAGCCTTCAACACCGGCGAGGATCTGCATTCGTTCGTCGCGTCCCGCGCGTTCGGCGTGCCTATCGACGAAGTGACCGCCGACCTGCGCCGCCGGGTCAAGGCGATGTCGTACGGCCTGGCCTACGGGTTGAGCGCCTATGGGCTGTCCACCCAGCTGAAGATCTCCACCGAAGAGGCGAAGATCCAGATGGACCAGTACTTCGCCCGGTTCGGCGGGGTCCGCGACTACCTGCAGGCCGTCGTCGAGCAGGCCCGCAAGGACGGCTACACCTCGACCGTGCTGGGCCGTCGGCGCTATCTGCCCGAGCTGGACAGCAGCAATCGCCAAGTGCGTGAGGCCGCCGAGCGGGCGGCGCTCAACGCGCCGATCCAGGGGAGCGCCGCCGACATCATCAAGGTGGCCATGATCGAGGTCGACAAGGCGCTTACTGAGGCTGGCCTGGCGTCGCGCATGCTGCTGCAGGTCCACGACGAATTGCTGTTCGAGATCGCACCCGGAGAACGGGACCGGGTCGAGGCGTTGGTGCGCGAGAAAATGGGCGGCGCCTATCCGCTTGATGTTCCGCTGGAGGTGTCGGTGGGCTACGGCCGGAGCTGGGACGCGGCGGCGCACTAGCGCTCGCGGCTCGACACACGCGACATTGAAGTGCCTACATTGTCGGTGTCGCGGCGGATACTGGGGCACAGCAATCCGGCCCAGAGCGACGAGGAGGTGCCCGGCCGGTGAAGGACGGCCGTTGGGTTCAGATCGCCGAGTCGCAATTCGCCCACGAACAGCAGGGGCTCGACGCCATCAAGCGGATTCTTCCCGACGCCGCGCCGTTTCGCGCCTGGGCCAACTTCGAGTTCCGCGACAACCGCGGCCGCTGGCACGAGGTCGACCTCCTGGTGCTCGCCCGCGACACCCTGTATCTGATCGAGCTCAAGCATTACGCGGGCACCCTGCGGGGCAACGACCACGTGTGGATCCGCAACGGGCAGCGGCCTGAGGATTCGCCACTGCTGCTGACGCGCCGCGAGGCCCAGTACTTCGCGTCGCTGCTCAAGGACACGCTGCGGCAGAAGGCGGGCTACGACCCGGGCATCATCCCCTACGTGCAGGAATTGGTGTTCCTGCACCATCGGGAGTTCACCTGCGAGCTGCCGGAGACCTCGACGATCAACCTGTACGGCCTGGACGGGTACAGCGCCAAGACCCGATTGCCCGGGATATCCGAACGCTTGCTGGCCCCGGCTCGACGGGAGCCGGTCAGCGAAAAGAACAGCCTGATCATCCACGGTCTGATGAAGGCGATCGGCCTGGCGCCGCGGCGCCAGCGCGAAGTCGGCTCGTGGATCATCGACGAGCAGCCACTCGCCGACGGCGACGGTTGGCAGGACTGGCCGGCCTTCCATCATGTCGACACCGAACGGCACGCCCGCATCCGCTTCTACACCATCGGAGACGGCGCCACCACCGCCGACAGCCACGCCCGCAAGCAGGCCGTCGCCCACGAGTTTCACCTGCTGTCCCGGTTGCGTTACGACGGATTGCAGGTTCCCGAAGACCTGGTCAACGAGCCCGAACTGGGTATCGGTCTGGTATTCCCACAGCCCGAAGGTGATGTGCCGCTTGACCTTTGGCTGGCCGCTCACAAGAACCTGTCGCTCGAACAACAACTCGACTTGATCGGTCGGCTGGCCGACATCGTCAATTACGCCCACCGCAACCGCGTGGTGCATCGCGGCCTCAACCCGCGTTCGGTAACAATCCGCGATCGCGACGAACCGCTGCCGCAGGTCACCGACTGGGATAGCGCCGGTGTGCTGCCCGCCAACCCCGACACCGCCGTGAGCCGGCTGTCGAGCGGGTCGCTGTCGCTGATGGCGGCAGCACCACACGAGATGGCCCGGCTGTTCGCCGCCCCGGAGGGGCCGCGCCCGACGGATCCGGCGCGCATCGACGTCTTCGGGCTCGGGGCGCGGGCGTTTTTCGTGCTGACCAGCGGCCGGGCGCCGGCCACCGAACGCGGCGAGCTGATGGACCGGCTGCGTCGCGACCATGGCCTGGATCTAGCCGCGGAGATGCCGCAGGTCCGAACGTCGCTGCGCCAGCTGGTGCTCGACGCCACCAACCCCAGGCCCGACGGTCGCATAGCCGACGTAGCCGAGTTTCTCGAACGACTCGCCGCTGCCCGCGAGGACGTGCTCGGCAAGGCGACCGGCACCGACCCGCTGGAGGCCGGGCCCGGAACCGAGCTGGCCGGACGGTTCACCTATCGCCGCAAGCTTGGCGCCGGGTCGACGGCGGTCGGCATCCTGGTCGCCGACCAGCAGGTGGGTGGCGCCGAACGGGTGTTGAAGGTGGCCAAAGACGCCGACGCCGCCGAGCGGCTGCGCGCCGAGGCGCAGCTCCTGGGCCGCTTCGAGGACGACGACCGCATCGTCACCTTGCACGGCGTCGTCGACGTCGGCGGCCGCACCGCGCTGCTGCTCAAGTACGTCGGGCGTACCACGCTGGCCGAAGAACTCAACAACCGCGGCCGCTTGTCGATCGACCTATTGGAACGCTGGGGCACCGACCTGCTGACCGCCCTGGTGGCGCTGGAACGCAAAGGGGTCACACAGCGCGACATCAAACCGGCGAATCTCGTTGTCTACCAGTCGAGTTCACGCGCCGACTTGCATCTGGTGATGTTCGACTTCTCGATGGCCGGGGTCGATCCGAAGAATATCGAGGCAGGCACCCCGCCCTACTTGGACCCGTTCTTGGGCACCGGCGGCCGCCGCCAGTACGACACCGCCGCCGAACGCTACGGCGCCGCGGTGGTGCTGTTCGAGATGGCGACCGGCAACAGCCCCCAGTACGGGCCGGACTCGAACACCAATCCGGCGACGGTCGACGACGACATCGCCCTGACGCCGGACATGTTCGAGCCGACGGTCGCCGCGGCGATGGTCGAGTTCTTCACCACTGCGCTGTCCCGCGATGCTGCCCAACGGCCCGACACCGCCGAGGACATGCTGCGCGCCTGGCGTGCCGTCTTCGCCGCGCTGGACACCGAAACCGCGCCACAGGAAAGCGATTCGGCCGCCGCGACGGCGGACGTGTCGACTCCGCTGGCCGCCGCGGGGCTGAGCGCTCGGGCCGTCTCGGCGTTGGCCACCGCGCAGGTCGCCACCGTCGGCGAACTGCTGGCGCTGGACTCCACACCGCTCAACCGGCTGGTCGCCCGCGAAGCCAAAGACACTCGCAAGGAGATCACCCTCCGCTATCGCGAGTGGACGATGCGGCTGGGCAAGCAGCGCATCGCCTCCGATCAACTCATGGGTCTCGACGACGCGGTCGGCCTGTTGATGTCGGCCGTATCGGCTCCACGAGCGGTGACCACCCGTAGGCAGGCCGCCGAGCTGATCCTGGGTGTCACCCCGGGACTGGACGCGTTCGCCAGCAGCGCCGAACTGGCCGAGAAACTGGGCAAGACCACTCCGCGCGGCATCCAGGTACTCAAGGAACTGCAGGACGACTGGGCGAACAACACCGCCACCCGGGACTTGCTCGACGCGATCTCCGAGATCGCCAAGCAGGTGGTCACCGATTTCGGCGGGGTCGCCGCGGTGAGCACGCTGACGGCCGAGATCCGCGCGCAGCTGTCGCAGTCGGGCGTCACCTCGGCCGACTGGTCGGCACACGACCGCGCCGCTGGTGGCTTGCTGCGTGCGGCCCTGGACCGGCTCAGCGAGCACGAAACAGCATCGGGGACAAAAGAATTCGTGCGTCGACGGCACGGCCGGCGACTGGCGCTGCTGGCCGGCGACGAGATGCTGCTGGCCGCGGCCGAAGCTGCGGGGGAGCGGGCCGACAAATTGGTCAGCGCCGACGCTGCCGCCGTGGTGCCCGCCTCGACGGCGGCCAGGGAGCTGGGGGCGGCATTCCGCAACGGCTTCCGCGCCGTCAGTGACGCCGACGCGCCAGTCCGGTTGCCGGCGGACGCGCGGTTGGTGCGGCTGGGCGCCGCCATCTCACGTCATGCCGCGGTGTCCGGCCGCGGCGAGTTGCACAACCGCAACATGCCGCCCGCGGCCGCGGTGCGGGTGGCGCTGACGGGGCTGGCGCAGTCGGAGTCGCTGTCGCCCTCGCAGGTCCGCAGCCGGGTCACCGCGCGGTTCCCCGAGTTGGATGGCGTTCCATCTCGGCCGCACCTGGACACCCTCATTGCGCAGACCGGACTCGACCTCGAGTGGGATGGCGAGGCCTACCGTTTCCGGGTTCCCGAACCGCCCAGCGCTACCACCATGCACACCCACGCGCCGACTCGGGTACCGGGCTCCGGTGACCTGGACGTCGCGGCGCAATGGGCGGATCACGATGCGGTGCTGCACCGGTGCATCGGCGAACGGGGTTTCCTCGCGATCGGTGTGCCCATCTCGCCGGATCGGCCGGGCGAGCATGAGCGGGTCGCGCGGGAGCTCGCCGCTACCTACGACGGCGAGGAACTCGACGTGACGACGCGACTGATCGCCGCGATGCGGGAACTGGCGCAGCGGCAGGGCGTGTCATGGGAGCTGATTCGCAGTGCCGACGCCGCGGCACCGGGCACCCGCGATGCGCGTGGGCTGCGCGCGGTGATCGATCGGGTGGTGCCAGCGTTGACCGGCGAATTGCGCGCGTCGGTGTTCGACGGCGCCCGCGACGAGCCGCTGATCCTCACCGAGGTTTCGCCGCTGGCCCGCTACGGGCATCTGGACATTCTCGCCGAGCTCAGCGACCTGTCGGCGCCGCGGCGGCGCCCCGTCTGGGTGCTGCTACCCCAGCTGCGTGGGCAGACCGCAGCGCTGGTGGACCGCAAGCCGATTCAACTGGGCTCGCCCGCGCAGTTCCTGCTTTGGCCAGCCGCGGCGGATGCAGTGCGCACATGACAACGCAGCCGAACACGCACCATCGACATCAGGATGACTTTATAAGTAGTTTTAATGCCATGGACGAGGTGTCGTTTTCCGATCTGCAGTTGAAGGGCAAGGCGACCGTCGAGCGCTGGCTGCGCAGTTCGGCGGGCCGCCCGCTGCGAGTGCGTCGGCGCGACGCCGAGGATTTGGTACTGACTACGGCCTCGCGGGCGGCCCAGGAGCGGGAGGCGTCGTCGGCGACCTCTCGGCTGTTCGTGGCGATGATGCGGCACGACCGCGGGGTACGTGACCTGGTGACCGAGGCGTTGCCGGAGGCGTTCCCGTGGGTGGCGTTCTTGTCGCGTGCGGAGGTCCACGAGTTCGTCGATGAGTTGGTGGCGACGATGCGGGCCGCGGATTCGATCGATAACCCGGCGCCGGTGGCTCAGCTGATCGAGAGTTGGCGACATACGGCGGAGGTGCTCGCCGATCCGGAGTTGGCGGCGGTCCTGACCGCGCCGAGCGACGGCGATTACGGAAGGGTGCCGGCGCCTGAGTGAGTCCGAAACGGGGAGATAGGGTCGCACCGCCGGCCGCGCGGGGGCAATGGGAGTTGCGGTTCGCGACCGGCGAGGCGGTCAAGCGATGGGAGTCGTTATGCCAGCAAGCCGCAGCCAACACCGAGGTTGCGTGGAATGAGCTGCGCGGCCGTCCAGAAAGTCCGGCGCCAACGCCGCGGCATCACCGGCTCAAGGGTCGGCTGGCGTCGGCCGCGCACGGTGGGGTGGAGATGGAGCAGTGGCAGTACGAGGTGACCGGCGGTGGAAGGACCTGGTACCTCGTCGATGTCGCGAAGCACACGTTATGGCTGCGCCACGCGGGGCCCGGGCATCCGCGTGAGACCGAGTAGGGGGAAGGTGTCATCGTGGTGAGTTGGGCCGCAGCAGATTTGGTGGCCGCGCTGCGCAGTCAGGTGTCAGGGCTCGAAGCCGACTTGCGGGCGCGAGTCGACGGCGGCGAGCACGACCTGCGCCAGCCGGGCGTGTACGAGTCGTGGAAGCGGGACTACGACGCGGCGTTCGCGGCGCAGCGCACGGCGTCGTCGTGGCAGCAGGGGCGCGACGACCGGGTGACTCAGGCGGCGGTGGCGTGGGTGCTGGTGACGGTGTTCGCGCGCTACTGCGAGGACAATGCGCTGGTGACGCCGCGCTGGATCGGTGGTGCCACCGCTGACGAACGCGGCCACGCGCTGGATGCGCGACGTGCCTACTTCCAGCAGCATCCTGAGCATACCGACCGTGAATGGCTGCACCAGATCATCGCTCACTTCGGAAAGTTCACTGCGACAAAGGGTTTGGTGGACGAGTATGCACCGCTGCACCTGGTTGCACCGTCCGGTGATGCGGCCCGGGCGTTGCTGGAGTTCTGGTGGCAGCAGAGCGCCGCGGGTGAGGCGCTGTATCCGTTCGCCGGCGTGGACACCCGATTTCTCGGCGACGTGTACCAGGACCTGTCCGAGTACGCGAAGAAGACCTACGCGCTGCTGCAGACCCCGGAGTTCGTCGAGGAGTTCATTCTTGATCAGACGATGGAGCCGGCTGTGAGCTGCAGCGGGTGGGGCTATCGGCCACCGTCGGGAATCCCGCGGAACTGCTGGCGTGGCTGCAGGGCAGCTTCATCTCACGCGCCTCGTCGGTGGTGGCGGCTCCCGTCGTAAACGATGCCGATCCCGAGATCACGGTGGATTACGTCGCGTCACTGAGCAATGCCGCCAGGGTGATCGCGTCACTGCACGCCGGAGAGAAGCGGCTGGTGTTCGTCGACAGCAGACGCCAGGCCGAGGAACTCGGAGTCGCGTTGCGGGGATTGGGCGTTTCGACGTTCGTCTCCCACTCGTCGCTTTCGGCGTCCGAGCGGCGGCGCTCGGAGGCGGCATTCGCCGAGGCTCGCGACACCGTCATCGTCGCCACCTCGACCCTCGAACTCGGCATCGACGTCGGCGATCTCGACCGTGTCATCCAGATCGGCTCTACCCGAACAGTCGCGTCGTTCCTGCAACGGCTGGGTCGTACCGGCCGTCGGGCTTACACCGTCCGCAACTGCCTGTTCCTGTGTGTCGACGACGAGAGTGTGCTGTTGGCAGCAGGGATGCTGCAGCGCTGGTCGCAGGGCTGGGTCGAACCGATCACTCCGCCGCCGGCGCCGCGGCACATCGCGGCGCAGCAGTTGATGGGGTTGTGCCTGCAGGAACACCGCATCAGCGCGGGGGAGTGGGTGTCTTGGTGGGGTGAGCTGCCGTTGTTCGATGCCGGCCCGGCGATCCTGGATCACCTCGTCGCCGAGGGGTTCTTCGAGCGCGACGGGCCGTTCCTGCACATCGGGCCCGAGGCCGAGCGAAGGTTCGGGCGCCGCTACTTCTCCGACCTCACAGCGGTCTTCACGGCGCCCCCGGAGTTCCTGGTCCTCGCCGGACGCGTCGAAGTCGGAACCATCGGTACAGAATTGCTCACCGACGAGGTCGACGGGCCGCGAGTGCTGTTGCTCGGCGGGCGTTCGTGGTGCGTCACCCATGTCGATTGGGATCGCAGGAGATGCTTCGTCGAACCCGAGGACGGCGGCGGGCGGGCCAAATGGTCGGGGTCCGGCGGCGGTCTGTCGTACGACATCGCCCGCGGCATGCGGTCAGTGCTACTCGGATCCCAGCCTGCGGGAGTGGAATTCACCCGCCGAGCGTTCTCGAAGCTCGCAGAGATTCGAGAGGCGAACGACGACCACCTATCTACCGACGCCCTGATCGTGTGCCTGCCTACCGACTCGGCCGGGCGTTGGTGGACGTGGGCGGGAACTGCGGCCAACCGGACGCTGCAGGCTTCGTTGCCGACGATCGTCGACCCCCGGCAGCGGATCGACGAGAAGTCGCTACGGCTGCTGCCTGGTGTCACGGTCGCCGAGTTCTCGGCTGCGCTGGATGCCGTCGAGTGGCAGCAGCCGGCGGTCGACGCGAACGCGCTCCGGGGACTCAAGTTCTCGTCGGCCCTGCCGCCCGAGTTGGCTCGGGCCACACTGTCGACTCGGATCGGCGACCAACCACGGGCGGCCGCGGTACTTGCTGACGCACGGAGGTTCCTGCGCTAGGTGCAGCGAGCAGCTTGGTCTCGGTGGGTGACTTCGCCTGCCGCCGGGCCGCGTGCACGGCATAGGCCTCCGGTAGATGCGGTCGGATACGAAGGCGCGTTCGACCACATGGGCGGCGATACCCGGTCAGCATTAGCAGCAGGAACAGGCCCTTTGCGGCTTGTTCGACGAGCGGCGCGCCGACCGCGGCGGATGCAGGTGACTGTTGGTCTCACCGCGGCTGATCAGCGACTCGATGTGAAGCCCGAGCATCGCCGATAGCACGACGGCAATAGATGCACCCCGGCGTTACCTACGCGACGGATGGTGCGGTTTGTCCAGCATGTACACAGTCGAGTAGCCTCGACAGATGCCCGTCGGTGCTCGATGGCGGGTCATACCAACAATTCAACGTCCCAGTCCCTACGACCGACCCTGTCCGGAGCAACCCAACAATATGCCGAGTCCCGCCGTCACCTCGCCGCAAGTAGCCGTCAACGACATTGGCTCCTCCGAGGACTTTCTCGCAGCAATAGACAAAACGATCAAGTACTTCAACGATGGCGACATCGTCGAGGGCACCATCGTCAAAGTGGACCGGGACGAGGTGCTCCTCGACATCGGCTACAAGACCGAAGGGGTCATCCCCGCCCGCGAACTCTCCATCAAGCACGACGTCGACCCCAACGAGGTCGTTTCCGTCGGCGACAAGGTCGAGGCCCTGGTGCTCACCAAGGAGGACAAAGAGGGCCGGCTGATCCTGTCGAAGAAGCGCGCCCAGTACGAGCGCGCTTGGGGCACCATCGAGGCGCTCAAGGAGAAGGACGAGGCCGTCAAGGGCACCGTCATCGAGGTTGTCAAGGGTGGCCTGATCCTCGACATCGGGCTGCGCGGCTTCCTGCCCGCCTCGCTGGTCGAGATGCGCCGGGTCCGCGACCTACAGCCGTACATCGGCAAGGAGATCGAAGCCAAGATCATCGAGCTGGACAAGAACCGCAACAACGTGGTCCTGTCGCGACGGGCCTGGCTGGAGCAGACCCAGTCCGAGGTGCGCAGCGAATTCTTGAACCAGCTGCAGAAGGGCACCATCCGCAAGGGCGTGGTCTCCTCGATCGTCAACTTCGGCGCCTTCGTCGATCTCGGCGGTGTGGACGGTCTGGTGCACGTCTCGGAGCTGTCCTGGAAGCACATCGACCACCCGTCCGAGGTGGTGCAGGTGGGCGACGAGGTCACCGTCGAGGTGCTCGACGTGGATATGGATCGCGAGCGGGTTTCGTTGTCGCTGAAGGCAACTCAGGAAGACCCGTGGCGCCACTTCGCCCGCACCCACGCGATCGGCCAGATCGTGCCGGGCAAGGTCACCAAGCTGGTGCCGTTCGGTGCGTTCGTCCGCGTCGAGGAGGGCATCGAAGGCCTGGTGCACATCTCCGAGCTGGCCGAGCGTCACGTCGAGGTGCCCGACCAGGTGGTTGCCGTCGGTGACGACGCGATGGTCAAGGTCATTGACATTGACTTGGAGCGCCGCCGGATTTCGTTGTCGCTCAAGCAGGCCAACGAGGACTACACCGAGGAGTTCGACCCGGCGAAATACGGCATGGCCGACAGCTACGACGAGCAGGGCAACTACATCTTCCCCGAGGGCTTCGATCCCGACACCAACGAGTGGATGGAAGGATTCGACGCGCAGCGCACCGAATGGGAAGCCCGCTACGCCGAGGCCGAGCGGCGCCACAAGATGCACACCGCGCAGATGGAGAAGTTTGCCGCGGCCGAGGCGGCCGGACACAGCGGTGGCGAGCAGCCCTCGGGCAGTCCGGCCTCGGCGGAGAAGGCCGCGGGTGGGTCACTGGCCAGCGATGCCCAGCTGGCGGCGCTGCGGGAAAAACTCGCCGGCAACGCTTAGTCGCCGATGCTGCGCATCGGACTCACCGGCGGCATCGGCGCCGGCAAGTCGGTGCTGTCCACCACGTTCGCGCAGTGCGGTGGAATCATCGTCGACGGGGATGTCCTGGCTCGCGAGGTGGTCGAGCCGGGCACCGAGGGGTTGGCGGCACTGGTCGACGCGTTCGGCGACGACATCCTGCTGCCCAGCGGGGCGCTGGATCGACCGGCGTTGGCCGCCAAGGCCTTTCGGGATGACGAGGCGCGGACGAAACTCAACGGGATCGTCCACCCGTTGGTGGCCCGCCGCCGCGCCGAGATCATTGCGGCGGTAGCGCAGGATGCGGTTGTCGTCGAAGACATTCCGCTGCTGGTCGAATCGGGGATGGCGCCGCTGTTCCCGCTGGTGGTGATCGTGCACGCCGACGCCGAACACCGGGTGCGACGGTTGGTCGAGCAACGCGGGATGTCCGAAGCCGACGCCCGCGCCCGGATCGCCGCGCAGGCCACCGACGAGCAGCGCCGTGAAGTCGCCGATGTCTGGCTGGACAACTCGGGCAGCGTGGACGCTTTGGTCGAGCGGGCCCGCGACGTCTGGTACAACCGGATACTGCCGTTCGCCCACAACCTCAGTGAGCGTCGGCGTGCCCACGCAGCGGCACGATTGGTGCCGGCCGATCCGAGTTGGCCGGACCAGGCCCGCCGCATCGTCAACCGGCTCAAGATGGCAGCCGGCCATCGGGGGCTGCGAGTGGACCATATCGGTTCAACGGCGGTTCCGGGCTATGACGCCAAGGACATCATCGACATCCAGATCACCGTCGAATCACTGGCGATGGCAGACGAACTCGCCGACGCGCTGCTATCCGCCGGTTATCCGCGGCTGGAGCACATCACCCAGGACGTCGCCAAAGCCGATGCGCGCAGCACCGTGGACCACTTTGACCACAGTTCGGATGCCACATTGTGGCACAAGCGCTTTCACGCATCGGCCGATCCCGGACGGCCGACGAATGTACATATCCGGGTGGACGGTTGGCCCAATCAGCAGTTCGCGCTGCTGTTCGTGGACTGGCTACGGGCCAATCCCGGCGTACGCGACGACTACCTGTCGCTCAAGCGGGCCGCCGAGGAGAGCGCGGCATCAGCCGCCGGCGACATCGTGCACTACGCGGCAGCCAAAGAGCCGTGGCTTCTCGACGCCTACCGGCGGGCTTGGGACTGGGCCGATTCCGTCGGCTGGCGTCCGTAAGGCCCGGTGCGTTCCGGAGGTGACGGTCAGGCGCCGGGTAGCGGGGCGCCGCAGCGCAGTACCCCGCTCACGGGATCGCTGTTGCCTTGCTTCGGTCTGACGAACTGGTCGACTTGGGTGGCGACGTTGTCGTCGACGTCGATTTCGCAGTGGACATTCGCCGAGTAGGGCCAGTGCAGCGACACCTGCATCCCTGCCTGTTGCGGATCGGCCAGTACCTCGTTGGCCTCGAACACGCTGCCGGGCATCGGGCTCAGCGGGGCGGTGGATGTCTGGCCGCCGTTGAGCACGAAGGTGGCCTGACTACCGGGTGCGACACCGTCGATCCTGGCGATGTAGGTGACGTTGTGGAGATCGGCCAGCGCGAGTGCGGGGTCTAGTTGTGAGCCGACCGCGACGGCCGTGATGGCGGCGATCGTAGACCATTTCTGCGTGGTGGAGCTCATATCGATGACGATACGCGCCGTGCGCGGGTCACCCAGCGGATCGCACGTTTGGCGAAATCCGTCACGACGAGTTGTCAAATTTGCCACCGGATAGCACCGATTCGGGTTGGCTCAGCCCAAGTTTGGGCCGTGCGTCGGCGTCACCGTGGTGAACGGCGTCGTTGCGTTTGGTCAGGAGCCAGGTCTCGTCCTCGCCCTCGCGGATCCGGGTGAGCGCGTAGCAGCCGCGCAGTGTCCGGCCGTGCAAGTGGAACCAAAGATGGCCGCGCTCAAGACCCTTGATCATGGCGTGCCCCGTCATGTTGGCGTAGCTGCCGTGGTCCCAGACGATGACGCCACGCGCCGCCTCGAATGTGGCGTATTGCACCGGGCGGTCCTCGGTGCGCAGGGCCATCCGCTTGTCCTTCGGATCGGTCGACGGGCTTCGGGGTATCGCCCAGCAGACGAGCATGCCGTCGATCTCGAGGGACAGGTCATAGTGGTCGCTGTGTGTCACGTGATGGCGGATGACGAAACGTGGGCCCTGCTCGGTCGTCAGCTTCTTCGGGCGGTGCCGTCCTGCTGGTGCGCCGCGGCGCACGGTGATGGCGCCGGGCAGCCCCATGCGCCGGTATCCGGTGAAGTGCATACGACACGGATACCCGCGATGGCCGCAAATGACCCGCGGCGGTCGGCGATCAACCGGAGTGCCAGGTGAGGGCCATGCCGTAGGCGGCCAACCAGCGCACCAAGTCGTAGTCATGGCGGGCCAGGCCGTCGACGGCGGTCACCGCCCGCTGCAGTGCCTTCTCGGCGACCTCGGCGGGCAACAATCCGTGGCGGACCGCATCCAGCAGCTCATCGACGTCGGCCAATCTGGCCCCGCGTCCGGTGCGGACCTCGATGTCGAGGTAATGATCTTCGGAGCGCCACACCGCGTCCCCGGGCGTGTATTCACCCACGTCGAGGTAGTGGTCGTAGTCGCGTTCATGGCCAGGGTTGAAGTGAAAGACGGTGGCGCGCAACCCAAATGATGGCAGCAGCCAGGACTCGAGGTAGTGGAACTGGGCACGGCCCGGGGTGGGCCGGGCCAGATAGAGCCCCCATGGACGCACGGTGTACTCATCGACGGCCCGCACAATGCCTTTGGGGTCGGTGTTGGTGCGGGCCGCCAGGTCGAACGTCTCGTGCTTGGGTGGGTGGATGAGGCCACCCTACCCGGCCGGGACGGCCCGTTATCGGCGCAGCCGGATGGTGCTACGGGAGACAAATCCGGCGTCGCAGCGCCGCGTCATCCCCGCGTCTGCCGTATCCGCCCCCAACGACGGCTACCTGCTCGAATCGGACCCGACCAGGCGCATGTGGGTCCGTCACGGCTAAGACGTGTCGGTGCCTCGTTCTACTCTGATGACATGGCTTTTGCCACCGAACACCCAGTAGTTGCCCATTCCGAATACCGCCCAGCCGCAGAGGACGTGGAAGGGTTGGTGCGCTCCGGCGCCCGCTTCGAGGTGGTCAGCCCGCACGCGCCCGCCGGCGACCAGCCGGCCGCCATCGACGAGCTGGAGCGCCGGATCAACGCGGGGGAGCGTGATGTGGTGCTCCTGGGCGCCACCGGCACCGGAAAGTCGGCCACCACCGCGTGGCTCATCGAGCGCCTGCAGCGCCCCACCCTGGTCATGGAACCCAACAAGACGCTGGCCGCCCAGATGGCGAATGAGCTGCGAGAGATGTTGCCGCACAACGCCGTTGAGTACTTCGTGTCGTACTACGACTACTACCAGCCCGAGGCGTACATCGCCCAGACCGACACCTACATCGAGAAGGACAGCTCGATCAACGACGACGTGGAGCGGTTGCGCCATTCCGCCACGTCGGCGCTGCTGTCGCGCCGTGATGTGGTGGTGGTGGCCTCGGTGTCCTGCATCTACGGTCTGGGCACCCCGCAGTCCTACCTGGACCGCTCGGTCGAGTTGCGGGTCGGCGGCGAGGTGCCGCGCGACGGGCTGTTGCGGCTGCTGGTCGACGTGCAGTACACCCGCAACAACCTGTCCTTCACCCGCGGTTCGTTCCGGGTGCGCGGCGACACCGTGGAGATCATCCCCTCCTACGAGGAGCTGGCGGTTCGCATCGAGTTCTTCGGCGACGAGATCGAGGCGTTGTATTACCTGCACCCGCTGACCGGCGAGGTGATCCGCCAGGTCGACTCGTTGCGGATCTTCCCGGCCACTCACTACGTGGCCGGCCCGGAGCGGATGGCGCACGCGATCTCCACCATCGAGGAGGAGCTGGCCGAGCGGCTCGCCGACTTGGAGGGGCAGGGCAAGCTGCTGGAAGCCCAGCGGCTACGAATGCGCACCAACTACGACATCGAGATGATGCGGCAGGTCGGGTTCTGCTCGGGCATCGAAAATTACTCGCGACATATAGACGGGAGGCCGCCCGGCTCCGCACCCGCGACGTTGCTGGACTACTTTCCGGAGGACTTCCTGCTCGTCATCGACGAGTCGCACGTCACCGTGCCGCAGATCGGCGGCATGTACGAGGGTGATATGTCGCGCAAGCGCAATCTGGTCGAATACGGGTTCCGGCTGCCGTCGGCGTGCGACAACCGCCCGCTGACCTGGGAGGAGTTCGCCACCCGAATCGGGCAGACGGTATATCTGTCGGCCACGCCGGGACCGTACGAGCTCAGCCAGTCCGGCGGCGAGTTCGTCGAGCAGGTGATCCGGCCGACCGGCTTGGTGGACCCGAAGGTGGTGGTGAAACCGACCAAGGGGCAGATCGACGATCTCATCGGGGAGATCCGCAAACGCGCCGATGCCGACCAGCGGGTGCTGGTGACCACGCTGACCAAGAAGATGGCCGAAGATCTCACCGACTACCTGCTGGAGATGGGTATCCGGGTGCGCTACCTGCATTCCGAGGTCGACACGTTGCGGCGGGTGGAGCTGTTACGCCAGTTGCGCCTGGGCGACTACGACGTGCTGGTCGGCATCAATCTGTTGCGTGAGGGCTTGGACCTCCCCGAGGTGTCGCTGGTGTCGATCCTCGACGCCGACAAGGAGGGCTTCTTGCGGTCGTCGCGCAGCCTGATCCAGACGATCGGCCGCGCCGCGCGCAATGTCTCCGGCGAAGTGCACATGTACGCCGACAAGATCACCGACTCGATGAAAGAGGCCATCGACGAAACCGAGCGGCGTCGGGCAAAGCAGACCGCCTACAACGAGGCCAATGGGATCGATCCGCAGCCGCTGCGCAAGAAGATCGCCGACATCCTCGACCAGGTCTACCGCGAGGCCGCGGATACTGACGCCACCGAGGCGGTTGCGGTCGGTGGGTCGGGCCGCAACGCGTCCCGCGGCCGACGTGCCCAGGGTGCCCCCGGCCGCGCGGTCAGCGCCGGCGTCGTCGAGGGCCGAGACACCTCGAACATGCCCCGCGCTGAGCTGGCCGACCTGATCAAGGACCTCACCGAGCAGATGATGGCCGCCGCGCGCGACCTGCAGTTCGAACTGGCCGCCCGGTTCCGCGACGAAATTGCCGACCTGAAAAAGGAATTGCGTGGAATGGACGCTGCCGGGCTCAAGTGACTCGGGGTGACCACGCGGTGCCTACGGTGTAGCTGTGACCGATACGGCGAGCGAGACCGGCAGCTGGCGCGAACTGCTGAGCAGGCACTTGGGGACGGCCACCATGCTGTCCGGCGGCGTTGCGCTGTATGCCACCAACGAGTTCCTTACCGTCAGCCTCCTTCCGAGCACCATCGCCGAAATCGGTGGCAGCCGGCTGTATGCCTGGGTGACGACCCTGTATCTGGTCGGTTCGGTGGTGGCGGCGACCTCGGTCAACCCGATGCTGTTGCGGGTCGGTGCCCGCACCTCGTATCTGATGGGACTGACCGTCTTCGGTGTCGCGAGCCTGTTGTGCGCGGCCGCGTCGAATATGGAGACCCTGGTCGCCGGACGCACCCTGCAAGGGGTGGCCGGTGGCCTGCTGGCCGGACTCGGCTACGCGCTGATCAACGCCGCGCTGCCGCATCGGCTGTGGACGCGTGGCTCGGCGCTGGTGTCGGCGATGTGGGGGGTGGCGACGCTGGTGGGGCCGGCCATGGGCGGACTTTTCGCACAGTTCGGGCTGTGGCGGTGGGCGTTCGCCGCGATGGCGGTGATGTCCGGGCTGATGGCACTGTTGGTGCTGGCCGTGCTGAGCAGCCGGGCCGGCGTAAGCGGTGAGCAGCCGGTGACCCCCGCGCACAAGGTGCCGGTGTGGTCGTTGTTGTTGATGGGCGCGGCCGCCCTGGCCGTCAGCGTCGCCGAACTCCCGCGCTACCTGGTGCAGACCGCGGGCCTGCTCGCCGCCAGCGTGTTGCTGATCGGGATCTTTGTGGTCGTCGACTGGCGGATGCACGTAGCAGTGTTGCCGCACAGCGTGTTTGGGCCCGGACCGTTGAAATGGATCTACCTGACCATGTCCGTGCAGATGGTCGCCGCGATGGTGACCACCTATGTGCCGCTGTTCGGTCAGCGGTTGGGCAATCTGACACCGGTGGCGGCCGGATTCCTGGGTGCGTCACTGGCGCTGGGCTGGACGGTCAGCGAGATCGTCAGCGCATCGGTGAACAACACCCGGGTGATCGGGCATGTAGTGGCGGCAGCGCCGTTGGTGATGGCGTCGGGCTTGGCGCTGGGTGCCGTCACCCAGCGTGCCGATGCGCCTCTGAGGGTGGTCGCGCTGTGGGCGCTGGCGCTGCTGATCACCGGGACCGGGATCGGGATCGCCTGGCCGCATCTGTCGGCGTGGGCGATGGATTCCGTCGACGATCCGGCCGAGAGCGGCGCCGCGGCGGCGGCCATCAACATCGTGCAGCTGATCTCGGCGGCCTTCGGCGCCGGCCTGGCCGGTGTCGTGGTCAACAGAGCCGAGGGGGGCGAAGTGACGGCCGCTCGCTGGTTGTTCGCGGTGTTCACCGTGCTGGCCGCCGTCGGATTCGTCGCCTCCTACCGGGCGACCCGGCGCGCACGCCGGTCACCGGGTTGATTTGACGACCTGCGAGTAGTGGAACTGCCACCGCTCGACGATGTGGAAACCCAGGTAGCCGGGAAACTGATACACCGGCGTGCGCCCGAACGCCGTTCCCGGCGACAAACCTTGTCCCACTTGATGATCCGGCAATGATTTGTCACGGTTGGTGATGGTCCACAGCGTCGTGCATTTGTTGATCTTGGCGGTCGTCAGCCACACCGCGACGTGGCCGTCCCACAGCGTGCCGACCTTGGGCCCGTAGGCGCCGCGTTCCACGTCGACCAACGACCGGAACGCTGCCGGTCGGGTGGCCAGCAGCGCCCGGATCGGCCCGGGTCGCCACGGCACGGTGTTGTCCACCAGCAGGCAATCACCGGGCGCGGCATGGGCACTGATGACGTCGGCCACCTGGCTGTAATCCCAGCCCTCCTTGGCGTAGGGCCCGCGTTGGGTGAAGTAGTAGTTCGGGAACGCGGCGACGGCGAAGACGACCACCGCGCCGGCTATGAGCCAGAGCTTGCGGGCGACGGTGACGATGCAGATGGCCAGGATGACCGCCGCCCCGGGGGCGGTCAGGATCAGGTAGCGCGGGTAGTAGATGGGTTCGACGGTCGCCGAGTAGATCAGAACGACGGCGGCGGGAATGACGACCCAGGCCACGCCGGCAAGCAGCAGCGGTCGGGCGCCCTGGCCGGGCCCCGGCGCGCCGGTTAACCGCAGCACGACGGCGGCGACGACGACCACGCCGGACAGGATCGCAAACGGAACACTGTGGTCGAAGTACTGGCGATGCACCACATCGAGGAAGAGGTTTCGGTTCAGCCCCGAGATCCACCCGACCTGCCACACCTGTCCGTGGGCGAACAGGACGAAGGGCGTCATGGCGCCGACCGCGGCCAGCGAGGCGACCGCCCACCAGATGGCGGGAGCTTTCCGCGATCGGGCCGGGGCCAGCAGTGGCAGCAGCGCGGCGTACACCGGCACCAGCAGTCCCAAGTTGATGCTGACCAATATCGACAGCATCAACCCCAGCGCATACAGCAGCCACAGCCATGGCTTGTTGCGCCGCACCGCGGTGACCAGCAGCACCGTCAGCCAGACCGCGGCCGTCACCGACAGCGCAGAGGAGCGCGCCTCGATGCCCGCCCAGGTCACCCGCGGCAGGATGGCAAAGACCGCTCCCGCACACACTGCGATGCCGCGGCCGGAAAACTGCTTGGCGAACACGACGACGCCGGCGGCGGCGGCCCCGATGGCCAGGCTGCTGGGAACCCGCGACCAGAACTCGGTCGGCGGGAAGATCGCGAACCAGCCGTGCATCAGCAGGTAGTACAGGCCGTGTACGGCATCGATATGGCCCAGCAGATTCCACAACTCCGGCAGGGTGCGCCGCGCCGAAGCCGAGATCGTCGCCCCCTCGTCGAACCACAGCGACGGCCGACTGGCCCAGGCTCCGCTCACAACCGTCGCCAGCAAAGCGATAGCCCAGGGGTCGAGGCGCCGGCCACGGGCCTGCGGGCGCGCCGCCTCACCCCCCAGCGGCGCCGCGTCCTGATCGAGTGTCGGTGCAGACATGATGCCTGTCACTGTAGGTCGCCGGCGATGATTCCGGTCACCAGCCGTCGTCTCGCCACCCGGCCGGGCATCGGGGCGCACCGCCGCCAGGGCTACCCCGCATGATCGCCACATTTGGCGAAAATCGTTGAACCACAGCTATTTTCACAGCGAATCGGGTCCCTCGATGCCGTGGCCGTCACCCGCTGGTGTGCTACGGCTGGCCCGCCCGGCAAAATGCGGATTGCGCCACGCCGCTGCGGTGTGGGTAATCTGACCCATCTGGATCAGGCAAAGCGATACTGTCTGGGGTTGGCGTAGCAACCGACACTGGGAGGGTAAATGGGCGCCTATCGGACCGTGGTGGTAGGAACCGACGGCTCGGACTCGTCGATGCGGGCAGTGGACCGGGCCGCGCAGATCGCCGGGGCCGATGCCACGTTGATCATCGCGTCGGCGTACCTGCCTCAACACGAGGACGCCCGAGCCGCCGACGTCCTGAAGGACGAAAGCTACAAGGTGACGGGCACCGCCCCGATCTACGAGATCCTGCACGACGCCAAGGAACGAGCGCACAACGCCGGCGCGAAGAACGTCGAGGAACGCGCCATCGTGGGCGCTCCGGTCGACGCGCTGGTCAGCCTCGCCGAAGAAGCGAAGGCCGACCTCCTGGTGGTCGGCAATGTCGGGCTGAGCACGATCGCCGGGCGGTTGCTGGGTTCGGTGCCGGCCAACGTCTCGCGTCGGGCCAAAGTCGACGTGCTCATCGTGCACACCACCTAGCCTCCCTCGCGGACGTCCCCGGCCGGGGGCTGCGGCGACCAGGCTGGGCGCTTGGCTTGATGCGGAATGCCGGTGAGAACGAATTCGGCAGTACGCCTGGGAGCCTCGGCAAGCATCGAGAAGGCGGCTGCCCGCCTGGGCAGCCGGACGTGTTTGCGGCCCTGCTGTACAGCGGACACGACGTGATCGGCAACCATCTCGCGGGTGACGTCGACCATGAGGTGCATCCGGTAGAGGCGGCGGAAGGAATCGGCGGTCGGCGGGTAATCCTCGGTATGGGCCAGCAGGTCGGTGGGAATCGGCCCGAGTTCGACGAGGGTGGTGCGGATCGGCAAGCCGCGAAGGTCGGCTCGCAGGCCCGCGGTGAAATGAGAAAGGGCCGCTTTGGAAGCCGAATAGGTCACTAATCCGGGAAGGGCTACACAGCCCGCCATCGAGGAGACATTGACGATATGCCCGCCGCCGCGGTGCAGCATTCGAGGGATCGCGCAGCGGCACAATTCGGCGGGCGCGAGGTAGTTGACCTCGGTGACTCGTCGCAAGTCGGCCTCGGGTGCGTCGGTGAAGCTACCCGTCTGGTTGTCGATGCCGGCATTGTTGACCAGGACGTCGATCGGCCCGGCCTCGTCCTCGATGCGCGCAATCAGTGTGCGTACCTGGCCCGGCTCGGACAGGTCGGCAACGTGGGCAGAGCCTCCGAGCTCGCCCGCCAGCGTGCGAAGGGGCCCGTCGGTCCGCGCGACGAGCGCCACGCTTGCCCCGGCACCGGCGAACGCACGTGCCAGAGCCGCCCCGATGCCTCGCGAAGCCCCGGTGATCAGAACCCGTTTTTGCGCTAGCTCCATGGCATTTCCTGCTGTCGGCGAACAGTGCGCCTACGCCATCGCCGGCCGCTTCCCATTCGACCCGACGGGCGCCCGGCGCGTCTTGCGCGGCGGCGCGGGACGGGGGACCGGGTCGAACGCGGCGGGATCGTCCAGATACTGGCGAAATACGTGGGCCATCGTCGCCGCCTGGTACCCGTCGACGAAGCGGTGGTCCAGACCGATCGTCAACGGCAGCACCGGGCGGACCACCGGTTGACCGTCTTCGGCGAGCACCTTGTCGGTCACCGCCCCGATCAGGATCCCGAATGGCACGTGGCAAAACGTCGGCCAGGGAGCGGCGGCCGTGTCCAGGCCGTAGGTGCCCACATTGCTGACGAGGATCGAACCGTAGGGGCGGGCCTCAAGCCCGAGGAAGGGCAGCGGCAGCTGCAGACTTTCGGTGACGAACGCGATCGCATCCATCACCGGGCGCAGCAGCAACGGGGGAAGGCCTTTGACCATGGCCTTGGCTTGCTTGAACTGTGGATCTTCGTTGTGGCGGATCCGTGCGGCACGGTCAGCCAGTTCTTTGGCGATGACCCAGGGCGGCTTCTCATTGATGCGACGCACGACGGCGCCGGAAAGATCGGTCCTGGCCGCTTCGACTCCCGTCACCACGTCTGTTCGCAGCGATACGACGAAAAAGCAGTCGATCGTCGGAGATGGCAGGAAGCTGCCGAACACCACCCGGCCGTTGAGGCCGGGCAGCGCTTCGACGACTTTTCCCGCCGCCCGGCCTACCAGATCCACGGGGGTGACATGCTGGCCGGTGGCCTCGCGGACCCGGGCGATGTAGTCCAGCAGCCGCGAAGCATCGACTTCGGCCGTCGCCCAGATGATCGGGTCCTTTCGGGGACGCCAGGTGGCCATGGCGATCTTGCGCCAAACGGAGAACGGGATAGATGACGGTGCCCACATCGTCGGAACTCCATTCCTTCGCGCCACGACCGGCGCCTACCTCACTTCGCGCCGGGCTTCGTGTGCGATTGTGCGCCGCCGCCGGGTCGCCGACGAGGGAACAAGGTCCTTACCGCCGCTGTCTTCCGGCCTTGTTCTGCCCTACGTCACCGCGATGCGTCGTTCACCAACCACGGTCGCGCCACTCCTGAAGGTGAGGGCGTTCGATGCCCAGCACGGTGTCGTCACCGTGGCCGGGGTAGATGACGGTGGAGTCGGCGTACACGTCGAATACCCGGGTGGTGACGTCGGTGAGCAGCTGGGTGAAATCGCCGGGCTGCCAGGTCTTGCCGACCCCGCCGGGAAACAGGCAGTCGCCGGTGAACAACTGCGTGACCCCGCCGGTCGCGGGCCCATCGAGTGCCAGCGCGACCGATCCCGGTGTGTGCCCGCGCAAGTGGATGACGTCGAATGTCAGCTCGCCGATCCGGACGGTGTCGCCGTTGGCCAGGAAACGATCAGGCTTGACCGGCCTCGGTTCGGC
>NZ_MVIF01000040.1 GCF_002086675.1 Mycobacterium persicum
CACCCCGACCACCGCCAGCGGCACCCCCGAACCGAGCATCACATCCTCGTCAACGTCCCCGACCACCCCGACCACTTCGCCCGCTGGG
The DNA here is from genome assembly GCF_002086675.1 of Mycobacterium persicum. GTDB lineage: Bacteria > Actinomycetota > Actinomycetes > Mycobacteriales > Mycobacteriaceae > Mycobacterium > Mycobacterium persicum. Next base: position 89 of record NZ_MVIF01000040.1, read on the forward strand.
GCCCCGTCCACCACTACCGGAAGTGCCGGCCCCAACCACGCGAGCACTTCGCCGACAGCGCCCGCGTCACCGTCAACCACATCGCCGACCGTGACCGCGCTTCCGCCACCTCCTCCGCAGCCGGGCATTGACTGCCGGGCGGCGGCATGACGGCACCGCTGCAGGCGCCGGTGACGGTGACGCCCCCGTTGCCGACCCGGCGCAACGCCGAACTGCTGCTGTTGTGCTTCGCCGCGGTGGTCACCGTCGCCGCGCTGCTGATCGTGGAAGCCAACCAAGATCGCAGCCTCCATTGGGATTTGGTCAGCTACGGGCTGGCCTTCCTGACGCTGTTCGGCTTCGCGCACCTGGCTATCAGACGCTCCGCCCCGTTCACCGACCCCCTGCTGCTGCCGGTGGTGGCGCTGCTCAACGGGCTTGGGCTGGTGATGATCCACCGCCTCGACCTCGTCGACGACGAGGTCGGCCACCACAGTCATCCCAGCGCGAACCAGCAGATGCTGTGGACCCTTGTCGGCGTAACTTCTTTTGCGCTGGTGGTGACCTTTCTCAAGGATCACCGCCAGCTCGCCCGCTACGGCTACACCTGCGGGTTCGCCGGTCTGGTCATGCTCGCCATACCCGCACTGTTGCCCGCGAGGTGGTCTGAGCAGAACGGCGCCAAGATCTGGATTCGGTTGCCCGGCTTCTCGATTCAGCCGGCCGAATTCTCCAAGATTTTGCTGCTGATCTTCTTTTCCGCGGTGCTGGTCGCCAAGCGCCGCCTGTTCACCAGTGCCGGCAAACATCTGATGGGCATGACCCTTCCCCGCCCGCGGGACCTTGCGCCGCTGCTTGCGGCTTGGGTGATCTCGGTGGGGGTCATGGTCTTCGAGAAGGACCTCGGCACGTCGCTGCTGCTGTATGCGTCGTTTCTGGTGGTCGTCTACCTGGCCACCCAGAAGTTCAGCTGGGTCGTCATCGGTCTGGCCTTGTTCGCGGCGGGCAGTGTCGTGGCGTACTTCGTCTTCAGCCACGTCCGGATCCGGGTGCAGACCTGGTGGGATCCGTTCGCCGACCCCGAGGGCAGCGGCTTCCAGATGGTGCAATCGCTGTTCAGCTTCGCCACCGGCGGCATCTTCGGCACCGGGCTGGGTAACGGCCAACCCGATACCGTGCCCGCGGCATCGACGGACTTCATCATCGCCGCCTTCGGCGAGGAACTCGGCTTGGTCGGTCTGGCCGCCATCTTGATGCTCTACACGATCGTCATCATCCGCGGCCTGCGCACCGCGATCGCCACCCGCGACAGCTTCGGCAAACTACTGGCCGCGGGTCTGGCATCGACGCTGGCCATCCAGCTGTTCATCGTGGTCGGCGGCGTCACCAAGCTCATTCCGCTGACCGGGCTGACTACACCGTGGATGTCCTACGGTGGGTCGTCGCTGCTGGCCAACTACGTGCTGCTGGCCATATTGGCGCGCATCTCCCACGGAGCCCGACGTCCGCTGCGCACCCGCGCCCGAAATACGACGCCGATCGCGGCGGCCGGTACCGAGGTGATCGAGCGGGTATGAACGCCTCTCTGCGCCGGATCTCGGTGACCGTGATGGCGTTGATCGTGCTGCTGCTGCTCAACGCCACGATGACGCAGGTCTTCACAGCCGACGGGTTGCGCGCCGATCCGCGCAATCAGCGGGTCCTGCTCGACGAGTATTCGCGCCAGCGCGGCCAGATCACCGCGGGCGGGCAACTGCTGGCCTACTCGGTGGCCACCGACAGTCGCTTTCGTTTCCTGCGGGTCTATCCCAACCCCGAGGTGTACGCGCCGGTCACCGGGTTCTACTCACTGCGTTATTCCAGTACCGGGCTGGAACGCGCCGAGGACCCGCTGCTGAACGGGTCGGACGAGCGGTTGTTCGGCCGGCGACTGGCCGACTTCTTCACCGGGCGCGACCCGCGCGGCGGCAACGTCGACACCACCATCAACCCCCGCGTCCAGCAGGCCGGCTGGGACGCGATGCAGCAGGGCTGCGGCGGCCCCTGCAAAGGCGCGGTGGTGGCGCTGGAGCCGTCGACCGGCAAGATCTTGGCGCTGGTGTCGTCGCCGTCCTATGACCCCAACCTGCTCGCGTCGCACGATCCCGAGGTCCAGGCGCAAGCCTGGCAGCGGCTTCGCGACAACCCCGACTCGCCGTTGACCAACCGTGCCATCGCCGAAACGTACCCGCCGGGTTCCACCTTCAAGGTGATCACCACCGCGGCGGCGCTGCAGGCCGGAGCCACCGACACCGAGCAGCTGACCGCCGCCGCCGAGATTCCGCTGCCCGGAAGCACGGCGACATTGGAGAACTACGGCGGCACGACGTGCGGCGCCGAGCCGACCGTGTCGCTGAGCGTGGCATTCGCCAAGTCGTGCAACACCGCTTTCGTTCAGTTGGGCATCCTGACGGGCGCAGCCGCGCTGCGCAGCACGGCGCAGGCGTTCGGCTTGGACACCTCGCCGGACCCGATACCGTTGCAGGTGGCCGAGTCGACCATCGGCCCGATCGAAGACACCGCCGCATTGGGTATGACCAGCATCGGGCAGAAGGACGTCGCGCTGACCCCGCTGCAGAACGCTGAGGTCGCGGCGACCATCGCCAACGGCGGGATCACCATGCGGCCGTACCTGGTGGACAACCTCCGCGGGCCCGACCTGGCCAACATCAGTACCACTGCGCCATATCAGCAGCGGCGCGCGGTGTCGCCGCAGGTCGCCGCTAAGCTAACAGAGCTGATGGTCGGCGCCGAGAAAGTCACACAGCAGAAAGGGGCCATCCCCGGCGTGCAGATCGCATCCAAGACGGGTACCGCAGAGCACGGCACAGACCCCCGTCATACTCCGCCGCATGCGTGGTACATCGCCTTCGCGCCGGCACAGGCGCCCAAGGTTGCCATCGCGGTGTTTGTGGAGAACGGGGGCGATCGCCTGTCCGCGACCGGTGGTGCGCTGGCCGCGCCGATCGGACGGGCCGTGATCGAGGCTGCGCTGCAGGGGGGCCCATGAGTCCCCGAGTTGGTATGACGCTGTCCGGCCGCTACCGCCTGCAGCGGCTCATCGCCACCGGCGGCATGGGGCAGGTCTGGGAAGCGGTCGACAGCCGGCTGGGCCGGCGGGTGGCCGTCAAGGTGCTCAAGAACGAGTTCTCCTCCGACCCGGAGTTCATCGAACGGTTCCGGGCCGAGGCCCGCACCACGGCCATGCTCAACCACCCGGGGATCGCGGCCGTGCACGACTACGGCGAGAGCCAGATGGACGGCGAGGGCCGCACCGCGTACCTGGTGATGGAGCTGGTCAACGGCGAGCCGCTGAACTCGGTGCTCAAGCGCACCGGCCGGCTGTCGCTGCGGCATGCGCTCGACATGCTCGAGCAGACCGGCCGCGCTCTACAGGTTGCGCACGCGGCCGGACTGGTGCACCGCGACGTCAAGCCGGGCAACATCTTGATCACGCCCACCGGCCAGGTGAAGATCACCGACTTCGGGATCGCCAAGGCCGTCGACGCGGCGCCGGTGACGCAGACCGGAATGGTGATGGGCACCGCCCAATACATCGCGCCCGAACAGGCTCTGGGTCACGACGCGACCCCGGCCAGTGACGTATATTCGTTGGGAGTTGTTGGCTACGAAGCGGTTTCGGGTAAGCGGCCGTTCACCGGTGACGGCGCCCTAACGGTGGCGATGAAGCACATCAAAGAACCGCCGCCGCCACTGCCCGCCGAGCTGCCGCCCAATGTGCGAGAACTCATCGAGATCACGCTGGTGAAAAACCCGCAGATGCGCTATCGCAGTGGGGGACCGTTCGCCGACGCCGTCGCCGCGGTACGGGCCGGCCGGCGGCCGCCACGGCCCAGTCAGTCACCGCCGCCCGGGCGGGCCGCGCCGGCAGCGATTCCGTCGAGCGCGCCGGCCCGGATTGCGGGCAACCCCACCAGCCGGGCCACGGCCCCGCGCCGGTCCCGGCCGGCGACCGGAGGAAACCGGCCACCCGCGCGGCGTACGTTCTCGTCGGGCCAGCGGGCGTTGTTGTGGGCTGCCGGCGTCCTCGGGGCGCTGGCGATCATCATCGCGGTGCTCATCGTCATCAATTCGCGTGGCGACAACCAGCCGCAGTCACCGCCCCCGACCGTGACCGACACCGGAACCCCCCCGGCCAGCCAGACGCCGACCGGCCAGGGGTTGCGACCCGGTGCGACGGGTTTCGGCCGCCTCGACAATGACGGCCGTGACGGTTCGCAATGGGGGCGCTTCCGGCCGCCGGGGGCGAGCCGGGCAGACCAACTTGGCCGTACAGTCGCGCCGCGACCGACTCACCACGCGTCGCTGGACCGATACGAGACATCGCGATGACCACCCCCCGGCACCTTTCCGATCGCTATGAACTGGGCGACATCCTCGGCTTCGGGGGAATGTCCGAGGTTCACCTGGCCCGCGATCTGCGTCTGCACCGGGACGTGGCGGTGAAGGTGCTGCGCGCCGATCTGGCCCGCGACCCCAGCTTTTACCTGCGCTTCCGGCGGGAGGCACAAAACGCGGCGGCACTGAACCACCCGGCGATCGTGGCGGTGTACGACACCGGCGAAGCCGAAACGTCCGCCGGTCCGCTGCCCTACATCGTCATGGAGTACGTCGACGGCGTCACGCTGCGTGACATCGTGCACACCGAAGGCCCGATGCCGCCGAAGCGGGCCATCGAGGTGATCGCCGACGCCTGCCAGGCGCTGAACTTCAGCCACCAAAACGGCATCATCCATCGCGACGTCAAGCCGGCCAACATCATGATCAGCTCGACAAATGCGGTGAAGGTGATGGACTTCGGCATTGCCCGGGCGATCGCCGACAGCGGCAACAGCGTCACCCAGACGGCCGCGGTGATTGGGACGGCGCAATATCTGTCCCCCGAACAGGCTCGCGGTGATGCGGTCGATGCGCGATCCGATGTCTATTCGTTGGGGTGCGTGCTGTATGAAATCCTGACCGGCGAACCGCCGTTCACCGGTGACTCGCCGGTGGCGGTGGCCTACCAGCACGTCCGCGAAGACCCCATCCCGCCCTCGGAACGCCATGAGGGAATCTCCGCCGACCTGGACGCCGTCGTCCTCAAGGCGCTGGCCAAGAACCCGGAAAACCGCTACCAGACCGCGGCGGAAATGCGCGCCGACCTGGTGCGGGTGCACAACGGTGAGCCACCGGAGGCACCCAAGGTGCTCAGCGGCGCCGAGCGACGCTCGTTGCTGGCGGCCACACCCGGACATCCCGCGGGTCCGCGCACCGATCCGCTGCCTCGCCAGGTCCTCGACCACACCGATCGGGACCGCACCACCCCTTCGGTGGGCCGCTGGGTCGCCGTGGTCGCGGTGCTGGCGGTGCTGACGATCGCCGTCACGATCGCCATCAACACCTTCGGCGGCAACACCCGCAAGGTGCAGGTGCCCGACGTGCGTGGCCAGGCATCCGCCGACGCCATAGCCGCGTTGCAAAACCGCGGCTTCAAAACCCGCACGCTGCAGAAACCGGACTCGACGATCCCGCCGGACCACGTCATCGGGACCGACCCGGCTGCCAACACCTCGGTGGGTGCGGGGGCCGACATCACCATCAATGTCTCCACCGGACCCGAGCAGCGTGAGCTGCCCGATGTCTCGTCGCTGACCTACGCCGAAGCGGTCAAGAAGCTGACCGCCGCCGGCTTCAGCAAATTCAAGCAGGCCGCCTCGCCCTCCTCACCGGAGATGGCGGGCAAGGTCATCGGTACCAACCCGCCGGCCAACCAAACCTCGGCGATCACCAATGTGATCACGATCATCGTCGGCTCCGGCCCCGAGGCCAAACAGATTCCCGACGTCGCCGGTCAGACCGTCGACCTGGCGCAGAAGAACCTCAACGTCTACGGCTTCACCAAGTTCAGCCAAGCGCAGGTGGACAGCCCGAAGCCGGCGGGCGACGTGGTCGGCACCAACCCACCCGCCGGCACCACCGTTCCGGTCGATTCGGTGATCGAACTACAAGTGTCCAAGGGCAACCAATTCGTCATGCCCGACCTGTCCGGAATGTTCTGGACCGACGCCGAACCCCGGCTACGCGCACTGGGCTGGACCGGGGTGCTGGACAAGGGGCCCGACGTCGACGCCGGCGGATCCCAGCACAACCGGGTGGTCTACCAGAGCCCGCCCGCCGGTTCCGGCGTCAACCGGGACGGCATCATCACGCTGAAGTTCGGTCAGTAGTCCCGGCTGTGCCGGCCGCTGCGGTCGGCAGGTGCGGCCGGACGGCGGTGAGCACTTCGTTTTCCAGCCGGCGCACCAACGTGTCGTCGCGCGCCCAGCCGCAATAGGTCAGCCAGTTGGCCAGCATCCGGTGTCCGCCCTCGGTCAGGATCGACTCCGGATGGAACTGCACACCGTGAATCGGCAACTCGCGGTGACCCACTCCCATGATCACCCCGCTGCGGGTATGGGCGGTGACCTCGAGCTCGGCCGGCAGCGATTCCGGAAGGATGGTCAGCGAGTGATACCGGGTTGCCGTGAATGGGTCCGGAAGTCCTTGCAGTACACCGACATTCGTGTGGTAGACGCTGCTGGTCTTGCCATGCAACAACTCCGGCGCGCGGTCGACGGTGGCCCCGAACGCCACGCCGATGGCCTGGTGTCCCAGGCACACGCCCAGCAGCGGGGTTCGTGCCGCCGCGCACGCCGCGACCATGCTCACCGACGCCCCCGCGCGTTCCGGCGTGCCGGGGCCTGGACTGAGCAGCACACCGTCGAATTGCTCGGCGATGGCGCTCTCGTCGGCGAGGCGGGCGTCGTCGTTGCGCCACACTTGCGCCTCGACGCCCAACTGGCCCAAGTATTGGACCAGGTTGAACACGAAGCTGTCGTAGTTGTCGACGACCAGAATCCGCATCGTGACAGGTTACCGTCCGGCCTCAGTAACCCACGGGCCCCAGCGGCTGCGCAAAGTGCATCCGCACCGGTTCGGAATGTCCGACGACCTGTACGTCGGACTTGACCTCTTCGTGGTAGCCCAATCCGAACCGGACCACGTATTGCTTGTAGAGGGTCACTAGCGGAGCCGCGGCCAAGGCTGCTTGGATCGCAGCGGGATTACCGATCGCGGTGATCGTGTAAGGCGGGCTGTAGGTGCGTCCGTTCAGCAGCAGGGTGTTGCCGACGCAACGCACCACCGAACTCGCGATAATGCGCTGGTCTTGCATCTGGATCGCCTCGGCGCCCGCGCTCCACACCGCGTTGAAGACGGCATCGATGTCCTGCTGGTGCACCACCAGGTCGTCGGGGGAGGCGTCGCGCGGGAAGCGGCCATGGGCGTCGCGCTGCGCGTCGTTGAGCGTCACTACCACGCCAGGGCCGTGGACCGGGTCCATGCCGGCCACACCGGCCAGTTCAGCGGCCCGCCTGAGCATCGCCGCCAAGGCAGTATCCGACGACGGAGTGTGCGTGGTCTCGATCTGTTTGGTCAGCGCGTCGCGCTGGGCATCCAGCCGGTTCACCGACGACTGGGCGTGGCGGACCAGGTCGACCAGCCGCGGCGCGTCGCTACGGCGAATCTCCGCGCCGCCGGAAACCCCATGCGTCGCGGCCAGCAACAACCCGGCGAGCAGGCAGACCAGCGGAACACCGAAACGCCACGGCGAGCGGCGCTCATCGGTCATCACGTCTCCGTTTCCTGGTCGCGAGGCCAGTTGGGCTAGTCTCGTAGCCAAGCTTTGGCTGCAGCTGCAGTCGCAATCGTTGCACTTTGTCCGCTCACCGTGTTGTTGAGGTATCCCGAGGTATTACATGCCCAAGTCAAAGGTCCGCAAGAAGAACGACTTCACCGTCAAGCCGGTGAGCCGCACGCCCGTGAAAGTAAAGGTCGGACCGTCCAGTGTGTGGTTCGTCTCGTTGTTCATTGGGTTGATGCTGATCGGCCTCGTGTGGTTGATGGTCTTTCAGTTGGCCGCACTCGGCAGTCAGGCCCCCAAGGCGCTGCAGTGGATGGCGGATCTGGGCCCGTGGAACTACGCCATCGCGTTCGCTTTCATGATCACCGGTTTGTTGCTCACCATGCGGTGGCACTGAGCAGCACCGCGCCCGAAATGAATTTATTTCAGGTCGGGTTGGTTACTGATCCAGCAACGTTGTGGTTCGTCAATCACATGGATGTAGTTTATCCCCACTGTTGATAGCGTCTGTGGATAACCGGGTCTGCGGTGGTCGGAGGGTCTGGATAGCGCATGCAGCAAACACAATGGTCGCCTCCGGCGGCGGGAATCGCTGGCTGCGGCGTTGCCGGGGTATTGATGGCTATCGGTTCTGTGACCTTGGTCACAGAACCGCCGGGACGCGTGCTGGCCATGGTTGCCGCACTGGGTTTGATCTTGTTTGCCGGCGTTTCCTGGCGGGCACGGCCGAAGCTGGCAATCACCGGCGAGGGGCTGGCGATCCGCGGGTGGTTGCGGACGCAGCTATTGCGACGGCCCGAGATCAAGATCATCCGGATCTCTCAGTTCCGGCGTTACGCGCGCAACGTTCGACTTCTCGAGATCGAGACGGTCAACGACCGACTGTTCATCTTGTCCCGTTGGGATCTTGGGACCGATCCGCTGAACGTGCTCGACGCCCTTACCGCGGCCGGCTATGCCGGCCCGGGGCGCGGGTAGCGCGGCGGTTTCACGAGATGGTGATCGACTCGATCACCACTGGGTCAGTGGGCCGATCGTTACCGTCGGTGGGTGTGGTCGCGATGGCGTCGACGACGCGCTGCGACTCCGGATCGGTCACCTCACCGAAGATGGTGTGACGCCGGTTCAGGTGCGGAGTCTTGCCGACGGTGATGAAGAACTGTGAGCCGTTGGTGCCGGGCCCGGCGTTGGCCATCGCCAGCAGGTAGGGCTTGTCGAATTGCAGTTCGGGGTGGAACTCGTCAGCGAACTTGTAGCCTGGCCCACCGCGGCCGGTGCCGGTCGGGTCACCGCCCTGGATCATGAAGCCGTTGATCACCCGGTGAAAGACCGCGCCGTCGTAGAACGGCCCGGAAGTGCCTCCCGATGCATTTTGGGTCGAGTAATCTTTGGTGCCCTGCGCCAGGCCGACGAAGTTGGCGACGGTCTTGGGTGCGTGGTTTCCGAAGAGGGCGACCTTGATGTCTCCGCGGTTGGTGTGCAGCGTGGCGGTGGCAGTCTGAAACGGGCTGTTAGTCACGGGATCACAGTGTGCCATTACCCGGTGGCGCGGCCGCAGCCGGTGTCACCCGACGCGAACGGCGCGGTATTGAGGCAATGGGCCCGCGGACGTCCTTGTGGTGGCAGTGTGTGGGGGTATCGGAGTGGCTCTGGGCTAGGGCATCGACCAGCCAGAAACCAGAAAGGCGGCAGATGAGCGAGATGGTGGAAACCCGATTGACGCCGAGAGAGCGACTGACCCGGGGCCTGACCTATTCGATGGTTGGCCCCGTGGACGTGACCCGTGGCGTCGTCGGACTCGGAGTTCAGTCCGCGCAGTCGACCGCCTCGGAACTTCGTCGCCGGTATCGAGAAGGCCGGCTGGCCCGCGAGATCGCCGCCGCTCAAGAAACGCTCGCCCAGGAACTGGCCGCTGCCCAGGAAGTGGTGGCAAACCTGCCTCAGGTACTTCAAGAAGCACGGCGGTCCCAGCGCCGCGGCAACAAGAAGCGGGTGTGGGTGATCGCCGGAGCGGCAACCGTCGTCGTCGTAGCGGGCGGTGCGGTGGCATTTACCATCGTGCGGCGCTCGTCGCGCCCGGAGCCCTCGCCGCGCCCGCCGAGTGTAGAAGTCCAGCCGCGCCCGTAGGGCACTGCATCACCGGGCCAGGCATGCGATGTCGTTGATCGCGTTGGAAGAGCATTACGCGTGGGATCCGGTCAGCGCCGACAATGTCGTCGGCAGCTGGCTTCGGCTGCACAATCGCATCGCCTACGAGCGGCTGTACGACCGGGGACCATTGCGGCTGGAGCAGATGGACGCCGCGGAAATTGACTTCCAGATCCTCTCGCTGTTCGACCCCGGCGTGCAGGCCGACGATGACGTCCACCGTGCCGTCGACAGTGCGCGTCGCGCCAATGACGACTTGGCCCAGACGATCACCGCGATGCCGGACCGATTCGGTGCGTTCGCGACCCTGGCGCCCCAGGACCCGCGGGCCGCGGCGGCCGAGTTGAACCGCGCCGTCAGCGAATTGGGTTTCGTCGGCGGGCTGATCAACGGGCACACTCAGGGCCGTTATCTCGACGACCCGGCCTACTACGGGTTGTTCGAAGCCGCCGAAGCGCTGCAGGCACCGATCTATCTGCATCCGACCACGCCGCATCCCGCGGTGATGGACGCCTGGTTCAAGCCCTACCTCGGGGCCGGCCTGCACCTGGCGTCGTGGGGTTTCGGCGTGGAGACCGGCACGCATGCGCTGCGGCTGATCTACTCGGGCCTGTTCGACCGCTTTCCGCGGCTGCAGATGATCTTGGGTCACCTGGGCGAGATGCTGCCGTTCGCCGCGCACCGGATCGACCGCTACTACGGCCTTGCCGGTGATCCGGACGCCGGCCGAAAACTGCGCCGGTTGCCGTCGGAGTACCTGCGCTCGAACTTCTATGTGACCACCAGCGGCAACTTCTCGGCGCCGGCGTTTGCTTGCACGCTGGAAGTCATGTCTGCCGATCGGGTGATGTTCTCGGTCGATTATCCGATGGACGACAACATGGCCGGCGCGAAGTTCCTCGCCGACTTCCCGTTCGACGACGAGCTGCGACGAAAAGTCGCCGCCGGCAACGCGCAGCGGCTGTTCAAGGGCAAGATCCCGGCACTGTAGATGCGCGTCAAACGGTGCCGCTGCGCTTTTGATCTGTGGAGCTGTCCTGTGGAGCCTAGGGGAATCGAACCCCTGACACCCGCCTTGCAAAGGCGGTGCTCTACCAACTGAGCTAAGGCCCCTCGTCATTGCGAACCGCGTCCCGAGACGGGTAACCAGACTCCGGATCCGGCGCCACGTGCCACACTTCGGCGCCGCGCCGTGCCCGCACCGCCGCCACCACCGCAGCGATTGCTGCCAGTGATAACGCGAGCCTCACGCAACACCTTGACGGGCACATGGTCGTGGGCCTAGGAGGACTCGAACCTCCGACCTCTTCGTTATCAGCGAAGCGCTCTAACCGCCTGAGCTATAGGCCCGGATTCCGGATACGGCCGAGCGACGAGATTACCGCAATCGCCGCCCCACCCCCAAAATGCTAATCCCGGTCGGCCAGCGTCACCTCGATGCCGCCGATCAGATCCGTGGTGAGGTTGTAGACGAACGCCCCAATGGTGGCCATCGCGGTCATCAAAACGATGTTCACCAAACCGATCAGTACGGCGCCGCCGAAGATCGTGCCGCTCGAGACCAATTCCGCGCTGCTGCCGCTGGTGTTGTTGAGCAGGTCGCCGACGTTGCTGTTGAGCTTGGCCCACACGCCCATGCCGCCGAGCACCAGGTACAGGAACGCCACCGAGATCATCCAGACGAAGAACAGGGCCACCGACAGCAGCAGCGACACCTTCAGCGTGCTCCATGGATCGATCCGCCGGATCTGCATGCTGGCCCGCACCGGTCCGCGGCCGCGCCGGGGTGAAACGTGCACCCGGGATTCCCGGGGTTCGGTGGTCACCGGACGGCTCGCGGCGGTAGCAGGTGCCGGCGCGTCGACCGGACGGTCCGGCGCGGACCTGCGCTGTGCCCGAGGGATAGGTCCCGACAGATCGGGCAACTCGCTGGCGTAGGCCTCAACCGGTGGACCGTCATTGCGGGCCGGAAGGTCGTCGGGCTCCGGTGGGCTGGTTTTCACCGCCCCGGACGGGGCGCCCGACGGCGCCGAGGTGCCGGTGATGAAGCGGTTCAACCGGGCGTCGACGGCCGAGCTCGGGCTGGGTGGCCGCACGTCGGTCGGCGGATCGTTCGGTTGCCACTGCCCCGGCTGAGACGGCCAGGCGCCGCCTCGGTGCCGCGACGCAGCGTCTGCGGGCTCTGCCGCGCGGCCCGTCGTCGCCCGGTGTGCACCGGCACGCTCGGACACCGCATCCCCATTCGGTAAGTCGCCCGTATTGGGGGCGCCCGGCTCGTTCGGTGAGGTCACCCCGACTCCTAACATGTGTACCCAGGTCGCTGAGTCTAGTTGCCGTGGTGTTCGGCGGCGGATCCGCCATCCGGATCGTCACCGGGAGGTGACGACATCGCCGCCACGCCACCGATGCAGCCGCCAAGCCCGGTGTCACCGCCGACCTGGTGTCCGGCCCGTCTAGCCGGACGGCGCCCGACCGGGCATCCGCGGATTACGATCGATCCGCCGCACCGCAACCGTCACAATCGAAAGTACGAGGACTCGCCGTGAAAGCGGACTCGCACACCGCGTCCCCTTTACAGTCGGCCACCGGCGGGCCCCAGGCCAGTGTCGCCATGGTCGTCGGCGGGCTCGGCGTTGTCTTCGGCGACATTGGCACCAGCCCCATCTACACGATTCAGACGCTCTTCAGCCCCAGCGACCCACACCCCGTGCCGATCACCCAGGCCAACGTCTTTGGCATCGTGTCGTTGATCTTCTGGTCGGTGATGATCATCGTCACGCTGACCTACATCACACTGGTGATGCGTGCCGACAACAACGGTGAAGGCGGCATCATGGCGCTGATCACCTTGATCCGGCGCGGCGGCGGCGCGCGCGGTCGTCGCACCGCGAAGACGTTGGCCGCGTTGGGAATCTTCGGCGCGGCACTGTTTTTCGGCGATAGCATGATTACCCCGGCGATATCCGTGCTGTCGTCGGTAGAGGGTCTCAAGGTGATCGAGCCAGGTCTTAAAGATTGGATCGTGCCCATTACCGCGGTAATCATCGTGGCGTTGTTCGCCGTGCAACGTCACGGCACCGAAGCGGTCGGGCGGCTATTCGGACCGGTCATGATCGCCTGGTTCGTGGTGATCGGCGCGTGCGGGTTATCCGGCGTCGCCGACAACCCGGAGATTTTGAAGGCGCTGTCGCCGACCTATGCGTTGGCGTTCATGGCCGGTCACTTCCACATCGCCTTCTTTTCTCTGGCGGCGGTTGTCCTGTCGGTCACCGGAGCCGAGGCGCTCTATGCCGACATGGGTCACTTTGGTCGCCGGTCCATCTCGCTCGGATGGATGCTTCTCGTGCTGCCAGCATGCACGCTGAGTTATTTCGGTCAGGGCGCGCTGGTGCTTCGCGACCAGACCGCGGTGCGAGCTCCCTTCTTTCTGCTCAGCCCGGAATGGGCGCGGATCCCAATGGTTTTGCTCGCCACGGCCGCAACCGTGATCGCCTCGCAGGCGGTGATCACCGGTGCGTATTCGGTGGCATCCCAGGCCGCTCAGCTGGGCTACCTGCCGCGGCTGCGCATCGAACACACCTCGGCATCGACGATCGGTCAGATCTATGTGCCGTGGATCAACGGCGTGCTCATGGTCGCCGTGCTGACCCTGGTATTCGCGTTCCGCAGCTCGGCGGCGCTGGCTTATGCGTTCGGGATGGCCGTCACCGGAACGATCACGATCGTTACACTGCTGTTCCTCTACATCGCCCGAACCCGGTGGGGCATTCCGCTATGGCTGGTGCTGATCGGCGGCGGCGCGTTGCTGCTGGTCGATTTGATGTTCCTGGCCGCCAACCTGACCAAACTCGTGCACGGCGCCTGGCTACCGCTACTCATCGGCCTGGCCGTGTTCACCGTGATGACCACCTGGCAGCAGGGCCGGGTGATCGTCACCCGGGTGCGAGAGCGGGACGAAGGGCCGTTGCGGGAGTTCGTCGAGGAGCTACGGCAATATGATCCGCCGCTGGTGCGCACTCCGGGAACGGCGGTATTCCTCAACCGCGGCACCAAGACGGCGCCACTGGCGATGCGAGCCAACGTCGAGCACAACCGCGTCCTGCACGAAAACGTCGTCATCATGTCGATCGACACGATGCCGGTGCCGCGAGTGCCGGATGCAGAACGCACGACTATCGACAGCCTCGGCTACTCGCAGGACGGAATCATTCACGTCAGCGCCCGCTTCGGATACATGGAAAGGCCCAACGTCCCGCACGCTCTGAGCCTGCTCGACGCCAAGGAGACGGAGGGCTTTCTCGACGTCGACACGGCTTCCTACTTCTTGTCGAAGATCGAATTGACGGCCGGGGCGGAAGCCACCATGTCGTCTTGGCGCAAGCGCCTGTTCATCGCCACGTCGCACATCACCGCCGACGCCGCCGCGTATTTCAGCCTGCCACTCGACCGAACAGTGATCATCGGTTCACGTATCGAGATCTGACACCGGATCACTTGCGCCGCGGCGGTCTCTCGCAACGGAGCGTATAGACGCTAACGGTGGATTTCGCGCGCACTTCCGTTTGGCGACCGCCGCGCGCACCATGGAGAGATCGGCGGTTCTCACAAGACGGGTCGTCACAAGACGGGAAGGAAGCGCGCGATGAAGGCAAAAGTCGGCGACTATCTCGTGGTCAAGGGCACCACCACCGAAAGACATGACCAACATGCCGAGATCACCGAGGTGCGTTCCCAAGACGGCTCGCCGCCATACGTGGTGCGTTGGCTGGTGACCGGGCACGAGGCGACGGTGTACCCCGGGTCCGATGCGGTCGTCGTCAGCGCCGCCGAACACGAGGAGGCCGCACGACGCGCTGCCGGACGGGCCGGACGGACCGCGACATAGCCGGAACGTCGCTGGGCTTCGCCGCGGCTATGTGCTACTTGGCCGAGCCGTTGCCGTCGTCGGTTTCTGCGACCGCCTCCTCGCTTTCCTCGGCGTTGCGTGCGATGGCCAACAGGGTGTCGCCCTCGCCCAGGTTCATCAAGCGGACACCCTTGGTCTGACGTCCCGCCTTGCGAACCTGTCGTGCCGCCGTCCGGATGACGCCACCTCCGGAGGTGATTGCGTACAGCTCGCTGTCGTCGTCGGCGATCAACGCTCCGACCAGCCTGCCGCGCCGACGGTCATACATCACGGTCAGTACCCCTTTGCCGCCGCGGCCCTGCACCGGGTACTCCTCGATCGCGGTGCGTTTGGCGTACCCGCCGGACGTGGCGACCAGCAGATAGGTGCCTTCGCGGACCACGTTCAGCGACAGCAGCCGGTCGTCGGCGTTGAATCGCATGCCCTGTACCCCGGAGGTGGCCCGGCCCATCGGGCGTAGCGCCTCGTCGGTGGCCGAGAACCGGATCGACTGCCCGTTGGCCGAAACCAGCAACAGGTCGTCCTCGGCCGAGCACAGCACCGCCCCGACCAGCTCGTCGCCATCGCGCAGGTTAATCGCCACGATGCCGCCGGAGCGGTTGGAGTCGAAGTCGGTCAGCTTGGACTTTTTGACCAGCCCGTTCTTGGTGGCCAGCACCAGATACGGCGCATCCTCGTAACCCCGGATCTGGATGACCTGGGCGATGCGCTCCTCGGGCTGGAAGGCCAACAGGTTGGCGACGTGCTGGCCCCGCGCGGTGCGCGAGGCCTCCGGCAACTCGTAGGCCTTGGCCCGGTACACCCGGCCCTGGGTGGTGAAGAACAAAATCCAGTCGTGGGTCGAGCAGACGAAGAAGTGCGCGACGATGTCGTCCTGCTTGAGACCGGCGCCCTGTACGCCCTTGCCGCCGCGCTTTTGGCTGCGGTACAGATCGGTCTTGGTGCGTTTGGCATAGCCGGTTTCGGTGATGGTGACGACGACGTCCTCGCGGGCGATCAGGTCTTCGTCGCTGACGTCGCCGTCGGCGGCGACAATCCGGGTGCGACGGTCGTCGCCGTGCTTGTCGACGATCTCACCGAGTTCGTCGCGCACGATGCCGCGCTGTCGCTCGGGCTTGGCCAGGATGTCTTCCAAGTCGGCGATCTCGGCCTCGATCTTGGCGAGGTCGTCGACGATGCGCTGACGTTCCAGTGCCGCCAAACGCCGCAGCTGCATGTCGAGGATCGCCTGGGCCTGGATCTCGTCGATGTCGAGCAGCTCGATCAACCCGGCCCGGGCGATGTCGACGGTCTCCGACGCCCGGATCAGCGCGATCACTTCGTCCAGCGCGTCGAGCGCTTTGACCAGCCCGCGCAGAATGTGGGCCCGCTCGTTGGCTTTTCGCAGCCGGTAGCGGGTGCGCCGGATGATGACGTCGAGTTGGTGCTCGACGTAGTAGCGGATCATCTGGTCGAGCCGCAGCGTGCGCGGCACCCCGTCGACGATGGACAGCATGTTGGCGCCGAAGCTTGTCTGCAACTGCGTGTGCTTGTAGAGGTTGTTGAGCACCACCTTGGCCACGGCGTCGCGTTTGAGCTCGACGACGATGCGCACACCGACCCGCTCGCTGCCCTGGTCTTCGATGTTGGCGATGCCGGCAAGCTTGCCGTCGCGGACCTGCTCGGCGATCGAGGTGATGAAGTTGTCGTGGTTGACCTGATACGGCAGCTCGGTGATCACCAGCGACGTCCGGCCGCGCGAATCTTCTTCCACCTCAACGACTCCGCGCATCCGGATGGAACCGCGACCGGTCTTGTACGCGTCGGCGATGCCCTGGGATCCGACGATCAGTCCGGCGGTGGGGAAGTCGGGACCCTTGACCCGCTCCATGACCGCGGCCAGCGTCGTCTCTTCGTCGGCGTCGTAATTGTCCAGCGCCCAGAACACCGCGTCGGCGAGTTCGCGCAGGTTGTGCGGCGGGATGTTGGTGGCCATGCCCACCGCGATGCCGCCGGAACCGTTGGCCAGCAGGTTGGGGAACCGGCTGGGCAGCACTGTCGGCTCCTGCACCCGGCCGTCGTAGTTGGGGATGAAATCGACTGTCTCCTCGTCGATTTCACGCAGCATCTCCATGGCCAGCGGGGTCAGCCGGGCCTCGGTGTAGCGCATCGCCGCCGGTGGATCGTTGCCCGGCGAACCGAAGTTGCCCTGACCGTCGACCAGCGGATAACGCAGCGACCAGGGCTGCGCCATCCGCACCAGGGTGTCGTAGATCGACGCGTCGCCGTGCGGATGGTAGTTGCCCATCGTCTCGGCGACCGACCGTGCCGACTTGGCGTGGCTGCGATCCGGACGGAACCCCGAGTCGTACATCGCGTACAGCACTCGCCGGTGCACCGGCTTGAGTCCGTCGCGCACTTCCGGCAGGGCGCGGCCGACGATGACGCTCATCGCGTAATCGATGTAGCTGCGCTGCATCTCCTGCTGAATGTCGACCGGCTCGATCCGCTCGGCAGAATCGTCGGGCGGCAGCGTCGTGTCTGTCATCTATTCCTCGTTTGCAACGGTGCGCGGGCACGCTTTAGACATCTAGGAAGCGAACGTCCTTGGCGTTGCGGGTGATAAAGCTTCGGCGTGCATCCACGTCCTCACCCATCAGGATGGAGAACAGCTCGTCGGCGGCCGCGGCGTCGTCCAACGTGACTTGACGCAGTACCCGCACCGACGGGTCCATGGTGGTTTCCCACAATTCCTTGGCATCCATTTCGCCCAGGCCCTTATAGCGCTGGATGCCGTCTTCCTTGTTGATCTTCTTGCCGGCCTTGAGCCCTGCCTCCAGCAACCCGTCACGCTCGCGATCGGAGTAGGCGAATTCGGGGTCGGAACGTTGCCATTTCAGTTTGTACAACGGCGGCTGGGCCAAGAACACGTGCCCGTTCTCGATCAGCGGACGCATGAAGCGGAACAACAACGTCAACAACAACGTCGAGATGTGCTGGCCGTCGACGTCTGCGTCGGCCATCAGCACAATCTTGTGGTAACGCAGTCTCGCGATGTCGAATTCGTCGTGGATTCCGGTACCCAGCGCGGTGATGATCGCCTGGACTTCGGTGTTCTTCAACACCCGGTCGATGCGGGCCTTCTCGACGTTGATGATCTTGCCGCGCAACGGCAGGATGGCCTGGAACATCGAGTCGCGGCCGCTCTTCGCCGAGCCGCCGGCCGAATCACCCTCCACCACATACAATTCGGACTTGCGCGGGTCGGTCGAGCGGCAGTCGGCCAATTTCCCCGGCAGTCCGCCCAGATCGGTTGCGCTCTTGCGGCGCACCAACTCCCGCGCCTTGCGAGCGGCAATCCTGGCCTGCGCTGATGAAACTGCCTTGTTGACAACGGTTTTGGCATCGGCGGGGTTGGCCTCGAACCAATGGGTGAGCTGTTCGTTGCACACCTTCTGCACGAACGACTTCACCTCGGTGTTGCCCAGTTTCGTCTTTGTCTGACCTTCGAACTGCGGCTCGCTGACTTTCACCGAAATCACCGCGGCCAACCCTTCCCGGATGTCGTCGCCGGTGAGGTTGGGGTCCTTGTCCTTGAGTAGTTTGCGGTCCTTGGCGTACTTGTTCACCACGGAGGTCAGCGCGCTGCGGAACCCCTCTTCGTGAGTCCCACCCTCATGGGTGTTGATGGTGTTGGCGAAGGTGTGCACTGACTCCGAGTACCCGGCATTCCACTGCATCGCGATCTCCACCTCGTGGCCGGGGCCCTTACCGGAGAAGTCGACGATGCTGCTATGGATGGCATTCTTGGTGCGGTTGATGTGCTTGACGAAATCAACCAGCCCTCCGGGATAGTGGAAGGTGCGCTTCTTGACCTTGTGCGGGGCGGCGGATTCGGCCGCCTTCTCCCTGGCCGACTTCGGGGCCTCGGCGACGTCGCTGACCACCTCGTCGACGACCTCGTCTTGGCTGACCCGCTGATCGGTCAGGTTGATGGTGAGCCCCTTGTTGAGAAACGCCATCTCCTGCAACCGTCGTGCGACGGTTTCGAAGTCGTACTCGGTGGTCTCAAAAACATTGGGGTCGGCCCAGAATCGTACCGTCGTGCCGGTCTTCTTCGTCGGCGCGCCTTGCTTGAGTCCCATCGGCTCGGATTTCTCGTAGACTTGCGACCACTCATAGCCGTCGCGTTTGATCTCCACCTCCAGCCGGGTGGACAGTGCGTTGACCACCGAGACACCGACACCGTGCAGTCCGCCCGAAATCGCGTAGGCGTCGGAATCGAACTTCCCGCCGGCGTGCAGCTGGGTCATCACCACGTCCACGGTCGGTATTCCGGAGGCGTGCATCGCAACCGGGATTCCGCGGCCGTCGTCGGTCACCTCGACACCGCCATCCTCGAGCAGCACCACGGTGACGGTGGCCGCGTAACCGGCCATTGCCTCATCGACCGCGTTGTCGACCACCTCCCAAATGAGATGGTGCAGGCCGCGCTCACCGGTCGAGCCGATGTACATGCCGGGGCGTTTGCGGACGGCCTCTAGTCCCTCGAGAATCGTGATGGATGCAGCGCCGTATTCGTCTTGGGCCTTCTTCTTCTGGGCAGCCACGGTCCGAATGTTCTCCTCGGGGTTGCACATGCGAGCGGTCCAGTCACCGCAGCGGGTCGTATATCTACTCTACCGTGAGCACCTGTCCGCACCGATTCTCTAGGTGCGTTTCCACCTATCTAACTGCGCCGTGCGCTCAATATCTTGTTGGAGGACGCGTCCGGACGTCGGGGATACGGGTCCGCTTCGTCCTGGTGGATTTCAGACGTGGACGACAGGGAGCTCGGGCCGCCGCTTGATCGACCCGGGTCATGGGCTAGCCATAGGTGTCGCGAGGCCCCCTACCGGCGATGTGTCGCGGCCCTTTGCGCCACGACGGTGCGGCCGGACCGGTGATTTTCAGCGTGGTCACCACTCCGTTACCCACCGCAGCAGCGATTTTGGCCAGTAGTTGGGACTGCATGATCCGCAACTGCGTGGCCCATGCGGTCGATTCGGCGGTCACGCTGAGCACACCGTCGTCCAGCGAGGTCGGAGTCGCATGGTCGGCGATCTGCTGGCCGACCACCGCGGCCCACTGGCCCAGCACGGTGCCTTCGGCGACACGTCCGGACCAACCGCGCTTCTTCGCCAGTTCGCGGGCCAGCCTGCCCAACGGTTGCGGATCGCGAACATCGGGTCCCGGACCCGACCAGCTTCGGCGCTGTCCGGCGACGCGTCGCGATGAAACAGGCTGCGCCACCGGCCCGCGCCCGAGATCCCGTCCCCGGGCACGAGCGGCGGCCCGAGCCTCTGCGAGGGTACGTCGAACCAGGTCGATACCGTTGTCGGGTTGTTGGGTGTGCTCCGGGCTCGATTGCTCACCGTTCATGCGGACACCACCGATATTCGTCCATCGTCACCCTCACGCAAGTCGATCTGCACCCGTTTCGCGTCCCAACCCGCCGGAATGTCTTCCGGCACCGCCGCGGTCACCACAACCTGTTCGGCCGACTCCGCCACGCTCGCCAGGGCCCTACGGCGCCTGGTATCCAGCTCGGCAAAAACGTCGTCCAACAACAACACCGGGTCACTACCCTCGACCCGCAACAATTCATAGGAGGCCAGCCGCAGCGCGACCGCCATCGACCACGACTCCCCATGGCTGGCAAAACCTTTGGCGGGCTGGTCGCCCAACCGCAATTCCAGGTCGTCGCGGTGCGGGCCGACCAGACATACCCCACGTTCCACCTCGGCATCACGACGCGCGGCCAGTGCCGCCAACAACCGGGCCTCGAGGCACCCGCGATCGGCAGTCCCGTCAGGTTCGTCAGATCCGGGGAGGACCGACGTCATGCTGGCGCGGTACTCGATGGACGCCGTGCGTGACTCCGGCGCGAGCAGTTGATAGGCCTTCGCCACCTCCGGGGTCAATTGACTCACCAAATCCATACGGGCGGCCATCAATTCGGCGCCGTGCTCGGCCAGCCGGCCATCCCAGACATCCAGGGTGTCCAGCACCCCGCGGTCGCCTCGATACCGCGCGCCCGCTACCGATTTCAATAGCGCGGTACGCTGCCGCAGCACCTTGTCGTAGTCGGCCCGCACCGCGGCCACGGCCGGGCGGCGCACTGTGGCCAAATCGTCGAGGTAGCGGCGTCGTTCTGCCGGATCCCCGCGGACCAATGCCAAATCCTCGGGAGCGAACAGCACCGCTCGCAACACCCCGACCACTTCACGAGTGCTGCGCACCGGTGACCGGTTCAGCCGGGCCTTGTTCGCCCGTCCGGCGGCGATCTCGAGGTCCACCGCGCATTCCCGACCGTCGCTGACCACGATCGTCGAGATCACCGCACGGTCGGCGCCGGCCCGAATCAGCGGCGCGTCGGTGCCGACCCGATGTGAACTTAAAGTGCTCGAATACCACAGTGCCTCAATGAGATTCGTCTTTCCAAAGCCGTTCGGACCAACGAACACGGTCCGCCCCGGATGCAATTCGAGGTCCGCGTGCGCCCACGAACGGAAATCACGCAATCCCAAATGCCGGACGTACACCTACTTCGGCACCACAACGATCAGCCCGGCAACCGAACCGGCATCAGCAGGTAGACGTAGTCCGTCGGCACCGCCGGGAAGGGACCATTACCCGTCGGCGTGCCATCCTCGGCTGATGCGGGACGCAGCAGAGCGGGTTTTCCCGGGGTGGTGAAACCAAACGACACCCGCTCGGAATGCAACGACCCCAGACCGTCGGTCAGATATGTCGGGTTGAACGCGATCGTCAACGGTTCACCGGCGAAGTCGACAGCAAGGTCTTCCTCGGCTCGTCCGACATCGTCGGCGCCGGCGGAAAGCCGCAGCGTCCCTTCGGCGAATTCCATACGGACCTGCGCGCCACGATCGGCAACCAGCGCGACCAGTTTGATCGCTTCGGTCAATTCCGCCACATCCGCGGTGGCCACCGCGGTGTGCTCGGCCGGCAGCAGTTGGCGAAATTTCGGAAACTCCGCGTCCAGCAGCCGCGTTGTGCTGCGCTTGCCATTACCGCTGATCCCCAGCAGCCCGTCCTTGCCGACGCCCGTGCCGGCACCCAATGACAACCGGACATCAGATCCGTCACTGTTGGCTTTGGCGGCCTCGGCCAAGGTCTTGGCCGGTACCAGCACCGACGCTTCGACCTCAGGCGACAACGCGGTCCAGGTCAATTCGCGTACCGCCAGGCGGAACCTGTCGGTTGCCGCCAAAACAACCGTCTCACCCGAGATCTCGACGCGGATGCCGGTCAACATCGGCAGTGTGTCGTCACGGCCGGCCGCGATGGCGACCTGGCTGATGGCCTCGGCGAACAGATCTGACGGCAACGTGCCGGTGTCATCGGGCAACGTCGGCAGCGTCGGGTAGTCCTCCACCGCCATGGTCGGCAGCGAGAACCTGGCATTTCCGCAGGTCAAGGCGACCCGGTTGCCGTCGACGTAGAAATCGACCGGCTTGTTGGGCAAGGCGCGCGTAATGTCGGACAACAGCCGGCCTGAAACCAAAACGCTTCCCGGAGAAGCTATTTCGGCAGCAACCTGTACTTCGGCGGAAACCTCGTAATCGAATCCGGAAATTGTCAGCCCGTCGTCTGAGCCCGTCAACAACACACCTGAAAGCACCGGCACGGCCGGCCTGGTCGGCAGATTCTTCGCCACCCACGACACCGCCTCGGCGAACGACTCCTTCACCAAGCGAAACTTCAAGTCGGTGAGACCAGTCTGGGTCGTAGCCGCGTCCATTGCGTCCCTTCACCTAACAGTGAGTTCGATCCCTGGATCCGTGAGCCAGCTCCCGCCGCCGGCATCGCGACCGCCGGTGACGTAACGCCGCAACGGCAGTCGAACAACAACCGTAGAACGTCTGGCCCCAAGTTGAAAGCTAATCGTCAACGCTGACATGTCGGGCTGCGCACCCTCGCGAGGGACCCTGTGTGGGCGGTGTCCCCAGACCCGTTCTTCTAAGGACAACCTTGGAATAGATCTCAATAACAGTAATAAGGGGTGTGAGTTCTGGGGATGGCCAGGCGTCGGTGCTGCTAGGCGGCGAACTGGGATGTGGATGACGACGTTGCGGGCTGTGTGGGCCGTGTGAGCTGCTGGGGATGAATCGCCAGGTGTGCAACGGCAGGCCGAAGTGTGCAATCCAGTTTCGAGTGGCTGTGCACACAACTACCCACACCCGATGGTGTGGCTGCTGTGACTGGCGGGAGAGAAGTTTTTTTGCAGAAGGTGGCCGGAAATGGACCGAGTTCATCGCTTGGAGCGCTGACGGATCCTTGTCGTGAGCTCTTTGACATGATCGAAGACTTCGCGGCGTTCGGCCATTTCGGACAAGATCTTGCGTTGGGCGTACATGACCGTGGTGTGGTCGCGGCCGAATGCCTGACCGATCTTGGGCAGAGACAGATCGGTGAGTTCACGGCAGAGATACATCGCGATCTGTCGGGACTGGGCCAGCGATCGGGTCTTGCCCGGTCCGCGCAGCTCTTCGACCGTGGTGTCGAAATACTCGGCGGTGGCGGCCATGATGGTCGCCGCACTGATCTGCATGGCGGTGGCGTCGGCGATGAGGTCGCGCAGCACTATCTCAGCCAGGGCTTTGTCGATCGGGGTCTTGTTCAGCGAAGCGAATGCGGTGACCCGGATCAGTGCACCCTCGAGTTCGCGGATGTTGCGTTCGATGCTGCTGGCGATGAGTTCTAGCACATCGTCGGGCACCGCGAGCCGTTCCATCTGCGCCTTCTTGCGCAAGATGGCGATGCGGGTCTCCAACTCCGGGGGCTGCACATCGGTGATCAGGCCCCATTCGAACCGGGTCCGCAGCCGGTCTTCGAGCGTGGCGAGTTGTTTGGGTGGCCGGTCGGAGGAGATGACGATCTGCTTGTTCGCGTTGTGCAGCGTGTTGAAGGTGTGGAAGAACTCTTCCTGAATGCCTTCTTTGCCTTCGATGAACTGGATGTCATCGACGAGCAACACGTCGACGTCGCGGTAGCTGCGCTTGAAGGCGACCTTGCGGTCGTCGCGCAAGGAGTTGATGAAGTCGTTGGTGAATTCCTCGGTGGAGACGTACTTGACCCGCATCCCTGGGAACAGTCGCTGCGTGTAATTGCCGGCCGCGTGCAAGAGGTGAGTTTTCCCAAGTCCCGACTCGCCCCAGATGAAGAGGGGGTTGTAGGCGCGTGCCGGTGCTTCGGCGATGGCCAGGGTGGCGGCGTGCGCGAACCGATTGGAGGCGCCGATCACGAAGGTGTCGAAAGTGTAGCGGCGGTTGAGGCTGGTGCCACCGGTGGCGGCGACCGTATCGGTACCCGACGGGCGCTTGGTGAAGTAGGTGGGCCAACTGGGTCGAGGGCTGCCGGCGGTCTCGTCGGGGTCGTCGTTGTCTCCGGCGGTTTCGGGTGATGTGTCCCGGGACATTTCCAGGCTGGGATCATCGGCGGACTGCCCGCCCTCGTCGGCGTGAGCGGTGGGCGGAGGTGGCGCGATGCGAACACCGAGTTGGATTTGGTGGCCGAGTCGTCGACTCAACGCGTCGGTGATCGGGGTACGCAGGTGACGCTCGATCTCGTTTTGGACGAAGCTGCTTGGGACCGACAACAACGCAAACCCCTCGACGATGGTGAGTGGTTGGACGAGGTTCAACCATGCTCGTTGCTGGGGGGTGAGGGGAGTGGTGAGGGTGGTGCCAGTGCCCGCGATGCCGTCAGCGTTGAGTTCCCCGTTGAGTTCGGAGACGACCGCATTCCACACCGAGGCAAAGCCGGACCCGGGATCATCGGTCAACGACGCATCCCCCTGGTCCGACATCGAGGTGCAATTGTCGGCGACAAGCAAGCTGTCCACATGGTTATCCACAGTTGTGGAAAGGACGGTCGACTACGTTCCGTAACCTTTCGGCCACGGCCCGCGATCTCCGCGCTGCATCCAACCACCCGGCTGTCGGGGCAGCTAGTCGATCCGCCATCCTCGCTTCATCGTCGGCCGCCGTTTCAGTCCGAAACAGCACTGCCCGAAGCTAACAGTTTTCGGTGCGGCTGCCAACAGTTCTTTCGTTTTCCGTTGGTCGTCTTTGGATGTGCGTGCAATATGGAGTGCGTTAGGGGCAGCCATCTTTCGGTGGCGGGCGGGTTCGGCCTGAGTCTGTTGGGACGGGCCAGGTTTGACCAGGCGAAGCCTCGTCAGTACCCTCAAACAGTCGCCCGAAAGTCGGCGATACGGCTGCGACCTGGATCATGTCTCCGGGGACCGCGCCGGCCAGCAGCCAGACTACCTCCGGCCGCCGACTGTGCGAGATTGAGCGGGCGGATGGTATGCGAGACAGATCGAGGAGAACGCCGTGGCCAAGGGCAAGCGGACCTTCCAGCCGAACAACCGGCGCCGAGCCCGCGTTCATGGTTTTCGACTGCGGATGCGTACCCGGGCCGGGCGAGCCATCGTCTCCGGCCGGCGCCGTAAGGGCCGCCGCGCACTGACTGCCTGATCGTCGCGTCAGGTTTCTTAGCGGTGCTGTCCGCACGCAACCGCATGAGGCGGTCAACGGAGTTCGACGCAACCGTCAAGTATGGGATTCGAACCGTACAGCCCGACGTGGTCGTCCACGTCCGTCGAGGTGACCAATCGAAGGACTGCAGCGGTCCGCGGGTGGGATTGATCATCGCCAAATCGGTGGGTACCGCGGTCGAACGTCATCGGGTGGCACGTCGGTTGCGACACGTTGCCCGGCCGTTGTTGGGCAACTTGCATCCGTGCGACCAAGTGGTGATCCGGGCACTGCCGAGCAGTCGGTACGTCTCGTCGGTGTGGCTGGAACAGCAGCTGCGCCGCGGTTTACGCCGCGCATTCGAATCGGGGGGTACTGTCCGGTGACCCAGTCGGCGTGGAGTCCCGCGCGGGTGGCGAAGGCCACCGGGCGATGGACAGCCCGCGGACTGATTTTCATGATCAATCTCTATCGGCACATGGTGTCTCCGCTACGGCCGGCCTCGTGTCGTTTCGTCCCGACCTGCAGCCAGTACGCCGTGGATGCGCTGACCGAATACGGTCTGATCCGGGGCAGTTGGCTGACCGTAGCCAGGCTCGCGAAGTGCGGACCCTGGCATCGGGGAGGATGGGATCCCATACCAGAGCGCCGGGGATGTTCGGACTGCGATGTCCGCGGGGACCTGCCGGCGAAGCAAGGGAAGAGTGAGTCTTTTGTTTGATTTCTTCAGCCTCGACTTCGTCTACTACCCGGTGTCGTGGATCATGTGGGTCTGGTACAAGCTGTTCGCGCTGATCTTCGGGCCGTCGAACTTCTTCGCGTGGGCCCTGTCGGTGATGTTCCTGGTGTTCACGCTGCGTGCGCTGCTCTACAAACCATTCGTTCGGCAGATCCGTACCACTCGCCAGATGCAAGAACTCCAGCCGCAGATCAAGGCGCTGCAGAAGAAATACGGCAAGGATCGCCAGCGCATGGCGATGGAGATGCAGAAGCTGCAACGAGAACACGGGTTCAATCCGATCCTGGGTTGCTTGCCGATGCTGGCACAGATCCCGGTGTTTTTGGGCCTGTACCACGTGTTGCGCTCGTTCAACCGGACGACGGGCGGCTTCGGCCAGCCGCAGATGTCGGTGCTGGAGAACCGGCTCACCGGCAATTACGTCTTTACCCCGACCGACGTGGGCCACTTCCTGGACGCCAACCTGTTTGGCGCCCCGATCGGGGCCTCGATGACTCAACGCGGTGGGCTGGATGCGTTTATCGATTTCAGTCGGCCTGCCGTGATTGCGGTCGGCGTACCGGTCATGATCCTGGCCGGCATCGCGACGTACTTCAACAGCCGGGCATCCATTGCCCGGCAGAGCCCGGAGGCGGCGGCCAACCCGCAGACCGCGATGATGAACAAGTTGGCGCTCTATGTGTTCCCGCTGGGCGTGGTCGTCGGTGGTCCGTTCCTGCCGCTGGCGATCATCCTCTACTGGTTTTCGAACAACATCTGGACGTTTGGCCAGCAGCACTACGTGTTCGGGATGATCGAAAAAGAGGACGAGGCCAAGAGACAGGAAGTGTTGCAGCGCAGGGCGGCCAACGCACCTGCCCCGGGAGCCAAGCCGAAGCGACTGCCCAAGTCGGCGTCTGCCTCCGTTGACGGGTCTGTCACGGAGGCGGCGGCCGACTCGGATGTCGACGGCGGCGTGAAGGAGACGGGTTCTGCCGATCTGGGCTCGGAGGGGAAGTCCGAGAGGGCGCCGCGAACGCAGGCCGGCAAGCAGCCTCAGGCCGGCCGCAACAACGCTCCCGCCGGCCGTACACCGCGCCCGGGTGCGCGGCCCAAGAAGCGCAAGCGGTAAAGCGCGTCACAGCCTTTGCGGGACGAGCGGCACGACCGCCCAGAAACCTCAGCAGAATGCCGCGAAACATCGCCAACACTGACCCGTGAGTGAGGGAGAAGAGCCATGACTGATGCCGAAACCACCGAGCTTGACATTGAGAGCAATCCGGCGGTGGGGGATGTGCCAGACGCGGAAGACGTGATGCCGGCCGATGCCGATGGTGACGAGACCGATCTGGAAGAGCGGTTGGTCGCCGAGGGCGAGATCGCCGGGGACTACTTGGAAGAGCTGTTGGACCTGTTGGACTTCGACGGCGATATCGACCTGGACGTCGAGGGTAATCGCGCGGTGGTCAGTATCGACGGCAGCAACGATCTGAATAAGCTGGTGGGTCGCGGGGGAGAGGTGCTGGATGCTCTGCAGGAGCTGACGCGACTGGCAGTGCACCAGAAGACCGGGGTGCGGAGTCGATTGATGCTGGACATCGCAAGCTGGCGCCGGCGTCGTCGAGAAGAATTGGCGGCCTTGGGGGAAAGGGTGGCACGGCGCGTTGCCGAGAGCGGTGAACGCCAGGAGCTCGCGCCGATGACGCCGTTCGAGCGCAAGATCGTCCACGATGCGGTCGCCGCAGTGCCCGGTGTACACAGCGAAAGCGAGGGCGCGGAGCCGTCGCGGCGAGTCGTGGTGCTGCGCGACTAACCCGTTATCCGACCGCGATCGCCCCGCGACGTCGAGTCGGGGAGTTACAGCTATGTAGTTCCGGTGGACAGGCGGACAGGGCCATCGGCAGAGCGCGGAAGATCGGAGATTGTTTCACGTGAAACATGAACATTCTCCCGAGCCGGCCCGGCTGTTGCGACCCGCATTGGAACCCTTGCACCCCGACCAGTCCGGGATCCCGATGGCGATCTTTGGCGACCGGCTTGGACGCGCCCGGAGATACGCCGACTGGTTGGCGGGCTGCGGTGTCGAGCGCGGGTTACTGGGCCCACGTGAAGCCGAACGTGTCTGGGAGCGACATCTATTGAACTGCGCGGTCGTCGGCGAGCTCGTCAATCCGGGTGAGCGGGTAGTTGATATCGGCAGTGGTGCCGGACTGCCCGGCGTGCCGCTGGCTCTGGCACGCCCCGACCTTCGGATCATTCTTCTCGAACCGCTGCTGCGGCGCAGCGACTTTCTGCACGAGCTCGTCGCGGACCTAGCGCTGCCGGTGGAGGTGGTCCGGGGCCGGGCCGAGGACCCGGCGATACGAAAGCGACTTGGCGCCTGCGATGTCGCGGTGTCAAGGGCGGTGGCCCCATTGGACAAGCTGACGAAGTGGAGTATGGCGTTGCTGAAGCATGACGGGCGAATGCTTGCGATCAAAGGAGAGCGAGCCGCCGATGAAGTGGAGAAGTATCGGCGTGTAATGGCCCTATCGGGTGTGGGTGATGTCAGGGTAGTGGAATGTGGCGCGAACTATTTAAGGCCAACCGCAACCGTGGTGGTGGCACGGCGAGAAGGTCAGAACCGACCGGATCGTGGGCAATCACCGGACGGAGTAACAATATGAATCCGCCCCGGTGTGCCGCTGTATCGACACCAGCTGCTCCTGCAGGGCAGGCGGGGATCTCTCCCGGCCGGCGGTATCGGCCGGAGTCGCCCTTTTCGGTAGACGCACCCGGTGCGGAAGCGCCGGCCGTAGCCGCCACACCGCCGGTATCCGGGGCGCAGTCTACGGTTACCGCTCGCTCGGCGAGGACCTTTGGGGGTGCCAACCCAGTCGGTCGCGGTGCCTCGACGGCGCTGCTGGCCACCGAGTTGGCGTCGGCGGCGGAAACAACGCACAATCCCACGGTGAATGTTTCACGTGAAACATCAACCGAAATCGACACCCCAATCGGCGCCGCAGCCGAACGCGCCATGCGTGTCCTGCACACCACTCACGAACCGTTACCGCGACCACACCAGCGGCGCCTGTTCACGGTCGCCAACCAGAAGGGCGGTGTGGGCAAGACGACCACCGCGGTCAATCTTGCCGCCGCCCTTGCCGTTCAGGGGCTCAAGACGCTCGTCATCGATCTCGACCCGCAGGGCAACGCG
This sequence comes from Mycobacterium persicum, assembly GCF_002086675.1. GTDB lineage: Bacteria > Actinomycetota > Actinomycetes > Mycobacteriales > Mycobacteriaceae > Mycobacterium > Mycobacterium persicum. The sequence continues at coordinate 29,282 of NZ_MVIF01000040.1, forward strand.
AGCACGGCGTTGGGCATCACCGAACGGCAATCCGGGACGCCGTCGTCCTATGAAGTGCTCATCGGCGAAGTGTCGCTGCGGCAGGCGATCCGGCGCAGCCCGCATAGCGAGCGACTGTTCTGCGTCCCGGCGACGATCGATCTCGCCGGCGCCGAAATCGAACTGGTGAGTATGGTGGCGCGGGAAAACCGGTTGCGTACCGCGCTCGCCGAGCTGGACAACCTGGACTTCGATTACGTCTTTGTCGACTGCCCCCCATCGTTGGGACTGCTCACCATCAACGCACTGGTCGCCGCCCCCGAAGTGCTGATCCCGATTCAGTGTGAGTATTACGCGCTGGAGGGCGTCTCACAGCTGATGCGCAACATCGAGATGGTGAAGGCGCACCTCAACCCCGAACTCGAAGTCACCACGGTGATCCTGACGATGTACGACGGACGCACGAAGCTGGCCGATCAGGTGGCTGAAGAGGTCCGCCGGTATTTCGGGAGCAAGGTATTGCGGACGGTGATTCCCCGCAGCGTCAAGGTATCGGAGGCGCCGGGCTACAGCATGACGATCATCGATTACGATCCCGGTTCGCGGGGAGCAATGAGCTACCTCGATGCCAGTCGTGAACTGGCCGATCGTGATCGACCATCAGCCGGGAGGGGACGACCATGACGCAGCCGTCACGCCGGAAGGGCGGCCTTGGACGCGGACTGGCTTCGCTGATTCCCACCGGTCCCGCCGATGGTGAGTCCGGACCGTCGTTCGGCCCACGCATGGGGTCGGCGACCGCCGACGTCGTGATCGGCGGGCCCGCGCTCGACGCCAGCCCGATGGGTGCGGTGTACCGCGAGATCGCCCCGTCGGACATCGAGGCCAATCCCCGGCAGCCGCGCCAGGTTTTCGACCAAGAGGCACTACAGGAATTGGTGCACTCGATCCGCGAGTTCGGGCTCTTGCAGCCAATCGTCGTGCGAGCGATCGGGCCGACGCCAAGCGGTGCGCACTACCAAATCGTGATGGGGGAGCGACGTTGGCGCGCTGCCCAAGAGGCCGGCCTGACCACGATTCCCGCCATCGTGCGCGAAACCGGTGACGACAGTCTGCTGCGCGACGCCCTGTTGGAAAACATTCATCGCGTCCAGTTGAACCCGCTGGAGGAGGCCGCCGCCTACCAACAGCTCCTCGATGAATTCGGCGTCACCCACGATGAACTGGCCGCACGCATCGGCCGGTCGCGCCCGTTGATCACCAACATGATCCGGCTGCTCAAGCTGCCGATCCCGGTTCAGAGGCGGGTCGCCGCAGGGGTGTTGTCGGCTGGTCATGCGCGTGCGCTGCTGTCGCTAGAGGCTGGGCCGGATGCACAGGAGGAACTGGCGAGCCGGATTGTCGCCGAGGGTCTGTCGGTGCGAGCCACCGAGGAGGCCGTCACGCTGGCGAACCGAGCCGGTGCCAGCACACCGAACCCGCCGCGGCGCAAACCGATCCACATGCCCGGACTCCAAGACGTTGCCGAGCGACTGTCGACCGCTTTCGACACCCGAGTCACGGTCAGCCTTGGCAAACGCAAGGGCAAGATCGTGGTGGAGTTCGGTTCGGTGGAAGATTTGCAGCGGATCATCGGGTTGATGACTGATGCGAAGGCGTGAGCCGTAATACCGGGTAATTACGTCACTGTGACACTGACGCGGTTCCGGAATTGGGAGGCAGTGCTTGTTGCGGTGCACTTGGACGCAGACCCTATGCGCGTCAAGGGTTTTCGTGAAGCGGCGGGTCGGTTGTGATCAGCGGAGCCGGTCGTGACCCGGCAGCGGCCGGCGGCAACCCGGGTGGCTAACCGATACTGGCCCAACCGCGACCAACTCTCCTATCCTGGAGAGGTTGCTGGTGCACATCAGCCGGGGGAGATCGGGGCTGTGGGCGTGGCCGTGCGACAACGCGGGCCGAATGGCTCGCAGAAAAGCGGGGCTGACAGTTGCAGTACCGCACGGAGGCCAGGAGACTAGTGACTGCTCGTATCACAGCGCTGCGGCTCGAAGCCTTCGAGCAGCTTCCTAAGCACGCGCGCCGGTGCGTGTTCTGGGAAGTGGATCCTGCGACCCTGGGCAACGATCACCATCTCGCTGACCCCGAATTCGAAAAAGAGGCCTGGCTGTCCATGGTGATGTTGGAATGGGGTTCGTGCGGTCAGGTGGCGACGGCCATTCCGGATGAACGCAGTGCCGCCGAACCGCCCTGTTTGGGATATGTGTTCTACGCTCCGCCGCGAGCGGTACCGCGGGCCCGCCGATTTCCGACGGCGCCGGTGTCTGCCGATGCGGTGTTGTTGACGTCGATGGGTATCGAACGCGGACTGGCCCCCGATGATTTGCCACGCAGCCTGATCGCTGGGGTGGTCGACGAACTGGTCCGACGCGGGGTCCGCGCGCTGGAGGCTTTCGGCCGCACGGCGGAGGTGGCCGATTTAGCGGATCCTGGACTGGTCGACCCGGAAGTGCGTCCAGTGCTCGAGGCTGTCGGTGACTGCTCCGTCGACCACTGCGTCATCGACGCAGACTTCTTGACCGACATGGGTTTTGTGGTCGTGGCCTCGCACAGGTACTTCCCGCGGTTGCGGCTCGAACTGGACAAAGGCTTTGGGTGGAAGGCCGAGGTAGAGGCGGCTTTGGAGCGATTGCTGGAAAATGCGCAGCTGCAACAACCCGTGGGGGCGGCTTCCACCGCGAGTTCCACGGCTAGTTCTACCTCGAGGGCCGGCAACAGCATCTGACGGCTCGGAAAACCAGGTGCCCTCGGAACTTCGAAATTCAGGAACCGCCGAGCCTGCTGGCCCGCTCCACCGACAGCTCGTGGGCCAATAACTCGGCGAAAGTGAAAGTCCCCGTGGGCCGGTCGTTTTTGCCCAACAAGTAGAGGCGCTTGACTGCGGCAAGAATACCTTCGGCAATGGCGTCGCGGGTCTGTGTCGAAACCAGCATCTCCCGGTCGTGGGGATTGGTGATATAGCCGATGTCGACTTGAACGGTCGGCATCCGGGTCAGCCGCAACAGATCCCATGTTCTGCCATGGGTACGGCAGTCCCGTAAACCAGTGCGCGCCACCACTTCTCGCTGAATAAAGTCAGCCAGATTGCGACCAATGGTGGACACCGACCCGTGCGAGTTTCCGAAGTGGAACGAGGCGACGCCGTTAGCTGAAGGACTGGCTTGGGTCTCGCAGCGCAGGCTGATCATCAGATCTGCGCCAACCGCGTTAGCGGTGGCGGCGCGTTCGGCGTCTGACGGGCTGTGGTTGGCCGGGCGGGATAAGAAGGTCTCCATGCCGATGGCCGACATGCGTCCTTCGAGGCGACTCGCCAAGTCCCACAAGACGTCCGCCTCGCTGATCGGCCCGGCCGGGCCTTGGGTGATCAGGCCGTGATCGGCACCCCCGCGGCCCGGATCGATGATGATGCGCTTGCCGGACAACTTGGGGCCCGAACGGCGGACCAGCTCCTCTTCCCGAATCGCGTGCGGTGAGCCGCCGCTGACCCGTGAACTGAGAAAGTACAAGGACCGCAACGTTTCCGGGCCGCAGATACCGTCGGCGGCGAGCCCGTACTCACGCTGGTACGACATCAGCGCATTGTGGGTCTGCAATCCGAAATATCCGTCGACCAGCCCCGTGTAGAACCCGAGATCTTGAAGTCGAGCCTGTAGTGTCGCCACATCGTCGCCGTAGAGGGGCGCACCGAATTGGTGATAGAGCGTGCGGGCACCGAGCCGGTAGGAAGCCTCCTTCAACGCCCGATAGGTGGCCTCGCCGACGATGCCGTCAACGAGCAGTCCGCGATGCTGCTGGAAGGCACGTACCGCTTGGTCGAGTTCGGCGTCGAACACCTCGAGTGCGACATGGCGGCCTGTAGTCAGATCTTCGTCGGGATTATCCAGCATCCCCAGCGCGGCCAGCGCAGCGCGGATCTCGGTGACAGCGGCGCTACGGTCTCCACAGCGCAGCGCGTCGCCGTCTTCGCGGCGCGGACTCGGCATACCAAAGGCCCTCCAGGACTCACTGAACTCGCTGACAAATGCAACACAGCTAGCCGCTATTGTCGCAGACGCTTCCCGATTTCGGGAAAACCCCAGGCTGATCCGGGGCCCGACGCGTCGTGCAGGCAGCGGTTGGTCGCGGCACCACAACTGCTGCGACGTGACGGTATGGCGAAGTGGCATTGCGGGGTGCGAAAAGAGTTCTTGCCACCGAAACCCGGGCGGCTTTGGGCAATTTCTCGATGCTGTTTGCTGCGGTGAGCGCGTTGCGGCTTGCGATGGCCGGGGCGGATCGCGGCCATGTCGGTGAGTTTTGTCGACGTTGACGGACGACGGCGATGTGCTTGCTGCTTTCGAGCCGCGTACGAAATGAAGAATCGGTCTTGAAGGCCTGCGCACCGGATGCTTTAGGCTAGGCGCCCCATTTGGCGGCTTCGGCCATGTCACGGGCGTTCATCGCCAACGTGTTGGATTCATGCGTGGTGGCCATCGATTGATATGCGCTGACCAGTTCCTGCATGGACTGATTCCACTGTGCTTGCCAACCCTGATAGGTCAGCCCCGTGTCGCCCTGCCACGCATTGGATAATGCGGCCTGCTCGGTGGCTATGTCGGCACCCAGGCCGTGCAGCGTTCCGGCATACCCGGACATGTCCCCGGCATGAGCCATCATGGCGGGGTAGTTGTACATAATCTGCGACATCACAAACCCTTTCAGAAATGACGATGGTTTACTTGGGCCTCAGAAGCCGGTGTAGGCCGAAGCTGCAGCCGCATCGGCCGCCACATAGGTGCCTGCGGCATCACCCAGATTTGCCTGCGCGATGTCCAGCAACGCATTCACCTTGCCGGCGGCCTCGACAAACCGGGCGTGCGAGGCCTGAAATGCCGCCGCTGACTCACCCTGATGAAATGCCTGCGCCGACATCGCTGACTGCTCAGCCGATCCGATTGTGTGCCGCATCAATCCCGCCTTGGCGGCAAACGCCGACTGCGACGCCACCAACTGCGGAATGTGGGCATCCAACAAACTCACAACAACTCTCCTTCGAACTCGATTTTCCCGTGGCTTTCCTGGTTACCTGACCGTCACACCGCTACGCCGATCAACCCCCCATCGCCGAGCGCTCCGACTAGCCCGTGCTCCCAGCTGGCCGGCAGCATCGGAATTTGCGCACCATCGCCCTCAGAACCGATGGCGGCCAGCCCGGCAGCGCGCATTTCGGCCCCGTTGGTCAGCGTTCCAGCAAAACCGAAGCCGTCAGAACCGTGATTACCAACAGCCGCAGACACTGACGCCGTGCTCTCTGCCGAAGCCGCCGACACCAATTGCGCTGGCGACACCGCTGCCGGTGCAGTTACAACCGGCAGCACCGCATCGACCGCCACGGCAGACGCCGGGGCCACCGCTGTGACCTGCACCGCGGCGCTGGCGCTTGCGGCAGTCGCGGGAATGGCCAATCCCGAAGTAACGTAAGTCGACAAAGCCGGACCAGCCAGAGCGAAATTTCCGATAATCCAATCGATAATCAACCCGATGCCTTGAAAAAAAGCAATTGCCGGCGACAGGAAAAAGAATGTGCCCATAACGACCATGATAAGTGGCGCGGCTAAAGGCAAAGCCAGCAAATACAATGCAACGGTGTAATCGCCCAACAGAGCTGCCACACCAGCAGCAACCACGAGTAAAGGAGAGATCAGAAGCACAAAGGCGAAAGCCCAAAAGAACACGAACATCAGTGCTTCGTTGAGGATCGTTTCTACGATGAGATTCAGAATTTCCCAGAAGGGGAAGGGGGTGAGCGTGGTCTGGGCGGCTAGGGCACCGGGGGCGCGGCCGGGTTTGAGGATGACTGGTGCCGTGGTGGCGCGTGGTGTAGCGGCCAGTGCCGCGGCAGAAACCGCGTCGTAGGCGCTCATGATGGCGGCGGCCTGGATCCACATCCGCACGTAGTCGGCTTCGTTGAGTGCGATCGGGATCGTGTTGATACCAAAGAAGTTCGTGGCCAGCAGCACCGCATGGATGGTGTGGTTGGCGGCCAACTCCCCCAACGTGGGCATTGTCGCCAGCGCAGTCGCATAGGCAGTGGCCGCGGCCTCGTGCGCGGCAGCCGTGCCCGCACTATCGCTGCTGGCTTGCATTAGCCAGGCCAGATATGGGGCATAGGCCGCCGCACACAGCTCCGCGCTGGGACCTTGCCAAGCCCCGGCCGCCACCGCGGCTAGGACCAGACTCAGTTCCTCGGCCGTGTCGGCATACTGAGCACTTAGCGACAACCACTGCGCGCCGGCCGCGACCAACGGAGCCGGCCCCGGGCCAGCACTTAGCATCGCCGAATGCACCTCCGGCGGGCATGCCATCCAGACTGGTGCGCTCATGCCAGGCCGGCCGCAGGCGCATATGTCAACGCCGCGGCGGCATCGCCAGCGGCATAACTGACCCCGGCCTCACCGATGCCCACACCAGAGCGGGCCAGCTCTTCGACACCCTCGGTCGCGATCCCCAGGTGCTGCACACCGCAGGCGCTGAGCCCGGCCGCGGTACGCAACGACACCGGGTCGGCCGCTGGAGCCACCACTGCGGTGATCAACGGCGCCGTGGCCGCATGCGCAGCCGCCAACCGAGCACTCAACGCCTCCACCGCCGCAGCTGCGCCGGTCAAGCCCTCAGGAACCACCCACAACGTCAAATCGACACTCCTCGTCCTAATGGTTTATGACTCCGCGGATTTCCGATTGCCGAATTCGCGGTATTCAATGACTGACCGATTGCACCATGCCCGCCGACCCGGGGCAACGACGTGCCGATACATTCACCCACTCGGATCATAAGTACAAATGATCAATGCGACACAGCGAAGACGGCGAACCTCGCAAGGGCTGCAAGGCGCGCCTGCCCAGGCGATCCCACTGATAGATAACAGGGTTCGAGTGCGAGAAAGCGAGAGTGACCGATGAACGGAGCCGTGCTGACCGACAGAAGAAAAGGAAAGGGACGCTGATGCGCTGGGCGTTGGCCACGCAGATGTCGGTGTCGCCGTTGGCGGCGCTGCTACGGGTTATGCCGCGAGGCCGCTCGTACGCGAAAGTGGTTGCACAGCAGCGATTTCCACTTTCGAGCGGGAGCCAAGCCGGCCCGCCGGCCGCAAGCTTTTATGGCCGCCGGGAGCGGTGCTGCGCAAGCCGACTCTCCCGGCGGGCCGGAACACGTTCTGCCTGACCAGATTTCACTACCATTTCAGTCACTGCGGACAGCAGGGAGCATCCGTCCGGCGGCGCCGGACCGCAACGGCGTGAGCACCGATCCGACCGCATCGAGAAATCACCGCCGCTGCAGACGGAGTGCAAGCGGCATCGTCGCTACACCCCGACGGGTCGTGAATCGGGCACCGGCCCAGTGACGAGCTACTAGCTGAGGTTCGGTACCACGTCGGAAATCTCGCGTAGCAAAGCCGCTTTCCCCTTGGCCCCGACAATCCGTTTCACCGGCTGGCCGTCTTTGAACAGGATCATCGTGGGAATCGAGATGACCTGAAAGTCGCGCGCGGTTTGCGGATTGGCGTCGACGTCGAGTTTGGCCACGGTGAGGCTGCCCGAACGCTCGGCGGCGATCTCTTCGAGCACCGGCGCCACCATCTTGCATGGGCCGCACCAGGTAGCCCAAAAGTCAACCAGCACAGGCTTATTACTAGACAGCACAGTGGTGGAAAAGGATGCGTCGGAAACTTCGATTGTGGCGCCGGACTTGTCGGAATCGGTCATTGCTGTGCTCCAATCAGCGTGTCGGTACTGTCAGCGTGCCCTGTTGCTTCGCGTTCGGCCAGCCAGCGTTCGGCGTCGATGGCAGCGGCACAACCGCTGCCGGCTGCGGTGACCGCCTGCCGGTAGGTGCGGTCGACCAGGTCTCCGGCGGCGAATACCCCGTCCAGCGATGTGCTGGTGGTGCCGCCGTTGACCAGCACGTAGCCGTCGGGATCCAGATCGAGGGCGTCGCGCACCAGGCCGGAACGCGGCTCGTGTCCGATCGCGACAAAGACGCCGGTTACCGGCAGCGTGGTTTCTTCACCGGTGACGGTGTCGCGCAACCGCAATCCGGTGACGGTCGTGTCCCCGTCCACGGCGAGCACCACCTGGTTGGTCAAGATGTTGATTTTGTCGTTTGCCTGGGCACGATTGAGCATGATCTTGGAGGCCCGGAACTCGTCTCGGCGGTGCACCAGCGTGACACTGCGGGCAAAGCGCGTCAGGAAGGTGGCCTCCTCCATGGCCGAGTCACCGCCGCCGATGACGGCGATGTCCTGGTCGCGGAAGAAGAACCCGTCACAGGTGGCACACGAACTCACGCCGCGCCCGAGCAGCTCCTGCTCGCCGGGCACATGCAGGTAGCGCGCCGCCGCACCCATCGCCAGGATCACGGCCCGAGCGCGGTGGATTTCCCCTTCTGCGGTGACCACCGACTTGATCGGTCCGTCCAGCGATACCGACTCCACGTCCTCCATGCGCAGGTCGGCACCGAACCGCAGCGCCTGTTCCCGCATCTGGTCCATCAACTCGGGACCGGTGATACCGTCGCGGAAACCCGGATAGTTCTCCACCTCGGTGGTGGTCATCAGTGCCCCGCCGAACGAGGTGCCTTCGAACACCAGCGGCGCCAACTGCGCCCGGGCGGTGTAGAGAGCGGCGGTGTACCCGGCAGGACCGCTGCCGATGATGATCACGTCGTGGATGGTGTCTGGAGTGGTGGAAGCGGCGGTCATGCGGGCCTTTCGGGTGCGGAAAGCTGATCTCGGACTTTTATGAACGCCAGCGTAGGCACTGGTGTTCCCTTCCGCGCGTTGGACCATGCCGGGATGCCGCTACGAGCCGGTGGCTCGGGCAACTGTGGTGCTGGCCAACAGGCCGGTATCGGCGGCGCTGCAGTTGAGCGCCACCGCGTAGACCGCCACGGTGTCGGGACCGTCGCCCGGTACCACCAGCAGCACCCCGGGGCGGGCGTTGATGCCGATCGGTTGGGCTCCCAGGATCTGCGTGGATGCCGGGTAGCCCAGGCCGCTCAGGCAGGACGCGCGCCGTGACGGGTCGGCGAGGGCGGCATCGACAGGGCCGTAGTCGGGCGTGCGTTGCAGCAGTTCCAGGATCTGTTCGGGCGACAGCGGAATCACCGGCGGCGGCGTCGAGACGGTGATGTGCATTGCGGTGGCGGGCGTGGTCGGCGCCGGCGAGGGCGCAGTGACCAGTGCGGCGGTACCGACGCCGATCGCCGCGACGGCCGCGCAGAACCCGGCTATCCCGGCAAGGATTTTCCCGGGGCGGATGCGCGGCCGGGCTGCGTGCGCGGCGGGCGACTCGCCGGAAGCCGCGGACCGCAACGTCGCGAAAATCCTGGCGGCGACATCGGCGGGAGGATCCGTCGTCGACGCCGGATCAGCTCCGGCGGCCGCGAGGTCGCGGCGCACCTGCTGCAGGGCACGCCACATTGCCGCTGCCTGCGGGTCGGTGCGCACTCGTCGGCGGACGCCGGCGGCGGCTTCGTCGTCGAGCAGACCGGCCTGCAGATCGGCGAGGAGCTCGACGGTCAGCGGCGGGTTCGCGTCGGCTTCGTGTCCGGTTCCTTTCATCCGCCCCAGTGTCCGTCATTCACCGCTTGATGACGACCCGCGCCCCGCGCGGGAGTGCGCCGCGCCGGTCTGTGCTAACTCCCATCGAAAACGTTGGCGCCGGTGTCGAGGTAACCGAGCAGCCGCGCAAGCCGCGCCCGCCCGCGGGCGCAGCGGCTTTTGACGGTGCCCTCGGCCACACCCAGCATGCGTGCCGTGTCGGCGATCGAATACCCCTGCATGTCGACCGCGACCACTGCGGCCCGTTGTTCGACCGGAAGCTGGAGCAGCGCTCGCTGCACCAAAATCTCCGTCTCCACGCGGGCCGTTGCATCCGGAACCGGATACACGTCATCGAGTGGGGCGGTCGGCCGGGCCCTGGCCTGGCGCAGCCGGTCCAGGCAGGCATTGACCACGATGCGGTGCAGCCAGCTGCTGACGGCCGCGTCATAGCGAAACGACGCCGCGCACCGGTGTGCCGAGATCATCGCGTCTTGCAGTGCGTCCTCGGCGTCTTCCGGGGTACGGCTGGTGAGCCGGGCCAACCGGTACAGGTGGCGCTGATGGCGGCGGAACAACTGCTCGAAGGCGCGGTGCTCGCCGCCGACGAAAGCCGCCAACAGCTCGGCGTCACTGCGTTCCCTTCTGCCCCCAAAACCCACCGCCGGACAGTAACCAATCGGTAGCCGCAGGGCACTTCACTCGTTTGCGGCGCCGTGCGGCAATCAAGATGCGGCCTGGACGGTGATCTCCGAGATGTCGGCGCGGCTCTTGCCGTCGGTGGTTCCCAACGTTGAAATCCACACCAGCAGGTTGGACGTCGGTGCCGATGATTTGACCGCGATGGTGTTGTGGCCCGGCTTGAGTGCGGTGGCCGAGGTCAGCACGGAGGTGTCGTCGAGCTTCGACGGGTTCGGCGTCGGTGACGAGCGGATCTCGACCTTGGTGCCGGTGCTGGAAATGTCGATGGTGACGGCTCCGACCACGGTCGGCTTCGGCAGCTGCAACATCAATCCGACGCCGTTCTTGAAAGCCGGGAACGGCACGGCGTCGGTGTAGGTGTCGGTTTGCCAGGAAGTGCTGGGATTGCCGTCGATAGCCAGCTCGGCCTGGCCTGGGTTGTCGGCCTCCCCGTCGGGGGAGAAGACGGTGGCTTTGGTGGGTTTGACGGTGCTGCCGGCGGGGGCGGAACTGGCCTCCGACGCCGACGACGTTTGGGTGTTCAGGCCGAGCTGGTCACGGTTGAGGCCGGCGCCGACGTTCCCGAAGACCTTGTTGATCACCGAGACCAGAACCAGAAGCGCGACCAGCAGAACGGCGGCTCCGGTGCTGATGCCGATCAGCAGGTTGCGGCGACGCCGCGCATAGGCTTCGCTGTCCTCCGCTGCCGAGCGGCGCACCGACACCTGCGGCGCCGGCTCGACGGGACCGAGCACCTCGGTCCGGTCGGCCACCGCAGTCGCCTGCTGAAGCAGGTTCAAAAGCGTTGAGGCACTGCGTATTCCGCCGTTCTCCTGGACCGACCGGACGGCAACGGCAGAAATCTGGAAGGGAATGTCGCGGTCGACGACGGTCGGTTCGACGGGCTCACCGGACGCATCCCGTTCGGCCGGGGGGAACCCGCTGCGGGTCCCGGACTCCGGCAGCGGCCACTGGTTGACCAGCAGGGCATACAGCGCGGCGCCAATGCCACGGATGTCGTCCTGCGGGTTGGCTTCCGGCATGGTCGCCGGATAGGCCAGTACCACGTCGCCTTCGATGCTGACGCGCACCCGGCTGGGGTGGTCGATCGAGAGGGCCACTCCGGCGCGGTGCGCGGCGTCGGCGGCCGCGGCCAGCGACTGCATCGCCCGGATTGCCCCCACGGGCGACGGCGCGGTCTCGGCGACCTCGCGCAACGAACCGCCACGGATCCATTCGGCGACCACCACACCCCCGGAGCCGGTGTGCAGGACGTCGAGCACCCGCGCGATACCGGGTTTGTCGATGCGGCTCAGCCGCAGGGTGCGGGCCAGGATTCCCTGGCGCATCTCCTCCGGCAGCATGCCCTCCGGGTCGACGAAGGTCAACGCCACCTGGCGATCCAGCGCGGTGTCCAGCGCCTGCCAGAACCGCAGATGCGATGTGCCGCCGTGGAAGATCAGCAGCCGGTAGCGGCCGTTGGCTATGCGGGCGCCCGGAACCAGGTTGACGTCGTCTCGTGGCACCGACGGTTCCGGGCCACGCTCGCGTGGCGCATCGAACGGAATCGGCCCGCGGGTATCGGCGTCGCCGTTGAGCCGGTCGGGCCGGCGGGGCCGCGACCCGGCACCCCGATCGAGGTCGGCGGGAATATCGGGCTGAAAGTCGTCGGCAACCGGCCGAGGGAGGTCAGTGCCGGAGACGGCGTCGGACGAGGCGGCGCTATCCGATGGGCGGTCGGTCACCTCCGGTCCTTTCGCTATCCCGGGTCTGATTGCCGGGGGTCTGCGCCGGATCGGCTGATGGACCGTGGTTTCCCCCGGCGGGGACGACTTTCTTTGCTCAGGGTACGTGACGCGGTAACGGCCAGACGATCCCTCCGCCGCAGTGGTCTCGCGCCGACGGGGTTTGCCGGGCAGAACGCCGAGGCGATGCTGGATCACCCGCAGCGCCGCCTGTGCCTCCGGGACCTGCGCGCCGAGCATGACCGCGGCCAGAATCGGCGCCATGATCAGGCCCAGCACGAGCAGCCGCAGCAGTGAGCCGGCCCCACCGCCGTGGGCGGTCAACTGAGCCAGGCCGAGCAGCCGATCCGCGACGTGGGCAATCAGGCCGGCCAGCAACGAGGCGGCAGTCGTCACCAGGACGGTGTGCCCCTCGTGGGCGCTGATCAGCTGGCCACCGCCGGGGCGCAGCGCCCGTCGCAGCAGGTAGTAGCCGATCGTTGCGCCGGCCAGGAATCCGAGCCCGTTGGCCAGTCCCAGATAGCCGGCAACCAGCTCGGGGTCGTCGGTGACGTGCGGCGCCAGCAGCGAGGCGACGATCTTGACGCCGGTGATGACCACGATGATGACGATGGGCGTCCAGGGTTGCTCCCGGGCGTAAAACACCCTCAGTTGCAGCAGCACCAGCCCGTAGGGAATCAAGGTGAACGCCGACAACGCGATCGCGGCGCCGAGGTATCCGGCATCGACTTGGCCGAAATGCCCGTAGGCGAACAACGCGGTGCCCATCGCCGGCCCGCCGACCGTCATGAAGGCCACCGTGGGGATCAGCGTGATCATCGTCAGCCGGGTGGCCAGTGACAGGTCGGCCAGCACCGCCGGGATGTCGTCGGCGGCGGCGTTGCGGCTCAGTCGCGGCATCACCACGGTCAGCACGGTGACACCGATCATGCCGAACGGCAGCATCAGCACCAGCCACGTGTAGTTGTAGATCGCCGGGCCCGACGCCGCTGCCGTGCTGGCGATCTGGTTGCCGACGACCAGGCCGAGCTGACTGATCAGCACATACAGCACCATCGCGGCGGCCATCGCGCCAAATCGCTTGAGCCGCTGGTCGATTCCCCACAGCGGCCGCAGGCTGATGTGCTCGCGCCCAATCGCCACCAGCAGCACGGCGGTTTGGGCGAACACCCCCAACGTGGTGCCGATGCCCAGCACCAACAGCTTGGGGTTGCCCATCTTGACCGGATCGATCGACAGCTCCCCGGGGACCGCCAGGTACACCCCCAGGGTCGCGATGGCGACGAGGTTGTTGACGACGGGCGCCCACGCCGGCGGCCCGAACACGTTGCGGGTGTTCAGGATCGCCATGAAAACCGACGACAGGCCGTAGACCAGGACCTGGGGGAGCAGCAGGTAGGCAAAGGCGGTGGTCAGCGGCTCGTTGACCTGCGGATTGCGGCCCAGCATCAGCCGCACCAGCAGCGGTGCCGCGGCCACCGACAAGAGGGTGGCCACGATCAGCAGCGTGGTGGCCAACGTCACCAGTCGGCGCACGAACGCGGCGCCGCCGTCGAGGTCGTCCTGCTCGGCACGGGCCAGCACCGGCACGAAGATCGCGGTGAAGGTGGCTTCCAGGACCAGCGCGGCGACCAGGTTCGGCAGCTGGTTGGCCACCGAGAACGAGCTGGAAAGCGCGGCCCCCAGGATCGCGGCCAGCAGCACGATCCGGGCGAAGCCGGTGAGCCGGCTGATCAGTGTCGCGAACGCCATTCCCCACGATCGCGACACCAGGGCGGCGTCGGACAGTTCAGACCGGCGCGGGGCCGGCTGCTGATCCGGTCGCTGCGGCGCTGGGTGCACTCGCCGCGGAGCCGGTTTCATACCCGGTGCTCTTCTTCGACCCGACGGTCGGGCGCACCGTGCTGTTGGGTGTGCCGGGCCGGGGGCGGGTCGGGGCGATCCAGGTCGGCGCGGTCGGGCTGGCCGCGGAATCGGTGCCAAAGCCGCCGTCCGGCCAGTGTCACCAGGACTGCCGCGGCGGTGAGGGTGATGGCGAACAGCACCTTGCCGTAGGCGTTGGAGTGCACCGACAACCGCACCGGTTCGCCCAGCGCCATGCCGTCGGGTGTCTTGAGCGCCACGTCGATGGCGACCCGCTGGGTGAAGTTGACTTCGATAGGCACCCGCAGCGGCAGATATCCGGGCGGCAGCTCGATTTGGCCGACGTCGGTGACCGTCATGCCGGGCGGAGCGTCGACCTGCAGCTTGACCCGGATGGGTACCGCCAGACCGTTGTGCAGCGCCAGGGGAAGCGGACTGTGTTCGGTGGCCAGGGTGTAAGAGCCGCCCGGGTTGACGATGGTGACCGCACCGAAGAAGTCGTTGATGGTGTTGCCGACCACCGCCAGCCGCTGCTGGGCCAGGCCGTTGCGGGTGTCCGGCGGTACCGACTGGCTGAGCGCGCGCAGCATGTCCTCGCGGAGCGGCGCGGTGTATTGCACGCCGGTCAGCCCGGTGCGGTCATCGGTGGTCAGCGCCGCGGTGAGCTTCCACAATCGGCCGACCTGGCCGGCGATCTGCGCGGTGATGTCGTCGCTGATCCGGCCGCGGGCGGTGGCGGGGTTCGCCTCGGTGCCCGGGGGTTGCGGTGGCTCGGTGTGCGCCGCCGCGTCGGCGATCAGCGCCGGCAGCGGACGCGGCACGGCCAGTCCGGCGTGAATGGTGGTGGCCAGGGCGGTGAGGATGGCCTGGGCATCGTCACCCTGCAGGTTCCACGTCGCCGGTGGCACCAGGATCTGGGTGCGGGGGGCGGCGTCCGGGTACAGGCTGCGCCACAGCAGGGCACCCAGCGCGTCCTGGCGGCGGGCGGTGGCCGAGTCGTGGCTGATGCGAACCGACAGCGACGAGTCGAGGTAGGTGGGAACGATCGGGTTGGTGCCGGCCGCGGCGAGCGCGGCGCCGACGGCGGGGTCGAA
>NZ_MVIF01000041.1 GCF_002086675.1 Mycobacterium persicum
TGTATGCCCGCGACACCTGGCAGCTGGTGCACGCCGGAGCCGCCGGCGGCCACCACAACGTACACGCTGAAGTCGCCACTCATCCGCAAGTGTTCACCACCTTGACTGCACCAGGCTACGGGGCCGTGCACAACGCCACCGGCACACCCTGCCACACCAAGGCCAACAGGTCGTCTACTCACTGCCGACACGGAAAACCCCTGCGCTGTAACACAATCCACGTCGCCGATGATCCGGTGGCGGGGCAACCCTTGTGTGCGGCCTGCTATGACTATCTCGGGCATGTGCTGTTCGCATGGCAGCTGCCCGAACTGTGGCGGCGCTTCACCGTCACGCTACGACGCGCCATCATCACACCTGAAAGCCATTGGACTGACTACGGATTCGGTGCGGGTCAGTTTCGTCAAGGTGGTGGAACTGCAAGCCCGCGCCATCCCGCACATTCACGCACTGATCCGCCTCGACCCACCCGGAGATTGGCCTACCACGGCATCGGGTGACCGCATCAGTCACGGCCCCGCCGCCCCTCGGGGTGGTGGGGAGCCCCGTCACATCACCGACCAGCAACCTGGTTGGTCGTCACCGATCACCGCCGCCGAGCTGGCCGCCTTGATCCAACACGCTGCCGGTCGCGTCAGCATCGACGTGCCCGCCGACGACGACGATTACCCAACCAGGGCGGGATGCGCACGGTGCGGTTCGGCACCCAAATCGACACCCAAGCACTGATACCCGAAACCGACACGACCGCAACCGATTCCGTGGCAACGGGAGCCGCAACCGCCGGATCGTCGCGGCTTTCACCGCGCTGGGTCGCTGCATATTTGGCGAAATACGTCACCAAATCGTTGCACGACTTCGGCATCAGCGCCCGACGCCTATCCGCCGAGGCGATTGGCGAGCTGGCCGTCAGCGACCATGTGCGGGCCATCCTGGACACCATCGCCGAGCTGGCCGAACACGGCAGCGCCGCGGTGGCGGGGATTGGACGCTGGCTACACACCCTCGGGTATCGCGGGCACATCATCACCAAATCGCGCCACTACTCCACCACCATGAGTGCTTTGCGTACCGCCCGCGCCACCTGGACCCGCCAACAGCTGACGAAAGACGCAGCGCAACGAAACGAAACCCCACCCGACGGCGCGGTGACTGGCCCCGACCAGCGGCCTTACGCCCCACTCGACCCCGATGCCGTGTGTTGGGAGTTCGATCACGCCGGACACACCAACGCCGGCGACCGAGTGCTGGTCGTCTCCGCAGCCCTGCGCCACATCGCCGCCCGCATCACTGCCATCACCGAAACCCGCTCCCGCACCGGCAACCGGTGGCCGGCACCACCAGGGGGCGGTGATGGCTGAGGCCACGCCCGATGCCGACACCACCGACACGGGGAACAACGGCGATCAGCCGGTGCCGTTGCATGAGCGGCCCGAGTTCATCGCCTGGCTGACCGCCTCATGTGAACGCCAGAACCTGCCAGTCACCGTGACCGACCCGGCCGTCATCGCCCGCATCGCCACCCTGCTCGGGATCGATCACCGGCCGTCGCCGGCGGGTTACACCCGCCAGACGGGTCGTACTCGGTCGATGTCCAGGCGGCGCGCACCCGGTGTGCCCGGGGCGATGACGGCGTGATCGAGCACCGCTTTGATGATCGCCTGCTGGCGGCCCAGGTCCAGGTCAGCCCACCCGCTGCGCAGTATCGCGCCGGTGCCGGCCAGCTCGTAGACCGCGGTGGTGTCGGTGGCGGCGGCGATATCGCGGCGGGCCGCGGTGATGCGGTCGGTGATCGGATCACGCGCAGCGATCCACTCCCGGGCGGTAATGGCGCCATCGGCATACAACCCCGCCAGCTCATCCAGACGTTCCTGATCCGCATCGAGCTGAGCCGCCAAAGCGGCGACATCGGCATCAGCGGTGGCTTTGCCCGCCAGCACCTCGGCCAGCCGCGGTGAATCCAGCCGTGCCAGCACCGCTTCGGTCAGCAGTTCCTCGACCGGGGCGGCGACCACCGTCAACCGGCCACACCCACCATGATCCGGCCCCTTCAAACACACATACCGGCGTGTCCGATTGCCGGGATTGCTATGTCGGGCTTGGGAATACAGTCGGTTGTCGCAGCGCCCGCAGCGCAACATCCCCGACAACAGATACGTGCGTGCGCTGCGGGATTTGGTCACCGAGCGTGCCGCCATGCGGGCCAGCACCCGATCACGCTCTGCTGGAGTGATGATCGCTGGCCACACCGCCGCACCGATCACCTCCCCGCGGTGCTCCCGCAACCCGGCGATACGGCCCGAGGACAACACCTGGCGCACCACCGAAGTCTGCCACGACCTCGCCACGCTCGGGGCGATCTGCGATTCGTTGAGCCAGATGGTCAACGACCGCAAGGATTGGCCCGCCAGATACCGGTGCACCATCTGGCGGACCACTGCGGCCTCCGATTCGCGCACGGTGACCTTGTCCGGTTCATACCCGAACGGGCGCGCTGAACCATGCGGCAACCCAGCCTGCGCGTTCTGCAACATCTTCCGCCGGATGCGCGCCGACTTGCGGCCGGACTCCTTGGCAGCGAACGCGGCGAAAATGCGGGCCATGAACAACCCGTCATCATTGCCCAAATCGATGTCGGCGGTCACCGTCGCCACATCACGCACCCCCACCGACTCGCACAACGTGACGAACTCCTCCAACTCGACCGGACGCCGATGCAACCGATCCAAGTTGTAGACGATCACCGCATCACGATCACCAGACGCCAGATCAGCGAGCATCCGGGCATACTGCTGGCGGGGCTTGCCGGAAAACGCCGACACATCGTTGTCCACATACTCGGCCCCGACCGGCCACCCCCGATCAGCGGCGAGCTTGCGGCAATCCTCCACCTGCCGCGCCACCCCCAACCCCGTGCCCTCCGCATCCGAGGAAATCCGGGCATAAATCGCCGCCGAGCACACCCCAACACGCTGACCAGCAGATTTCCGTAGAGACATGAGGGTAGTTTAACAACGTATGACCTTGTCCAGTTCGGTGGCGCCGCTGTCTTCCCAATGGCGTCGGTGGTGGGCGTGTAGGCCGCGGGTGGCCCCGCACCCGGGTACTGCGCAGGTTTGGTCGCGGTGCTCCAGGGCGCGGTGCAGCCGGCGGTTGATCACGCGGGTCGCCCGCCCGGCGCCGAGGAGCTGGCCGTCGCGTTCGAACCAGGCTTCGCAGGTGGCATCGCAGCTGAGGTAGCGGCGCTCGGCGTCAGACAGCAGCGGACCCAGATGCAGTGCGGCGATGCGGTCCTTGACATCGACGTGCACCAGCACCGTGGTGTGCTGGCCGTGGGGGCGGCGGGTCGCCTCGGTGTCCCAGCCGGTCTCGACCAGCCGCAGGAACGCCTCGACGGTGCTCGGCAATGGCGGCCGCTGCTCTGAGGCGCCCGCGGCGGTGTCGTGGTCGTGTTTTCACTCGGCGATCAGCGCCTCACGATGAGAGGCCAGCGCGGCGTCGAACTTCGCCGCGTCGTCATGGGCAAGTCTGATCCCTTCCCGCATGCCCGCCACACACCGGTGGAACTCCTCGAGCCGGCCCGCCACCGTGGTGATCGTGTGGGCGTTGGTCGACGACGAGCCGAGCTTCCAGGCCAGCAACGCCGCCACCGACCGCGCACCCGTCATTCCGCACAGCTCGTCGCGATCCATCTCCGCGGCGATCTCCACGATGCGCCCATCAATCGCATTGCGCTGACCGGCCAACTCCGACAACTCCGCAAACAACACCTCAAGGTGCTCCGTCGGCAGCATGGGCGCACAGCCCAACGACGCGGCCGAAGACATAACCCCATCATCGCAGCCGGGTCTGACATTGATGATGAAACAGCGTTACCGCGCAGGTCGTGACCCTGAGTCTGGCCGCCGCCCTACTGGGCTGTCCTTCACTTGATCTGCCCGGCCCGCGTGGTGCGCGTCTTGAGCACGCCGGACTTGACCTAATCAGGAGCCCGGCCGTTCCTCATCAACGGCTTGTCTGCCCGCCCTGGCCGGTGTGAACCCCCACCTCAACGCTCGTCAGAAGGGACACCACCATCTTGGCGGAATCAGTGCTCATCGTCGCCGGCACGCACACCCACGCCGACACCCTCCACGTCGCCGCCATCACCATGACCGGCGCCGCGGTCGAAGACCGGGAGTTCCCCGACCGTCGCGCACCGCCGATCTCGACGCACGCCGGTGCCTACCCCCAGTTCCACACCGACATATCGCCGGGCGGGTATTGGTTGCACACCTCGGTGGACTTGGCGACAACGCCCTTGTTGTTGAAGAAGATCTTCATGTGGTTGCGCCAGCCCCACCACAGGGGATCGATGGAATCGTAGAAGTGCTCGGAGTAATCCCGGCGGTCCGCCGGTGACAACGAGAAGAACCAGTGCACCTTGTCCTGGGTAGCCTGCTGGTATTGAGCATGGTTGTTGTAGTCGATCATGTACCGCTCGTAGTACACCGGGCTGGTGTCCCTGGTGGCCGCGAGTATTTGTTCGGCATCGCAGGTGGTGGCGATTATCCGGCGAGGAATCGGAAAGTCTTCCGTGGAATCGGCCGTAGCGGTGCTCGGAACAGCCACTGCGGCGACACCCAACGCGAGGAAAACAACGCCTGCGCGCAGGCGAGAACTCAGCGGAGACATAGTTGTTACGGTAACACTTTTCGGCTCCCGGCATAGCGTCGACCGTCACCTTCGGTCATATTCCTAGCCCAGCTCACTATGCAGTGTCATCAGGGATGATGACGTGGTTCGGGTCGGGCTGCAGCTCCGGAGGGGCTTGACTGTAGTCGCCGAACGGGCCGTCGCGGCGCTCGACCGCTGCCCGCACCCCCTGGGTTTGGGCGGTCGTGATGAAGTCCAACGCCTCGGGGGTGTTGCGCATCAGGCCATCGAGAATGCCGCCCAACGTCTGGGTGGACGCCAGTCCCATGTTTTCGTAGGCCTGGTTGACGATCAGCTTCTGGGCCTGCAATTGCGACAACGGGATTCGTGCCAGCTCGGTGGCGATCTCGGCGACTCGCGCCTCGAGCCGTTCGAAGGGCACCGCCTCGTTGATCAGCTCGACCTTGGCGGCCTGGACACCGGTCAACGGCCGGCCGGTCAGCGCATGCCACTTGACCTTGGCCAGGCTCAGGCGGTACAGCCACATCCCGCTCAAATAAGCCCCCCACATGCGGCTGTAGGGTGTCCCGATCACGGCGTCCTCGCTGGCGATCACGATGTCGGCGCACAACGCATAGTCGCTGGCGCCGCCCACGCACCAGCCGTGTACCTGCGCGATCACCGGCTTCGACGCCCGCCAGATGGCCATGAACTTGTGCGTCGGACCGGTCTCACGGGCGCTGACCATGGCGAAATCCTTACCCGGATCCCACTTGCCGCCGGTCATCATGGCCTCACCCCAGTGCTGGAAACCGCCGCCGAAGTCGTAACCACCGGAGAAGGCGCGTCCGGCGCCGCGCAGCACGATGACCTTGATGTCTCGGTCGCGCTCGGCCAGCCCGACAGCTGCCTCGATCTCGTCGGGCATGGGCGGGACTATCGTGTTGAGGTGTTCCGGGCGATTCAACGTGATGGTGGCGACTGGGCCGGCTGCCGAGTAGAGCAGCGTTTCGAAGTCCGGTATCGACCGGGGACTAGGTGAGGGACTAGACGGGGGACTAGGCCGGGAAGTAGGCATAGCCGAAGCGAAGCCGCTGGGGGACTTCAGTGTCAAGGGTGCGCCATTGCGAGGCGCACGGGACGTCTTGTGTTTCTTGCGCTTCCGTGCCATGCCCGGATCGCCGTTTGAGCAGTCACGGATCAGCAGGGCGACGGCCAGGGCGGCTGACGCTGCCCATACGTATTTCTCGTGGCGCTGGAAATCCGC
Organism: Mycobacterium persicum; assembly: GCF_002086675.1. Classification (GTDB taxonomy): domain Bacteria; phylum Actinomycetota; class Actinomycetes; order Mycobacteriales; family Mycobacteriaceae; genus Mycobacterium; species Mycobacterium persicum. The sequence continues at coordinate 5,903 of NZ_MVIF01000041.1, forward strand.
GTAGATCGCCCCGATAGTAGTCACCGACCAACACCCGTAGGGCGACCCACGCGGCGCCCCCGAGGGTGTTGAACGCCGAAAACGCCACCACCCCAGGTGGGCCGCCCCGGCAACGATCCCGTTGGCCTGGCGCAGCCCGTCGATGAACCGCGCACCGACCACCACGACGGCGCCGCGTCCGGAGAAGAAACGCTCGGCCGCGGCCCGAAGATGCCTGGTGCTAGACGTCCGCTCCTGACCCGCTGACAGGGTTACCGGCTCTCGCCCAGCATCCGGTGCAGGAAGGAGTAACTCAACGCCGACTTGAACGCCAGCTGCTCGTTGTCGGCCGCGCCGGCGTGCCCGCCCTCGATGTTCTCGTAGTACCAGACTTGATGGCCGGCGGCCTCCAGGGCGGCCGTCATCTTGCGGGCGTGGCCCGGGTGGACGCGGTCGTCGCGGGTGGAGGTGGTAATGAGCACCGGCGGGTACTTCCGGTCCGCCGAAATATTCTGGTACGGCGAATATTCGGAGATGAATTTCCAGTCGTCGGGATTGTCGGGGTCGCCGTATTCGGCCATCCAGGAGGCTCCCGCCAGCAACAGGTGATAGCGCTTCATGTCCAGCAGTGGCACATCGCAGACCAGCGCGCCGAACCTCTCCGGGTACTTGGTGAGCATGATGCCCATCAGCAGCCCGCCGTTGCTGCCGCCCCGGGCACCGAGCTGCTCGACCGTGGTGAGCTCCCGTCTCACCAAATCCGTTGCAACTGAGGCGAAGTCCTCGGCAACCTTGTGCCGGTCAGCGCGCATCGCCTGGGTGTGCCAGCCAGGTCCGTACTCGCCGCCGCCGCGGATATTGGCCAGCACGTAGGTGCCGCCGCGGGCCAGCCACAACCGGCCCAGCACGCCGTCGTATGCGGGCGTTCTGGACGTCTCGAAGCCGCCGTAGCCGCTCAGCAGCGTGGGACCGGGTCCGTCGGCGGCCACGGGCCGCACCACGAAATACGGAATGGCCGTCCCGTCGTCGGACTCGGTGAAATACTGCGCCACCGTGAGGTTTTCGGCATCGAAGAAGGCGGGCGCGGACTTGATCGGGGCGAGTTGTCCGTCGTCGGTGCCGCGCAGCAGTCGCGACGGCGTGTCGAATCCGCTGGAATCGAGGAAAAACTCGTCGCCGTGGTTGTCGGCGGTGACGACGACGGTGTGGGTCGCCGCGGGGATGCCCGCCAACCCTTGTCGCTGCCAGCTGCCTGGGGTGGCGATTTCGACGCGGCTGGCGACGTCGGCGAGGGTCACGATCAGCAGCCGGTCGCGGGTCCACAGGTACTGATGCAGGGCGGTATGCGGGTCGGGTTCGAATACCACACGCAATTGCGCTGTGCCGGCAAGGAATTCGTCGTAGTCCGCGGCCAGCAGCGCGCCCGCGGGGTAGGTGGTGGCGGCTACCGTCCAGTCGGTGCGCAGTTCGATCAGCAGCCATTCGCGGTGCACGGACACGCTGGCGTCGGTGGGCGCATCGATGCGGATCAGCTCTGCGCCGCGCAGCTCGTAGACCTCGTCGTTCCAGAAGTCGAGTGCCCGCGCAATCATGGTGCGCTCGAAGCCGGGGGTGCGATCCACCGATGCCATGACGCGGACGTCGGCACGGGCGCCCTCGAACACCGTCTCCGCCTCGGCTAGCGGGGTGCCCCGGCGCCATCTCTTGACGACGCGAGGGTAGCCGGATTCGGTGAGGGAATCAGCGCCGAAGTCGGTGCCCACCAGCACGGTATCCGGGTCTTGCCAGGAGATCTGGGACTTGGCTTCCGGAAGCTCGAATCCGCCGTCGACGAATTGGCGTGTCCGCATGTCAAATTCACGCACCACGGATGCGTCCGAGCCGCCGGGCGACAGACCGATCAGCGCGCGAGTGTGGTCGGGTTCGATGACGCCGGCGCCGGCCCACACCCATTTCTGGTCGTCCGCTCGTCCGAGTTCGTCGACATCGATCAGCACGTCCCATTCCGGGTTGTCGGCGCGGTAGCTGTCCAGCGTGGTGCGCCGCCACAGCCCGCGCGGGTTGGCGGCGTCGCGCCAGAAGTTGTAGAGGTAGTCGCCGCGGCGCACCACGTAGGGGATCCGGGTATCGGTGTCGAGCACCTCGAGCGCCTCGGCCCGCATCCGTTCGAAATCGCCGCCACAGAACCGGGTCAGCGTCGGCTCGTTGCGTGCGCGCACCCAGTCCAGTGCGTTCTCGCCGGTGACGTCTTCAAGCCACAGGTGCGGGTCGTCGGGCGCCTCAGATGTCATGGAAGCCATTCTTGCCCCGGCGGTAGTGTGAGCTGTATTACATGATCTAGCGAGGAGCCGAAAAGATGACCGTCTTTGCACGTCCGGGTTCCGCCGGTGCGCTGATGTCGTATGAATCCCGGTACGAGAACTTCATCGGCGGCGAATGGGTCGCACCCGCCCAGCGCCGCTACTTCGAAAACTTGACGCCGGTGACCGGCCAGCCGTTCTGTGAGATACCGCGGTCCGACGAGGCCGACGTCGACAAGGCGCTCGACGCCGCGCACGCCGCGGCGCCGGGGTGGGGCAAGACCGCGCCCGCCGCGCGGGCGGCGATCCTGAACAAGATTGCCGACCGCATCGACGAACACCGGGCCGCGCTGGCGGTGGCCGAAGTGTGGGACAACGGCAAACCGGTCAGGGAGGCGCTGGCTGCCGACATTCCGCTGGCCGCAGACCATTTCCGGTATTTCGCCGCGGCGATCCGCGCCCAGGAGGGCACGCTTTCCCAGATCGACGAGAACACTGTCGCCTACCACTTCCACGAGCCGCTGGGAGTGGTCGGCCAGATCATTCCGTGGAACTTCCCCGTCCTGATGGGCGCCTGGAAATTGGCGCCGGCGCTGGCCGCCGGCAACACCGTGGTGCTCAAGCCGGCCGAGCAGACCCCGGCATCAATCCTGTACCTGATGTCGCTGATCGCTGACCTGCTGCCGCCGGGGGTGGTCAACGTGGTCAACGGATTCGGCTTCGAGGCCGGTAAACCGTTGGCGTCCAGCAACCGGATCGCCAAGGTGGCCTTCACCGGCGAGACCACGACCGGTCGGCTGATCATGCAATATGCCTCGCAGAACCTGATTCCGGTCACCCTGGAACTCGGCGGCAAGAGCCCCAACATCTTCTTCTCCGACGTGATGGCGGCCAACGACGATTTCCAGGACAAGGCGCTGGAGGGTTTCACGATGTTCGCCCTCAACCAGGGCGAGGTGTGTACCTGCCCGTCGCGCAGCCTGATCCAGGCCGACATCTACGACGAGTTCCTGGAACTGGCGGCGATCCGGACCAAGGCGGTTCGGCAAGGTGACCCGCTGAACACCGAGACGATGCTGGGCTCTCAGGCCTCCAACGACCAGCTCGAGAAGATCTTGTCCTACATCGAAATCGGCAAGGAGGAGGGCGCCAAGCTCATCACCGGCGGTGAGCGTGCCGACCTCGGTGGTGACTTGGCCGGCGGGTTCTACCTGCAGCCCACCATCTTCGCCGGCAACAACGCGATGCGGATCTTCCAGGAGGAGATCTTCGGGCCGGTGGTGGCGGTCGCGTCGTTCACCGACTACGACGACGCGATCGGCATCGCCAACGACACCCTCTACGGTCTGGGAGCTGGTGTGTGGAGCCGCGACGGCAATACCGCCTACCGGGCCGGGCGCGACATCAAAGCCGGGCGGGTGTGGGTCAACTGCTACCACGTCTATCCACCGCACGCGGCGTTCGGCGGCTACAAGCTGTCCGGCTTCGGCCGCGAGTGCCACAAGATGGCGCTCGAGCACTACCAGCAGACCAAGAACCTGATGGTGTCCTATTCCGACAAGGCGCTGGGATTGTTCTGATGCTCGGGCTGTCATGAACCCGCCCAGCCGTGCGGTCATCACCGCGCCGGCCGCCGAGTTGTTGGCCCGGCTGCACGAGCAGCACGGTCCGCTGATGTTTCACCAGTCCGGCGGCTGCTGCGACGGGTCCTCGCCGATGTGCTACCCGCAAGGGGACTTCCTCGTCGGTGACCGCGACGTCCTGCTCGGGGTGCTCGATGTGACGGAACCGGGCGTGCCGGTATGGATCTCGGGTCCGCAGTACCAGGCTCAATATCGAGAGCAGCACACCCAACTGGTTATCGACGTGGTACCGGGCCGCGGCAGCGGGTTCAGCCTGGAAGCCCCCGAGGGCGTGCGCTTCCTCAGTCGCGGCCGGGTTTTCAGCGACGAAGAGAAGGCCCAGGTCGAAGCTGTTCCAGTGATCACCGGCCTGGCGTACGCACGGGGTGAGCGGCCGCCGGTACGTGGCGAGGTTGTCGCCGACAACGCGCCGGGAGCGTGCCGGGCCACCGGGGCGTGACCGCAGTAAGGTCGTACAACGTGATTCCCCTTCCACGTGCGCGGCTACTGACGAGCGCCATGCTGGTTGGCAACGCGGTCGGCTTGCTGGCCGGAGTGGCGGGAACAGTCCTGGTTCATACGCCGCTGCGGCCGGACATCGTCATTGCGCTGGTGGTCGCGATTCCCAGCGTGCTCGGGCTGGCGATCATTCTGTTTTCCGGGCGCCGTTGGGTAACGACGCTGGGCGCCTTCATCCTCGCGCTGGCGCCGGGCTGGTTCGGTGTGCTGGTGGCGATCGAGGTGGCAACCGGTGGCTGACAAAGAGGCTGACCAGGATCACGTTTCGGACCCTGGGACGGCACCGTTCGTGCCCGATTTCGACACCGGCTCGCAGCCCTTACCCCTGTTGGCCGCCCACGCGGAGAAGGCTGACTCGGCGACGCAGCCCAAGGAGGAACCTGAAAGCCCGTCCTCGGCCCCGCCTGTCGCGGAAGCGCCCGCCGATGCGTCGACGGGCGAGCCGGCTGCCGCACCGGTGCAGGTGCCCGGCCGCTACCAGTACCTGAAGTGGTGGAAGTTGCTGCTGGTCATCCTCGGCGTGTGGTTTGGCGCGGCCGAAATCGGGCTGAGTCTGTTCTATTGGTGGTATCACACGCTGGACAAGACGGCGGCCGTCTTTGTCGTCCTGGTTTATGTGGTCGCGTGCACCGTGGGCGGCTTGATTCTGTCGATGGTGCAGGGCCGGCCCATGATCGCGGCAATGTCAATCGGGGTGATGTCGGGGCCGTTTGCCTCGGTCGCCGCGGCGGCACCGCTGTACGGCTATTACTACTGCGAGCGGGTGGGCCACTGTCTGGTCGGCGTCATTCCGTATTAAAGCGTGTCGAACAACTCTGACGAATGTCTGCACCGCCCTTCCCGGGGCGTCGTCGGTTCAGGCCGCCGGGGCGGTGTGAACGTCGGTTTCCGTGTATTCGGGCTGGTTTCATCAACGTGAGGGTGTCCCGTTGGCGGACATTGGTGGCCGGCCGCTCCCCCGCAAGCGGGCGGTACCCCCAGTTTGGGGGTCCGAGGTTCGGCGGGGCTCGTGAGGGGTGTGGCTGGATCAGATGGGGCGCCGCGTGTGTGCCTGTCGGCGGTATGCCCACATCCGTAGGTGGACACCCGATCTGCCAGTGTCATCGCAGTGTCGACTACCCGCGCATTCGGGGCATAGGAGGGTCGAGGGATACCATGTCAGCCGCGGCCCGCTCTCGAGCTGCACCATCCCCGCCGCGCCGGCTGTGAAGATCACATCCGGGGTCCGCCAACGACCCCGGCCCGCCAACCTACCACTGCACTGATTCGACCAAGAACAGATCTGGCGCGCGCCGGTGATCTGACCGCCCCGCAACCGAAAAATCGGCCGGCCAGCCCCCGCCTTCCGTCGTCATCAAAGTTCAATTATTGTTGTTTGAAATATTGTCATAGTTTAACGCCTCAAGCGCTGCAACGCTCATAGCTTCGTAATCAGGCACGTCGGGGTAGGGTTCGGCAAACTGAATTCGCGTTGGCGGTGGCTCGGCGTTCGCGCCATAGTCGGGGCCGCTATTGCCAAGGGCGTTATTGTTGGAAAAATTATCGTATGGACTGGCCCAGCCGGCGACAATTTCGTCGCCCAGGTAATTATTTGAATTGCTTTCTCGTCTCATCCCTACCTCGCCCAACTCAGAACTTTCAGTCTCGTCTGACTCAAAGTCTTCGGCCTGAGGCATAGTCGAGTGCAAAGTATCTAGGTGATCATCAATGTGGTCGTAGGAAAGTCCAATAAGGCTATCATGAGTAGTGTCAAAGGCGATGATGGTTTCTAATTGCGATTCAAGCTGTTCCCGGAAGCTACTGGCGAACTCGCGGTCCACCCAGCCAACGTCGGGTATGTAATAAGGAGTCTGTGCGGTTCTTGTCGATGATACATTCGCTGGGGTAAATTCAGTTCTGAAATCGTCCTCTGCCTCTGCTGTGTTGATTTCCGCGTAAATCCTTGTGACCGTCACGAGGGGATTAGTATGCTCCGATGATTCGCTCGACGATTCTTCGCGATCATCGCGATAGGCCAGAACATTTACCGGCAAGGGCTCGAGGATACGGATGCGTGCGATATTGGTATTGCTGGTGTCGTTGTTCGTCGGCGTTTCGTCGATGCCGGTGGAATCGTTGTTGGAAGTGGTAGTCGTGTCGGTAGGGTCGGTGGCCGAATTTCCAGTGTCGTCTGTTGTGCAGATATCGAGTTTGAATACCTCGTGGGCGCTCAACGTGATGGCGAGTCGGCCTGCGCTGAGCTGAGCACTCATCGCCGATGGGGATGTCGGGACAGCCAGGTTGGCACTGGCAGCGCTGGTCAGCGCGAGTGCTCCCAGCGCGACCCCTGCCGCGCGGGCGCGTTGTCGCGGCGACCTGTCTGGGCCGGGTTTGCGGTGACTCGCTGCACGGTTGGGGTCATCAGCCGTGGCATCGCTGTGAGAACTGGACGCTTCGGGCTCAGCTGGCATGTGTCACCACCGTGGAATCGAAACTGCGCCGGCGGCATTGGCGGCCGGCAGTCGAGCGCTCAGCGCGTTTGCGGCGGCAGGCGCGCCCGCACGTCGTAAGGGTCGAGCCGCAACGTAGCCGCCACAACCCCTTTCACCTGCTCTCACACCGTGAAGCAGACTACGTCGGCCAGCCGCAGCGGTATACGGGTGTATTAGACAACATATATCTGCATCAGACATAGTTGCATATGTCACCTGTGTAGCCGGGCAGTCGACGACGCGGCCCGGCCGGTGGCCGAACTCGCCGGCCCACGGTGTGTCCTGGCCTGGCCGTGTATCGGGGCGTTGCCGCCCGGCGAGCACCGCGGTCAATTTCTCGGCCACTGAGGCGTACTCCGCGCTCAGCGTTGTCCGGATTCCCGCCGCGGCCAGCGGGGTGGACCACTGTCTGGTTGGCGTCATCCCGTATTAGGCGCTCGTGAGCACGGTGTGGGCAGCGTCGGCCAAACCTGGTTGCCAACCGGTCGGCAGCATGGGCACCTGCGCGCAACCACCCGACTCGCCGCCGCCGATCGCGGCCAACCCGCCGGCCTGCACCACTGCCTCGGTGGGTGTGGTCGCGGCAAACCCCATCACGCCAGCGCCCTGATCAGCCGGCGCGGCCGAGGCCGATAACCCCGACGCAGCCCCCATCGTTACTGCTGATACCACCGGCGCTTGCGGCAATGCCGCCGATACACCCGCCAATGGCCCTAGCGCGCCAACAGCCACACCCGCCGCCGGCACAGCGGTCAGCGCGGCCACGCTCGACTCGGCAGCAGCGGTGGCCACCCCGGCCGTCGACAGCGCGATTCCCTCAGCAATTGACGTCGCCAAACCCGGAATAAGACCAAGACCAAGACCCGCGCCGTCGAGAATCCATTCGAGGATCGCGCCTATGAAAAAGAACGGGTTGAGCACCAGAGAAAAGGCGTACGAGGCGACCAGACTCCAAAGCAAATAGAGAACCTGCAGCATGAGAAATGCGGTAGCGGGCTGGCTAAATAACAACACGAAGGCCTCAACAAGCATCGGTCCGGTAAATACCATTCCCATTAGAAAGTAGCCAATAAATTCCACCATCGTGAAGAGCTCTACGGTAAGAAATACTCGGAACGCCTGTAAAAATTGCTGCCATGGCGTGAGGCCGAATTGGACAACCCCGGCCGCGATATCGCCGATGACGCCTGTCCCGGGTTTGACGACGACCGGTGCCGGACTCGTGCGCGGTACGGAGGCTAGGACGGCGGCAGTGGTCATTTCGTAAACGCTCATCGTGGTGGCCGCCTGGATCCACATCCGCACATAGTCGGCCTCATTCAGGGCGATCGGGATCGTGTTGAGGCCAAAGAAATTCGTCGCCACCAACACGGCATGGGTGGCATGGTTGGCCGCCAACTCGCCTAACGTCGGCATCGTCGCCAAGGCACTCACATAGGCTGTTGCGGCGGCCTGGTGAGCAGCAGCGGCTTGCGCGTTGTCGGCGCTGGCCTGCAGCAACCACGCGGTGTACGGCGCATAGGCCGCGGCACAACACTCCGCGGTGGGACCGTCCCATGCGCCGGCTTGGATCCCGGCGAGCACCGCGGTCAATTCCTCGGCCACTGAGGCGTACTCCGCGCTCAGCATTGTCCGGATTTCCGCCGCGGCCAGCAACGAGCCCGGCCCTGGGCCCGCATAAAGTAACGCAGAATGCACCTCCGGCGGCGACGCCGACCACAGCGGCGCCGTCATTTCGCACCACCTGCGAGCGCCGTCGGGACCATCGCGGCATCGCGGGCCGCAGAGCCACCAGCGGGTCGATGAGGGCCAACCTGCGAGCGGCTCAGCTCATGAGCTGCCGGTGTGTTCACCGCGGCTTGCACGGTGCTTGGCGATTTCGGACTGCCCGCCGGGGCGGCCGGCGTGGTAGTCGCTGGCGTAGCAGCGGCGTCGGTCGTGAGCCGGGTAGCACGCAATGACTCCCGCGCGCCGACGAAGGCCGCCGGGGATGTCGGTCCCACCGGATACGTCATTTCACTCATTCCACTACTCCCGTTTGCTTTGTCATACTTCCGTTGCCGCACCCGGGCGTCATTACCGTGAGCGGGCTGCTGCCTATGACAAATCTGGTTGCCCGCTGATGCACCTGGCAACCGATCTGACAACCAAAAGCCAACCGGCTCGCCGAAGTCTTTAACCGCCATCAGCGTTCAATTGTTATCGTTGGAACTCGTTATATCGAAAGCGTCGGCTACGGTAACGTAGTTGTCGTCGGCGCCGACTAAATTGGTATATGCCAACGCCGAAAGCGCCGCAACGCTCATACCGTGATAATCAGGTGTGTCAGCGTAGGGGTCGATCAACGGGATCTGCATTGAAGATGCCTCGGTATTCACCTCATAGTCGACCGCGCTGTAGTCGGGAATATTACTGTTCGAGAGGTTATTGTCGGAAGGACTGTTACCGAGAGTAGCAAATACCGAATTACTTTCTTCCCCGCTCAATAGAATCGCATCTGACTCGGAACTGTCAGGCTGATCTGACCAGGGATTTTCAGGCAAATTCGCGCGCAGGTTAGTTAAGTGATCGTCAATGTTCTCTCTCGAAAACCCGACCTTGCTCTCATTTATGTCGGGGTTAAATTGGTTGAGCTGTTCCTGTATCTCATCGAGCTCATTCCTGAATCTGCTGGCGAATCTCTCATCTACCCAGCCGACGTCAGGTATGTAATAAGGAGTCTCTGCGGTTCGTATCGAGGACAAATTCGTTGGCGTGAATTGGGTTCTTAATACCTCCTCTACCTCCGGCGTGTCGATTTCCTCGAATATCCTTCTGACCGTTTCCGCGGGATTAGTAGGTTCGAGTGATTCGCTCGATGATTCTTCGGAATCATCGAAATTGGCCCGAAGATTTCCCACGGCTTCGGCTTCTTCGGAATCGGAGAGAAGGGCCAGGGCATTTATCGGCCAGGGCTCGGGAATGCGGATACGTGACGTATGGGTATTGTTGGTCGCGTTGTTTGACGGCGTTTCTCCCGTGCCGTCGGAACGGTCGGTGGATGTGGTGACGGAATCGCCAGGGTCCTCTGTTGTGCAGGTATCGAGTTTGAACACCTCGTGGGCGCTCAGCGTGATGGCGAGTCGGCCTGCGCTGAGCTGAGAAGAATTCATCACTGATTGGGGTGCCGGGCCATCCAGGTTGGCACTGGCGGCGGTGGTCAGGGCGAGTGCTCCCAGTGCGACGCCGGCCGCGCGGGCGCGTTGCTTCGACGACCTGCCTGGTCGGGGTTTACTGCGACGCGTTGCGCGATTGAGGCCGTCGGCGTTGGCATCCCCGCGACAACTGGACGCTTCTCGCTTAGCCGACATTTGCCGCCACCGTGTACATCGGCGGCGCGGCAGCGGCGGGGGCGTGCGCCGGTCGAGCGCTCAGCACCGCCACGGCGCCAGCCGCGCTCGCCACGTCGTCAGGAACGACCCACAATGTCACCGTCGCCACTCCTTCCAGTTCATCTCAGCCTGTGAAGCTGACGCCGCCGGATCCCGTGTCGTATACGAATGTATCGTATAGAATACGACTGTATTGGACATAGTTGCACAAGTCGTCTGTGCGGCCAACTGTCAATGCCGGCTTCTCGACCCGGCTGGGCCGTTCACCCCAGACGCGCCCTTCACACTTCGGCTGCGTCAGCACATGTCCAAGCAGTCGCCGACGCGGCCCGGTCGGTGGTCGAAGTCGCCCAGGTCGATGATCTGCCCTGGCCGACCGGGCGGCGGGCGTTCAGCGACGCGCCACGACGGTATTACCGAATCCGGTCACCTTCGGCACCGCGTCCCGGAGGCAGCGCGTGGGCAGTTATCCGCGCGGGCCCCCGACCCCGCCGAGTTGAGCACCAAGTGTGGTCCGCTTGAGGTCGGGATATGCGCGTGCCGCGTAATGCTGCACCAATGCGGGCAAGTCAGCGAGCCGCACAACCAGACTCTCAAATGGCGAAAGCGATATCGCAACCATGTGCGCTTGGGCCCGATCAACCTCCGCTGGTGCAATGAGCACTACCCCTTGCAATGTGGGCTGTGCTACCGAGGGTGAGAAAAAAGGCGACACAATGCCCTTCAATAGCCCCAGCTCGGATTCGGGGCAGTAATCCGCCGGATTGATCCGGCAATCTTTCACTGCACGTTTGGCAAGACCCAGTTCCGCGGCGACGCGGTGTAACAACCGGCGATTGATGGTGAAGTCGCCCGCCCCGGTGAACAGAAAGTGCTGGTTATCCAGCCGCACCGTCATCGTCTTGTTGACCAGCAGCACGCTGCCGTCGAGCCCACCCGCTATCAGGGTCTGCTTAGTGCTGGCTTTCACGGAGGGCGGGTGGCGAATGATCGTGTGGAAAATACCCAGGCTGGATATGAGGAGATGCAGGAGTTCGATCGCGGGACAGGAAAGAGTCGCGACACCGAGCAGATTTTCACGCCGCTTCAGTTGGGCCGTCGCCACTGTGTCGGGCAGCGTAGCCCAAACCTCCTCGATCGGCGGCAGCGTCGCAATAGAGCGTTCGATCGTGGTGAACGACCACGACGGCAGCCCGCTTACGGCGAGCATCGACGCCGTGATGGTGCCGCTGACCCGAGGATGGCCCGGCGATCTGCCGGGGCGCAACGATGCTCGCAGATATCGGTGATTCCCATTGCGCTCATTTCTTTCGATCGTGTCAATTCTAGGGTCGAGTCTCCGGCCCCCGCGCTGAATTGGCGAAGTAACTAGCGTCCGCGTTCGATAGGACGGGCGCGGGCACCTCCCGGTCTCCGCCGAGAACCGCATCGTCACGGCCGCGAGCGGATCGCGGCGGCTATGCCGGTCGCCGCGCGTCGCCGACGGCTGTGGGATCGCCGCCGCTACTGCCGTGACTCGGTCCCTGCCCAGGCATTGCAGCCGTTAGGGTAGTGCCCGTGACTCACTATGACGTCGTCGTCCTCGGGGCCGGTCCGGGCGGATACGTGGCCGCCATTCGTTGCGCGCAGCTCGGTCTGAACACCGCAATCGTCGAGCCGAAGTACTGGGGCGGCGTCTGCCTCAACGTCGGCTGCATTCCGTCCAAGGCGTTGCTGCGCAACGCCGAACTCGTGCACATCTTCACCAAGGACGCCAAGGCTTTCGGCATCAGCGGCGAGGCCACCTTCGACTACGGCGTCGCCTTCGACCGGAGCCGAAAGGTGGCCGAGGGGCGCGTCGCCGGGGTGCACTTCTTGATGAAGAAGAACAAGATCACCGAGATCCACGGCTACGGCAGGTTTACCGATGCCAACACGCTCTCGGTCGATCTCAACGACGGCGGTACCCAAGAGGTCACCTTCGACAGCGCCATCATCGCCACCGGTGCCAGCACCCGGCTGGTGCCCGGCACGTCGCTGTCGGCCAACGTCGTCACCTACGAGGAACAGATCCTGTCCCGGGAGTTGCCGAAGTCGATCATCATTGCCGGCGCCGGCGCCATCGGTATGGAGTTCGGCTATGTGCTCAAGAACTACGGCGTCGACGTGACCATCGTGGAATTTCTACCGCGGGCCTTGCCCAACGAAGACGCGGAGGTCTCCAAGGAGATCGAGAAGCAATTCAAGAAGCTGGGAGTCAAAATTCTCACCGGTACCAAGTGCGAGTCGATCACCGACAACGGCTCCGAGGTCACCGTGGTGGTCAGCAAGGACGGTAAATCCGAGGAGCTCAAGGCCGAGAAGGTATTGCAGGCCATCGGTTTTGCGCCCAATGTCGACGGCTACGGACTGGACAAGGCCGGCGTTGCGCTGACCGACCGCAAGGCCATCGGCATCACCGAGTACATGCAGACCAGTGTCGGTCACATCTACGCCATCGGCGATGTCACCGGCCAGCTGATGCTGGCCCATGTCGCCGAGGCCATGGGCGTGGTCGCGGCCGAAACCATCGCCGGCGCAGAGACTTTGGCGCTGGGTGACTACCGGATGTTGCCGCGGGCGACGTTCTGCCAACCTCAGGTCGCCAGCTTCGGACTCACCGAGGACCAGGCCCGCGCCGAGGGTTACGAAGTTGTCGTGGCGAAATTCCCGTTCACCGCCAACGGCAAGGCCCACGGACTGGGCGACCCCAGCGGCTTCGTCAAACTGGTGGCCGACGCCAAACACGGCGAACTGCTGGGCGGGCACCTGATCGGCCACGACGTCTCCGAGCTGTTGCCCGAACTCACCCTGGCGCAGAAGTGGGATCTGACGGCCACCGAACTGGCCCGCAACGTCCACACACACCCGACCATGTCGGAGGCGCTGCAGGAGTGCTTCCACGGCCTGACCGGGCACATGATCAACTTCTGAGTCACCTCGATGATTCGCACCGAGACCCTCCTGGGCGGCATCGGCGGTGTGGCCACCGGCTATGTGCTGTGGCTGGTGGCCATTTCGATCGGCGAAGACGTCACCACGGTGAGTAGCTGGAGCGTGGCGGTGCTGCTGCTGTCGGGTGTGCTGGCCGTCTGCGCCGTGTTGGGCGGTCTGCTGCTGCGCTGGCGCAGCAACCACCTGTGGGCGGCCTTCGCGTTCGGCCTGCCGATTCTGCCGGTGGGGCTGACGTTGGCGGTGCTGGCCGACATCTATCTCTGAACCAGCTAGCGCGGGTTGTCCAACGGAATGTTGAGCGCCGTTATCGTCGCCGCGAGCCCGTCGTATTGGGTTGCGAGCATGCAGAATTCGATCAGCTGACGCTGTTTGAGGTGAGTCGCCAGCTGCTGCCAGGTTTCGGTGGTGATCGACCGGTCCTTGATCAACTCGTCGGTCGCCTTCAACAACGCCTGATGCCGGGCGCTGAGCACCTTCCGGGGCCCGTCGCCCTCCGGAACGTCCGGCCACGCGAAGATCGTGGCTTGTGTCTGCGCATCCAGCCCCGCGGCGCGCGCCATCCGGCGATGGTGTTGCAGCTCGTATTCGCACGATCGCAAATGCGCCACCCGCAGGATCACCAACTCGGTGTCGATTCGGGGCAGCCGACCGCGCAGCAGCCGGCCGCCGTAGATCAGCCAGGCCCAGAACAGCGACTGGCGGTAGCCCAGTGTGGTGAACAGATGCATCTCCGGTGCGCGGACCGCACGTGCTCCCAGCTTCGCCAGAACCCAGTTGATCGGACCCAGCTGGCGTAACCGGCCCGACGGGATGCGCGCGACCTGGTCCCCTGTCATGGCTGCTTGACCAGGTAGGGGGACACGGTACTGCGATGCTCGTCGAGGTCGAGCGCGCGGCCGAGCGCGGGAAAGGCCCGCTGCGGACAGTTGTCGCGTTCGCATACTCGGCAACCCGCGCCGATCGGGGTGGCGGTGTTCGGATCCCCGGACAAGTCGAGTCCTTCCGAGTAGACGAGTCGGTGCGCGTGGCGAAGTTCGCAACCCAGTCCGATCGCGAAGGTCTTGCCGGGCTGACCATACCGGGCGGCGCGTCGCTCCACGGTGCGGGCCACCCACATGTAGTTGCGGCCGTCGGGCATCTGGGCGATCTGCACCAGGATCTTGCCCGGATTGGCGAACGTCTCGTAGACGTTCCACAGCGGGCAGGTTCCGCCGCTGGAGGAGAAGTGAAAACCCGTGGCGGACTGGCGTTTCGACATGTTGCCGGCGCGGTCAACCCGGATGAAGGAGAATGGCACGCCGCGCATCGACGGCCGTTGCAGTGTCGACAGCCGGTGCGCGATGGTCTCGTAGCTCACCGAGTAGAACGCCGACAGGCGCTCGACGTCGTAGCGGAAATTCTCGGCGACATCGTGGAATTGACGGTAGGGCAGCACCGCGGCCGCCGCGAAGTAATTGGCCAGTCCCAGCCGGGCCAGGGTGCGTGACTCGTCGCTGGTGAACTTGCCCTCTTCAACCAGCGTGTCGATCAGGTCGCCGAACTCGAGGAAAGCCAGCTCGGCGGCCATCTTGAACAATTGCTGGCCGGGGGCGAGGTGATTGCTGATCTCCAGCGTCTTGGAAATGGGCTCGTAGCGGTGCAGCACGCCGTCGCCGAGGTCGATCCGCCTGTTGATGTGCACCCCGTGCACCTCGGTGAGTCGCCGGGTCAACTCGCGGCCCAGATCGCCGTGGTGCATCCGCATCTGGATCGTCAGGTCCTCGGCGGCGGTGTCCAGTTCGTGCAGGTAGTTCTGTCGCTGATAGAAGTAGTCGCGCACCTCTTCGTGCGGCATGGTGATCGACCCGGTGCCGCTGCCGTCGGAGAAGCGCTCCTCGGTGGCGGCGGCTAGCTGTGCGGTGGTGATCCGGTACCGCCGGTGCAGGTTGACCATCGCCCGCGCCAGGGCCGGATGTGCGCTGACCACCTCGGCGACTTCAGTCGGGTCGACGTCGATATCCAGGTCGCGGTCCATGGTGACCTCCCGCAACTCGGCGACCAGCCGGGTGTCGTCCTGGGAGGCGAAGAAGGTCGCGTCCACGCCGAACACCTCGGTGATCCGCAGCAGCACCGCCACGGTCAGCGGCCGGACGTCGTGCTCGATCTGGTTGAGGTAACTCGGCGAGATCTCCAGCATCTGAGCCAGCGCCGCCTGGCTGAACCCACGCTCGCTACGCAGCTGGCGGACCCGGGACCCGACGAACGTCTTGGACACTTCACCGAGCGTACCGGCTGTGCTAAGCCATCTTTCGCAGAGTTCGCATCTGGGCGGCCACCGGTGTTCCGATTGGTGTTTTCAAGGCGTCGTTGGCATGATTCGCATCAGGCTTTCAGGGTCAGCCTGGGGTTTGCATGAGGAGGGAACGGGGAGTAGCGCCGTGAGCCTGGACAAAGAACTGATGCCGGTACCGGACGGTCACCCCAGCGTGTTCGATCGCGAGTGGCCACTGCGGGTCGGCGACATCGACCGCACCGGCCGGTTGCGTCTGGACGCGGCGTGCCGGCATATCCAGGACATCGGCCAGGACCAGTTGCGCGAGATGGGCTTCGAGGAGACCCATCCGCTGTGGATAGTCCGCCGGACCATGGTGGACATGATCCGGCCGATCGAGTTCCAGGACATGCTGCGGTGCCGACGGTGGTGTTCGGGAACCTCCAACCGGTGGTGTGAGATGCGCGTTCGGATAGACGGACGCAAAGGCGGGCTGATCGAATCCGAAGCGTTCTGGATCCACGTCAACCGGGAAACCGAGATGCCGGCACGCATCGCCGACGACTTCCTCGCGGGCTTGCACAAGACAACGTCGGTTGACCGGCTGCGGTGGAAGGGCTATCTCAAGCCGGGCAGCCGTGATGACGCCACCGAAATCCACGAGTTCCCGGTCCGGGTCACCGACATCGACTTGTTCGACCACATGAACAACTCCGTGTACTGGAGCGTGATCGAGGACTACCTGGCCGGTCACACCGACCTGTTGGCCGGGCCGTTGCGGGTGACCATCGAGCACGAGGCGCCGGTGGCGCTCGGCGACAAGCTGGAGATCATCTCGCACGTTCATCCGCCCGGCTCGACCGAACAATTCGGTTCCGGACTGACTGACCGTACTGTTACAACGCTCACATATGCGGTTGGCGACGAGACCAAAGCCGTCGCAGCCATCTTCGCCCGCTAGCGTCGGCCCCTACCCGCAAATCCGCGCTTTGACCTGCGACTTTGCCGTTACTGGCGGGTAGGTTCTGTAACGGTTCAGTTGAGCGGCGACTTTGCAAAATTAGCAAGATCGCCCAAAGTCATTGCTGAACTTGGCAAATGAAATGGGTAGACCAGGTTAGCTGGCTGTGCCATGGTCGGATTAGCACACCAGTGAAGCTGAGCCTTCGGCACCGTCGCGATCGCGCCGTGGTCTCAGCAGTCCAGCAAATTGAGTGACCGTTAGGAGCAGTCCAATGTCTGTGGTTGGCACCCCGAAGAGCGCTGAGCAAATCCAGCACGATTGGGACCACAACCCCCGGTGGCAGGGCATCACCCGCACCTACACCCCCCAGGATGTCGTCGCCCTGCAGGGCCACGTCGTCGAGGAGCACACTCTCGCCCGTCGCGGCGCCGAGGTGCTCTGGGAGCAGCTGCACGAGATGGACTTCGTCAACGCGCTGGGCGCCTTGACCGGCAACATGGCCGTGCAGCAGGTGCGCGCCGGCCTGAAGGCCATCTACCTGTCGGGCTGGCAGGTCGCCGGTGACGCGAACCTGTCCGGCCACACCTACCCGGACCAGAGCCTGTACCCGGCCAACTCGGTGCCGCAGGTCGTCCGTCGCATCAACAACGCGCTGCTGCGCGCCGACGAAATCGCCAAGGTCGAGAACGACCGTTCCGTCGACAACTGGCTGGTGCCGATCGTCGCCGACGGTGAGGCGGGCTTCGGCGGCGCGCTCAACGTCTACGAGCTGCAGAAGGCCATGATCGCCGCGGGTGTGGCAGGCACCCACTGGGAGGACCAGCTGGCCTCGGAGAAGAAGTGCGGCCACCTCGGCGGCAAGGTGCTGATCCCCACCCAGCAGCACATCCGCACGCTGACCTCGGCGCGGCTGGCGGCCGATGTCGCCGGTGTTCCCACCGTCGTCATCGCGCGGACCGACGCCGAGGCGGCCACGCTGATCACCTCCGACGTCGACGAGCGTGACCGCCCGTTCATCACCGGCGAGCGCACCGCCGAGGGCTTCTACCGGATCAAGAACGGCCTGGAGCCCTGCATCGCCCGTGCCAAGGCCTACGCGCCGTTCTCCGACCTGATCTGGATGGAGACCGGTACCCCGGACCTGGAGCTGGCCAAGAAGTTCGCCGAGGGTGTCAAGGCCGAATACCCCGACCAGCTGCTGGCCTACAACTGCTCGCCGTCGTTCAACTGGCGCAAGCACCTCGACGACGCCACCATCGCCAAGTTCCAGAAGGAGCTGGGTGCGATGGGCTTCAAGTTCCAGTTCATCACCCTGGCCGGCTTCCACGCGCTCAACTACTCGATGTTCGACCTGGCCTACGGCTACGCCCGCAACCAGATGAGCGCCTATGTCGAGCTGCAGGAGCGCGAGTTCGCCGCCGAGGAGCGCGGCTACACCGCCACCAAGCACCAGCGCGAGGTCGGTGCCGGCTACTTCGACCGGATCGCCACCACGGTGGACCCGACGTCGTCGACCACGGCGCTGGCCGGTTCGACCGAAGAGGGCCAGTTTCACTGAGCTGGCCGAGCAGCCGCAGACTCGCACTTCTGCTGCGCAGTTGATGCGAGTCTGCGACTGCTCGCGGGCGAAGTTGACAGCGTAGGCCCTGCCCAGCCAACCTGGGCGGGGCCTACTGCGGTGCAGGACAATCCGATTCGGAAGAGGTAACAGTGAGTGACGCAGCGATTCAGCGGGTAGGGGTGATCGGGGCCGGACAGATGGGGTCCGGAATCGCCGAGGTCTCGGTCCGCGCGGGCGTCGAAGTGACGGTGTTCGAAACGAACGAGGCGCTGGTCACGGCAGGACGCAACCGCATCGTGAAATCGCTGGAGCGAGGCGTCAGCGCGGGCAAGGTGACAGAGCGCGAGCGGGACCGCGCGCTGAGCAACCTCACCTTCACCACCGACCTGAACGACCTGGCCGACCGGCAGCTGGTGATCGAGGCCGTGGTCGAAGACGAAGCCGTCAAGGCCGCGATCTTCGCCGAACTCGACCGAGTCGTCAGCGATCCCGACGCGGTGCTGGCGTCCAACACCTCCAGCATCCCGGTCATGAGAATTGCCGCGGCCACCAAGAACCCTCAGCGGGTCTTGGGTCTGCACTTCTTCAATCCGGTCCCGGTGCTGCCGCTGGTCGAGTTGGTCACCACCCTGGTCACCGACGAGGCCGCTGCCGCGCGCACCGAGGAGTTCGCCGGCACCGTCCTGGGCAAGCAGGTGGTGCGCTGCTCCGACCGATCCGGTTTCGTGGTGAACGCCCTTTTGGTGCCGTATCTGTTGTCGGCGATCCGGATGGTCGAAGCCGGGTTCGCCACGGTCGAAGATGTCGACAAGGCCGTCGTCGCCGGGCTGTCGCATCCGATGGGACCGTTGCGCTTGTCCGACCTCGTCGGCCTCGACACGCTCAAACTGATCGCGGACAAGATGTTCGAGGAGTTCAAGGAGCCGCTGTACGGACCGCCGCCGCTGTTGCTGCGGATGGTCGAGGCCGGCCAGCTGGGAAAGAAATCCGGTCGCGGTTTCTACACGTACTAAAAGAGCGCGTCGGCTACTTCTCCAACGTGAACTGGTTGACGTCGGTGTAGCCCTCGCGGAACAGTTTCGCGCAACCCGTGAGGTACTTCATGTAGCGGTCGTAGACCTTCTCGGACTGGATCGCGATCGCCTTCTCCCTATTGGCTTCCAACGCCGCTGCCCAGGTGTCCAGTGTCTTCGCGTAGTGCAGCTGCAACGACTGAACCCGGGTGACTTTGAAACCGGCCGTGGTGGCGTGCTCTTCGACCGTTGGGATCGTTGGCAGCCAGCCGCCGGGGAAGATCTCAGCCAGGATGAATTGAGTGAAGTGCACGATTTCGTGGGTCAGGGTCAACCCCTGCGCTCGGGCGTCTTTGAAGGTGGGACGAGCGATGGTGTGCAGCAGCATCACGCCGTCGGAGGGCAGTACGTTGTAGGCCATCTTGAAAAAGCGTGGGTAGCGCTGACGACCGAAGTGCTCGAAAGCGCCGATCGAGACGATCCGGTCGACCGGATCGTGGAATTTTTCCCAACCTTCCAGCAAAACCCGCCTGGTGCGGGGGGTGTCCAACTTGTCGAACATCTGTTGGACGTGGGCCGCCTGGTTTTCGGACAATGTCAGGCCGACGACGTTGACGTCGTACTTTTCGATGGCTCGCCGCATGGTCGCGCCCCAGCCGCAGCCGATGTCCAACAACGTCATCCCCGGCTCGAGCTTGAGCTTTCCCAGCGACAGATCGATTTTTGCCAGCTGCGCCTCTTCCAGCGTCATGTCATCGCGCTCGAAGTATGCGCAGCTGTAGGTCTGGGTCGGGTCCAGAAACAGCCGGAAGAAGTCGTCGGACAGGTCGTAGTGGGCTTGTACGTTTCCGAAATGCGGCGTGAGCTGCACGGACATAGCGGTCGGGCCTTTCTGCTTCGCAGGGCGTGGCTCAGCGCACCCTGGTCTCCCCCCGGGATGCCCCTCAAGCATGTTAGCCGTTGCGAACGGCCTGCAACGGCCGCGGCAGCCGCTACCGGGCCCGCACCGCTACCTCCAACCGCGCCCCCGCCCTGGCGGGGCAGCCTATTCCACGGGTCGCCGTGGTGGCACGATCGGCGTTGGATGCGGCTGCTCGCGGAACTTTTCCAGCGACCCGCCGGCCTCCACGATCCCACACAACGCACTCCAGCTCAGCATCGTCAGATAGTCGATGAGCTCGTCGCTGGTCATCCGCGGCGCTGACATCCAGGAGTGGGTGGCCAACTGAACGCCGCCGACAATCAGATATGCCCACGGTTCCACCCCGCCGGTGTCCATGCCGACCTCCTGCATGCGGCGGCGCAGCATCACCGCGATCATGCGGGCAATGATCCGTTCGGAGTCGGCGATCACCTTGCTCTTGCTGGCCGAGCTATTGGCCATCACGAACCGGTACGGCTCGGGTTCGGACGCCACCGTTTCCACATAAACCCGGATGACTTCGCGGGTCAGCTCGTAGCCGTCGAGGTTGGATGACAGCGCCGCGGCCATATTCGGAATCAACGTAATCTGTGCGAACCGCATCATCACCGCGGTCGTCAGGTCATTCTTGTCGACAAAGTAGCGGTAGAGCACCGTCTTGGAAACACCGATCTCCGCCGCGATCTCGTCCATGCTCAGGAAGCGGCCGCGGACCCGAATGGCCTCGATGGTGCCGTCAACGAGTTCGTTGCGGCGCTCCACCTTGTGCTGGTGCCAGCGCCGCTTGCGCCCATCCGTCTTGCCCGCCACGGCCGGGATATGCTCTGTCACTCTCCGCCGATTCCATTCACTAGACGCAGTCGATACTACGGCGTGCGGTAGCTGATATGACTGATCGGTCACCCGGTGCGTGCAGCCTGCGAAGAGTGCCGTCACACTAACTGGTCACCGCGATAGCGGATGATGGTGTGGTGGCACACAGAGTCGACGCGTCGGGTTCGCCGCCGAGGCTTGAGGTGGGCACGCCGCCGGCCGGGATGCGCCGGCCGTCCCTGGCTGAGTCGTTCGCCGGAGCCGATCCGAAGGCGGACGCCGAGCGCCGGCGGGCGCTGCGGCGGATGAAATTGGTGGCGTTGAGTTTTCTGCTCGGCGCCACGGTGGTGTTCCTCGTCTGCAGGTGGGCGCAGGCGGACGGCGCCGCACCGCTGTGGGTTGGCTACGTGGGCGCGGCCGCGGAGGCCGGAATGGTGGGCGCACTGGCCGACTGGTTCGCCGTCACTGCGTTGTTCAAGCATCCGTTGGGCATTCCGATCCCACATACCGCCATCATCAGGCGCAAGAAAGACCAGCTGGGTGAGGGCCTGGGCACCTTCGTCCGGGAGAACTTCCTGTCCGGACCGGTGGTGGAGACCAAACTGCGCGACGCGCAAGTGCCCAGCCGGCTGGGAAAGTGGCTGTCGGATCCCGTGCACGCCCGTCGGGTGGCGGCCGAGACGGCCACGGTGCTGCGGGTACTGGTGGAGCTGCTCAACGACGACGAGATCCACCAGCTGATCGACCGCATGATCATGCGCCGCATCGCCGAGCCGCAGTGGGGCCCACCGGTGGGACGGATGCTGCAGACGGTGCTGTCTGAGAACCGGCAGGAGGCGCTGATCCAGCTGCTGGCCGACCGCGCGTTTCAGTGGTCGCTGAACGCCGGGGTGGTTATTCAGCGGGTCGTGGAACGCGATTCGCCGACCTGGTCGCCACGATTCATCGACCATCTGGTGGGCGACCGCATCCATCGTGAATTGATGGACTTCACCGACAAGGTCCGCCGAAATCCTGATCACGAACTTCGCCGGTCGGCGACCCGGTTTCTGTTCGAGTTCGCCGACGACCTGCAAAACGACCCGGCCACCATCGCGCGCGCCGATGCGGTCAAAGAGCAGCTGATGGCGCGCGATGAGGTCGCCAACGCCGCCGCAGCGGCGTGGAAGACGCTCAAACGGCTGGTGCTCGAGGGCGTCGACGACCCGTCCAGCAGCTTGCGCACCCGGATCGCCGACACGGTGATCCGGATCGGCGAATCACTGCGCGACGATGCCGAGTTGCGCGACAAGGTCGACGACTGGATGGTTCGGGCCGCCCAACACCTGGTTTCGCAATATGGGGTGGAGATCACAGCGATCATTACCGACACGATTGAACGTTGGGATGCGGAGGAAGCCAGTCGGCGAATCGAATTACATGTGGGGCGCGACCTGCAATTTATTCGGATCAACGGGACCGTGGTAGGCGCGCTGGCGGGACTGGCCATCTACGCCATCGCTCAGCTGTTCTTCTAGGTGCTAACAAGCGCTTGCAAAAGCAAGCACCTGTCCGTACCCTGAGTGCGTCAAGATCAAACAGCAGGTAAGGAGCACACCCATGCCGCCGGAGGAGAAGTTCGGCGCGAAGGTGTCCAGTGTGACTTCCAGAGCCTCCGACATCGGCAGCTTCATCCGGACACAACGCGAAACGGCACAGGTCTCGATGCGGCAACTCGCCGAACGGTCCGGTGTCAGCAATCCGTACCTGAGCCAGGTCGAGCGTGGCCTGCGTAAGCCGTCGGCAGACGTCCTGGCCCAGATCGCAAAGGCGCTACGGGTTTCCGCCGAGGTTCTTTACGTGCGGGCCGGGATTCTCGAGCCCAGCGAGACCAGCCAAGTTCGTGACGCCATCATCACCGACACGGCGATCACCGAGCGTCAAAAGCAGATTCTGCTGGATATCTACGCCGCATTCACCCATCAGAACGAATCCACCCGTGAGGAGTGTTCGAGCCCATCCGACATTGACGAATGATCAGCGTGTCGGCCGTCAGATCCGACGTCAGGTGAGGTCTAGATCGACGGCCGCCGGGCAACACAAGAGGGACGGGGAATTCTGTTTCAGGCCAGCCGCCTGAGCGACCCGATTACGCGGCCCGGACGACGAACTCGATCACCAACCCGACCCGACACATCAGGAGGTCTTCAGCAAGTCGCGTGCCAGGTCAATCCGCGGGTCTTGACTACTCCGCCAGAGGAGCCGACGCTTGCTCCAACTTCATATCACGATGCAATAACACCAATAATGAAACAATTGATGAAAGGAAATACCATGGCTGAAAACCCGAACATCGAGGACCTGCGGGCTCCGTTGCTCGCCGCGCTTGGTGCCGCGGATCTGGCTCTGGCCACCGTCAACGACTTGATCGCCAACCTGCGCGAGCGTGCCGAAGAGACCCGCACCGACACCCGTACCCGCGTTGAGGCCCGCGTCGAGGAGAGTCGCGCCCGCCTGACCAAGCTGCAGGAGGACCTTCCCGAGCAGTTCAGCGAACTCCGCGAGCGTTTCACCGCCGAGGAGCTGCGCAAGGCTGCCGAGGGTTACCTCGAGGCTGCCACCAACCGGTACAACGAACTGGTCCAGCGCGGCGAGGCCGCTCTTGAGCGGCTGCGCAGCCAGCCGGTCTTCGAGGACGCGTCGGCGCGTGCCGAGGGCTACGTGGACCAGGCCGTCGAGCTGACCCAGGAGGCGCTGGGCACCGTCGCTTCGCAGACCCGCGCCGTCGGTGAGCGTGCCGCCAAGCTGGTCGGCATCGAGCTGCCGAAGAAGGCGGAGTCCGGTAAGAAGGCTCCGGCCAAGAAGGCCCCGGCTGCGGCCAAGAAGGCGGCGCCGGCCAAGAAGGCGCCTGCCAAGAAGGCGCCGGCCAAGAAGGTCACCCAAAAGTAAGCCGGCGACCTCGACTCGACTCCGAGTCGCCCCGTTGGGCGACTCGGAGTCGACGTTTTTGTGGGTCCGAGTCGCCCCGTTGGGCGACTCGGAGTCGACGTTTTGGGCGCTGCCCGCATACTCTTTAAGCGTGAGCCACCTTGTGGGTACCGTCATGTTGGTCTTGCAGATCGCCGTCCTGGTGACGGCGGTGTATGCGTTTGTGCATGCGGCGCTGCAGCGGCCAGACGCCTATACCGCCGCAGACAAGCTGACCAAGCCGGTGTGGTTGGTGATCCTTGGGGCGGCGGTGGCGCTGACATCCATCCTCGGTTTCGTCTTCGGCGTGCTCGGGATGGCAATTGCCGCATGCGCGGCCGGCGTCTATCTGGTCGACGTGCGGCCCAAGCTTCTGGAAATCCAGGGTAAGTCCCGCTGACCGGATGAAAGCCCTGGTGGCCGCGCCGGCAGCGGTGCTTGTCGGCATG
The DNA here is from genome assembly GCF_002086675.1 of Mycobacterium persicum. Classification (GTDB taxonomy): domain Bacteria; phylum Actinomycetota; class Actinomycetes; order Mycobacteriales; family Mycobacteriaceae; genus Mycobacterium; species Mycobacterium persicum. Next base: position 30,057 of record NZ_MVIF01000041.1, read on the forward strand.
CTGTGCGCTGTTCCCGCCGAAGCCGGCTCCGGTAGCGGCGTCGCCGACCCGTCAGGCCCGGTATATTCGCCGCCGTTCGTCGACCACACCCAGTGGGCATATTCGGGGCGCCTGAGCAGCCTGCGGGTCTACCCGACGCCATCCGGGCGCGCGGCTTCCCGCGACCCCGGCAGCAGCGCCGCAGCCGCCGACGAGGCCTGGGCGGAGGTACTCGGCCTGGCCCCCGACGCCGACACACCCGGCATGCGGGCGCAGTTCGACTGTCACTGGCAGCTAGCCGAGGCCGCTGAACCCGGGAAGATCAGCTGGAATCTCGAGCCGTGGCGCCCGGTCGTCGACGACGAGCAGATGCTTGCCTCCCGGTGTAACCCGGGTGGCGCCGAAGAGCAGTTCTGATGCCGAGCCCGCCGACCCGACGTCAGCTGGCGGCGGTGGTCGACCACACGCTGCTCAAGCCCGAGGCGACGGTGGCCGATGTGACGACGCTGGTCGCCGAGGCGGCGGAGCTGGGCGTCTACGCGGTATGCGTCTCGCCGTCGATGGTGCCGGCCGCGCGCACCGCGCTCGGCGCCGGTGGCGTGCGGATCGCCGCGGTGACGGGTTTCCCGTCGGGCAAGCACCTGTCGGCGGTCAAGGCGCACGAGGCGGCGCAGGCCGTCGTGTCGGGGGCAGCCGAGATCGACATGGTGATCGACATCGGCGCTGCGCTGGCCGGAAACCTGGATGCGGTGCGGACGGACATCGAGGCGGTGCGCGACGCGACGGCCGGGGCCGTGCTGAAGGTAATCGTCGAGTCGGCGGTGCTGTTGGACCGGGCGGGGGAACACCTGCTGAGAGCCGTATGTCGGGTCGCCGAAGGCGCCGGCGGCGACTTTGTCAAGACGTCGACGGGCTTTCATCCCGCGGGCGGGGCGACGGTGGCCGCCGTCGCACTGATGGCCGACACCGTCGGCGATCGGCTGGGGGTCAAGGCCAGTGGCGGCATCCGCACCGCCGCCGACGCCGTCGCCATGCTGCAGGCCGGCGCCACCCGACTCGGCCTGTCCGCAACCCGTTCGGTTCTCGATGGGCTCAGCCCCGACTGACGGGCCTCAGAGGTTGGCGAAACAGGGATCCTGCTCGCCGCCGGCGGGGATGGTGGCGTTGCGGGTCGAGAGGTGAGCAACCACACCGGTATCGGTGACCTGCACACTGTCCCAATGAATGCCCAACGGGAAATCTTTGGTCAGCTTGCTGAAAAAGTCGTCGATCATCGATTGCACTGACTCCTTGGGCAGCGTGAAGCCCAGCGCGTTGAACGTGACAATCGGCAGTTGCAGTCCGGATCCGGTCACCTGCGGCTTGACCACGATGTTGTCGAGGAAGCCCTTCATTTCGACTGTGCCGTCTCTGGGATGGGTCGTCACGGTGTTGGAAACGAATGGACCCAGCACCGGTATCGCATTCTGGAACGATTCCTTGATGCCCACAGACGTCCACGTGACGGTGGCATCGAGCGCACCCACAGTGCCCTGGGAGTTGGGGGTGTCTCTGAGCTGGACGTCTCTAATGCTGATTTGCAGCTTCATGCCCTTGGCATCGCGAACCTGGTTGCCCGCTGTCTCCGCCGTGATGTTGGTGAAGTGCTTGGTCGCGAGTTGCCACAAGACCAACGGGGCCACACCGAAAGAAGCGCTGGCCTTGTCCTTGACCTCGCACGCCACCGCTTCGGCAATCTTGGTGTTTGCTTCGTGGCGGACGTACAGCTCGGCTCCGATCAGCCCCGCGACGACCAGCGAGAACACGATGATCAGGATGAGGAAGATCGACAACGGGTCCCGACGCCAGCGGCGTTTCCGTTTAGGCGCTCCCGATTCGGCGTCGTCTTGCGGCTTGGCAATCGGAGTGGTCCTGGCGGCGGCCCCGGCCGCCGGCGGTGGCCCGGGTCGCTGTGCATCGGCGTTGGCGGCAGCCAAGTGCTCCGTCGGCTGGGTTGTCTGGCCGGCACCGGGTCCGGCCTGAGTGGCCGGATCCTGGGCAGGGGCGCCGGGCCCGCCGGGACGCAATTGTCCGCCGGAGGGATCTGTGGGCGCTGGAGGCCGGCCAAGGGAACCTGGATTGCTGGGACGCGACCATGTCGACGGGCCCTCGTTGGGTGGCCCTTGCGGGTTCGTCACTTAAGCGATTGTGCCCTATCCATGTGAACGAAGTCTGAATGGTTGCGCAGCACGGCGATACTGTCGCGGGCTGCGGTCACGTTCTCGACATCGATATCGGCGACCAGGAGCTGCGGCTCGGCTCCGGCCGACACCAGCACCTGCCCTAACGGCGAAGCCACCAGGCTGCCACCCACGCCGGTGGGCGCACCTGAGCTGGTGAGCGTGCCGCCGGGGTCGGCCTGACCGGCCGCGGCGACATAGCTCGTGGAGTCCAGCGCCCTGGCCCGGGCCAGCAAGGTCCACTGGTCGAGTTTGCCGGAACCCGAACCCCAGGATGCGCACACGACGATCAGCGAAGCGCCGCGCCGGGCCAGCTCGGTGTAGAGCTCGGGGAAACGGATGTCGTAACAAACGGTCAAACCGACCCGCACGTCGTTGACGGTGATCACCACCGGCTCGTGTCCCGGGGCGACGGTACGCGACTCGGCAAAGCCGAACGCGTCGTAAAGATGAATTTTGTGGTAGTGCGCGTCGGGCTCATTCGGCGTCCCCGGACCTGCTGCGACCACGGTGTTCATCACCCGCCCGTCGTCGGCTGGGGTGAACATGCCCGCGACCACGGTGATGCCGGCCTCGGTCGCGATCCGCCGCACACCGTTGGCCCAGGGGCCGTCGAGGGGCTCGGCGATCGGCGCCAGGGGCACACCGAACCGGCACATCGTCGCTTCGGGAAACACCACCAGCTCGGCGCCGGCGTCGACAGCCCGGTTAGCGTACTCACGCACCAGGAGCAGGTTCGCTGCCGGGTCGGTGCCGCTGAGGATTTGCGCCAACGCGATCCGCATACTGGCCAGCTTAGGAGCCGCCGACACTCACGCTGGTATGGCTAGGCGTTGTTGGCGATCCATTGCGTGGTGAAGCGTTGCTCCAGCGTCACCAGCTGACGCAGTTCGGTGCCGATGATGCTCTCCAGCTTGCCGCCGATCAGCGGAATACGTACCTGGATGGTGACCTGCAGCGACAACCGGGCGCCGCCGGAGTCGGCGTTGGGAGCCAGCACGGCGGTGCCCCATAGGTTGGCCGGCGCGTCCACGATCGATCCGGCGATGGATGCCGTGGCGACGCCGTCGGTCACCGGACTCCACATTTCCTCGCGCCGCACACAAAGGTCGCCCCGATGCAACTGGGTGACCAAACCCGGGAGGTTGTGCCGGTGCACGGTCTGCAGCGTGACCACTTCGATGGTGCCCTCGCCGCCGGACTGACCACCTACGCGCATCGAGTGCAGGGTCGCAACGTCGACCGGGGTCTCGGCCAGCCTGGCCCGCCAGTACTCCTCATCGTGGAAAACCCGGTGAACTTCTTCGACGCTGCCTTGGTAGTCGGCCGACATGTCGAATGAACGCGGCATAGCTGGTCAGGCTACCGTTACGGGCCGTGATTGGTTCACGCTTTGCCGGCGCGCGAGTCGAGGAGTCGGTGCCGCTGGCTCCCTTGACGACGTTGCGGGTAGGGCCCGTCGCGCGGCGCGTAATCACCTGCGCCACCGGCGATCAGGTGGTAGCGGTGCTGCGCCAGCTGGACGCCGAGGTCCGAGCCGAAAACAGTGAGCCGGTGCTGGTGTTTGCTGGTGGATCCAATGTGGTGATCGGCGATACCGTGGCCGACCTGACCGTGGTGCGGCTGGCCAATACCGGCATCACCGTCGACGGCAACCTGGTGCGCGCCGAGGCGGGCGCGGTGTGGGACGACGTGGTGCTCACGGCCATCGACCACGGTCTGGGCGGGTTGGAATGCCTGTCGGGGATACCCGGATCGGCCGGTGCGACACCGGTGCAGAACGTCGGGGCATACGGCGTGGAAGTCTCCGACGTCATCAGCCGGGTACGGCTGTTGGACCGCAGCAGTGGCCAGGTGCACTGGGTACCGGCCGCCACGCTGGGCTTCGGCTACCGCACCAGCGTGCTCAAGCAGGCTGACGGGCTGCGGTTGCCGGCCGTGGTGCTGGAGGTGGAATTCGCGCTGGATGCCTCGGGCCGCAGCGCGCCGTTGCGCTACGACGAACTGACGGCGGCGCTGGGAGCGGCCAGCGGCGAGCGTGCCGACCCGCAAACCGTCCGCGCGGCCGTCCTGGCACTGCGGGCGCGCAAGGGCATGGTGCTCGACGCGACCGACCATGACACCTGGAGCGCGGGGTCGTTTTTCACCAATCCGGTGGTCGCACCGGACGTCTACGAACGGCTGGCGGCGGCGGTGGACGGCCCGGTGCCGCACTATCCGGCGCCTGGCGGTGTCAAGCTGGCCGCGGGCTGGCTGGTCGAGCACGCCGGCTTCGGCAAGGGCTATCCGGATCCGGCCCTCACCGGGGAGGCCGCCCCGTGCCGGCTGTCCACCAAGCACACGCTGGCGCTGACCAACCGGGGCACCGCGACGGCGGCCGACGTGATGCTACTGGCCCGCACGGTACGTGACGGTGTGCGTGATGTGTTTGGTATCACATTGCAACCCGAGCCGATCCTGATCGGTTGCCGGTTATAGCTGCTAGTTTCGTGTCCGATACGCTCGCCGCGCCGTCGCCTCGGCCGGTTCGCCGGCGCTTGCAGCCGGTTATGGACGGTTTGGCCCGGTATCTTTGATTTCCGTGACCACCTCCAACTTGCCCCAAAGTCCAGGGCCGATCAACCGGCGCATGGCTTTGATGGCTCTGGGGGCCGGGGTGCTAGCGCCCAATGTGCTGGCCGCCTGCGCGGGCGGGGTCACCAGGCAATCCGAGAAGAAGCCGCCGGCTGCGCCCCATCTGACATTCCGGCCGGCCGACGCCGCCGACGACGTGTTGCCGATCGCCCCGATCAGCGTCGAGGTCGGCGACGGCTGGTTCCAGCGAGTAGCGCTGACCAACCCGTCCGGCAAGCTCGTTGCCGGCACCTACAACCAGGACCGCACGGTGTACACCATCACCGAGCCGCTGGGCTACGACACCACCTACAGCTGGAGCGGCGCGGCCGTCGGCCATGACGGCAAGGCGGTTCCGCTCGCCGGCAAATTCACCACCGTCACGCCCAAGAAGAAGATCGACGGCGGCTTCCAGTTGGCCGACGGTCAGACCGTCGGGATCGCGGCGCCGATCATCATCCAGTTCGACGCGCCGATCAGCGACAAGGCTTCCGTCGAGCGGGCGCTCACGGTGAATACCAACCCACCCGTCGAGGGCAGCTGGGCCTGGCTGCCGGACGAGGCGAAGGGCGCTCGGGTGCACTGGCGTCCCCGCGAGTACTATCCGGCGGGCACCACCGTCAACGTCGACGCGAAGCTGTACGGGCTGCCGTTCGGCGACGGCGCGTATGGCGCGCAGGATTTCTCGTTGAACATCCAGATCGGCCGGCGGCAGGTGGTCAAGGCCGAAGTCACCTCGCACCGCATCCAGGTCGTCACCGACGAGGGCGTCATCATGGACTTCCCGTGCAGCTACGGCGAAGCCGACAAGGCGCGCAACGTCACTCGCAACGGGATCCACGTGGTGACCGAGAAATACGCGGACTTCTACATGTCCAACCCGGCGGCCGGCTATAGCAACGTGCACGAACGCTGGGCTGTGCGCATCTCCAACAACGGCGAGTTCATTCACGCGAACCCGGCCAGCGCGGGCGCGCAGGGCAACAGCAACGTCACCAACGGCTGCATCAACCTGTCGACCGGCGACGCCGAGCAGTACTTCCACACCGCGATCTACGGTGACCCGGTCGAGGTGACCGGCAGCTCGATCCAGCTGTCCTACGCCGACGGCGACATCTGGGACTGGGCCGTGGACTGGGACACCTGGGTATCGATGTCGGCGTTGCCCCGCCCGACCTCACGCCCCCCGGGGACACAGATCCCGGTCACCGCGCCGGCCACGCCGTCCACCGCGCCCAGCTTGTCCGGCACGCCGGAACCTAGCGCGGGTCCGGGTGGTTAGCCCGGCGCGTCGCTGAGGCCTGATCGCGCGGCCGGATGATGATCTGGTCCAGATTGACGTGCGACGGCCGCGAGGCCACAAACCCGATCACCTCGGCGATGTCTGCGGCCACCAGCGGCGTCATGCCGGAGTAGACGGCGTCCGCGCGTTGCTGGTCACCGTCGAAGCGGACCAGCGAGAACTCCGTCTCCACCGCGCCGGGGGCGATCTCGGTGAGCCGGACCGGCTTTCCCAGCAGCTCCCCCCGTAACGTGCGGTGCAACGCGCCTTGGGCGTGCTTGGCCGCCGTGTAGCCGGCGCCGCCGTCGTAAACCTCAAGTGCCGCAATGGAAGTGACGGTGACAATCAGGCCGTCGCCCGATTCGATCAACTTGGGCAACAGTGCGCGGGTCACTCGCAGCGTGCCCAGCACATTCGTCTCCCACATCCAACGCCAGTGTTGCAGGTCGGCGTCGGCGACGAGCTCCAGGCCCTTTGCGCCACCGGCGTTGTTGACCAATACGTCGACCCGGCTCAGTCCCGCCGCCAGCACCGCCACGGCCTTGTCGTCCGTGATGTCGGCCACAACCGCGGTGCCGCCGATCTGGTCCGCCAGGTCGCTGATCCGGTCCGCGCGACGTGCCACCGTGACCACGTGAAACCCTTGTGCCGCAAGGGTTTTTGCGGTTGCTTCGCCAATACCGGAGCTGGCGCCGGTAACCACCGCAACCCGGTTCGGCGCGTCGGGAGTCGTCATCGGGACCACTCTAATAAACGTGCTAAATTCTCGGTGTGTACTGCAGCACCTGGTTCAACACGACGACCGCGCGTCTTTGCGCGGGCGCCTGTTGTTGCCGCGTACTTTGTCGCGCCTGACTCACGTCAGCAGGCGTGGCCAAGAACCCGGTCAGTTGAACTCGGAATAAGGACGCCAGTGCACTCGACAACTCTCACCACCCATCGCCCCGCCCGTGGTGGCCGGACACGGCCGTACCGACAGGTGGTGCCGCCATCGCTGCACCTGGCCGACTCCGCGGCCGCATCCGTCTTCCGGGCCGTGCGGTTACGTGGCCCCGTCGGCCGCGACGTCATCGCGAGTGTCACCTCGCTGAGCATCGCGACAGTGAATCGCCAGGTCATTGCGCTACTCGAGGCCGGTCTGCTGCGTGAGCGCGCCGACTTGGCGGTCTCCGGGGCGATCGGGCGTCCCCGGGTCCCGGTGGAGGTCAACCACGAGCCGTTCGTGACGCTGGGCATCCACATCGGTGCGCGCACGACCAGCATCGTGGCCGCCGACCTGTTCGGTCGTACCCTCGACGCGGTCGAGACGCCGACACCGCTCAGTCCCGCGGGCGCAGCGCTCGGGTCACTGGCCGACAGTGCCTGCCGCTACCTGAGGCGCTGGCATCGGCGGCGGGCGCTGTGGGTCGGAGTGGCGATCGGTGGCACCGTCGACGGCGCGACCGGCCACGTCGATCACCCCCGGCTGGGCTGGCAGCGGGCACCGGTCGGGCCGGTGCTGGCCGACGCGCTGGGCCTTCCCGTTTCGGTGGCATCCCACGTGGATGCGATGGCAGGTGCCGAGTTGCTGCTGGGGATGCGACGGTTCGCGCCGGGCTCGTCGACCAGCCTGTACGTCTATGCCCGCGAGACCGTGGGGTATGCGCTGGTGATCGACGGGCGGGTGCATTGCCCGGCCAGCGGGCCCGGAACCATCGCGGGCCTGCCGGCCCGCTCCGAGCTGCTCGGCGGCACCGGACAGCTCGAGTCCACCGTCAGCGACGAGGCGGTGTTGGTGGCCGCGCGCCGGCTCCGGATCCTTCCAGCCGCCTCGGCTACCCGCACCAATGGCTCGAGCGGCGCCGTCACCGACCTGCTCCGCGCGGCACGAGCCGGTAACCAACAGGCCAGCGATCTATTGGCGGAGCGGGCCCGGGTGCTCGGCGAATCGGTCGCGCTGCTACGCGACCTGCTCAACCCCGACGAACTAGTGGTGGGTGGCCAGGCGTTCACCGAGTACCCGGAAGGGATGGAGCAGGTAGAGAAGGCCTTCGCCGCATGCTCGGTGCTGCCGCCGCGGGACATCCGGGTCACGGCATTCGGCAACCGAGTGCAAGAAGCCGGGGCCGGCATCGTGTCGCTGGGCGGGCTCTACGCCGACCCGTTGGGCGCGATGCGTCGTGCCGGGGCACTGGACACCCGGCTGCCGGATACCGAGCCGGGGGCCCTCGCCTAGTGCGGCTTATGCCCGTGCGTGGGCCTGGCTCCGGAACGCGTGCTGTAAAGATGACAGTGTGCGCCACAGCGACAGTCCCCGGCTAGGCGGAGACGTAGATCCACGCCGGGTCGCCCTGCTGGCGGTGCATACCTCGCCGCTGGCCCAGCCGGGCACCGGCGATGCCGGTGGAATGAACGTCTACGTGCTGCAAAGCGCGCTGCACCTGGCCCGTCGGGGTATCGAGGTGGAGATCTTCACCCGGGCCACCGCTTCGACGGATCCACCGGTGGTGCAGGTGGCACCGGGCGTGCTCGTGCGCAACGTGGTAGCCGGGCCCTTCGAGGGTCTGGACAAATACGACCTGCCCACCCAGTTGTGCGCGTTCGCGGCCGGGGTGCTGCGCGCCGAAGCCGCCCACGAACCGGGCTACTACGACATCGTGCACTCGCACTACTGGCTGTCCGGGCAGGTCGGCTGGCTGGCCCGCGATCGTTGGGCGGTGCCGTTGGTGCACACCGCTCACACGCTGGCGGTGGTGAAGAATGCGGCGCTGGCCGCCGGTGACGCCCCCGAGCCGCCGCTGCGCATGGTCGGCGAACAGCAGGTTGTCGACGAGGCGGACCGGCTCATCGTCAACACCGAAGATGAAGCCCAACAACTGATTTCGATCCATCATGCAGATCCGGCGCGCGTTGACGTCGTTCACCCCGGTGTCGACCTTGACGTGTTCTCACCGGGCGACCGGCGGGCGGCGCGGGCCGCTCTGGGGTTGCCGCTAGACGGGCAGGTGGTGGCCTTCGTCGGACGGATCCAGCCGCTGAAGGCACCCGACATCGTGCTGCGCGCCGTCGCCAAGCTCCAGGGAGTGCGCGTCGTCGTCGCCGGCGGGCCGTCGGGCAGTGGATTGGCCGCGCCGGAGGGACTGGCGCAGCTGGCCGGCGAACTCGGTATCGCGCAGCGAGTGACGTTCCTGCCGCCACAGTCTCGCACGGATCTGGCGACCGTGTTCCACGCCGCCGACCTGGTCGCGGTGCCGAGCTATTCGGAGTCGTTCGGTCTGGTGGCCATCGAAGCGCAGGCCTGCGGTACGCCGGTGGTGGCGGCGGCGGTTGGGGGGCTGCCGGTCGCGGTGCGCGACGGGATCACCGGCATCCTGGTAGCCGGGCACGACGTGGACCGGTGGGCCGACGCGATCGGCCAGCTGCTGCGTCGCCGTGCCGGCCCGCCGGGCTGGGCGATGAGTCGCGCAGCAGCCCAGCACGCGGCCGGGTTCTCGTGGGACCACACCACCGACGCGCTGCTGGCCAGTTACCGGCGGGCGATCGGTGACTTCACCGCGGGGCGCCGGCACCGGGTGCGTGACCTGGTTGCGGCGCGCAAACCGCGCCGCTGGACGGCTCGTCGCGGGGTGGGCGCGTGACATCCGATGCCGCCGAGACCGTCGCGCAAGTGATCGAACAGGCGCTGCAGGCCAGCCGGCTGAACTACTCGCGACATCCCGGCGCGCATGGCGGGCCGGCGGGTCTCGTCGTGGAGTTGCCGGGTGAGCGCAAGCTCAAGACCAACACCATCTTGAGCATCGGGGAGCACTCGGTGCGCGTCGAGGCATTCGTGTGCCGCAAACCGGACGAGAACCACGAGGGTGTCTACCGGTTCCTGCTCAACCGCAACCGCCGGCTCTACGGGGTCGCCTACACGCTGGACAACGTCGGCGACATCTACCTGGTGGGCCGGATGTCGCTGGCGTCGGTCGACGCCGAGGAGATCGACCGGGTGCTCGGGCAGGTGCTCGAGGCGGTGGACTCGGACTTTAATACGTTGCTGGAGTTGGGTTTTCGTTCATCGATTCAAAAAGAGTGGGAATGGCGGGTGTCGCGCGGTGAATCGCTGAAGAACCTGCAAGCATTTGCACATCTGATCGACGGCGATGACGCTGGCGACGGCGCGTGAGAAACTTGCCGGCATGGGAGACACTGGCACGCTGGTGCTGCTGCGCCACGGTGAGAGCGACTGGAATGCCCTCAACCTGTTCACCGGCTGGGTGGACGTCGGCCTGACCGAAAAGGGCGAGGCCGAGGCGATCCGAAGCGGCGAGCTGCTGGCCGAACACGACTTGCTGCCCGACGTTCTCTACACATCATTGTTGCGGCGCGCGATCACCACCGCGCATCTGGCGCTGGACCGCGCTGACCGACTGTGGATTCCGGTGCGGCGCAGCTGGCGGCTGAACGAACGTCACTATGGCGCACTCCAGGGTCTCGACAAGGCGGAGACGAAGGCGCGCTACGGCGAAGAGCAGTTCATGGCCTGGCGGCGCAGCTACGACACGCCGCCGCCGCCGATCGAGAGAGGCAGCGAGTTCAGCCAGGACGCCGACCCCCGGTACGCCGATATCGGCGGTGGCCCGCTGACCGAGTGCCTGGCCGACGTGGTCGCACGGTTTCTGCCCTACTTCACCGACGTCATCGTCGGTGATCTGCGATCGGGCAAGACGGTGTTGATCGTGGCACACGGCAACTCGTTGCGTGCGCTGGTCAAGCATTTGGACGGGATGTCCGACGACGACGTCGTCGGACTGAACATCCCGACAGGCGTTCCGCTGCGCTACGACTTGGACCGCCAATTGCGCCCCGTGCAGCCTGGCGGTCGCTACCTGGACCCGGAGGCCGCAGCCGCCGGTGCTGCCGCGGTGGCCAGCCAAGGCACGGCCAAAGTCTGATCGTCGGCGCCGGTAGGGCTGTTTGCTGAACAACGCGTGAACGACAGCCGAACACCTGAGGCGATTGGTGTGACTTGTCCGATTTCCGCGTCGCTCGGCTAGGGCCGCGTTCACCGGAGTTTGTAGGATTTTGCTTGTGACTGTGTTCTCGGCACTGTTGCTGGCCGGGGTGTTGTCCGCGCTAGCGCTGGCCGTAGGTGTTGCGGCGGGAAACCGCCTGTCGCAGCGGGTCGCGCGGCGCCGCCAGCAAGCGGCCACCGAGCGGGCCGGGATCACCGTCGCGCAGATGCTGCAGCGCATCGTCGCCCTGATGCCGATGGGTGCGGCGGTGGTGGATGCCCATCGCGACGTTGTCTATCTCAACCACCGGGCCAGGGAGCTGGGCCTGGTGCGCGACCGGCAGCTCGACGACCAAGCCTGGCGGGCCGCGCAGCAGGTGCTGGGCGGTGACGACGTCGAGTTCGACCTGTCACCCGCCAAGCGTGCGGCCGGCCGCTCCGGGCTGTTGGTGCACGGGCACGCCCGGTTGCTGAGCGAGGAAGACCGCAGATTCGTCGTGGTCTTCGTCCATGACCAGTCCGACTATGCCCGGATGGAGGCGACCAGGCGCGACTTCGTGGCCAACGTCAGTCACGAACTCAAGACCCCGGTCGGCGCCATGGCGCTGCTTGCCGAAGCTCTACTCGCGTCGCCGGATGACCCCGACACCGTTCGACGGTTCGCTGAGAAGGTGCTCATCGAGGCCAATCGACTGGGCGACATGGTCGCGGAGCTGATCGAGCTGTCCCGGCTGCAGGGCGCCGAGGGACTGCACAATGTGACCGACGTTGACGTCGATACCATTGTGTCCGAAGCGATTTCACGTCACAAAGTGGCCGCGGACACTGCCGACATCGAGGTTCGTACCGACGCGCCCAGCGGGCTACGGGTGCTCGGTGACCAAACCCTGCTGGTTACCGCGCTGGCCAACCTGGTTTCCAATGCGATCGCCTATTCACCACGCGGGTCGCTGGTCTCGATCAGCCGGCGCCGCCGCGGTGACAACGTCGAGATCGCCGTCACCGACCGCGGGATCGGGATCGCCCTCGAGGACCAGGAGCGGGTCTTCGAGCGGTTCTTCCGGGGCGATAAGGCACGGTCGCGAGCTACCGGCGGCAGCGGGCTGGGCTTGGCAATCGTCAAGCACGTCGCCGCCAACCACAACGGCAGCATCGGCGTGTGGAGTAAACCCGGAACCGGGTCCACGTTCACGTTGTCGATTCCGGCGGCGGACTGTGATGACGGCGAGCTATCTGACCAACTGCGGGCGTGCGACGCGCGACCCAACAGGTCACAACGAGAGGAAGAGCTGAGTCGATGACCCGCGCCGACGACGATGCAGTGCAAAGCAATGAGGTGGGGGTACCGCCCGCGTGCGGGGGAGAGCGGCGCTGATGACCCGCGCCGACGACGATGCAGTGCAAAGCAATGAGGTGGGGGTACCGCCCGCGTGCGGGGAAGAGCGGCGCTGATGACCCGCGCCGACGACGATGCAGTGCAAAGCAATGAGGAGGAGCGGCGCTGATGACCAGTGTGTTGATCGTGGAGGACGAGGAGTCGTTGGCCGATCCGCTGGCATTTCTGTTGCGCAAGGAGGGCTTTGAGGCGACGGTGGTGACCGATGGTCCGTCGGCGTTGGCCGAGTTCGACCGGTCCGGCGCCGACATCGTGCTGCTGGATCTGATGCTGCCGGGGATGTCGGGCACCGACGTGTGCAAGCAGTTGCGTGCCCGGTCCAGTGTTCCGGTGATCATGGTGACGGCTCGGGACAGCGAGATCGACAAGGTGGTCGGACTCGAGTTGGGTGCCGACGACTACGTGACCAAGCCGTATTCGGCACGCGAGTTGATCGCCCGAATCCGCGCGGTGCTTCGCCGCGGCGGCGACGACGACGCCGAATCCAGCGACGGCATCTTGGAGTCTGGGCCAGTGCGGATGGATGTCGAGCGCCACGTCGTCTCGGTGAACGGCGACGTTATTACCTTGCCGCTCAAGGAGTTCGACCTGCTCGAATACCTGATGCGCAACAGCGGGCGGGTGCTGACCCGCGGCCAGCTGATCGACCGGGTCTGGGGCGCGGACTACGTCGGCGACACCAAGACGCTCGACGTCCACGTCAAGCGCCTGCGGTCCAAGATCGAAGCCGACCCCGCCAATCCGGTGCACTTGGTGACGGTGCGGGGACTCGGTTACAAGCTCGAGGGCTGACCTCTTGCCCCAGGCTCCGCGGGTCGCAATCGATCCCGGAGCCGCTCTGTGGTGGAAAGCCGAACGTGATCACGGCCCGCGAGTTGGCCATGGCTGCGGGGCGTTCGCCGACGGGCGCCGTGTGGCGCCACCGTCAGAGTTTCAAAGACCAAGGTTTACAACAGCTTTGGTGGACCAGATCTAGAATAGTTTCGGCGAGGCCCCTGATGGGCCGGGCTGGCCGGCTTTGCCGGCAATGCCGGCAGTGCCATCGGTGCCGTCGATCCCGGCGGTGCCCTCGAACAACCCGGTTCCGGCGGCTCCGCCGACACCGGCGGCCCCAGCGGCACCGGCCGCGCCGCCCGCGCCGGCAGCGCCGCCCGATCCCAGCGGGCCGATGCCAAGACCTACTCCGAAGCCGCCATCGCTGGTAAGTCCGAGCAATCCACCAAAGCCGGACGTTCCAGCCGCCCCGCCGTTGCCGCCGTTGCCGCCTTCGCCGCCGTCGCCGCCGTCACCGCCATCACCGCCGTCGCCACCCGTGCCCAGGCCCACAGTGAAATCGCCGCCGGCCCCCCCGGTACCACCGGCGCCGCCCGAGCCGCCGGCCCCGCCGGCGCCGCTGTCACCGGCGGCGCCGCCGTTGCCGTACAGCCGCCCGCCGTTGCCGCCGATACCGCCGGTGCCACCGTTACCGCCGTGACCGCCTGCTGTCTTTCCGTCAGCGCCGTCGCCGCCGTCACCGCCGAGACCACCCGTGCCGTTGCCGCCGGCAGCTGAAGACAACACGCCGTCACCGCCGGCGCCACCCGCGCCGCACGACAAACCGAACCCGCCGGCGCCGCCGGCGCCGC